>WHTZ01000085.1:0-26868 GCA_009377495.1 Luteitalea sp.
CGCGTGCTGGGTCGAGTCGGTCACCATGAGATGCACGGCGAGCAGGTGCGGCCGATGCTGCTGAATGAGGTGGGTCGCCGCCTTGGCCCGAAGGAGGTCGCGATATCCCTGCGTCCCGCCCTCCTTGGACCAGTCGTAGTAGGAGTCGATCGGGATACCAGCCTCTCGCAGCTCGGCCAGGAGTCCCGGATCCACGTCGCCAGGATCGAGCTCCTCGTGGCCGTGTAGCAGGTTGAAATCGATGGAGACGTCGCCGCGCGTTTCTGGCCAACACACGGCTGCGGTGACGAGTCCCTTCTCGTGGGCCGCGTCGAAGAGCGTCCGGACACGGATGGCCTCCTTCCGGGTACGGCTGCTGACGTGAAACGAGGCGCCCGTTTCGCGGTTGGTCATCCGATTGCCCAACACGCCGTGTTGTCGAGGCGAGACGCCAGTGACGAGGGTGGCGTGCGACGGATGCGTGACACTAGGAAAGACGGTCTGAGAAGCGTCGGCCCACGCTCCTTGGACGATGAGCTCCCTCAAGTTCGGGAGCTCCAGCTCTTCGTTCTCCAGATGGTAGGCCGCCAGACCGTCAATGGAGACCAGAACGACATGACGGCTTGGTGTTGTGCTGCTTGGATGCCAAAACAACAGCGCCGAGATCGTCAGCGCCAAGATCCGGCAGGGTAACGGGAATGACATACACCCACCCTCGTCCGTAGCCAACATAGCAATGACAGTGACTATAAATCGATCAGCGCGATAGACTTCAGGCCTGCCTCGGGCCGTAGGTATCGCAGCCAGCCTTCAGCGTCACCCCACTGTCACGACATTGATTTACGCTCACCTGTGTTGTCGAATCGGCCACACGCACGCAGGGCCGGTCCGTGCATTATTGACTAAGAATCACATTTAGTGTAGTAAATGGCACACCTGGAAGCTAGATCACCAAGGGAGCGACGATGACGAGTGCGCGGTTTCTCTTGCTTTCGTTGGTGCCGCTCTTCTGCCCTCTGCTGGCATGGGCCCAGATGACGGAGCTCAGCGGCAGGGTCACAGACCCGAGCGACGCCGTGATCAGCGGGGCAACGGTGTCTCTGCTGCGCGTAGAGTCGGGAACCATCCAGACAACCGAGTCCAACGAAGCCGGCTACTACTTCTTTCCGAGCATTCAGCCGGGCTCGTTCGACATCGAAGTCGAGAAATCTGGCTTCCAGGCCGTCAAGCGAAGTGGCGTGATCATCGCAACGGCGGACCGCGCGAGGGTGGATTTCACGTTGGAGGTCGGAGCCGTCACCGAAGCACTGACTGTCGTGGCCGGCGCCCCGCTGATTCAGACCGGCTCGGCCGAGATCGGTACGACCGTCACCTCGCGCGAGTACGACCGCCTGCCGCAGATTCAGTATGCCCGGCTGCGCACGCCGGCGAATTTCCTGTATTTGAGCCCCGGCGTCCAAGGCATTGTCACAAATACCGGCCAGACGCTGACGCAAGCCAGCAATTCGGTGCGCATCAACGGAAGCCCAAACTTCTACAACGAGTACTACTTGGACGGTCTGGCCACGAGGTTCAACTTCAACGAAAGTGCTCCTCCCATCGACGCGATACAGGAATTCAAGCTCCAGGCGAATCAGATTTCCGCCGAGTTCGGCAGAACGGGGTCGGCTGTCACGAGCTTTACGATCAAGTCAGGCACGAACGAGCTCCATGGCACAGCCTTCGACATCCTGCGCAACGAGAAGTTGGATGCGCGAAGCTTCTTCGATACCAGCAAGGCACCTTTTCGGCAGAACGAGTTTGGCGCCACCGTCGGAGGACCAATCCTGATTCCGAAGCTTTACGATGGCAAGAACCGCAGCTTCTTCTTCTTTTCGTTTACGGGCTCGCGGAAGCGCGGGTTGGATAAGACGGTGCGGCTCCGCATTCCGACATCGGAGGAGCTGGCAGGTGATTTCAGCAACACCGTCAATACAGCCGGCCAGCAGGTCGTCATCTATGACCCGGCGACCACCCGGCTCGAGGACGGCGTCTTCGTGCGCGATCCCTTTCCCGGGAACCGCATACCGCAGGAGCGGCTCGATCCCGTAGCCGCGAGCGTTGCCGCTCTCTACCCAGACCCCAACCTCACGGGCGCCGGGGTCTTGAACTTCCAGGCGTTCTCGGGCGACCAGCTGCTCGATCCCGTGGCCTATATCTATCGCATCGATCACACGTTCTCGAACGGGCACAAATTGTCCTTCACCGACAACCGAACGAACATTCCACGGCTCAATTTGACCGTACCTCTGCCCGGCCCGCTCGGCGACATGCTGGATCAGGTGCTCACCACTCGCATGGTCCGCGGCAACTACGATGCCGTTCTCCGATCGAACCTGCTCAACACGCTGTCGGTTGGCGCCAACTTTTTCAAACACAAGAACAGCGCGTTCTATGCCAACCAAGGGTACGCGGCCCAATTTGGGCTGACGGGGATTGCTGGAGACGCCTTTCCGTTCTTCAGCTTCACCGACGGCTACGCCTCCCTCGGCCGCACCTCCTGGCGGGATGACCGGGAGCGGTACCTGATTCTGAAGAACACCCTGAGCTGGAGCAGGGGCCGCCAAATCCTGAAGTTCGGCGCCGAATATCGGGGCATTCTTCACGACCTGTACTCCGAGGCCGGATCCGCGGGCTCTTACAGCTTCAATAGCCTGGGGACGGCGCTGCCCTCGGCGCCCAGTGGCACGGGAAACGCCCTCGCGAGCTTCTTGCTGGGTGAGGTGCACTCCGGCAGCTTGCCGTATCCGTTCCGCGAAAGACCGCGCGATGCCTACTGGGGCTTCTTCGTGCAGGACGATGTCCGCCTGACCCCGGCCCTGACCATCAACCTCGGCTTGAGGTACGAGTTTTCGGCGGCGCCTTGGGAAGCTGACGATCAATACAGCCTCGTGGATGTGGAAGTCCCGAATCCCGCGGCGGGCGGGCTGCCGGGCGCTGCGCTGTTTGCCGGCTCCGGACCAGGCCGCGTCGGTTCGTCGACGTTGGTTCAGACTGACTACAGCGCCATTGGGCCACGCATTGGCTTCGCCTGGCAATTCTTGCCCTCGACCGTCCTCCGTGGCGGCTACGGCATCTATTATGGGACGACCGATCTCAGTCCGGTGACGGATGGTTTCCGCAGCACGCTCAATCTGACGAGCCTCGACAGCGGGGTGACGCCGGCGTTTCGCCTGCGCGATGGCTGGCCGCAAATTTCCCCCGAGATCGACATCAGCCCTTCCGCGCTGAACCGGCTGAACGTGACGAGCCGCGGAGACACGATCGGCGTCATGCCGCGCACACAGAACTGGAGCCTCAGCGTGCAACACGCGCTGGCGAACGACCTGGCGCTCGAGCTGAACTACGTCGCCAATAAGAATACCCGTCAGATCGCTCCCGGGATGGTGCGGCTGAACCAGCTCGATCCACAGTATCTTGCGCTGGGTGCGCTGTTGACGCAGGACATCGATTCGGCGGCGGCGCGCGCGGCCGGTATCCCGATTCCTTATCGGGGCTTTACGGGATCGGTCTCGCAAGCTCTTCGGCCTTATCCGCAGTACCTCAACGTCACCGAACAGGAGGCCAAGGCGGGCGAGAGCGTGTATCACGGCTTGACGGTCCGGCTGCGCAAGCGCTACTCCCAAGGCTTGACGGTCGACGGGCACTACACGTGGTCCAAGAGCACGGGGACCACCGGGAGCCTCCAGGACAACTACAACCGATCAGCGCAATGGGGACTTCTCGAAGGGGACATTCCACACGCGCTGGTCATTCAGTCTTCCTACGAGCTTCCCTTTGGGCCGGGCAAGCGGATGCTCGACCAGGGCGGCATTGCGGGCACATTAACGGGTGGATGGCAGCTCGGCGCCATTCTGCGCTACCAGAGTGGAACCCCGCTCCCTATCACCATGAGCAACACGCTGCCGCTCTTCAACGCCGCGCAGCGGCCAGACGTGGTCGCCGGGGAGACGCGGGCGACCGGCATATCGAACGCCGACTTCGAACCTGGCCGCGACAGTGTGATCAGCCGGTCGGCGTTCGCGGTGCCCAACCCGTTCACCTTTGGCAATGCCGCGCCCACGTATGGTGATCTTCGAAATTTTCCGGTGCTGAACGAAGACTTCATCCTGCTCAAGAACACTCAGATCAGCCAGCGTTTCTCGCTGGAAACCAACGTCCAGGTCATCAACGCCTTCAATCGCCATCGGTTCGCCACCATCAACACCAACTTCTCCAACGCAGCGTTCGGACAACCGACGGCGACCAGTCTGGGGCGAATCATCACGATCGGCATGAAGCTGCGATTCTAGCCCAGTCACGCTACGGCGTCGTGCCGTCCGACGAGGGTGAAATATGAGCGAAGAAAGGCCGTCACGCAGGGACTTCTTGAAGGTTGCAGCGATGGGCGCAGCCGTGTTGCCCAAGGGGGCATTGGCGTCACGCGGTCAGTCCGATTGCCGGACTTGGAAAGTGGGAACCTCGGTCGGGCTTTCTGACACATCTTCGGCCGAACAATTCCTGGCACTGAAACGGGCGGGCATCGAAGCGGTCGAGCTCGTCTTGAAGGGCGTGGACAGGCAACGTGCACGTCAAGCACGCGAATGGGCCGAGGCAGCGGGCATTGAGCTGTGGTCGGGCCATGTCCCGTACGCGACGGACCTCGATCCGTCCAATCCGTCGGAAGAAGAACGACAGGAGGTCGTTCGCCAGCTCAGAGATCTCTTTGACGTCTACTCCCTGCTTGGAGTCAAGAAGCTGAACATCCACGCGAGCTCGGAAATCACGAGGCCCATCCCGATCCTGGAGCGGCGGGCTCGAATCGCGTCGGCTCGTAAGAGCCTGGCGACGCTTGCCGACAAAGCGGACAGCATTGAGGCTCAACTTGCCGTTGAATGCCTGCCACGCGCCTGCCTGGGAAACACAAGCGACGAGATGTTGATACTGCTGGAGGGCGTCGCGAGCCTGGGCGTCACTCTGGACACCAATCATATTTTTCAGGAAAAGCCGGAAGAGTTCGTCCGCAAGCTCGGCTCGCGGATAGTCAACACCCATGTGGCGGACCACGACGGAATTGACGAGAGGCATTGGTTGCCCGGCAATGGCGTGATCGACTTCGTCTCTATCGTGCTGGCTCTGCAGGATGTCGGGTATCTGGGTCCCTTCATGTTCGAATGCGCAGGAGCTCCAGGTGAAAAGATTGCTGTTTGGAAGCAATTGAAGGAGTCCGTGACCCTAGCTTCTGCCGCCGGACCGGCGATTTGGCCCGCACGACCAAGCCGCGATGGAGGTGAGCGATGAGGCTGGAGACGGATTTCTGGGCCCTGGCGCTTCTGAAACAAGTCATCCGATCAGCGTACCGTCAACTTCACCGGATGCAGGAGGACCACGGCAAGCTGTGGTTCCGCAAGGTGACGGTGACGCCCAGCAACAGCACGGAATAGCGTAGCTGTGGCTCATTGCGAGTCACTGGCCAGGCCCAGGAACAGAGGCATGAAGGCTGACTATTCCTGTCTGAGCTGTGAACATTCATTCGCCATTGAGATGACCGAAGCCGAAGCGGCATCGAGCCTGGACGCCGCACGCGCAGATACCTGTCCAAGGTGCAGTCAGCGTGTCGGTCGAGGGCCCGTAACGTGCAGGAGTTGCGGCGGGAGGTTCACGCTGGCATTCCCGCACTGGCACGTTCTCTGCACTCTGGCGACAGGCGACTGCCCGGCTTGCGGGGCTCGGTTCGTCTCTGCGTGTACATGTTGATCTGGCACTCGAGGGTCCAATTCGGCAGTATTCGATCAACGGCGGTGCGCAACGTGGATGAGGCGCGGCTAAAGCCGCGCCCTACCGCCATCGACGTTGGCATCTCACTCATGCCTGAGTGCCCGCATCGGGTCGACCCGCGACGCTCGGTGCGCTGGGATACCTCCCGCGCCCAGCGCGACGAGGGTGAGCGCGACCGCGGCGACCGTGAGCACCATGGGGTCGTGCCCCTCCAGCTCGAACAGCAACGTCTGCGCCGCGCGGCCGAGTGCCACGGCGCCGGCCAGACCCATCACGCCGCCGACGGCGGTCATCACTGCCACCTGACCGAGGACCATGCCACGAACGCGACCCGGCGCGGCGCCGAGCGCCATGCGCAGTCCGATTTCGCGCGTGCGCTGCGCCACGGTATAGGCCAGGACCCCGTAGAGCCCGATGGCGGCCAGGAGCGTTGCCAGGATGGCAAAGGCTGTCGAGAGCACGCTGATGAGCCGATCCAGGAACACGTACCGCAGCTCTTCCTGGAGCTCCTGCTCCACGGCGTCTCTGCGGAACAACGCTCGCAGTCGTAGCTTCAGTTGGTGCAGCACCCCGGCCTCCGTTCCTTGCCATCTAGATCTTCTTGACATCGGAAGGATGCGAGACGTCATCTAGACTGTCAAGACGTCGAGGAGATCGCGAAGAAGATCGCGAAGAAGATCCTTGCGCCCTGCAGCAAATTCGCGTTAGCCTGATTACACCGGAACATTTCCGGGGAATCTCTCTTAGGAGGACGAGTTGGCTCGCGACGAACTGCAGCTGTTGCAAGGCACGCTCGATGTGCTGGTGTTGAAGACGCTCTCGTGGGGGCCGCGGCACGGCTACGCGATCGCGCGCTGGATCAGGAGTACCACCGACGCCGAACTGCAGGTGGAAGACCGGGCGCTCTATGTGTCGCTGCACCGCATGGAAGAGCGCGGATGGCTCGAGTGCGAGTGGGGCCTGACGGAGAACAACCGCAAAGCCAAGTACTACCAGTTGACGCGTGAAGGCCGCCGGCAACTCGTCGCGAAGACGGCTACGTGGTCGCGCTACGCGGCCGCGGTCTTCAAGATTCTTCAGACCGCCTGACACGTGGACCTCTACTGATCCACGTTCTCGAGGACCCAGATGGCTCCTAATGTCTGCGTGATCGGCAGGATCAGGCGATCGCGCGTGACCGCGATCTGCAGGTTCGATACATCATTTCGCACCATCTGGACCGACGAGTCGAACTGAGAAACCTGAAAAGGCTCGCCCACTGGCTTGCCCCTCTGTGGGTCAAACCGCCGACCCCAAACATTAAAGAAACCGGTTCGGTTCGAAAGGAAATACAGCGTCCGCCCGTCAGGTGACCAGCGCGGCTTGTCTTCGAAATAGCGATCCTCGGTGATTGCAGTCCAGGGCCCACCCTCTGCAGGGCTGACAAAGACAGTCGATTGCGTACGGTCAGGGGCCGCAATGAAGCTCACCCACCGTTCGTCAGGCGAACGTTTGGCTGCGTATAAGTTGCGCCGGGCGTCAGCCGCGATGACCCGCATGTCAGGCGCGCGATCCGAACCTGCCGAATTCGCTAGCGAGCAAATGGCCGACTGAACAGAGTTCGCTCTGCAGCGGACGAGAAATGAACGGCCGTCTTCCGACCAGTCGTAAACCATCTCCGGAGAACGAGACGCCGCCAACACCCGTTCCTGGCCGCCGTCTTCGGCGGCAAGCAGGACCACCGCCGCGGCGCGCATGGCGTCGGCGGGCCGTCTCAGATACGCGAGGTGGGTACCGTCGCGAGACCACCGGGGCTGGATAATCGCGGCGCCGGCTTCGACGGTGCGCAGGCGATCGGCACCGACGTCAACCGAGCGAATCCACAGCTCCTGTCGCCCGCGCGCATTCACGCGATAGACGAGTTGGCGCCCGTCCGGCGACATGTCGAGAATCTCGGCGTTCGCCCCTTCCGGAGTGACCGGTTCGCCTTCGCCGAGGATGCGCCCGGAAATCGGATCGAACGGCAGTGACCAGGCGGCCGTGCGCTCGACGTGGCTGCCGAACGCCAGTCGCTTCCCGTCGGGCGAGATCGCTGGCGCGCGGTCCAGGCTCGAGCCGGTGGTCAGCCGATCCGGACCTCCTACCCACTCGAGCGTGCGCGGATTAACCCTGACCCGCCAGAGATTCTCTGTGTAGTCGGATCGTCCCTCGAAATACAAGGCATCACCCGCTGGCGCCCAGACAAACTGACCGAGCGTCAGGCCGACCTCCTTCACGCGCCGGGCGACGGCTGGCGCAGTCCGCGATTGAATGCCGTTGCCACCTTCGACGTTCACCGTCCACAAGCTCCACCCGTGCTGCCGATCGTTGCCATACACCGAGATGCGGCGACCGTCGGGATGCCACGCAACTTGAAACCGGCCGATTTGGTTCGACAAGACGTTGGAACGGACGAGTGATGGGCCGGAGCCGTCGAGCCCGACGAGGTACACGCCCAGCGGGCCGCGGAACAGCATCCGCGATCCATCGGGAGCCCATTGAGGGGCATGCCCGAAATCCGAAATACGTCGTTCGATTCCCCCGAACGCGGGCACGACGAACAGCCCACCGCCATCACGTTCCGAGCGAAACGCGAGGTAGCGACCATTGGGCGACCACGCAGGCTGCCAATCGCGGGCCGCTCCGTTCGTAACCCGGATCGGGCTGCCGCCGCTGATGGGCTGAACCCAAATGTCGAAGTTCCCATTCCGGTCAGCGCTGTACGCAACCAACTGCCCGTCCGGCGCCCACGAAGGCTCCGCCTTCAGGTGACCAGCCGCCGTCAACTGCCACAATCTTCTCGCCGGGGCCAAGTCAGCCTGCTCGCGTGAACCCGACAGGAACGCAGCTACGGCGCCGAGGATCAAGATGAAACCGGCCGCTGCCGCGAAAGTCCCCCATGCAATTCGCCAATGCTCGGCCACGTCCGTCGCTCTTCCGGCCACGGCCGCCTGGATCTGCTGGACGGGGGCCGGCCCCATCTCAGGCTTCGGTTCCCGCACGGCAGGAGCGTTGAGGTCGCTTTCCTCCTCAGCGGGCGGGCTGATTGCCGTGCTGACGGCGAACTCGGCGCGAGGGATCTGGCGGACCGTCGGCGCGAGGCGATAACCGCGGTTGGGCACAGTGATGATGTATTCCTGATCGCCGTCGCACTCGTGGAGCGCCTTCCGGATCATGGAGATGTTGCGTGCCAGGTTGTTCGGCTCCACGAAGGTGTCTGGCCAGACCAGCTGCAAGAGCTCGTCTTTGTCGACGCGTTGTCCCCGATGCTCGACGAGGGTCATCAGCACTTTGAGCGACTTCGGCGTGAGGGGTACCTCGTCGTCGCCGTAGTACAGACGGCCGACCACCGGGTCGGCAAGGAAGCTGCCGAACTGGTAAAGGGGATCGCCGGGACCGGCCCTGAGTTTTTTCATGGCGGATTTCACAACCTTCCCGCCAATTTCATGGCTTCAGCCAACGACATCTGTGAGGAGCGGGGCCTATCCTATCACTCAGGTTCGGTTTCGCGGCGTTCGAAGTGGCTGAGGCTCCCGTGCACGGCCGACCGAGTGTTCAATCGGAGATTTATCAATGCGTTATTCCGTCCCGGTGCTCGCGTGCACCGTACTGCTGGGAACAGCCGCGGCGCTCACGGCGGCGCGACAGAGCCCATCGTCCTCTCAGGCCGAAGGGCCGGCAAGCCCCGATGTCCGTAGGCGGTGGCACGCGGGAGTGGCTCGAGTCAACGTCACGCCCAGCGAGCCGATCTTCATGAAAGGCTACGGCTCGCGCACCCGGCCATCCGAAGGCGTTCGTCAGGAGCTGTACGTCAAAGCGCTCGCGTTGCGGGATGAAACGGGCGCCGTTTCGGTGCTCGTCACGAGCGACCTCCACTCCTACACGCGCCGGATGTCGGACACCATCGCCACAGCCGTCGAAAAGAAGCACGGGCTCTCACGCGACCGGCTGATCCTGAACAGCTCTCATACCCACAGCGGTCCCGCTCTGACCGGGGAAGAGCTGCTGCGCCCTGCCGAAGACATCAACGCCGAGCAGGAGGTTGTCATCCGCCGGCATACGGCGCGCGTGCTCGAACAAATTGTCGAGCTCATAGATCACGCCATTGACGCGCTTGCCCCAGCCGATCTTGCGTTCAGCCAAGGCGCGGCCGCCGTCGGCGTCAATCGCCGGCGTCTCGGTGCGGGCAGGCGTCAGCTACCCGGTCCCGTCGATCAGGACCTGCCAGTTCTGAGCGTCCGGGCAGCCGACGGCTCCTTGCGCGCCGTGGTGTTTGGCTATGCATGCCACGCGACCGCTGCCCCGGCGGACTACCAAATCGGGGCGGACTGGCCGGGGTATGCGCAGGCTGCCTTAGAGACTGCGTATCCAGGAGTCACCGCGATGTTCGTGAACGGATGCGGGGCCGATTGTGATCCGGCGCCACGCTCCGTCCTGGACGCCCCGAAGATGCACGGCGACGTCGTCGCTGTGGCAGTTGGGCAGGTGCTGCGCCGACGGTTGCGGCCGCTTACTGGTCCTCTGACGTCTGTGTTCGAGTATGTCGACATCCCGTTTGAACGTCCTCCGAGCCGCGAAGAGCTTCACGAGCGATTGGAAACGGCGACCGGTATGGCCGCGCGTCACGCCCGGCAGCTTCTGGGGATCATCGACCGTGACGGCAAGCTGTACGACCGATATCCGTATCCCGTTCAGGTCTGGAGGTTCGGGTCGGCGCTGACCCTCATCGCGCTCGGCGGCGAGGTCGTCGTCGACTACAGCCTGCGCTTGAAGAACGAGTACGGCTGGGAGAGCACGTGGGTTGCGGGGTACTCCAACGACGTCATGGGCTACATCCCGTCACGACGTGTCCTGATGGAGGGCGGATACGAGGCAGGAGGAGCCATGGTGAACTACGGCAGGCCTGGTCCCCTCGGTACTGCGGTCGAAGAGGTCATCACCGGTAAAGTGGCAGAGCTCGTGACGCGAGCCGGCGGAAAGGAGGGAGAAACGGGAAAGCCGTGAACACGTCGAAAGCGCCAGTACCAGGCGGGAGGAGTCAATGAACAGAACGAGCAATCTGAGAGCCGTCGCCCTGGTGTTGGTCGGACTGTTGACCGGGGTGGTGTCGGTGCGGGCCCAGATCACTACGGGCTCAGTGGCCGGAACAATAAATGACGCCCAGGGCGGTGTCATCCCCGGCGCAACGGTTACGCTCCTGAACGAAGGACAGGCGACACGCTCGACGCCAGTTGTGACGAGCGCGACCGGAGATTTCGTGTTCGTCAACGTCAGCTCGGGCACCTACACCATCGAAGTCGAGATGCCCTCGTTCAAGACCCTGAAGCGATCGGGTATTTCGGTCAGTGCCGGTGAGCGCGTGGCAGTCGGCGCCCTGACGCTGGAGATCGGCGGCGCCGACGAGATCGTGAACGTCAGGGGCGAAGCGCCGCTGATCCAGGCGACCACTGGGGAGCGGTCCTTCACCATTTCCACCGAGGCTGTCGAAAATCTTCCCATCGCCAGCCGTAGTTTCACCGCGCTGTCCGACTTGGCGCCCGGCGTGAGCGACAACAGCCGCATTGGCGGTGGCGGCACGACCTTCATCATGATGGACGGCATCTCGGCGATCGACACAGGATCGAACGGCGCCCCAATTCTCCAGATGAACGTAGAGTCGATCGCGGAAGTCAAGGTGCTCACGTCGAACTACCAAGCTGAGTATGGGCGGTCGAGCGGGTTGCAGATCACGGCCGTTACGAAGAGCGGCACAAACCGGTTCCGCGGCTCGCTCTACGATGTGGAACGCAATTCCAACTGGGACAGCAATAGCAAAGTCAACAAGCTCAATGGCGATCCAAAGCCGATTACAAGAGAGCGGGATTGGGGCTGGTCGATCGGCGGTCCGGTCGGGAAGCCCGGGGGCAACAACAAGCTCTTCTTCTTCTACGCTCAGGAATTCGAGCCGCGCACGGGTGGGAACGATGTTGTGCGGTATCGAATGCCGACGGCGCTGGAACGCCAGGGAGACTTCTCTCAGTCGACCGACAACAACGGCAATCTGTACCCGTACATCAAGGATCCGAGTCTGAGTGGCGCCTGCGATGCGACGAACCAGGGCGCCTGCTTCGCTGACGGAGGCGTGCTCGGCAGGATTCCCGCGGATCGCCTCTACCAGACCGGTTTGAACATTCTCGACATGTGGCCGCTGCCCAACACCGCGACCGCCCTTGGCCAGGCATATAACTTCGAGCTCACCAGGCCGAGGGAGAGCATCCTGAGCTGGCAGCCGGCGGTTCGCCTCGACTACCAGCCGATGGAGAAGCTGCGGGCCACCTTCAAGTACTCGGGCTGGCAGCAACGAAACCAAACGCTCAACGGAACGCTTCCCGGCTTCAACGATACGAAGATGCAAAGGCCGATCGTCTCTTCCTGGGTCACGACGGTCAACTTCACCTTTGGACCGACGACGTTTTTCGAGGCGACCTACGGACGCAGCCAGGACGAGTTGGCCGGCTGCGCGCTCGCCCAACGCTCTACCGGACCATTGTTCTGCACAGCCGCGATTCCGATGACCCCACTGTCCAATCGGAACAATGTGGGGCTCGCAGGCCTCCCGATGCTCTTCCCGGACGCGAACGTTATCAATCCAGACTACTACGCGTATGAGGCGTTCAACGGGGTGCAGCCTCCGTTCTGGGATGGGACCCGGGTGTTGATGCCCCCCGTCTTCGCGTGGGGAGACCGCGTCGCCAATGCGCCGCCTAGTATCGGGATTACCAGTTACCTCAATACGAACGTCACGCAAGATGTCGCGATCAGCCTGACCAAAGTCGTGGGCCGACACACACTGAAAGCTGGCTTCTACCACGGGTATGCCCTGAAGTCCTCGAACACGCAGCGAGGCAGCACGGCGTTTCCTGGAGCCCCATTTGGTAGTCTGAGCTTCGCGCAAGACACGGTCGGCACGAACCCGTTCGACACATCTTTCGGCTACGCCAATGCCGCGATCGGAAGCTTCAGCTCATTCTTGCAGTCCACCTCCTTCGTCGAGACCAAAGCCGTCTACAACAACACCGAGGGCTATATCCAGGACAACTGGAAAGTGAACAACAGGCTGACATTCGACTACGGAGTCCGCCTGGTGCACCAGCAGCCACCGCACGACATCATGGGACAGGCGTCCAATTTCTTCCCGGAGCGTTGGCAAGTCTCTGAGGCACCGGTGCTGTACGTGGCAGGCTGCGCAAACGGGGTGTATCCCTGCTCGGGCGGCAACCGACAGGCGATGAATCCGCTGACTGGCCAGTTCCTGGGCCCGAGCTCCACCTTGGCCATCGGGACCCTCGTGCCCAACTCGGGTGATCCGACCAACGGCCTGATCCGACAAGGGCAGGGCATCTCTCAGACGAACTTCATCTGGCCGAAGCTCGCCTTCGCGCCGCGCTTCGGCATGGCTTATGACGTGAGTGGAAACCAGCGCATCGTGCTGCGCGGCGGCGCCGGTGTGTTCTACGACCGGCCGAGCGCCGCCACGACCACCCCTGCGGCTGGCAATCCCCCTACATCGAGAAACATTACGGTTCGCTATGGACAGCTGCAGAGCCTGGGCAGAGGAGGCCTCACGACCGAAGGTGCTCCGGCGCTCGCGGGTCTGTGGGAATACGACAGCGGGGCGTTGCCGACCTCGACGCAGTGGAATGGCGAACTGCAGATGATGCTCCGCTGGGCAACGACCTTCAGCGTGGCGTACGCCGGGCAACATAGCTTCCATGCCCCCCTACAGGTGAACCTCAATGCGATCGACTTCGGGGCGGCGTTCCTGCCCCAAAACCAGGACCCGACGCTCACACCGAGCTCCACTCCGGGCGCCACAGCGCGGTCGACCGATCTGCTGCGCGCGATGCAAGGCTACGGCACGGCCACACAGCAGCGGCAGGACGGCTGGAGGACGTTCCACTCGATTCAGATCTCGTTCAACCGCCGTTTCCGTGACGGCTTTTCGTTCGGATTCAACGACACGATCACTCTCTACGATCGTGAGAGCACTACGCCTCGATTGCAACACAACCCGGATGGCTCGTTCTCCATCCGTGACGATCAGGCGGAGGCCGATGAACTCCTCGGCAGGACGATCGCCAATCGCCATATCATGAAGGGGAACTTCGTTTGGGACCTGCCGGATCTCCAGAGCAGCCGGCCTGGTCTCCGGGCGCTCGGCCTGGTCATTAATGATTGGCAGCTCTCGGGCATTTGGACGGGCGCGACTGGTTCCGCCTACACAGTCGGCTTCAGCTACCAGAGCGGCGGGTCCAGCATGAACCTGACTGGCTCACCCGACTATGCTGCGCGAATCCGCATCGTCGGCGATCCCGGCAAGGGCTGCAGCAGCGACCCCTACCGTCAATTCAACACGGCGGCGTTCCAGGGCCCTGTGGTCGGCAGCGTCGGACTAGAGTCCGGGACCGATTACCTGAGAGGGTGCTTCACCAGCACGCTGGATCTCTCAATCGCGCGGAACATCCGACTGGGCGGGAACCGCAATCTCCAATTGCGCGTGGACATGTTCAATGCGCTCAACTCGGCGATCATCACAGGGCGAAACACGACCATCAACCTGACGAACCCGAATGATCCGGTAACGGCGACCAACCTGCCCTTCGACGCCGATGGTAACTTGGTGACGGCTCGTTCGCTGCCACGGGACGCGGGCTTTGGCGTGGCCAACGACTACCAGGCGCCACTGGCCGTGCAGATCCAAGTGCGCTTCTCTTTCTGACGCGCCGCATTCGCGGACGCGGGTCAAGCACACTATAGCCAGGGGCTTTCGTGTGCCGGTCCGATATTCCTCTTGACAAACTAAATAAGAAGTGTACTCTTCTCTCGTTTCGCTAGATGAGAGGAATGGTGTGCGCCCCGACAAACAAACAGAGCAGCCCTTCACTCGGAGAGTTGTGATGCTGCGGCTCAGGCGTCTCATCGGCGGGTTCAAGGCTCTGTTTCACAAGCACCGAGTGGAACAGGAGCTCGACGAAGAGCTTCGCGCGTATCTGGAGACTTCCGTCGAAGAAAAGATACGAGCCGGCATGGCGCGCGACGACGCCATCCGCGCGGCCCGCGTCGAGATAGGTAGCCTTGAAGCCGTGAAGGACCACACGCGCGACGTAGGGTGGGAAGTCGGGCTCGAGAGCACCTGGCGGGATGTGCGCTACGCGGTGCGAACGCTGCGCAAGTCGCCGGCATTTTCCGCGGTCGCGGTTCTCACGCTGGCGCTCGGCATCGGCGCCAACACGGCGATCTTCAGTGTGGTCAACGCTGTGATGCTGCGCCCGCTGCGGGTCGAGCGGCCGGAAGACCTGATCGCGCTGGCGGCCGTCCACGCCGACAACGTGGACCCGCTTTTTTCCTATTCCGCCTATCGCCAGTTCGCGGTCGAAGGGGCGCACGTCGCTGAGGCGATCGCGGCCTCGTCTGTCCGCCGCGGCGCTATCACGATCGACGGCCCGCCGGAGCCGGTCGATCATAAGTGGGTTTCCGCAAACTACTTCCCCACGCTGGGCGTGCGGGCGGCGGTCGGGCGGACCCTTCTACCGTCCGACGATCGGGTGCCGCCTGGCGAACCGGTCGCCGTGCTCAGCGACGCGTTCTGGACACGGCGGTTTGGGCGCGACCCGTCGGTCATTGGCCGCAGCTTCCGCTTCCAAGCCACGGCGTTCACCATCGTGGGTGTGGCACCGCGCGGGTTCTTCGGCGAGACCGTGGGTGAGGCGCTCGATATCTGGATGCCGCTGTCGGCGGGGCGCGGTGCGCCGTCATATGTGTGGAGCGGGCACAGCACCACCTGGCTGCGAATCCTCGCGCGGCGGCGGCCGGCCGTTACGCTCGCCCAGGCGCGCGCGGGCCTGGAGGCCGTGTACGGGCGCATTCGCGACGACGTTGCAGGCGGCACGGACAGCTCAGAATTTCGGGAGAGCGTCCTCGAGAGTCGTCTCGCCGTCTCGGAGGCGAGCGGCGGGTCCTCGAGGCTACGCGATAACTTGTCGGCGCCACTACTGATCCTGATGGGGATTGTCGGCCTCGTGCTCGTCATCGCGTGCGCGAACGTCGCGAACCTCATGCTGGCGCGAGCAGCGACCAGGCGCCGCGAAACAGCTGTCTGCCTGGCAATTGGCGCGGCCCGGCTTCGGGTCGTCCGCCACGGGCTTGCCGAGGCGCTGCTGCTCGCGGCGCTCGGCGGCGTCGCGGGGCTACTACTCGCGTTCTGGGGCAGCTCGGTCCTGGTCGCGCTCGTTTCAGGCGCATTGCCGATTTCACTCGACGTAAGTCCTGACGTGCGCGTGCTCGCGTTCACGATGCTCGTGTCGTCAGCGACGGCCGTCGTGTTCGGCCTGCTACCTGCGCTGCGCGCCGCCCGAATTGATCCGCTGGCCGTGCTCAAGGTCAGCGGCGGCTCTGGCCGCGGCATGGTGCGCATCCCTCTGCGCCGCACGCTGGTCGTGACCCAGATTGCCGTGTCACTGGTCCTCCTCGTCGTTGCGGGGCTCTTCGTCCGTAGCCTGCTGAAACTCAAAGACATCGACATGGGATTCGATCCCGATCGCGTCCTGGTCTTCCAGGTGACGCCGCCCGTCGATGAACAGCCGATATCAGATGAGCCGAGACGAAATCTGTACCGCGAGCTGCTGGCGCGCGCGGAAACGGTTCCGGGCGTGCACGGGGCGAGCGCGTCGTCCTCCGGCGTCTTCACCCGCGGGACGTGGGGCAATGCCATCACCGTCGAAGGATTCGTCCCGCGTTCCGGCGTGACGCCACGAACGCTCGCGAATTCGATCACCCCACGTTATTTCGAGGTCATGCGGATCGCGGTGCTGCTAGGCCGCGGGTTCACGAATGACGACCACGAGACCGCGCGGAAAGTGGCCGTCATCAATCAGACATTCGCGCGGCAGTTCTTCGGCGAGGCGGATCCGATCGGCAAGCGTGTTGGATTGTGCTCCAGTGATCCATGCGGCTCGCCGCCGATGATGGAGATCGTCGGCGTGACGGAAGACGCCAAGTACGTCGACCTGCGCGAAGAGAAGCAGCCGATGTTGTACGTCCCGTTCACGCAATATGACCAGCACCTGCGCGAGCTCGAAGTGCGCACGGCTGGCGCGCCCGCGGCAGTTGCCGCGACGCTCCATCGCGAGCTCGCCGGCGTAGATAGCCGCCTGGCGATCGTTGCAATGCTCGAGTTGCGTGACCAAGTCGACGCCTCAATCGTGGCCGAACGTCTGATTGCGAAGCTCTCAGCCACGTTCGGACTCCTTGCGCTGGCACTGGCGGCCATCGGGCTGTACGGCGTGATTGCGTATGTGACGGCGGAGCGCACGGGGGAGATCGGCATTCGGATGGCGCTCGGCGCCGATCGCCGCGCCGTCGGGTGGCTCGTGCTGCGCGACACGATCACGCTCGTCGTCATTGGCGTGGTGATTGGGATTCCTGCTGCACTGGCTGGTGCGCGACTGCTCGCGAGCCAGCTCTACGAGGTGGGACCGAACGACTCGCTTGCCGTATCGCTCGGCCTCGTGACACTTGTGGTCGCGGCGATCCTGGCTGGCTATCTACCGGCACGACGGGCGGCGCGCGTCGACCCGGTGGTCGCGCTGCGAGCCGAGTAAAGCGTATATCGTTACGGCTCGATCGGCCCTTGCGGCGCTAGATGGATCTTCTAGTCTTCGTCTTGTATCTCGCTGCGCTCGCCTGGATTGGCAAGAAGACCGCCGGGCGGATTGGTACGGCCGAGGACTTCCATCTCTGCGGGCGCTCGCTCGGTCGCGTACCGGCGGCGCTGAGTCTCGCCGCCACCGAATTTTCAGGGTCAGGCCTGATCGGCGGTGCGGGCCTCGCGTACGCCATCGGCGTATCGGGCGTCTACTGGAACCTGGTCGCCGTTCCCGCCTGGATCGTTGTTGGCGTCACGGCCGTTGTGACGCTCCGCAAGCTGTCACTCGACACACTTCCTGGCTTCATCGGTCGCCGCTACGGAATCTCCACGCGACGGCTCGTGGCCATCCTTCAGATCGTCGAAGCGATCGTGTTTACGGCAGTCCAGATCCTCGTTTCCGCGATCGCGATGTCCACGCTCTTCGACCTCGATCGGACGGTGGCCGCCGCGATCGTCACCGCATCGTTCGTCGCCTACACGGTCGCAGGTGGCCTGTGGGCCGTCGTCTGGGCCGACGTCCTCCAATACGTGATCCTGATGTCGGGCATCGTGATTGGCCTACTCTTCGGGCTCAATCAGGTGGGGGGCGTCGACGGGCTGCAAGCAACCCTTCCAGAGGGCCATTTCGATCTGCGCCGGCTTGGCCTCATGGAACCGCTCGCGTGGATGGCGCTCTGTGTCTATTCCTACTCAACCGACCCGGGATATCTGCAGCGCGCGTTTGCGACGACCGACTATCGCGTCGCGCGCTTCGCATACGTCTTCACCGGCGTCAACTATCTGGTGTTCGGCGTCTGTGTCGCCGGCATGGGCATGATCGCAGCGGCGCTGATGCCAGGTCTGCTCCATCAAGACGAGGCCCTCCCCGCACTCATCAACGAAGTGCTGCCGAGTGGGCTGAAGGGATTCTTCGTCACCGCGATCCTCGCGACCACCATGTCCACGGCCTCCTCGTGGCTGGCAGCCGCTTCCTCGCTGCTCGTCCAGGATCTGTATCAGCCGCTCAGTGGGCCGCTGGAGCAGGCACGGTTGCTCCGCGTCTCCCGCATCGCAACGCTGCTGTTGGCCGCTGCCTCGCTATCCGTGGCGCTCGTCACACCGGGTGTGGTCGATGCCGTCGTGTTTTCGACGCTCGTGGCCCCTGCCGCGGTGTTCGCGCCGCTGATGCTGGGCCTTTACTGGAAGGCCGCGCGTCCCGCGGCGGGGTTCGCCTCGGTTCTCGCCGGCGCGCTTGCCGGCGTCGCTTCCCACGCGCTTCTCTACAAGACGACAGCCGGTATCCTCGGCAACGTCCATCCCCTGTTCTTCGGCCCCAGCGTGGGCCTCCTGGTCTTCGTGGCGGCCACCTTGATCACACGCGCCACTTCTTCAGGTCGGCAAGCACCTGGCGGGCCGCGTTGTAGCCAGGGGCACCTGTGACGCCGCCGCCCGGATGCGCGCCGGCGCCGCAGAGATACAAGCCGGCAATCGGCAGACGATATCGGGACCAGCCCGGTACGGGACGCATGAAAAAAAGCTGGTCGAGCGAGAGATCCCCATGAAAGATGTTGCCCTCGGTCAGCCCGTACTCGCGCTCCAGGTCGACGGGTGTGAGCACCTGCCGAGCAACGATCGCGGCAGGAACGTTGGGCGCGTACTCGGCGATCTTCCGGACGACGCGCTCGCCGAGCAGCTCTCGCTTCTCGTCCCAGGTACCCTCGCGTAAGCGATAGGGCACGTACTGCACGAAGCAGGTCATCACGTGCCGCCCGGGCGGCGCGAGCGTCTCGTCCACGTTTGACGCCACCACGCAGTCCACCCAGAGCTCGTCAGGCATCGCTCCGAGCTTTGCCGTGTCGTAGCACCGCTCGGCACCTTCCAGCGACGGGGCCAACGTAAAGACCGCCCGGTCGGCACGCATGCCATAGACGCCCCACATGCCCTTCACCTGTGGTTCGGCGTCGAGCACCATGTTCACTTTGGCGCACGGGCCGTTCATCTTGATCGACGCTACCGCCTGCCGGAAGTCGGCAGAGAGGACGTCGGGTTCGAGCAAGCCGAGGCAGGTCCGCTTGGGGTCGGCGTTCGACAGTACGACGCGCGCCTGGATCTCCGCTCCGTCCTCCAGCACGACGCCGCGCACGCGACCATGGCGAACGGCAATCCGCAGGGCGGGACTCGACGTGCGGATCTCGGCACCAGCTTGGCGGGCCGCAACCGCCAGCGCGCGGCTGACGGCGCCCATGCCGCCGATGACGTGTCCCGAGTATCCCTGCACGCCGTGATCGCCGCCGCTCAAGAGATGGAAGAGCAGTCCCAGAGCGCTGCCCGGCTGATAGGGCCCGCCGTGCTTCCCATAGACGTTGTTCGCCAGCAGCAGCGTCTTGACCTGGTCGGACTCGAAATACCGGTCCAGCAGGTCACGCAAGCTCCCGGTGAGAAACGCCATCATCTGCGAGACGTCGGAGCCCGCCATGCGGCGGACGCGCCGTCCAACCTTGAGCATTTCGACGAGGCCGGCGAGGCCGGTCGCGTGCACATCTGGGGGAGGCTCCAGAAAGAACGGCTGGAGATAGCGGGCCAGCTTTTTGAGATCATCATCGAGGCGGATGAACTGCTCGGCGTCGCTGGCCGAGTACCGCCGCAGCTCGGCGACGGTGCGTCCTCGGTCCGTCCACCAAGGCAGCACGTCTCCGTCGCCGAACGGTACAACCACCGCCGGATCGCACGGCAGCATTCGGAGGCCATGCGCAGGGAGATCCAGATCCCGAATCAGCTCCGGGCGCAGCATGCTCGCGATGTACGATGTCGTCGACGCGCGGCAGCCCGGCGCGATCTCTTCGGTCACACAGCATCCACCGACGATCGCGCGCCGCTCGACGACGAGCGTCGACAGTCCGGCGCGGGCCAGATAGGCGGCCGCCGTGAGACCGTTGTGTCCGGCGCCGACGATGATGACGTCGAACGCGTGGCGCGCATCGCTCGGCATTACCGGAGCCGCCGCCGCTTGGCGCCCGCGTTCTGCGAGGTTCGACGCTTCGAGCGCGTGCGGGACATCGACTCCACGCCGATGGCACCACGAAGCACGATGAGGAACTGGTCGATCCGCGCCGCGGTCCGTTCAGGCCGCCCGTCGTACCGGCGAAAGAGCCCGGGGTCGAGCTCTTCAACCAACAAGGCGTCTTGAAAGCGCTCAATCGTCCATTCGAGGATCGACACGATCATCTCCGGGTCGATGTCCGTCCTGAGCTCGCCACGCTCGATGCCGCTCCGCACGAACGGGGCGGTGCCGTAGGGATCTTCGCTGACCAGAAAGCGGTTGATCTCTCGCCGCACCGCGAGGTCGATACCGTAGTTGCCGAGCAGGCACACGCGGTACGGCACCCAGTCCTGGCGCAACATCTGATCGGTGCGTTCGAGCCAGTAGCGGAGGGTCGCAAAGAAGCCGCGCCGCTGAACCTCGTCGGGCGCATCCTGGTAGGCGTGGAATGCGGTGACGGCGCGCCGGTACGCGGCGACGAACAATCCCTGCTTGTCGCCAAAATGCTGGAACACCGATCCCTTCGCGATGCCGAGCTCCTGGGCGATGTCCTGAACGCGCGTGGCCTCGTAACCATGCTCGGCAAAGTGGCGCATGGCCGCGTCAACAATCGCCGCGCGCCGAGCGGCCGATCGGCTGGTTGGTTTGTGACTATGGGTCATTACCGTCAATTGTTTGCATTGTAGCGTATTTGCAAGTAATCTCTCGGGACGACGGCTGCTCAATAATGACCATAAGTCACGTAGAGCATCGGGAGGAGGCATGAGCGCTCCAGTCCGCGTCCATCGGCGCTCGCTGCTGCTGGGGGCTGCTGCGCTGCCGATGATCGGCGCCGAGGCGCCGCGGCGGACGACCGCAAGCGCACCGCCGCCCGGCCCCATGGACTCGATTCTCCTCAAGGATTACGAACCGGATTCGTCGCTCGTTGTGCCAGAGCACCACGTACCCAAGGCACGGGTTCCCGCGATCGACGTGCATTCTCACGATTACGTGAAGACGCCGGAAGAGATTCGTGCGTGGGTGCGACGGATGGACGAGGTCGGCGTCGAGGTGTCGGTGATTCTGAGCGGATGGGGAGACACGACGGGAGCGCGGTTCGACCGCCTAGTGGACCTGTTCCTGAAACCGTATCCAACTCGATTCCAGCTCTATTGCGGGCTGGACACGACCGGCTTCGAGAAGCCGGACTATCCCGAACGAGCCGTGGCCGAACTGGTTCGCTGCTACGAGAACGGCGCGCGCGGGGTTGGGGAGCTCGTGGACAAGGGGTCGGGGCTGTCTGGCCAGCAGGATCTGCTACCGCCCGAGAAGCGGCTGCATCCTGACGATCCGCGCCTGGACGCCTTCTGGCAAAAGTGTGCGGAGCTCCAGCTGCCGGTCAATCTCCACATCGCCGATCACCCGTCCTCCTGGCAGCCACCGGACATCCACCAGGAGCGCTTGCCGGCCTATCAGCGCTGGAACCAGCACGGTAGGCCATCACCCTCGTACGAGGAGCTCCTGGTCATCCGCGATCGGCTGCTCGCCAAGCATCCAAACACGGTGTTCGTGGCCTGTCACCTGAGCAACCAGGGCAACGACCTCGCGTCGCTGGGCCAGGCGCTCGACCGGTTTCCCAATCTCTACCTGGACACGTCGGCTCGCGATTACGAGCTGGGACGGCAGCCGAGAACCGCCGCGAAGTTCCTGACCCGGTACAAAGATCGGGTGCTCTTCGGAACCGATCTGCCGATTGGCCAAAAGAGCATGTACGAAAGCTGGTGGCGTTTGTTCGAAACCGCTGACGAATACATGCCCGGTCCGAATTGGTGGCGCCACTACGGCCTGGAGCTGCCCGACGCCGTGCTAGAGTCTCTCTACCGAGCCAATGCACGCCGAATCATGAATTGGGAAACGCTGTCGCTCTAGCGTTTAAGCACGCGCGCGGAGAGCAGGAGTGGACGATGACGGACGCGATATCACGAAGGACGCTGATACGGACGGCTGCGGGTACGGCCGCGGCGATGTCCGCGCTGTCTTACAGCCGAATCCTGGGGGCGAACGATCGCATTCAGATCGGCCAGATCGGATGCGGCCACAGGGCGGCCGGCCTCCGGCAGATGCTGAAGCTGTCCGCCGAGACGGATCCCAAATTCGACGTACGCGGCGTTTGCGACTTGTGGTCGGCCAACCGCGAACGGGCAGCGGCGGACGTAGAGGAGCTGTTCGGCAATCGGCCAAAGGCGCACAAGTACTCCGAGGACCTGCTGGCGGACCCGGAGCTCGATGCTGTGATGATTGCGACCGGCGATCATCAGCACGCGAAGATCTTGGCCGAGGTCGTCCGCGCCGGCAAAGACTGCTACTGCGAGAAGCCGATGGCCAACACGCTCGACGAAGCCAAGCTGGCGCGCGACGCGGTGGGTGCGAGCAAGCAGGTCGTGCAGATGGGGTCGCAGTGGCTCAGCGACCCGTACCAGCAGAAGGTGCGCGAGATGATTCGCGCCGGCAAGCTGGGAAAGATCGTCTCCATCAGCCAGAGCTGGAATTTCAACGGGCCGCGCTGGCACGTGCCCCAGGACGAAAACATCGGCGCCATCCGCGAGCAGGATACCGACTGGGACCGCTGGCTCCTCGGTCGCCCCCCGCGGCCGTTCGATCCGCGTGTCTACTTCGAGTTTCGGATCTTCAAGGACTTTTCCGGGGGCATCACCGATCAGTGGTACAGCCACGGCTCGGGACTGGCCCATTTCTACCTGGATACCTTCATCCCTGACGAGACGGTGGCCGGTGGCGGTATCCTCGCCTGGCACGATGTTCGCGAAAATCCAGACACCTTCCAGTGTGTGTCACTCTTCGCCGAGAAGGAGGTGCTGTATACGTATGGCACGACCTTCGGTAACGCGTACGGCGATCACACGATCATCCGCGGCACGCGCGGCACGCTGTACTCACCTGGAGGCGAAGGCAGTCCGCAGTGGTGGTTTCTGCCGGAAACGGTCAGCGCCTGGCGCTCGAACAAAGTATTCGACCTGCAGTCGGGCGAGGTGAAGCCGGAGCCCGTCAACATCGCGGGCCTGCCTCCTCCGCCGGTCAGGCAAGGCGACGATCTGCGGTACCACACGGACAACTGGCTGGCCTGTATGCGGAGCCGCGCGGCGACGAATGGCAGCATTGAAACCGGCTTTGCGCATGCTGTCGCCGTGGTGATGGCCACGCGCAGTTACCGTGAAGGCAAGAAGATGTACTGGGACCGCAAGAACGAGGAGATTGTCGATCGGCCGGTCTCGAGCTGACCTATTTCCGCTAAAACCGATACCTGAGACTGACTGCGACCTCTCGGGGCCCGGCGAAATCAGAGCTCGTGTAGCTGGAGCTGATGGTGCCCACCGTGCCCAGGGCGGAGATGTCGAGCGCCGGATTGCTGTAGTTTGTGCGGTTGAACACGTTCGTGGCGGTGATCTCGAAGCGGAGCGCGTCTCGCCCCCTGATCGGCAAGCTCTTGAACAGTCCGAGGTTCACGACCTGCCGGCCAGGTCCCTCCAGAATGCCAAAGCCAGCGTCTCCAAAGCGCCCGTTGGGTGGGTTCGCGTAGCATGACGAGTCGAACCAGCGCTCGATGGTGCGCTCGTCCGCAGGGAGATTCCCGTCGCAGATCCGATCAGGTACGCCTCCAAAGGTGCGGGTGTTGGACGGATCGGCGCCAGAGAATGACGGCGTCAGAAACAGGCCGGTCTGGGCGATATAGACAGCCGATACCTGCCACCCGCCGAGCAGATAGTTGGCGAGCCCAGACCGATCCATGTAGCGACGTCCGGCGCCCACAGGCACCTCCCAAATGGCACTGGCCACGAGGCGATGACGCGGCGTGAACTGAGCGTTGCCGCGCTGCCGTTCGATGTCATAGGCATTTTCAATCGTCCCGCCGCCTTCACCCCCGGAATCAACCACGTCGGTGAGATGCTTCGCCCACGTCCAGGCCGCTTGAAACTCGAGGCCGCGGTGCATCCGTCGTTGGGCCTCCACGGTGAAGGCGTTGTAGAGCGCACTGCCGCCGTTGTCGCGGAGCAGCACCCTGTCGTAATTGGGGTATGGCAGTCGCTCCGGCGAGAACGGGTCGGCACTGGCCTGCGGCTGGTTGATATTCCGCTGAAATACCAGGTGCGTGCCTTTGGTTCCCACGTAGGAGAGGCGGAGGCTGGTTCGGAAGCCAATGTCCTGCTCGAGCGTGGCGTTCCACTGCTGGACATACGGCGTGACCAAATTACCATTCACGCCGGTCACTTGGACAGCACCGACGGTGCCCTCCTCGAGGAACGGCCGTTGCAGCGTGAGCGCAGGGCCTCCGTCAGCGAGATCGTTGACAAAGCGCTCTGTGAGGCCGAACGGTCCGGTGCCGAAGAGCGGAGCCGAGATGCTGAGGGTGAAGTCGTCGTAGAAGATTCCGTAGCCGCCCCGGATCACCGTCTCCGTCGTACCGAACGGCCGGTAGGCAAACCCCACTCGCGGTGCAAAGTTGTTGAGATCATGCTCGCGCAGTGAGCGTGGGACGTCCATGTCCGCTGCGGTGGTAATAGGGATCTCCGAAGGAAACCGGGAATGCACGGCCTGCAACGCCGACGCGTCTGGCACGACGAGGGCACCGGTGGCGGAATCGACGTTGGCGATGAGATCCCGCGCCGCGTCGTGCGCCGGCCGCTTGTATTCCCAGCGAAGACCATAGGTCAAGGTCAGCCGCGGCCAGACCTTGAAGTCGTCCTGAACGAACAGGTTCAGCGACCAGGCACGCCGTTGTGCCTCGGGCCGCGATAGGCTCCGGATCGTCGTCTGAGGCAGGCCCAACAGAAAGTCGGCATAGGAGTAGCCGGAAAAGGCGTTCGTAAACTCATATTCGCCGAGGTGCGGAAAGACGCCGAAGCGTGCGCCCACGGGCTTGAGCTCCACGCCTGTTTTCCAGAGGTGCCTCCCCCTCAGGTAGCTGAGTTGGTTAATCCATTGATATGACCATTCCTCGTCGTCGTTCACGCCGTTACCACCGGCGCTCTGGAATCCGGTGATGCTGATCTGCGGGAAGTCCCGAATGCCGTCCATGACGGGAAGCCCCTGGATGCCAGTCATGTCGATGATCTCTTGGGCGTCGAGCTCCCCACCCCAGTCGATCGTCCGCCTGGTGAAACCGAATCTCGCTTCGTTGACGAGACTGGAGGAAAGCGTCCAGGTATGGGACAGCGACGCGAGAAAGCCCTTGTGCACATTGTGGCTCAGGCCGGTGAGGTCGGGCGGGAGGTCGTTGTTGACGAATGCCTCCGACAGGTCCGTAGAGCTGAAACGGCCGTACACGGCGTGGCTGGGCGAAAGCTCATAGTCGACGCGCATGTGGATCTGGTCCAGCTCGCCGTCCGTCTGAACAACGTCCCGGTAGTTGCCAGCCAAGAGCTCCGGCTCGCCGAAATTGGGCAGCGGGTAAAAGCGATCCTGCCACGCCAATGAGCCCGAATCGAGTCGGTCGCGAGGAATCACACTGCCAGGGAACGGCTGACCCGTGCGGGGATCCGTGATCACGATCGGTGCGGGACCGTTCCGCAGCTCGGAGAAATCACCCTGCCGCATCTTCGCCGTGGGGACGCTGGGCGCCAGGACGTTCTCCTCTTCTCGTCGATATCCTTCGTATGCCACGAAGAAGAACGCGCGATTCCGGACGATGGGGCCGCCCAGCGACCCGCCGAAGAGGTGTTCACTGGGCCCCGAATCGCGCTCGGTCGCAAAGAAATCCTTCGCCACGAGTCCGGCAGGATACGTGCTCCAGAATCCTGAGCCGCGAAGCTCGTTGCCGCCCGAGCGCGTGATCGCGGTCACGTTGGACAAGCCGCCGAACTCGGCCCGCGAGTTGGCGTACTCGAAGCGGACTTCCTGCACCGCCTCGCGCATGGCCTGAACCGGGCCCAGCTCGTTCCCAAAGGCGGGTGAGCCTGCACTGATGCCGTCGATGTTGAAGTTGTTCATCGTGCTCCGACCGCCACCGAAGGATCGTGAAGACCCGGTGCCCTGGGTGCCGGTGGGCGCCAGCCAACTCCATTGATACGTAGCGGACCCGCCGCGGATGTTCATCGGGAGGTCCGTGAGGGCGCGGTTGTCTCTCACACTGGCGAGGGTGGGCGTTTCGGACTCCACGACCGGCGCGGCTCGGTCCACCACGACCTCCTCGGCGAGCTCGCCGACCGCCAAGCGCACATCAATGCGAACGGTGGCCAGCGCGTCCAGCCGCACGTCCCGGAACGTGGCGTCCCTGAAGCCTTCGAGCACAGCGGTCACGGTGTAGACCCCCGCGTTGAGGTGGGTCACCGCGTAGTCGCCACGATCGTCGGTGACCGCCGTGCGCGTCACGTTCGTG
>WHTZ01000085.1:26878-27290 GCA_009377495.1 Luteitalea sp.
GGGTCACCTCCACGGTCACGCCTGGCAGGACGGCGTCGGATTCATCGATCACCCGGCCGGTGATGGTGCCGAAGGTTGTTTGCGCCGTTGCCGTGTTCACCGACGCGCACACCAGCACGCCACCGAGGAAAGCGGTTTTCAGCAGGTGAGACATCACACGCCCCTTGGCGAGGACGCAGAGCGTGTCCGCGCCATATGTGACTTATGGTCATATTACAAGGTGTCTGCAGGGTGACCATACTCGGAAAACAGATGTCACGTCAATGTTCCTAGTGCGTTTGACTCTATGTCGCCCTTCAGGACGATTTCTGATACTGTGTCCAGACGAACGGCTCGCAATATGTGACCATAAGTCATATTGGCGATGGCCCGCGTGACGAGGAGGTTATGCCAGGCACAGGGATTCTCGAAC
>WHTZ01000086.1 GCA_009377495.1 Luteitalea sp.
GTCCCCTTTTTCCGACCCTCCAGATCTCGCGACCCCCATTTCCGTTAAGCACCCGACCCGCACCCGGCTCGACCGACTGGCGCGGGACGGGCTCATTGAATATATCCCTACGCTATACTCGACACGGTCGCTCGTCACTCCTCATGTTCAAGCGCCAAACTAGCGGATCGGTTGTGTGCATCTCCTGCGGCTCGCTCGTCGGCGTGAACGACGATCGCTGCTATACGTGCGGCCAGAGAAATCCGGGACTCTGGGGGTACGCGCCACTCATCCGGAACCTCGGCCGCGATGTCGGCTTCACCTCGCTGGTCATCGGGGCCTCGGTCGCGCTCTATGTGATCAGCCTGCTGCTCTCGGGCCCGAACATCCGCATGGGCGACATGATGTCGTTCCTGGCGCCAAGCCTTCAAGCGCTCTACCTGCTTGGCGCGAGCGGCGCGATTCCCGTCGTGCTTGGCGGGGCCTGGTGGACCGTCCTGAGCGCTGGCTGGCTCCACGGCGGCCTGATACACATTCTGTTCAACGTGCTGTGGATACGGAACCTGGCGCCTTCCACCGCCGACGCCTTCGGCCCGGGCCGTATGATCATCATCTACGTGGTGGCGGGCGCGTGCGGGTTTTTCTTGAGCAGCATGGCGGGCTACTTCCTGGCCGGCATGCCCGTGTGGTTTCTGCGCGGCTCCGATTTCACGGTGGGGGCCTCCGCCTCCATTTTTGGGCTGCTGGGCGCGCTCATGTGCTACGGGCGCCGTACGGGCAGCTCGATGATTCACCGTGAGGCGAAGCTCTACGCGGTGATGCTGTTCATCTTCGGCCTGATCATGCCGGGTGTGGATAACTACGCGCACGCCGGCGGGTTCATCGGCGGCTACGTGATGGCCGACCTCCTGAAGCCGCTCGAACCGGAGCGCGTGACGCACGTGTTGGTGGCCCTTTGTCTGCTCGTCGCCACCGCGCTCGCCATTTTGGCCTCAGTGATCGCTGGTCTGCGGGTGCTCGGATAGGAAGGCAGGGTTCCGACCAATCCCGCTCATGTTGGAGCGGTTGACTACAGCGTCGTCACCCCTCGGTATTTCCGTACAATGGGAATTCCTCTGCTCGAGGGGCGTTCCTTCGACGACACCGACACCGAGCATGCCACGGCGGTTGCCATCATCAACCAGGCGATGGCGAAGCGGTTCTGGCCCGGGGAGTCCGCTGTGGGCCAGCGTATTCGCCGCGGAGGACTCGACGAGTCCGGTTTTCCATGGATAACCATCGTTGGCGTCGTCGGGAACATTCGGCACCTGTCACTCGATTCAGCCCCTGTCTCTGAGCTGTTCATTCCCCACGCGCAGTTCGCCTGGCCCCAAATGACGGTCGTCGTGAGAACCGAGCACGATGCGGTGCCTGTCGCCTCGTCGATTCGACAAGCGATCCACGACGTGGATAAGGATCATCGCGGTGGTTCCATGGGAACCGCCGAACGGATCCTCGAAGCGTCTGTCGGCGGTCGTCAGTTCGCGATGCGGCTGCTCGCCGCGTTCGCGGCGCTGGCGCTCGGCCTCGCCCTGGTGGGCATCTATGGCGTCGTGGCATATGGCGTGGGGCAGCGAACGCATGAAATCGGCGTACGGATGGCGCTGGGCGCCCGGCCTTTGAGCATTCTGGCGCTCATCGTCCGGGAGGTCCTACTTCTAAGCGCCATCGGGCTGATACTGGGAAGTGCGGCCGCGTTGGTGGTGGGGCGAACGATGCGGAGTCTCCTCTACGAGATCTCCCCCATCGATGGTCCCACGTTCGTCACGACGGTGCTGATACTCGCCGCCGCCGGCACCGTTGCCGCCTACCTGCCGTCCAGGCGCGCCGCATCGCTCGACCCTGTGGCAACCCTTTCGCAACGAATAGAACCCTTCAGAACCCTGGATCCGCAACCGCGCTGCGGGTAGGTAAGCCTTGCGCACGTAATGCGTGCGCGCGTATTATGTGTTCATGAATATCACGCTCTCTGTCGACGATCGGCTCGTCGAAGAAGCCCGGAAACTCGCGCACGCTCGCGGCACGAGTCTCAACCAGCTCGTTCGCGACTATCTGGAGGGCTTAGTCCGCCCTCGTAGTGTGGAGAGCTACGGCACCGAGCTTCGACGGCTGACGGCCGAAGGGCGGGGTGGATCCAAGGGGTGGCGCTTCAACCGGGACGAGCTGCATGAGCGCCGCTAGCTTTCTCGATTCGAACGTTCTGATCTACACCGACGATCACGACGCGCCCGAGAAGCAGGCCATCGCCCTCTCCCTCGTCGAAGTCGGCCAGGCCAACCGGGACACCTTCGTCTCGACACAGGTGCTCGAAGAGTATTTTTCCGCCGCGACGAAGAAGCTTCGCGTGGCCGCAGAGCTTGCGCGAGGCAAAGTCGAGCTCTTCGCGCAGCTCAACGTCGTCCTCATCACGGTCGATGATGTGCTCGCGGCCATCGATCTTCATCGTCTCCACCACGTTTCCTTTTGGGATGCGCTGCTTGTGCAAAGTGCTCGCCGAGCAGGCTGTACGACGCTCCTGACGGAAGATCTTCAAGATGGGCGTCGCTTCGACGGCGTGGTCGTGCGCAATCCCTTCCAGGCTGCGGAACGAGGGTAGGCATGGGACAGGCACAGCCCGACACCACGGCGAGGTGACGCGCCTGCTGAACGCATGGGTCCGGAAACTGACACCACAGCCACGGTAGTCGTTTGCAGGGGGTGCCTGGGGATTTCTTACGGCCGTGCTTCGGTCTGACCCGGCCGAGCGTTTTACGCATGAGTCGAGCTAGTATTGCCACGCATGGTACGGTGGGCCGTCGTCTGTACTGCGGTCCTGTCAGCGCTGGTCTTCGCCGTCGAGCGGTCTCCCGCGCAGGCGGAGCAGCTCGCCATTCGGTCCCTCGGTCTCCGCGATGGCCTGGCGCACCCTCGCGTCAACACGTTTTATCGGGACCGCCTCGGTTACATCTGGATCGGCACCTGAGAGGGCCTCAGCCGCTTCGACGGCGAGCGCTTCGTCAACTACGGCCCGCAAGACGGGCTGTCCGACGCCTCCGTCACCGACATCACCGAAGATCGCCGCGGACAGCTCTGGGTGGCCACGCACGGCGGCGGCGTGGCCGTGCTGATCGACCAGCCTAAGATGCGCGCGCTCGGCGACCAGCGCGACGCAACCTCGCGTACGCGGTTCGCCAGCTTCGAAGTGGCCTCGTCACCCGAAGGGAATATGGCGGACAGGATCCTCGTGGATGGGCGAAACCGGCTGTGGTGTAAGACGCACGCCGGCATCCATCGAGCCGAGCTCGATCACGGTGGCACACCACGCTTCACCCAGGTGTGGCGCGGCGAAGCGGAGGACGTACTGCTCGATGCCGGCGGTCGTCTCTGGGCCAGATCCGGCGCGGACATGATTGTCATCGACGACGACCGGATCGTCGAGCATCGGGCTGTGGTGCCAGCCAACTTCAAGGGCGCCTTCGAGCACACGAGCAAAATCCTGCCTGACGAGGCCGGTGGCTGGTATGTGTTGTACGAAAACGCGCTGGTACGCATGCGCCTTCCGGCCAGCATCGACGAGCGTCCCTCCTGGGTGCCGATGCCCATCGAGCCCCCCGCCGGTCACTATCTGCGCGCGTTGGCCGTGGATCCGGCTGGTCCGGTCTGGGTCGGTACGAGCGCCGGCCTGATCCGGTGGACACCCGAACGGACCGATGTCTACACCACGGCGCACGGGCTCCCGGACGATTACCTGCTGGCGCTTTTCGTGGCGGGCGATGGCGTCCTCTGGGGCGGGACACACCGCGACGGCGCCTTCCGGCTGCTCGACGAGGCGCTCGTCAGCTACACGCGTGCCGATGGTTTGCCGGATGCCAACGTGCTGCGGGTGGTCGAAGGTCTCGACGGCAGGATCTACGCGAGCACGTGGGCGGGCGGACTCGTCGAGCTGACCGAAAAGGGTGTCGTGCCCGTACCCGGCTCCAACCAGCCACCTTTCGACCGGACGGGTCCGCGGCTGAGCAGGGATCACCGCGGGGCGTGGTTCATCGGCACCAACGAGGGCATGTACTGGGTGCCGGGCCCGTCGTTGGACCTTCGGCGGGCACGCCTCGTGCCAAACGCTGATGGAAGGGCGTTGAACGTCTTCAGTGTGCCTCACGAACATGACGGAGGCATCTGGTTCAGCGCCTTTGACGATGCGTTACACCGCATCCCCCAAGACGCTGAGGTGTACCGCATCGATCTCGACGGTCAGGTTCCCCGGCCTGCCGTGCTCGCCGCGTCGCTTCCGCTGGCGCACGGGTTCTTCACGACCCGCGCCGGCACGCTCTGGGCGGCGCCCTTCGTTGGGGTATGGCGCTGGCACGATGGAGGGTTTGAGGCGCTGCGGCCCAGTCCCGACATTCCCGACCCGCACCTCAACACGCGCGCGCTGCATCAGGACCGTGCAGGGCGTCTCTGGATTGGGCTCCGCAACCACGGCGTCCTGATGACGACCGAGCCCGAGGCGGCGCGCCCGCGCTTCGTGAGCTACTCGACCGAGACCGGTTTGGCCAGCAACGCGGTTTGGTGCGTGGCCGAGGACCCCGTCGGGCGCGTGTACTTCGGCACATCGCGCGGCGTCGATCGTTTGGACCCGGCGACCGGCGCGATCCGCCATTTCACGACCGCCACGGGGCTTGCCGGTGACGTCGTCAATCACTGCATCGCCGATCGTCAGGGCCGCATTTGGATTGGGACCTCGAACGGGATCTCGCGTCTCGATTCTCGGGTGCCGGAGCCCGAGCCGAAGCCACCCGCGGTGCTGATCACGCGTGTGACCGTGGCCGGGCGCGAGGCGCCGCTGCCTGAGCGTGGCACACGTGTCGCACCAGCGATCGAGGTTCCACCCGGTCGTGACCAAGTGCACATCGAGTACGTCGCCATCAACAGATGGCCAGAGTCGCCGGTGAAGTACGAGTACCGGCTGGAGGGCGTCGATGACGACTGGAGCGAGGCAACCGACCTGCGCGCGGTGCAGTATGCCTCGCTCGCGGCGGGGTCGTACACGTTTCGTGTGCGGGCCATTGGGACTGGTGGCACCAGCCTCGAGCCGGCCCTGCTGACGCTTCGGGTCCTGCCTCCGATCTGGCAGCGCTCGTGCTTCTTGCTTGCGGTCGCCGGGCTCGCGTTGGGCAGCGGCTGGGGGGCGCACCGCGTTCGGCTACAGCGTGCTCTTGCCATGGAGCGCATTCGGCGCCAGATTGCGACGGATCTTCACGACGAGATTGGCTCCGGCCTCGCACAGGTCGCGCTGCTCAGCGAGCTCGGCAAGCGTGCCGCGCCCGAGGAGAGTCCATCGACCTTCACCGAGACGGCACGTCTCGCACGCAGCATGCGCGATGCCATGAGCGACATCGTCTGGGCCGTCGATCCGCATCACGACTACCTGATGGATCTCATTCGGCGCATGCGTGAGGCCACCTTCAATCTGCTCGAAGCGGAAGGGCTCGAGGTGACGTTCCGGGCGCCCTCAGACGCCGAGGTGAGCGGTACGAACCTCGCGCCCGATCGCCGCCGGCACCTGCTCCTGATCTTCAAGGAGAGCTTGACGAATATCGTGCGCCATGCGCGAGCGTCAGCGGTTCGGATTGAGATAACCTTGCTGCCCGCCGCGGTGACCCTGCGGATCGACGATGACGGCAGGGGATTCGACGCCGGGCACGTCACAAGGGGACATGGCCTCGCAAGCATCCGGTCGCGCGCGGAAGCATTGAACGCCACAATGACCGTCGACACCGCTCCGGGCCGCGGGACACGCATCCGTCTCGTCGTTCCGCTTCACGGCGAGCGAACGGTTCTGGATCTCTTGCGGCGCTTGAAGCCAAGGAAGAAGGTCTGATGCTCTGTGGACTGTTGGCCGTGTCCTTCGTCGCGTGGACCGCGCAGGGCCTGGACCGCGCCAAGCTTGACCGCGCGCGTGACGAGCTCGCAGCGCGAGGCACGAGAACCTTCATCGTGATGTGGAACGGCGAGATCGCCTATGAGTGGTATGCCCCCAATCAGGAACCGAATCAGCGGCTCGGGACGGCCTCGCTCGCCAAAGCCCTCGTGGGGGGCATCTCGCTCATGGTCGCCGTCGAGGATGGTCTTCTCGACGTCGACGACCCAGCCTGGAAGTACATTCGCGCCTGGCGAAACGATCCCGTGCGATCGAAGATCACGATTCGGCATCTCGTCACCCATACGTCGGGCATCGAGGACGCAGAGCAGGACGGGCTGCCCCACGAAAAGCTCCCCGGCTGGAAGGGCGCCTTTTGGAGACGCGATCCGGATCCATTCAGCATTGCCATCCATCAGGCGCCGGTGCGCTTCGAGCCAGGCACCAAGTATGCGTACAGCAACCCTGGCTTTGCCGCCCTGGCTTATGCCGTGACGGCGAGCCTGAAGGGAACACCTCACCGCAACATTCGCGCCCTGTTGAAGCATCGCGTCTTCGAGCCGATCGGTCTCCGCGATGAGGAATGGTCAATCGGGTACGACCGCCCGTATGACGTCGACGGTCTGCGACTCTACGCTACGTGGGGCGGGGGCAGTTTCACGGCACGGGCGGTCGCCCGCATTGGTCAGTGGATGCTCCAGCGTGGCCGCTGGAACGACCGCCCCTTGGTCGACTCGACCATCCTCGACCGGGCCGTAGCCGACGCGGGGATGCCCAAGCCCGCGCGCACGCCAGGGAATCCCAATCCCGCGTCGGGCTTGGGCTGGTGGACAAACGAGGACGGCGTTTGGCGCAACGTGCCCACGGACGCCTTCGCCGGGGCGGGTGCTGGTCATCGCGTCTTGCTCGTGGTTCCGAGCTTGAAGCTCGTGGTTGTGCGTAACGGCGACTGGCTCAACGAAGAAGGAGGCGCGGAGGGCTTCTGGGGAGCAATCGAGCAGTTCGTGTTCAACCCGGTCATCGGCGCCCTCGGCCTCGAGCCGCCCTACCGGCCGAGCCCCGTCGTGGCTGGTGTTCACTGGGCGCCAGCGGACCAGATCGTTCGACGCGCGCGCGGTAGTGATAACTGGCCCGTCACGTGGGCCGACGACGACGCGCTGTACACGGCTTATGGTGACGGCTGGGGCTTCGAGCCGCGGCTCGACGCCAAGCTCAGCCTCGGTTTAGCGAAGGTCCATGGACCTGCCCAACATTTCCAAGGCGTCAACCTCCGCGCGGCCAGCGCAGAACGAATCGGCGACGGAGACGCCGGCGAAAAAGCGAGCGGCATCCTGATGGTCGACGGCACGCTCTACCTCTGGGTGCGCAACGCTGGGAACTCCAAACTGGGCTGGTCGCTCGACGACGGGCGAACCTGGTCCTGGAGCGATTGGACGTTCACCGAGAGCCTCGGCCACCCCGCGTTCCTGAATTTCGGCAAGAACTACGCAGGCGCGCGAGACACGTATGTGTACATCTACTCGCCCGACCGGGACAGCGCCTACAAACCGGCCGACCGCCTGGTGCTAGCACGCGTGCCCAAAGATCGGATCCGGGAACGGGACGCCTATGAGTTCCTGGAACGGGTCGATGCTGCCGGCGGCCCCGTCTGGACCCGCGACATCGCGCGACGTGGGGCTGCCTTCTCGTTTCCCGGCTTGGTCTATCGCTCGCAAGTGACCTACCACCCTGCGCTGAAGCGGTACCTTCTATGCGGGATCATTCCGATCGGCGATACGCGTTTCGATGGTGGGTTTGGCCTCTACGACGCGCCGGAGCCCTGGGGTCCCTGGACCACGGTCTTCTTCACGCGAAAGTGGGATACGGGGCCGGGAGAGAACTGCTCGTTCCCGACGAAGTGGATGAGCGCGGACGGCAAGACGGTATGGATGGTGTTCTCCGGCGACGATCACTTTTCGGTTCGTCAGGCAACGCTGGAGATGCGCAAGTGAGGTTCTAGCGGACCGCGGCCAGGGCCGCGCTCCCCGACGCTCACTTGAGAACCCTGAAACTTGACACAATGCGTCAAGTTTCGGGTCCTCAGGGGTTCTCTTACGGTGCGGCGGGTGGGGGCACGCGGCGCTTCGTGGCTTGTTCGAAGGCATACGCGATCTCGATGAGCCGCGGCTCGCTGCAGGCCAGGGCCGTGAAGCTCACGCCGAGCGGCCCGGGCTTGGCGTCGAAGCCGTCTGGAAACGGCGGCGTGGGCGCATTCGGCACCATGCCGAACGGCACAATGACCGTGGGATAGCCCGGCTTGGCGGCCAGGGAGGCGCCGCTCGATCCCGGAAAGAGGAGCGCGTCGAGCCGGTGGTCCTTCATGGCTGCGTCGATGCCGTCGGTCGCCGTGAGCGCCAGATCCTTGGCGCGATCCGCCTCATAGCGCACGCGATCGTTCTCGACGTGCATTTCATCGGAGATGTCGAGCTGCGCCTGCCCGTACTTGATCGCCGTCCGCGAGGAGTGCGCGAGGTTGAACGTTCGCAGCTCGGTGAGCGTCTTCACAGGCGCGGTCGGACCGAGCGTGGCGAGCCACGCGTTGAAGTCGCGCTTCATCCCGTACTTGAAGACCACGGAGCAGTTGGCGTCGTTGCCCTTGGCTTCGTCACCCGAGCATGTGCCCCACCTCAAGACGTTGTTCTGCGGATCTGAATCCATGACACTCGGGATGTTGGCTGGATCGACGACGATCGCGCCCTCGCGCTCGAGCACCTCAATGGCTTCGGCCATCATCGCGGCCCGCTCCGGGTTGAGGCCGCCCCGAGGCTCATTCGCGCCCGGCGGTGTCACCTCGTCATAGAAGAATGCCCGTGGAATCCCGATCCGCGCGCCTTTGAGACCCTCGCGCTTCAGGTGCGGCGTGTAGTCGCCGTTCGGTGGGGGCGCACACGCATCTGTCGCCCGGTCGTTCGGATCCGGTGCCGCGCCCTCCAAGACCCCGAGTAGGATCGCGACATCGGTGACGGTCTTGGCCATCGGTCCCGCCGTGTCTTGATCGGCCGTGATAGGAATCACGCCGTAGCGGCTGATGCGGCCGACCGTTGGCTTGATCGCCGCGAGCATTGTTTGGTTCGCCGGACTGAGAATTGATCCCGAAGTCTCGGTGCCCACGCTTGCGGCCCAGAGGTTCGCGCTCGTGCCGATACCCGAGCTCGACCCGCCGGTGGAGAGCGCGGGGCGGCCGTCGCCCGTGTCCTCCCGCGGGTCGCGACGCGGGTCGTAGGGGTTCATGCCGTAGCCGCCAAGCGCGCTGTAGTTGGCGGGCATGCCACTGGCGACCCAGTTGGCGAGCTCGGTCAAGACGGTCTTGGCCATGATGATGCAACCGGCCTCCCGCAGGTGCGTCGTGAGGGTTGCGTCGTACGGTGGTGTGAAGCCTTCGAAGGCGATCGCGCCGCCGGTCGTGGGCATGTCGGTCGTGTGGATGATGTCTTTGAGCGCGATGGGGATGCCGTGCAACGGTCCCCGCACTTTACCCTGCTCCCGTTCGCGATCGAGGAGCTCGGCTTGCTCGATAGCCTTCGCGTTCACCGTGATCGCCGCATTCAGCGTGTCTTCGTAGAGCGCGATGCGCGTGAGGTATTGGATCACCAGCGCTCGCGCCGTCACCCGGCCTTCCTCCATCGCCTGACGCATGTCAGGGATGCTGGATTCGACGACGCTGAACCGCTCTGAGCCGTCGTTGTCGCTCGTATCGGTCTCCCGATCCGGCGAACAAGCGCCGAGCGTCACGGTCGTGAACAGCGCAAACAGGATAGCTGGGAATCGGGACACTGCTAGGCTCCAGGGTTTGCAGGTGCGCGCAGTATACTCGGTCACGCGACGAGAACATCCAGGAGGTAGGGCCCTGCTGACGCTGAGACTGACCTTCGTGCTGAGCCTGTTGCTGCTCGCAGCGTGCGCGACAGGTTCGTCAGCCACTGACGCCGACCTGGTGCTGCGCAACGGCCGGATTGTGACCGTTGACACGACGATGCCGGAAGGGCAGGCCGTAGCCATTGCAGGTGACAAGATTCTCGCGGTTGGCACGAACGAGGACATCACGCGCTTCATCGGTTCGGACACGGAGGTCATCGACCTCCAACAGCGGCTGGCGATTCCCGGCTTCATCGAGACGCACGGACATTTCATGGGTCTCGGCCAGGCGAAGATGACCCTCGACCTCACGAAGGCCCAGACGTGGGACGACATCGTCGAGATGGTCGCAGCGGCCGCGCGAGATGCGGCGCCGGGCGAGTGGATCACGGGCCGCGGCTGGCATCAAGAACGCTGGACGTGCGTGCCGGAGCCGAGTGTCGACGGTGTACCGCTCCACGGCGAGCTGTCTCGGGCCAGTCCCAACAACCCGGTGCTGCTGGGGCATGCGAGCGGCCACGCCGCGTTCGCCAACGCCGCGGCGCTGCGGCTGGCGGGCATCACCGACGACACGAACGATCCGCCAGGTGGCGAGATCGTACGAGACGAGGAGGGGCACCCGACCGGGCTCCTGCGCGAGACCGCCCAACGTGCCGTGCGCGCGGCCATGGCGAAAGCGCAGGCGGCGCGCGATCCGTCTGTGATCGATGCGGAGCTCGGCCGCCAAGTCGAGCTCGCCGGAGCGGACGCGCTCGCCAAGGGCGTGACGTCGTTCCACGATGCCGGGTCGTCGTTCGAGACGATCGACTTCCTAAAAACGCTCGCAGATGAGGGCAAGCTTCCGATTCGGCTTTACGTCATGGTTCGGCACGAGACCAACGACGCCATGGCCGAGAAGCTCCCGCAGTATCGGATGATCGGCTACGGCAACCAGATGCTCACCGTCAGGGCGATCAAGCGGCAGATCGACGGCGCATTGGGCCCGCACGGTGCCTGGCTCCTGCAGCCCTACCTCGATATGCCGAGCAGCAGCGGGCTCACGCTCGAGAATCCCGCAGACATTCGGCGCACCGCTGCGCTCGCCATCGAGCACGGTTACCAGCTCAACACGCATGCCATCGGCGATCGCGCCAACCGCGAGGTACTGAACATCTACGAAGAAGCGTTTCAGGCAAGTCCCGACAAGAAGGACCTGCGCTGGCGCATCGAGCATGCGCAGCACCTGGATCCGGCCGACATCCCTCGATTCGCACGGCTTGACGTGATTGCGGCCATGCAGGGGATCCATGCCACGTCGGACGGTCCCTGGGTGCTCAAGCGCCTTGGGCCGGACCGCGCGCGATCAGGCGCGTATCAGTGGCGCTCGCTCCTCGACGCGGGCGTCGTCATTGTCAACGGGACGGACGTTCCGGTGGAAGACATCGATCCGCTTGCCAGCTTCTACGCGTCGGTGACGCGCAAGATGGAAGACGGCACGGCCTTCTATCCGGAACAACGGATGACCCGCGAGGAGGCGCTGCGCTCGTATACCTTGCACGCGGCACAAGCGGCGTTCGAAGAGGACATCAAAGGCTCGATCACGACCGGCAAGCTCGCCGACATTGTCGTGTTGTCCAAGGACATCATGAACATCCCGGACGACGAGATCCGCTCGGCGCGGGTGGGTCTGACGATTCTCGGCGGGCGTGTCCGCTGGCGGAGAGAGTAAGGGTTACACTGGTTGCGAGGGGTTATTCCGGAGGGCGTGTCATGTCTCCGACGAGAACTATGCGGCATCCCGTCACAGCGCGCGCGGCGACGCTCATTGCTACGGTGATTCTGGCCTTGCTCGTGGCATGCGCCACGAACCCGGTGACCGGTCGGCGAGAGTTCAATTTGATGAGCGAGGCGCAGGAGATCGAGATTGGGAAAGCGATGGACCCGGACGTCCGGCGCGAGTTTGGCATCTACGACGATGCGAGCTTGCAGAAGTACGTCGAGTCGATCGGGCTACGTATGGCGAAGGTCTCGGAACGACCCGACCTGCCCTGGCACTTCACGGTCGTCGACTCGCCGGCGGTCAACGCGTTCGCGTTGCCGGGCGGCTACATCTACATTACTCGCGGCATCCTGGCATACCTGAATGATGAAGCGGAGCTGGCTGGCGTGCTTGGTCACGAGATCGGCCACGTCACCGCGCGTCACGCGGCGCAGCAGTACACGCGCGCCACGAGCGCGGGTGCCGGTCTGACGCTCGCGAGCATCTTCGTGCCCGAAGTACGTCCCTTGGGCCAGGCAGCAGAGGCGAGCCTCGGTCTGCTCTTCCTCAAGCACGGCCGAGACGACGAGCTGCAGGCGGATCAGCTCGGCGCGACCTATGCGGCGCACGAGGGCTGGGATCCCGAGGGCGTACCCGGCATGCTGAACACACTGGGCCGTATCTCGGAGGAGCAAGGGAAGGATGGCACACCGAACTGGCTGCTCACGCATCCGCAGCCAGAAGATCGCGTGGCGCGAATCCAGGAGACGGTTCAGAAGCTCGGTGCCGAGGCGGCGGGCAAGAGCTGGCAGACCGATCGCCAAGGCTTCCTCCAACGAGTCGACGGCGTGATCTATGGCGACAATCCGCGCGAGGGCGTCGTGCGTGGAACCGATTTTCTTCACCCTGGTCTGAGGTTTCGCGTCACGTTCCCACAGAACTGGACCGTGCAGAACAGCCCGACACGTATCGCGGCACAACCAAAGGGCGGCAACCTGGCCATTCAGCTCGACGTCGCGGACAAGGCAAGTGGGCGCAACCTCGAAGAGGCCTTGGTGCAGGATATGCGTGGCGCAGGGTTCAAGGCGCTCGCTGGCGGCGCCACGACCATCAACGGTTTGACTGCGGCACAGGGCACGTTTCAGGGTCGGATCCAGAACGTCGGGGATGTCGGTGTGATGGCTACGTACATCCAGCACGCAAGCCGCGTGTTTCGTGTGCTCGGCATCGCGCCGGCGAAGACCTTTAATGACGCGTCGGAGACGTTTCGACAAAGCGCGCGGTCGTTCGAGCCGCTGAGCGCAGCCGAGGCGGAGCGTATCCGTCCGAACGTCTTGCGTCTCTATACTGTTCGGTCCGGCGACACGTGGGAATCGATTGCCAAGGGTGCGGGCCGCGGTGTCGTGAGCCAATCGACGCTCGCCCTGATGAACGCGAGCAGCGCCAACGACCCACCACGATCCGGCGAAGTCGTCAAGATCGTCAACGAAGGGTGACGGCTCACTCCGATCGCAAAGACGCCATCGGATCGATCGTCAGCGCGCGGCGCACGGGTCCAAGCGTAGCCAAGAGCCCTGTAGCGGCGAGCGTCGTGAGTACGAATGCGAACGTCACCGGGTCAGTAGGACTCAGGCCTGGAACGAGGAACATGGCGAGGGGCCTGGTGACGAACAACGCGATCATCAGTCCAATTGCCGACCCAGACACCATCAGCTTTGCTGCCTCGAGACCGACCATGCGCGAGATCTCAGCGTTGCCGGCGCCCACCGCGATGCGCACGGCGATCTCTCGCGTGCGTCGAGCCACTGAATACGCCATCACCCCGTAGAGCCCAATCGCCGCCAGTAACAGTCCCAAGATGCCGATGCTGCCGAGAAGGGCGGCGCCGATCTGACTCGGAAGGAATGCCAGGCCGATACTGTTGTACAAGGGCGTGACCTCGAGGCTGGCCGCCGGCTCGATGCTTCGCAGGACCCTGCGGATGGAATCGATCTGAGCGGGCGGCGGCGTCGCTGAGCGCATCACGAACCGAATCTTCGGCCTGTTGTAGTCGCTTTGAGCGAGTGGCTGGTAGAGCTGCGGCTGGTCATCTTCGCCAATCGTGAGCGTCTTGGTGCCGCCGACGACACCAACGATCTCATGGGGTGCCTTCTCTGGCCCCTGAAGAAAGACCGTGCCGACCGCGTTGCGGTCGCCCAAATAGCGCTCGACGAACGTGCGGTTGACGATGACCACCTTGGCCGCGCCACGGTCATTGCTCGAGAACGGACGGCCAGCGAGGACGGGAACGTCCATCGCGTGGAAGAACGCGGCCGTGACAGCGTTCCAGTGGTAACTGGCAGGTGTCTTCTCGCCAGTATCTGGAAACGTGAGGTCGAGGTGGTGTCGTATGCCGCCGTTGAACGGAATGTTGCGAGCGGCGGCGGCGGCTTCGATGCCTGGAAGCACTTCGAGCGCACGCAGTGCCTGATTGACGTACCTGGCATGGCGCTCGGGATCTTTGTAAGGTCCGGGTGGCAGACCCACGTGCGCCTGAAGCGTGTTGCGTACGTCGAAGCCGGGATCGATTGCCGCCGAATGGAACAGATTCGTCAGGAACACAAAACCGGTCGCGAGCACGATGACCGCAACGGCCATTTGCGCGGCGACGAGCACGCGGCGCAGCCGCATTCGCCGTTCGCGTTGGCAAATGGGAGCTGATCGACTCTTTCACGGATTGCCACGCCGGCAGAAGTCCACACGCCAGGGTTGCGGCAATGGCGAGAAGCGCCGAATAGAGGACCACGCGCCAATCCAGATCCATGTGCAGCCGGATGGGAATGGGCAACGGGAGCTGGATGCGAGCCGCCAGTGTCGCGACGGCATAAGCGAACAGGAAACCGAGCCCTGCTCCAAGCAGAGAGAGCAGCGCGCTCTCCACCAACATCTGCTGAAGGAGGCGGCGCCGGCTTGCGCCGAGCGAGAGGCGAATCGCGATTTCCTGACGGCGTGCCGAGGCACGGGCGAGCAAGAGACCAGCAACGTTCACGCAGGCGATCAGCAGCACGAGGCCGACGACGACCAAGAGCATCGCGAAGAAGATCCCGATGGGCATCACGGCCGGTTCCGCTTCGAGCCTAGCAATGCCAGTAATTGGGCTAACTCTCAATTCATCGCGATACTTCCACTGCTCGGGAAAGCTGGCGTCGAGCCGGTCACCGACGGCAGCCAATCGAGCCTGGGCCTCACCGAGGGACACGCCGGGTCTGAGACGCGCGTACATGCCGAGCATGAAATCGTTCAGGTAGCTGGGCAGGTACACATCAGGGGAGAGGCCAAAACCGAGCAGCGTTCGATGCCCTTCGGGCAGGATGCCGAGCACCGTGTAAGCGCGACCGTCGAGGTTGATGGTGCGGCCGACGACCGACGGATCGCCACTGAAGTGTTTCTGCCAGAAGTTGTGGTGGAGAACGACAACCTCGTCCGGATCGTCCGGCGTCCAGCCTCGTCCGTGGGCCACGGGCGTGCCAAGAGTGGTGAAGTAGTTCTTCGTGGTAACGACACTGAAGAGATGCCTGGTTTCGGACCCATCGTTCCAGTTGATGCCGGCTTCTGCGTTTTCTCCCGTCACGTCCTGAAACACTCCGCTCTCACGGACGAAGTCGAGCACGTGGGGTTGCGCCCACGTGTTGTGGCCGACCTGCACATACACTACCGATCTGGAATCCGAGACGGAGGGCTCGCTGAACAGAAACGTCACCGCGAGTGAGAACACCGCTGCGTTCACGCCAATGCCGAGGCCGAGCGAAAGCAGAGCGCTCGAGACGAACGCCGGACTGCGGCGGAGCCCGCGTGCCGCGTAGACCAGGTCGCGCCAGAGGTTCTCGATCGACGTGAAGCGCCACAGGTCGAGCCCTTGCTCCGTGATGTTGGCGGTGTTGCCGAGCGGAATCGGGTTGTTTCCGGTGGCGGCCATCTCGCGATGGAACGCGAGCTCCGCCTCGAGATCCTCGTGCAGCGTGCGGCGCCGGAACAGCTTGAGTAGGAGGCGGCCCATGTTCGTCTACCTCGCGAGCACCCGCTGGACGGCAACGGACAAGCGGGTCCAGGTGGCCTGGTGTTCGGCCAACAGCTTCCGGCCGCGCCTCGTGATTTCGTAGTATTTCGCCTTACGGTTGTTCTCCGATAATCCCCAACGTGCCGAGATCGCGCCATCGAGCTCGAGGCGATACAGCGCCGGGTACAACGAGCCCTCCTCGACCTTCAGCACTTCGTCGGACAGCAGGTGAATGGTTTGGGCGATGGCGTAGCCATGCATGGGGCCACGTCCCAGCGCGTGCAGAACGAGGAGGTCCAACGTGCCCTGGAGGAGTGAGGGAGAAGCTGACTTGGCCATGCTGGTCTGTCCCTATGACGATCTATGGGAAGTGTGCGGGCACTGCCAGAGATTGTCAAGGGGAATCTGCTGCTTGCCGCCCCCAGCATCATGTCGCATGATCAGGACTCGATGACCTACACGCATGGTATGGCCGACACGGCACCGGGCCTGCGTCTCCACTACGTCACTGCGGGCGGAGGAGAGCGCACCGTCGTGCTGCTGCATGGATTCCCGCAGACATGGTGGGAATGGCACCGCGTCATCCCCACGCTTCTAGAAGCCGGCTTTCGCGTGGTCGCCCCCGACTATCGAGGCGCCGGGCACTCGTGGCGCCCGCTCGGCGGATACGACAAGCGCACGATGGCTGAAGACATTCACCGGCTGCTCGGTCAGCATCTCCGGATCCAGGGACCGATTGTGCTGGTCGGCCACGATATCGGGTTGATGGTCGCCTATGCCTACGCGCAGGCGCATCGAGACGAAGTGTCTCACCTGGTGGTGATGGATGCGCCGTTGCCGGGCACCGCCGTCTTCGATCGACTGCGCGCGGATCCGCGTGTTTGGCATTTTGCCTTCCACGGGGCGCGCGACGTGGCAGAGATGCTGGTCGCCGGGCGAGAGCGGCAGTACCTGCAGGCCTTCTTCGACGCGCGCATCTTCGATCCTTCGGCGATCAGCGACGGCGATCTCGACATCTACGCGTCTGCCTATGCCGCGCCGGGGGCGATGCGCGCCGGCTTCGAACTGTATCGCGCGTTCGATCGAGACGCAGAGGACAACCGCACCGCCCTGAAGCAGAACGGGAGGCTGACCGTGCCGGTCCTGGCCGTCGGCGGCGCCACCAGCACCTCAGGCCCCCTCGTCGAGGAGATGATGCGGGAGGTCGCCCAGGATGTCACCGGGCTGCGCGTGCCCGGAGCGGCGCACTGGATCGCCGAGGAGAATCCGACGGTGTTCACGGCGGCCTTGCTCGAATTTCTGAAGCCGGCCAGGGCAGGCTAGAGAGTCGACGACCAAACCATTCTCCTCATCCCGTCGCCGATGGCGATAGCGGCATGTTCCCCCGCAACAGGAGCCGGAATACAAGAGCGTGTGTAATGAGAAGCAGCGGCACCAGGACGGTCGGAATGAAGTAGGCCGCCCCCTGCAAGCCCGGCTCGAGCCCGAGGCCTGTGCGATTGCCTTCGTAGAACGCATAGAGCAGATCTACGGTGCCGAGACTGTTGAAGGCCCAGACCAGGATGATGCCGAGTCGGCTCCGCAGCGTCGCCAACGCAAGCAAGGCCAGGGTCGCCGTTGCGAGGTCACCGTACGCAGCCGGCCACGCAAAAGCTATCGGCAGGTCTGGTGAAACCACACCCGGCACCAAGAACGCGAGGCCGACGAACCGGAAGCTGTGCAGGAAGAGTAAGGGCCGCAAGGCGTCCGCACGTGGTTGCCTGCGCAGGGCTGGCCAGATGTATTGCCGTGCGACCATTCCCCAGACGACGAACCCGAAGACCACGGTGATTCCAAACAGGGCTTGCGGAGACACACTCGACTCCTTCCCGAATCGGTGTCATGTCAATCGCCGGGCGGGCGCTCACCCGCATATCACTCAGCTCGCGGTCGGTCGGGCCAGGCCGGCTTCGGTCGGTCGCTCGCCTTCGTCGGGAATGTCTTCCAGCTCGCGAACCAACACGTCGCTCGCCGCATCCCGACGGATGGCTTCGCCGAGTTGTCGCGCAGCCGTTCGGTACGAGCCGTTCTGGAGCGTTCGGCGTACCTCGTAGGCGATCGCTCTGGATCCGGCTGTGCGCTTCAACGTGACTCCCGCTCCCCGTGCGGTCACCCGGGCCGCCGTGTCGGCTTGGTCGCGGCCGTGGGGCAGCAGCACCATCGGCACACCGGCAGCGAGCGCCTTGATGACGGTGCCGTGCCCGCCGTGCGTCACCACCAGTGCCGCATGCTGGAGCACGAGACGGTGCGGCGCGCTGGGCACGACCGTCACATTTGCTCGCGGCTGCAGCGCCGCCGCGTCGAGGGCGGGGCCTGCCGTGACGACTCCTCGGACCGGCAGCGTGCCCAGAGCGTCGACCACGCGTTGCAGGCAGCCGATTTGGTCCTGGAACGTCGACGACATCGCCACGAGCACCAACGGGTCGCCGCCGGCAGGTGGCGTCCACGGTCTCGCACCCGCCCACGGCGGGTCGTCTAGCACGGGTCCGACATACCGCGCGCCGGTTGGTAGCGCCGCCGGGAAGTCGAAGTCGGGCGACGTCAGGATGAGTTGGCGGCGCGCGCGTCGGGCCTGATCGAGGAAGTGCGCAAGCGGCGGCAGCCCGTGTCGGTGCCGCAGCGTGTTGAGACCGGCCAAACCCTTGGCGTCCCACAGACGCTCGATGAAGCCATTGAGGGCGCGGTCACGCAAGTGTCCGAGGGCACCGTGGGCCGGCCGGAGTCCGATGCCGAACGGGGGCATGCCGGTCGCGGGCAACGGATAGATGTTCGGCAGCAGCACATCGAACGGGATGCCGGCCGCCTCGGCCGCGACCATGCCGCCCAAACAGAACATTGAACAGATCGCCAGGGCCGGGCGGACGTCCGCGATGGCTTCGTTGACGTCGTCCGCGTAGCCGGCCGCCGGACCGACGAACAGGGTCTCGACCAGCCGGTCGACGAGCTGCCACGGATACTTGCACTCCCAGTCGCGGCACGGGTCGTTCTCCGGCCGTCGATCGGGCCGATTTGGCGCGCGAGCCCACGGCCGGAGCGTGGCGGCCGTGGCGCGCACCTCAGGCGCCACCGAGTCCTCTGCGAGCACAGTGACGCCGTGGCCGCGCTCGACGAGGCGACGCGCGGCACTCAGCTCCGGCGGGACGTTGCCGCCCCCGTCAACGAGAGCGAACAGATAGCTGCGGGTCCTCATCGACGCCTTCCCGGAGCTCGTCGATGATGCTGGCGTGGAGAACCGCCACCGAGGATCCCGTTGACCAGATCGATCATGATCCGCTCCGCCTCTGCACGGGGCAGCCGCAGATCACGACGCAGTAGTTTCCAGGTGTACACGTCCGTTGCCGCGTGAAGGGCGTGTATGGCACGGCGCCGCGCCGCAGGCGTCTTCGGCAGCGAGTCGGAGAAGATCCGTTCGAGCCACGCCTGATGACCGGCGCGTGCCTCCTCGAGCAACGGCGCGAGCGAGCCGAGCCGCTCGGCGGCCATCGCCCAGCGGGCGTTGGCGTCGCCGATACGCTCGTACTCGCCGACGAGGACCACGACCGCGCCCGTGATGTCGCCTGGCGTCGCCTTGTCGCGCGCCGCACCCGTCTCTCGCGCCAGCGCCTCGGCGGCGGCCGCTGCGACCCCTTCCTTCGACTCGAAGTGGTTGAGCACGGTCTGGTGCGAGACGCCGGCGCCCTGGGCAATTGCGGCCAGCGTGATGTCTTCATATGCCTGCTCGAGCCCGAGCTTCAATCCTGCTCGAACGATGCGCTCGCGTGTCGCGGCCATCCCTTCGGCCCGCGCGACCATCGTGTAGCTCTGTCGGCTAGCCGATTTCATTTGACCATCATTAAAACAAATACTTTAGTGATGATCAAGTCAAATCGGGACACGCCAGCCGCGAGATGTAGAATCAAGGCCCATCGTGCTCGCCATTGATAATCCTACCTGGAGTGCCTTGTGACGAATTCCAAGAACGTCGACCTGGTCGTGCTCGGAACCGGCGCTGCCGCCTCGACGATTGCGATGCGCTGCCGAAGCGCCGGATGGACCGTGGCCATCGTCGATTCCCGCGCGTTCGGTGGCACGTGCGTACTGCGAGGTTGTGACCCGAAGAAGGTTCTGGTCGGCAATGCCGAGGCGATTGACTGGGTCGACCGCCTGAAGGGAAAGGGCATCCGAGCGGACGCCCTACGGGTCGACTGGCCGGAGCTCATGCGATTCAAGCGCAGCTTCACGGACCCCGTGCCCAAGCAGCGGGAGGAAGGGTTCAAAGAAGCCGGCATCGACACCTTCCACGGGCGCGCCCGGTTCGTGGGATCTACGGCGGTCCAGATCGGCGACACGAGGTTGGACGCCCGCTACGTGGTCATCGCGACCGGTGCGATGCCGGTCCACCTGGGCATCCCGGGTGCGGAGCTGCTGACGACGAGCGAGCAGTTTCTGGAATTGGACGCGCTGCCATCGCGCATTCTGTTCGTCGGTGGCGGATACATTTCATTCGAGCTCGCGCATATAGCGGCTCGTGCGGGCGCCCATGTAACGATTCTCCACCGAGGCCGCCGGCCGCTCCTCCACTTCGACCCCGATCTGGTGGACGTGCTGGTGGAGCGGACACGCGCGCTGGGAATCGACGTTCGTCTCGAGGCCGAGATCGCGACCGTCGAGCGCGCGGCGACGGGTTTCATCGTGCAGACACGTCACGCGGCCCGCGACGGTCGGTTCGAGGCCGACCTCGTGGTCCACGGCGCTGGCCGCGTGCCGGAGATCGACGACTTGGACCTCGTCGCGGCAGACGTCGACCGTGACCGCCGCGGTGTGACGGTCAATGAGTATCTGCAGAGTGTGTCGAATGCGAAGGTGTACGCAGCCGGCGATGCTGCCTCGAGCGGTCCGCCGCTGACGCCTGTCGCCGGGTATCACGGCCGGATCGTGGCGGACAATTTGCTCGAAGGGAATCGTCGAACCGCCGACCACTCGGTGGTGCCGAGCGTCGTGTTCACCGTGCCGCCCTTGGCAGCCGCGGGTCTCGGCGAAGCGGAGGCGCGGGAACGCGGTCTGGAGTTCGTGACGAATCATCAGCAGACGAGCGGGTGGTACTCGTCACGCCGAGCGGGGGAGACGCACGCGGCGTTCAAGGTGCTGGTCGAAATGGGAAGCGGGCGCCTCATCGGCGCGCACCTGCTTGGCATGCACGCCGAGGAGGTCATCAACCTCTTTGCGATGGCCATGCGCGCCGGCTTGACCTCGTCTGACATCAAGGACATGCTCTTCGCCTATCCGACCCACGCGTCTGATCTGCTCTACATGGTGTGACCACCCAGGACCTGACCGCAGCGGTCATTCGCTTCGCAGGGCTTCGAGCGGGCTCACCGACCCCGCTTTGCGGGCGGGAACGAGGCTGGCGCTAAGGCAGACGAGCGCCAGGACCGCTGCGGCGCCAGCCATCGTCGTCGCATCCATGGGGCGGACGCCGAACAATTGATTCTCGATGAGGCGACCCAACGCCCACGACGCGGGAATGGCGATCGCCAGGCCGAGGATCGCCAGCACGGCCGCTTCGCGGACGATCATGCCACCGGCCGACCAGCGCGGCGCCCCAAGCGCGAGCCGAATGCCAATCTCCTTCGTGCGGCGGGCGGCTGAGAAGGAGAGCACACCGTAGAGGCCGATCGTCGCGAGCAACGTCGCGACGATAGCGAAGGCTCCGGCGAGCGTGGCCAGGAGTCGCTCGTTCACCAACATGCGATCGAGCTGGTCGTCGAGGCTACGCAGCGTGAGAACCGTCAGCGTCGGATCAATACGGTTCACGACGGCACGGATCGCCCGCGCCGCCGCCTCAGAGGAGCTCCGCGCTCGCACGTAGAATGTTGCCTTGTCTACGTTGCGCTCCCACATCGAAACGAAGACCTCGCCCTCCGGTTCGCGCATGCTGCGATTGTGGTAGGTATCGACCACGCCGACGATCTCGATGTCCGCTACCGTGTTCGGCCCGCCGCCGAGGCCCAATCGCACGCCGATCGGATTCCCCTCCGGGATGTACCGTCTCACGAACTCTTCGTTGACGATCGCCGACCGCAGCGCCCATTCCGTCTCGGTGTCATCTTGCGCATCGTGCGCATTGAACGTGCGTCCCCTGGTGGCGGGCACGCCCAACGCGTCGAAGAAATCCGCACTGACGGCGTTCTTTGGAATGGCCTCCGTGACGGTCCGCTGCTTGGACTCGACAGTGACACGGCCCTGCCACGCTCCTCCCCTCACGATCGCTTCGCGGGCGGCGCCAACCCGCTCGACATCAGGCAGCGCGTCGATCTCCGCCAGCAATCGTCGAACGAGCGGTTTCATCTGCAGCTCGTCGTAGCCGTCTTGTAGGGGCCTCACGCTGAACATCAGCAGGTTGGTTGTGGGGAAGCCTGGCCCTCGGGCCTGCAGGGTGCCAAGCGTTCGGGCAAAGAGGCCTGCGCCAATCAAAAGGATCAGCGCGAGTGCGAACTGCCCGGCGACGAGCGCCTTGCGCGCACCGAGACCGCCCGTGACCGCGGACGACTGCTCTTTGAGCGCCTGCACCGGCCGCACGGACGCCGCGTAGAGCGCCGGCGCCACACCGAACAGCATGGTCGTCAGGACCGTGATGGCCAACGCAAACAGCAGGACGCGAAAGTCCAACTCTGCGCTCAACGCGATGTTCTGGTCGGGAAAGAGAGACAGAATCGCGCGGCTCACCGAGGGCGCGAGCGACGCGCCGAGGATGGATCCGGCAGCGGCCAGCACGGCGCTCTCGACGAGCTGCTCCGTGACGAGGCGCCGACGGGACGCGCCGAGCGCCGCGCGCAGGGCGGTTGCCCGGCGGCGGGCTAGCGCTCTCGCCAATGACAGGTTGGCGACATTCAGGCAGGCCAACAACAGGATAAGCCCGGTCGCTGCCAGCAAGATCAGCATCGGCTGCTGAATCTCGTCGCGCATGTTCGCCCGTCCGGATGCTGCGGGAATGACGTCGAGCGTGGACGCGAGGTACTCCTTCATCTGTTGGTCCGTCAGCGGAGGCCAGCCTTCGCGCTTCGTGTCCGCCTGCAAGTACCGCGTGAACCAGGGCTGCAGTTGCGCTGCCGCGTGCTCGAGACCGATGCCTGGCTTCAAACGGCCAAACACGTGCAGCCAACGCATTCGGCGATCGGAGAGCTCCTCCTCCTCGGCCCAGGCCTGGCGCTGCATCATGGTCGGAAGCCAAAACGCTGGCACCTCGCTCCAATCCACGCCCCGAAAACCCTGCTGCGCCACGCCCACGACGGTCATCGGGAAGTTGTTCACCAGGAGGCGTTTCCCGACGATCTGCGGATCGGCCCCCCACCGCGTCTGCCAGTAGTCGTAGGAGAGCACCACTACCGAATGCGCGCCGGGCTGGAGGTCGTCCGCGTCACCGAGGAGCCTGCCGAGCGCGGCCCGCACGCCGAGGGTCGGGAAGTAGGAGCCAGAGACGATCTCAGCGGTCACAGGCTCTGACTTGCCGCCACGAGACAGGTGCACGGCCGTCGGGTGGGACGCGAACACCTCCGTGAAGACACTGTTCTCCTCGCGCAAGTCTCGAAAGAGCGGGTGTGGCAGCAGGTTGGTCGTGCCCTGACCGCTCCCTACCCACCTGCCGTTCCAATTGAGCAGGACGAGCTCTTCAGGCTTCTCGACCGGGAGCGCTCGCAAGAGCGTTTGGTCCGCCAAGGAGAAGAGCGCGGTATTGGCTCCAATGCCGAGGGCGAGTGACAGGATGATCGTCGCCGCGGAGACCGGCGAGCGTCTGATCTGGCGCAACGCGTATTGAATATCTCTTGTCAGATGATCCAGCCACATCCAGCGGCTCGACTCGTAGAAGCGTTCGCGGCTTCTCGTCTCGTTTCCGAAAGCGCGGCGCGCGGCGGCCATTGCCTCCTTCCGTTCCATGCCTTCCTCGACCAGCCGGTCCACCTCGATTTCGAGATGCGCCTGGATCTCCTCGCCGAAATCCTCGTCCTTACGATGCGGCTTTCGGAACATGACCATGCCCTCAGCCTCCACGCTGTTTCCCCGCAGCGGTCATTCGCTTCGCAGGGTTTCGAGCGGGCTCACGGATACCGCTTTTCGGGCGGGAACGATGCTGGCGCCAAGGCAGACGAGCGCCAGGACCGCTGCGGCGCCAGCCATCGTCGTCGCATCCATGGGGCGGACGCCGAACAATTGATTCTCGATGAGGCGACCTAACGCCCACGACGCGGGAATGGCGATCGCAAGGCCGAGGACCGCGAGCATGGCCGCTTCGCGGACGATCATCCCGCCAGCTGACCACCGCGGCGCTCCGAGCGCGAGCCGTATACCAATCTCCTTCGTTCGGCGCGCGGCTGCGAAGGACAGAACGCCGTAGAGTCCAATCATCGCGAGAAACGTCGCGACCAGTGCAAACGCCCCAGCGAGCGTCGCCAGGAGTCGCTCGTTGACCAGCATGCGATCGAGTTGGTCATCAATGGTCCGCAGAGAGAGAATCGTCAGTGTCGGATCGATGCGGTTCACCGCAGCACGGATCGCCCGCGCCGCCGCGGCAGAAGAGCTCCGTGATCGTACGTAGAACGTACCGCCACCGGCTGGACGCTCCCACATTGGAACGAAGACCTCTCCTTCCGGTTCGCGCAGACTGCGATTGCGGTAGGTGCCGACTACGCCCACGATTTCGATATCGGTGACCGTGTCGGGACGATCGCCGATACCCAATCGCGCGCCAATCGGATTACCATCCGGGATGTACCGTCTGACGAATTCTTCATTGACGATCGCCGAGCGCATCGCATAGTCGGTGTCGGAGTCATCTAGCGCATCATGCTCATCATTGAACGGGCGCCCTCTGGTGACAGGTACGCCTAGTGCATCAAAGAAATCCGCGCTGACCCCGTTCATCGGGACGTCGTCGGTAACGATCCGTTCCTTGGATTCAACGGTCACAACCTCACTCCACGCTCCTCGTGTCACGATGTTCAGGACCGCGGCTCCTACCCGTCCGACATCAGGCAGCGCCTCGATCTCCGCCAGCAGTCGCCGAAGCAGCGGCCTCGTTTCCGCACCGTCATATCCGTCATGCTTTGGCGCTACCCGAAACATCAGCAAGTTGGTTGTCGGGAATCCGGCTCCCTGCGCGCGGAGTGTGCCCAGCGTTCGGGCGAAGAGACCTGCACCGATCAGCAGAATCAACGCCAGGGCGAACTGTCCGACGATGAGCGTCTTGCGGACGCCGAGACCTCCCGTGACAGCAGACGATTGTTCCTTGAGGGCGTTCACCGGCCGTACGGAGGCGGCGTAGAGCGCCGGCGCCACACCGAAGAGGAGCGTCGTGAGAACGGTGACGGCTAACGCAAACAGCAACACGCGCACGTCAAGCGCCGCACTCAGCGCGGCGCCCTGCTCCGGCAGAAAGGAGAGCACGGCACCGCTGATGAAAGGAGCGAGGAGCGCACCGAGAACACCGCCCGCCGCGGCCAGCACGGCGCTCTCGATCAGATGCTCCGTGACGATACGCCAGCGCGAGGCGCCCAGGGCCGCGCGCAAGGCGGTTGCGCGGCGGCGGGCCAGCGTTCTCGCAAGCGACAGGTTGGCCACGTTGAGGCAGGCCAGCAGAAGGACCAACCCTGTCGCCGCTAACAGAATCAGCATCGGCTGCTCGAGCTGGCCGCGCAGCTTCGCACGTCCATGTGCGGCGGGACGGACGTCGAGATTCGACGCGAGGTACTCCTTCATCTGCTGGTCCGTGAGCGTGGGCCAGCCCTCGCGCTTCGTGTCCGCGCGCAAGTACGCCTTGAACCAGGGCCCCAGGCGCGCCTCCGCCTGCTCGCGGCTGATCCCTGGCTTCAGGCGACCAAAGACGTGCAACCACGCCACTCGCCGATTGGAGAGCGCCTCCCAGCCAGCCGTGGCTTGGCGCTGCATCATCGTCGGGATCCAAAGCGCCGGAACGTCGCTCCAGTCCACGCCGTCAAAACCTTGCTGCGCGACACCGACGACGGTCATCGGGAAGTCGTTCACGAAGACCCGTGTTCCTACGATTTCCGGATCGGCGCCGAACCGCGTCTGCCAGAAGTCGTACGAGAGGACGACCACCGAGTGCGCGCCGGGCTGGAGATCGTCCGCGTCGCTGAGCAGGCGGCCGAGGGCCGGTTGCACGCCGAGCGTTGAGAAGTAGGAACCAGAAACGATGTCGGCCCGCACCGGCGCCGACTGCTCGCCGGTCGACAGATGAACGTCCTCCGGGTGGCGCGCGAACATGTCCGTGAAAACATCGTTCTCGTCGCGCAACTCTCGAAACAGCGGATGCGACAGCATATTGCCGTTGCCATTCCAGTCACCCACAAAGCTCCCGTCCCACTCGAGCAGGACGAGCTCTTCAGGCTTCTCGACCGGGAGCACGCGCAGGAGAGCCTGGTCGGCCAAGGAGAAAATTGCCGTATTGGCACCAATGCCCAAGGCGAGTGACAAAATGATCGTCGCCGCGGAGACCGGCGAGCGTCTGACCTGGCGCAGCGCGTACTGGAGATCTCTTGTCAGATGATCGAGCCACATCCAGCGGCTCGACTCGTAGAAGCGTTCGCGGCTTCTCGTCTCGTTTCCGAAGGCACGGCGCGCGGCGGCCATTGCCTCCTGGCGTTCCATACCTTCCTGCACCAGCCGGTCCGCCTCGATTTGGAGATGGGCCTGGATTTCCTCGCTGAAATCGTGGTCGCTGCGATTCTGTTTGCGGAACACAACTTAGCCCCTAGCGATTGCCACCCCATCCGGAACCCAGTTGTCGCGGACCTCGGGTGGCCATCCGACCCAAGAATGCAGAATCTTGGGTCGAATGTCAACCCAAGTCGCGATGATGGGGTGCGTCGGGCCGCGCGGCTACATCCCGACGTACGCTTCCGCGGAGACGTCCCCGCCTGGGGCGGCGCCCACCGGGCGATCCCGCAGCACGTCAAGCGCCCAGCCCACGTCGAGCCGCTCGCCATGCCAGTCCGGCGTCGCCGTGTGCGGGCCGATCCAGATGCCCGCGGCCGCCAGCCGCGCCGCGCTGGGCGCGAGCGGGGCACGGACGTCGCCGGGCCCAACGTTCCAGTGGGGCGCGGGCGGCGAGGCCGGTAGCGGCCGGCCGTCTGGTCGCCAGACGCCGACCACCCCATCGGCGCCTCGCGTGATGGTGAAGCCCTCTTCGTGGACGGCCCTATGATGGCGTTTGCAGAGCAACACGAGATTCTCGAGCCGCGTGGGCCCACCATCGACCCAGTGGTGAACGTGGTGCGCATCACAATGCCGTGCCGTGCAGCCCGGAAAGCGACAGCGGCGATCGCGGGCGGCCAGCGCCCGGCGAATCGCCGGCGGAATCGTCCGCCGCTTCCGGCCGACATCGAGCACCGTCCCGT
>WHTZ01000087.1 GCA_009377495.1 Luteitalea sp.
CGTCGCGGATCGCCGACGTGCGGGCCGACACGTATGCCGATACGCTTCCGGCCGGCAGCACGCAGGTGCTCGCCATCACGGCGCTCTCGGAGGGTAACCCGAGTGAGAGTGTGACCCTGTACCGCTCGGGGGAGGACGCGTACGCCATTCGGTCCGGCGAGCCCGGCGCCGCCAAGCTTCCAGCCGACAGCATCGACGGCATCGTCAAGGCCCTCGACGCGGTCAAGTGAACAGGAAGGTCGCAACTTCCCGTGCGACCGAATCGCGGTCGGCGTTGAAGCCACCACCTTGCGCGAGCTCCGGCTTGCCACCTCCGTTGCCGCCAAAATGCCCCGCGAGGTAGCGCACCAATGCGGAGGCGTCTACAGCGGTCACATCGGCGCTTCGGGCGACCACAAGCGACGCCGGCTGACTTGTCGTCAGCAGGACCACGACCCGACCGCACGCATCGACGAGCGACGTCGCGGCATGTCGAAGGGCAACTGCGTCGGCATCCTCGAGCGCGGCAACGACGAGGTCGACACCGGCCACGTGCTCGGCGCGCGACGCCAACACGGCCACACGACACGTGATCAGCTCCTCCGAGAGCATGCGCGTGGTTTTTCTCGAGGCGCGCGCGTCGGCGATGAGCTTCTCGACGGCGTCGGCCATCTCCGCCGGCGCGACCGAGAGCGCTCGGGCTGCGTGAGAGATGATGTCGCGGAGCTCGCGGTGGCTCCGAAGCGCACGTTGGCCACAAACGAATGTGACGCGGGTTCCGCCTTTGTAGCGTTCCCATGCGCGAATCGCGATGACGCCAACCTCTGCGGTACGCGCGACGTGTGTTCCCCCACACGCCGAGAGATCCCACTCCGCGATGTCAATGAGCCGCAGCGTGCCCGTGCGCTGAGATGGCTTGCGCAGGGGGAGTGACGTGGCCTCCTCTCCAGACACGAAGCGAGTGGTGACCGGCCGATTCTCCCAGATCACGCGGTTTGCTACGGTCTCTGCGGCGTCGATGGCATCGCGCGTGACCTCACCCGCGAGATCGATCGTTGAGGATATCCCGCCAAGGTGAAAGCTCACGGTCGGCACATCGTGCAGTCGAACGAACGCGGCGGACAAGATGTGCTGGCCAGTGTGCTGCTGCATGTGGTCTCGGCGTCGTTCAGCGTCAATGCGCCCCGTCACGCGCTCGCCCTGTCGAAGCGTTCCTGCAGGCGGTTGAACGACATGCGCAATGGTTCCATCCTCGTCGATCACGTCGACGACACGCGCCTCGTCCAGGCGACCCGTGTCGAATGGCTGGCCACCCGACGTCGGATAGAAGGCCGTGCGATCGAGACGCACGATCGTGCGACCGCCCACCTCCTCGACGTCGGCAATGGCGGCCTCGAACTCGAGACAGTCGGGGTCAGTGTAGTAAAGGCGTTCTGTCATGGGCAGGTCTCAGGGTGACATGTCACCCTGTCACCCCCAGGAGCGGGTCGGTGACGCCCGCCTCGGCGAAGCCTTTCGCGCGCAGGAGGCACGCATCGCAGTGCTCGCACGGTCGTCCGTCTGGATCAGGGTCGTAGCAACTGAGCGTGAGACCGTAGTCGAGGCCGAGCGAGACGCCGCGGCGGATGATCTCAGCTTTGGTGAGCTCCGCCAGCGGCGCATGGACGTGGAACTCGTGTCCCTCGGCACCAGCTTTCGTCGCCAGTTTCGCGAGCCGCTCGAACGCGCGGATGTATTCGGGCCGGCAGTCGGGGTAGCCCGAGTAGTCTAGGGCATTCACGCCGATAAAGATGTCACGCGCGCCCAGAGACTCGGCCCACGCGAGGGCCAGCGCCAGAAAGACCGTGTTTCGCGCTGGCACATACGTGGCGGGAATGTCGGCAGGGTCGACCACACGGTCTTTGGGCACGCTCACCGCGCCGGTAAGGGCAGAGAGCGCAATGGGACGCAGGTCGATTTCCAGCTCCATGTGCTTCGCCACGCCGAGCGCGTTCGCCACGGCGCGGGCGGCTCTGATTTCTTGAAAGTGGGTCTGGCCGTACCGCACGGTCAGCGCGTACAGGTCGAACCCGAGGCTTCGCGCGATGGCCGCGCTCGTGTACGAATCGAGGCCTCCACTGAGCAGAATGACGGCTGCGACCTTCTGGCTGGTCATACGCCGCGAGCCTCCGGCGCCCAGATGTACTTGTGCAACTGCAATTGAAGACGGGCAGCCAGGCCGTCTGCCACGAGCCAGGCCGCCAGCGTCTTCGGCTCGAGCACGCCGTACACGGGAGAGAAGAGCAGGGCGTGGACCCGACCCGAGAGGGCGTGTCGTTTCACGACATCGCGGGCGTACTCGTAGTCGGCTCGATCCTTGATCACGAACTTTACCTCGTCGCGCCGGGTGAGCCGGTCGATGTTGCTCCAGTCGTTCCGCATCTCCTCGCTGCTGCCGGGGCACTTGACGTCCATAATGCGAACGACTTCCACTGGGACGCGCGCCAGGCTCATGTGACCGCCCGTCTCGAGCAGGACGGTGCGACCACTCGCGAGCAACCGATGCATCAACGTGTAGACACCCTCTTGCAGCAGCGGCTCGCCACCCGTAAGCTCGACGAGGTTGCAGTGGTGGCGATCGACCTCAGCGCACACGTCCTCGACGGACCACTTGCGCCCCTCGTAGAAGGCGTGCGGTGTGTCACACCAGGCGCAGCGGAGATTGCACGCCGTGAGGCGCACGAAGACGCAAGGGAGCCCGGCCCACGTCGACTCGCCTTGAATGGAGCAGTAGATCTCGTTTACCGTCAGCGTAACCACGGGCCTCTCCCACAGGCATTACTCGCCCGATTGTACCGCAGGGACCTATGACCACCACGGACGTGCGCATCGGGACGTCTGGCTGGCAATACCCGCGGGGGCGTGGTGCCTGGAACGGACTCTTCTACCCAACACGGACACGTCGGTCGAGTGGGCCGCGCACAGGCGGCGCGCAAAGGCTGGACGACCTCGCCTACTATGCAGAGCGTTTCGACACGGTGGAGATCAACACCTCCTTCTATCGACCCGTGTCGCCTGACGTCGCGCGCCGTTGGGTCGAGCGCACGCCGGCAGGGTTCGAGTTTTCCGTCAAGCTGTACCAGAAGTTCACGCATCCCGAGATGTACATGAAATCCGTGGGCCGGCCCGACGCGACGATCGTCCAAGCCGATCTCGACGACTGCTTCCGGGGCCTCGAGCCGTTCGCGGCCACGGGCAAGTTGGGTGCTCTGCTGGCGCAGTTTCCACCCCGCTTCAAGGCGACCGACGAATCGCGCGAGTATCTCGCCTGGTTGCTCGAGACCTTTCGAGCGTTCTCACTGGCGGTCGAGCTGCGGCACCGGAGCTGGAGTGATGATGCGCAACGGACGCTGGACCTGTTGAACGAAACCGGCGCAGCCTGGGTGCAGATCGATGAACCGAAGTTTCGCTTCTCTATCCGGCAAGACTTGCTACCAAACACTCGTGGCTTCTACTATATGCGCTTGCACGGTCGGAACGCCGCGCAGTGGTGGCGTCACGACCGCGCCGAAGATCGCTACGACTATCTGTATTCGGCGGAGGAGCTCGACCCGTTTGTCGACGTTGCGCGGGCCATCGGCGCGCTGGTGAAGAAAATGTACCTCTACACGAACAACCACTTCGCGGCCAAAGCGGCCGTGAACGCCATCATGCTCCGCGACCGCATGGGTCTCCCCAACCCGGGCGACTACCCGGCCGCGTTCGTGGAACAGTACCCCGAGGTGCGCGGGCTCGTGGCGGTGCAAGGGTCTGGGGAAACTCGGAAGTTGTTCTGACCAAGCAGGGGCAAGGGGTCCTCCCTGATGCCTGAGACAGCCCTTGGACCTCGCCCCTTGCACCTCGCCCATTTTAGGGTCACCTTCTTGATGCGATCCTCGAGCTGGAGCTTCGACACGACATCCATCCCAGAAACCACGCGGCCGATTACGACATACTTGCCGTTCCACTCTGAGTGCGCTCTGAGACCGATGAAGAGCTGGCTATCGGCGGACGTCGGATCGCCGCTGTGCGCGAGGCCGACGCTGCCACGTGTGTGCGTGAGCCCCTTGGAAAACTCGGCAACGCCTATGGGACGGCCGCTGCCGCCGCCACCGCCCCTGCCCCATTCGGCCCGTCTCGTCATGTCGCGTGTGCGGACGTCACCAAACTGGACGAGTGACCCCGCCTCGAGGCGGTGAACGCGTTGGTTGTTATAGAAGTACTTCTTCACGAGCCGCACGATGTGCGCCACACTCTTTGGCGCGTCCGCGGCAAAGAGCTCCATCTCGAACGTGCCTTTGTCCGTCGCAAAGAGCAGCCCTGGATTCTCCGCCGCCTCAGGCTTCGCTGCGCTGGGTGACTGTGCAGCCGCGGCCACGGACAACGCCAAGACTGCGACCATGCCGACCACCCACTGATTCGTGAACCTCGCTGATGGTTCGAACATATGACCCCCTCACCTCGTCACCGTGTCACCTGACCTGACCCCTGACCCCTGACACCTACCTTGGGGCAAAGGCGGTCGAGCGGGCACGTGCGACACAGCGGGTAGACCGGCTTGCAGACGTTCTGTCCCCACGAAACGAGGAACAAGTTCACGTCGGCCCACCAGCGCTTGGGCACCGCCTCGTAGAGCGCAAGCTCCGTCTGCTCTGGCGTTTTCGTCCTGACCCACCCGAACCGGTTCGCGATGCGATGGACGTGCGTGTCCACGCAGATATGATCCGTACTCTCGTGGGCCACGATGAGCGTGAGCGTGGCGGTCTTACGGCCGACGCCTGGCAGCGTCAGGAGCTCCTCCATGGTCGCGGGGATGTGCCCGGCGAACTCTTCCATGATGCGACGGCTGGCGGCCTTCACGTGGCGCGCTTTGTTGCGATAGAAGCTGACCGGGTAGATGAGCCGTTCAATGCGCTTGAGCGGCAGGCGCATCAACGCGTCCGGCGTCGGCGCCACCGCGAACAGGCGCGTCGACGCCTCGTGGGTGACACGGTCTCGCGTCTGAGCCGAGAGCATCGTACCAATCAATACCTGGAACGCGTCACCTTCCTGCTCCTCGGAAATCTTCTCGATAGCCGGCAACTCCATTGAGAGAATGGCCTTCTTGAGGGTGCGCATCGTGCGGTCGATGGGTGCGAGTCTCGGCGGCATGGGAGATGCGCGACGATCATAAGGCATGATGGGCGATTCCGGGCTGAAAATTGGCCCTAAATCAGGTGGTTCAATTGAGCACAGATTCACTTAAGATGGCACGAAACGACGGCCTTCGAAAACAAGGACACATGAACATGTCGAGGCACATCCTTGATACGCGTTCGCGCGCGCTCTCCTTCACGCTGACCTTCGCCGTCACGCTCATGGCGGCTGCGGCGCGTGCCCAGAGCCTCCCCACCACGACACCTGAGTCGGTCGGCGTGTCGCAAGAGCGGCTTGGCCGCCTCTCCGACACGATGAAACGCTACGTCGATGAGAGACGAATCGGAGGCGTCGTCACGCTCATTGCGCGCGATGGGAAGGTCATCCACTTCGACGCCTTCGGCTACCGCGACGTCGAGGCAAAGGCGCCGATGGAGAAAGACACCATCTTCCGCATCGCATCGATGTCGAAGGCGATTACGAGCGTCGCGATCATGATGCTCATGGAGGAGGGCAAGATCCTATTGAACGATCCGGTATCGACGTTCGTTCCGGCGTTCGAGAACACGGTCGTGGCCGTGCCACCGCACCCGGACGCGGAGGAAGACAGCCCGGTGGCCGTAGTCCCGGCGAAGCGGTCGATCACGATTCGCGATCTCCTCACGCAGACGGCGGGCATCTCGTATGGCGCCGGTGCCACGCGCGCGCAGTATCAGGCCGCAGGCTTCGACGAATGGTACTTTGCCGACAGCCCTGACCCGATCGGTCGGCGAATCGAGAAGCTTGCCACGCTGCCGTTCGATGCGCAGCCGGGTGAGCGCTACGTATACGGCTACGCGACGGACATCCTCGGCTATGTCGTTGAAAAGGTCTCCGGGCTGCCTCTGGATCAGTTCCTGCGCACTCGCATCTTCGAACCGCTGAAGATGGCCGATACGTACTTCTTCCTGCCACCAGAGGAGCGCGAGCGGCTGTCGGTGGTGTACGCCGCCACGCCTGACGGCCCCATCGAACGCGCCCCCGACGAGGGCCGCTCCCAAGGCGCGTATGTCGACGGTCCGCGGGCATGCTTCTCGGGTGGTGCAGGACTGCTCTCCACGGCACAGGACTACGCGCGCTTCCTGCAGATGCTCCTCAACGGCGGCAAGCTGGACGACGTTCGCATCCTCGGCCCGAAGACGGTCGAGCTCATGACGTCGAACCACGTCGGTTCGCTCTTCGCTGACGGTCAGCGCGGGTTCGGCCTCGGTTTCGAGGTCGTCGAGCACCTCGGTAGGGCAGGGCGCCCCGGCACCGTGGGTGAATTCGGTTGGGGCGGTGCCTATTTCACGCGGTTCTGGGTGGATCCGCGCGAGAAGCTCGTAGCCGTGTTCATGGCGCAGCTCCTTCCAAGCGAAGAGCTCGACCTGCAGGACAAGTTCCGTGCACTGGTGTATCAAGCGATCGAGACACCGGGCCCGGTGGTGGCTGAGGGGGCAACACGGTGACAAGGTGAAGGGGTGACAAGGTGAAGGGGTGACACCCTCACCTTGGCTGTGGGGGATAGCTCCCTGGCACCGGCGTCAGGGGCGATCGCCCATCGAGGACGGCCAGGACGTTTCGTACGGCGAGGTCCGCCATGGCCGTGCGCGTCTCGCGCGTGGCGCTGCCGAGGTGTGGCGCCAAGACGACCTGCTCGAGGTCAAAGAGATCAGGATGGACGCTCGGCTCGTTCTCGTAGACGTCGAGCGCCGCGCCGGAAATGAGGCCTTCCCGCAGCGCCCACGCCAGTGCCGCCTCATCGACCACGGGTCCTCTCGCCATGTTCACGAGAAACGCGGATCGCTTCATGCGCGCGAGCGTTTTGGCGTCGATGAGGTGATGCGTCTCTGGCCCGAGCGGAACGTGGAGCGAGACGATGTCCGAGGTAACCAGCAGCTCGTCCAGCGACAGTGGCCGGTAGGGCGTGCCATCGGGTGCGCGCAGGGGCTCGCGGTCGCCGCGTCGTGATGGGACGTACGCGACCTGCATGCCAAAGGCTCCAGCTTTGGCCGCAACGGCCTGGCCGATTCGCCCCATGCCGATGATGCCGAGCTGCCGACCGACTAGCTCGCACCCCAGCATGAAGTCGATCGCCCAGCCATGCCAGGCGCCGCGCCGCACGAGCCGATCACCTTCGGCAATGCGTCGCGTCGCCGCGAGGATCAGCCCCCACGTGTACGTCGCGCAGGAGTCGGTCAGCACGTCTGGTGTGTTGGTCACGATCACACGGCGCTCGCGGGCTGCCGGCACGTCCACATTGTCGTAGCCAACAGCCACGTTTGCGACGACGCGTAGCTCCGGTGTCCGATCGAGCAGCGCGGCGTCAACGCGGTCGGTGGGCTGACTGATGATGGCCGTGCAAGACGCGGCATGGAGGGCGATCTCCTCCGCCGAAGGGCCAGATGGATCCTTCCATATCTCGACGGCGTAACGTGCAGAGAGCTCGTCGAGCACAGACGTGGGAAGGCGCTTTGTCACGAAAACGGCGGGTCGGTTCAATGTCCTAGGGATTGGCAGTAGCCGCAGTGGTTACAGCGGACGGTTGGCTCAATCAGGCACGGTCCCTCGAGGTCGCCGCCCGACCGCACGCCAAATGTGGCGTGACTAGGGTGCCGCCTGACGGGCGCCGACGGCAAGGTCGGCTGCTGGCCAGAACCCGCGAGGTGGCGGGCAATCGCCTCGCGAACGAGCGCGCGGAGCTCATCCTCGGTCATTTTCGCAAGCACTTGCTGGCGCGGCTAACCGCCTCCGCCACGTCGGGTCCCGTCCGGAACCCGACAAGCCTGTGCTGGCTAGCGGCCCGCGTCGAGCGGGCCGCCGTGGCGGTCCGCCGAAGCTTTATGCGAAGGCGGAAGCCGCGCCCTACCTACTAAAGCCGCGCCCTACGGCTCGTGCACGTTGACGGAATCGATAATACCCACGATAGCCGCGTCGACGGGTGCAGCCTTCCGGCCAAGCGCATCACCGGCTGCGCGTCCCTCAATCACAACGAGGACGCGCTCACCAACACCGGAACCAACCGAGTCGATCGCCAACAGTGGCACGCCCCGCGCCGAGCCATCAGGGTGCTCGAGCTGGACCAGCAAGAGCTTCGCCCCGTTGATTTTGTCATGCTTCTGCGTCGCGACGACGGTCCCGACAACGGTGCCGATTTGCATCGTCAGGGGGTCGAAGACCCGACCCTTTCCACTGTCGCGTGGTCAACGATCCCAACGATGGCGGCATCGGTCGGGACCTCTACCGGCAAGAATGGGTACGAGGCTTCTCGGCCCCGCACGTAGAACACGCGCTCACCAACGCCAGCCCCAACGGCATCAACAGCCACCAGAGCCCGGCCGGTTGGCTCGCCGTGCGGCGTGGATGGCTGGATCAGGAGCAGCGTCCGCCCTGCCAGGTGCGGGTCCTTCTGGGTCGCGACGACGGTGCCAACCACGGAGGCGAGCTGCATGGCTATGAGGCTAAGGACTCGTCTGGAATCCTAAGGGGTCCCTTCCACCGTGACCGTGTCGACGATGGCAACAATGGCAGCGTCAACAGGGCAATCTTTGAGACCGGACGCCATCCGTGCGGAGCTACCGCTCACGATGAGCACGGTCTCGGCCGCGCCGGCGTCCACGGTATCTACCGCGACCAGGTGCGGCGCTTCTGGCTCGCCCTTCGGGTTGACGGGACGGACGAGCAGCAGCTTGCTGCTGACCAGCCGCTCGTCCTTGCGGGTGGCGACGACGGTCCCGACAACCCTGGCAAGGATCATGACCTCACTTGCCTGCAGCCGCCGCGGCCTTGCCGATGGGCAGCACGTCCTCGAGGTTGCTGTGCGGACGCGGAATGACATGGACGGACACCAGCTCGCCGACGCGTCTGGCGGCAGCCGCGCCAGCGTCGGTGGCCGCTTTCACAGCGGCGACGTCGCCGCGAACGATGGCCGTCACGTAGCCGGCGCCAATCTTTTCCCACCCGACCAGTGTCACTTTCGCCGCCTTGACCATGGCGTCGGCGGCTTCAATCATGGCCACCAACCCCTTGGTTTCGATCATGCCCAGTGCTTCACCCATTACGAGTCTCCATCCTCGCCCTGACGGCTGCAGCAACGGTCCCTAGACATCTCCTAAGGCCGGACTCGTGACACATGAAGCAAGTTTTCTATGCGTCCGGCCTTAGGATCTGTCTTAGGCGCGGCCGCCATCGGCGGCCGCGCATCTAGTAGCGAAGATCCGCCCGCACCGCGCTTCGGCTTGGCTCGGCGGTTTGAGGCGGAACTTCGCTACTGGTCATCGCGTGAAGGCTCGAACCGCGTCTTCGAGGAGCGCGGCCAGCTCGCGGTATGTTAGTCGAATTTCACCCTCGCCGCTCAAGGCAGCCGGGCCCACGGCCGCTGGCACCAGACGCCGGCCAGTCGCCTCTGGTGCGTGCACGCGCTGGCACGACTCATCCGCCTCCGTGGCGCCTGGGGCTCCTGCGCCGAGCGGGGTCGGGTCGTCACAGATGGGCGCGGCTGCCGCGATGCCGTACGCGCCGCGCAAGCCCTCCAGTCGACGCACTTCGTCACGAGACAGCACATGCTCACGACCAAGCAGTCGCGCGACCAGGCTGATGTGCGCGAAGTGCTCGACCGTTTCCATCTTGTAGTACGCGTTGGACGCTTCCGGTCCAACCGTGAGGGCCCCATGATTGGCCAAGAGTAGTGCATCGTGTGCCCTGATGTACTTGCGCACGGCATCTGGCAGCTCGCGCGTCGAGGGCGTCCCGTACTCGGCAATCGGAACGCTTCCGAGTGTCGTGATGACTTCTGCTAAGACGGCGCGGTCGAGCGGAATGCCCGCAACCGCAAACCCAGTGGCCTTCGGTGGGTGCGCGTGCACCACGGCGCGCACGTCCGACCGTAGCTCGTACACGGCCAGGTGCATGAGAAGCTCGGACGATGGTTCCCGCTCTCCGGCAATCTTCTTGCCTGTGAGGTCGGTGACCACCATCATGTCCGGCGCCATGAATCCTTTCGACACGCCTTTCGGGGTCGTCACGATGCGCTGCTCGTCGACACGGACGCTGATGTTGCCGTCGTTGCTCGCGACATAGCCACGCGTCCACAGGCGGTGCCCGATTTCGACGATCTCCGCGCGGATTTGCTCCTCATACATAGGGGTCAGGGGTCAGGGATCAGAGGGGGTCGAGCCGCTCCAGCACCGTGGGCTGACGACTACGCCGATCGACGCCTCCAAGCCTGCCGGCACCGGTCGGAGCAGAAGTACTTCGTCTCTGCTCCCGATTGCAATACCACGGCGCGCGATGGCAAGACATGGGTTCCGCACACCGGATCGCGGACCAGCGCGGCGGTAGCCGGCGAGCGTCGCGTCGCCCCGGCCAGGCTCTGCCGCACCCGCGCCACGAGCCGCCACACGAGGCGGATCAGAATCAGCAGGAGCAAAATGCGGAGGATCCAGGAGGTCAACAACTCGTCCAGCCTTTCTTCCTGCGGAATGCTCTCGAGCGCATCACGCCCAGCAACGAGAGGGCAGGCCGCTACGGGGACTCCGGAGCCCGCTGCCCTTCCAGCTCCGGGTGTGCCGAGCGAAGCGCATCGAGCGCCGTGCGCGCGGCGCGACCCTCGGCACTGTCGGGCGCCAGCGTGACGGCCTGCTGCCACGCTTCCGCGGCACCCTTCAGGTCTTGCTTCGCAAACGCGCGAACAATGCCAAGGTTGAGTAGCGTCTTCGTGTGCTTCGGATCGATCTCCAGGGACCGCGTAAACTGCGCGAGCGCGCGGTCCGGCTGGTTCGTATAGTAATAACTCACGCCCAGGTCGGTGCTCACGTCCGCGTTGCGCGGGTCGAGGTCGAGGGACGCCTCGTACCAGCGTATCCCTTCGTCGAAGCGCTCGGCGTCAAAATACACGTTCCCAATCTCTGCGCGCACGCCGGCATCCTTGGGCCGCGCCTCGGCCGCCGCCACCAGGTCCTTCACCTTCGCCTCGTCGAGCGGAGCCGGAGCCTGTGCTTGCGCGGCCGCTCCACCAGACCCGGTGGCGGCAGCCGCGGGCGCCTCAGACCCCGTCGTCTGGCTGGGTGGCGCCTGTGCCTGCGCACCAAGCATCCAGCCGACGAGCAGCCCGAAGGCAGCACCGGCTACCGCAAAAACAATCGATTCGGCCTTCATGCGAGTCCTTGAGATTCCCCGGACGAGTCCTTCGATCAGCGTAGTCCAGCAGGGGCCAGGAGCGCCACCATATCGCGGACGGCACGGTCGAAGCCGACGAGCGCTGCCCGCGCCACGATGGCGTGACCGATGTTGAGCTCGACGATCTCGGGGATCGCGACGATTGGCCCTACGTTGAGGTAGCTGAGGCCGTGGCCCGCAAGCACCTCCACGTCGCCGCGGGCCGCAAGCCGCCCGACATCCGCAATACGGGTCAGCGCTGCCAGGCGCGCGTCCCCCTGCGCGTCGGCATACGGGCCGGTATTGATCTCGATCGCGTGCGCACCTGCTTGGCGAGCACGGCGCACCTGCTCCGGGTCCGCGTCGATGAAGAGGCTGACACGGATGGCCGCCTCGGCCAGTTGGCGCGCGATGTCCTTGATGGCCTGGCTCTGTGCCCCGACGTCCAGACCGCCCTGTGTCGTCACCTCGTTTGGCCGCTCGGGAACGAGCGTGACCTGATCCGGGCGGGTTCTGAGCGCAATCTGGAGCATTTCAGCCGTGACCGCCATCTCGACGTTCAGCTTGGTGGTGACGACCTCACGCAGTAGCTCGAGATCACGCTCGTTGATGTGTCGGCGATCGCTGCGCAGGTGGATCGTGATGCCCTGTGCGCCAGCCATTTCCGCCATGAGCGCTGCCGCCACAGGCTGGGGCTCGCGAGCACGGCGCGCTTCGCGAATCGTCGCGATGTGGTCGATGTTGACTGCGAGTCTCATGTCACTAGCCGTCCCTACGGCAGATGCGCGCGCGCCGCCTCAGCGATTTCCTCGGCCCACGTCTGGATCTGCCCCTGATCCTCGCCCTCAATCATGATGCGGAGCAGGGGCTCCGTGCCGGAGTAGCGAACCAGGAGCCGGCCGCGGCCGGCAAGTCGCCGCTCGACGTTCGCCATGACGGCCGCGAGGGCTGGCACGTCCCGCAGATCAGGCTTCGCGCCCACGCGCACGTTCACGAGCGTCTGAGGATAGCTGCTGAACTCGGCGGCGAGATCCGCCAATGTTCGGCCCGATTCCGCCATCACGCGCAAGACGAACAGCGTCGTCGCCATGCCGTCTCCCGTGAAGAGAAAGTCGGAGAGAATGATGTGGCCCGACTGCTCTCCGCCGAGCGAGAGGCCGCGCGCGAGCAGCTCCTCCATCACGTACTTGTCGCCCACCGCGCAGCGGACCAACCCGATGCCGTTGTCGCGCAGTGCCAGCTCCAAGCCGATGTTGCTCATCACGGTGGCGACCACCGTGTTACGGTGGAGTCGACCCTGCTGCTGAAGGTGTCTGGCGCAGAGCAGCATGATCGCATCGCCGTCGACGATGCACCCTCGACCGTCCACTAGAATGACACGATCGCCGTCACCATCGAACGCGGCACCCATCGCATAGCCGCCATCGGTCACGAGCGCGGTCAAGCCCTCGGGATGTGTAGATCCGCACGCCAGGTTGATATTGCGCCCATCCGGCGCGTCACCGACGGTCGTGACATCGAAGCCAAGCGCCGCAAAGACGCGTGGCGCGATAGCCGCGGTTGCACCGTTTGCGCAGTCGAGGGCGATCTTGCAACCACCGAGAGGCCCCGCGTCCGGGAGCACCTGGCGCGCGTGCTCGATGTAGGGTGCCACACCGTCGATGGTCTCGACCGGTGTTGGCTCGGGCACGTCAATTGCCGCAGCAGGATCGAACACCAGGCGCTCAATCTCACGTTCGAGCCGTCCGTCGAACTTCTCACCGCGACCAGAGAAGACCTTGATCCCATTGTCCCGATACGGGTTGTGTGACGCCGAGATGACGATGCCCGCGTCGAAGCCGAGCGTGCGTGTGAGGTAGGCGACAGCAGGGGTCGGGATGACGCCCGCACTCAAGATGTCGCTTCCCATGGCCCGGACACCACGTGCGATCGCCTGCTCGATCGCGGGTCCCGACTCGCGGGTGTCGCGCCCGACGAGCAGCCGGCCGCGGCCTTCGTGCGGCAGCACCTGCACGAGCGCTGCGCCAAACCGGATGACGGTGGCCTCGTCGAGCGGGGGTTGGCCCGCGGTACCGCGGACGCCGTCTGTCCCAAACAGTTGCATCATGGTCTCACACGCACAGCGACGTGGTCTGGAGCGACCGTGGCGACGCGCACGTCGCCGACCGGCGCGATCTTCACTGGTAGCGTATATCGGCCGGCCTGTAAGTCGCTCAGGTCTACCTGCGCGTCGATGTCATCGATGGTGAGCCGCGCCACCGCCTGACGCGTGCCGCGGACCGTCACCGAGACCGTCGCCGGCGTCAGCGAGACCTTGAGGCTCGACGACACGTCCACCGCGCGGACCGGCACGTCCGCGAACGCGCGCTCGACCGGCGCTTGAATGATGTCGACCGTGACGAGCGCCTCGCGGGCACCGAGCAGCCGAACCTGGTCGTCGGCGACGCCAATCGCCATCCGCTCCTGCAGCGGGGCCGACGCGCGCTCGATGCTCAGCGGCTCGGTCGTCGCTCTCGTCAGTTGCTGCACACGGCTCTCCGGTCCGGCTACCCGAACAGTCGCGGGATCCGTCGTAACCTTGCCCATCACGTACCCGGGTGCAGGTCGACCCGTAATCTCAGGTACGACCAACACATCTTCAACGGTTGATCGCTCCACCCTGAGCGAAAAGGACGAGGGTGATACCTCGATCACATCGACGCCAAACGGCGTGCGCACCTGCTCGGGTAGCAGGTGGAACAGTTTCTCGCCGGAGCGAACTCCGCGCAAGTCGAGTACGGCAACCACCTCGCCCAGTTGCATGCGCGCCAGGTTGCCCGAGGAGCCACGCACGCGCGCGTTGACCGAGGCGGGTGGATCACCGCTGATCTCGAGGCCCGTTGGCACATTTTGAAACTCGAGCGGCACGGGTAGGTATCGCTCGGCGGTTTCCTCGCCACCCACGGCGAGCCACAGGAGCGCGGCCAAGCTCAGGGCCACGAGCTTCAGCCCGATGTTGCGAAACGGGTGGTATGCCATCAGATCGTGTACGCCGGGTGCTGATTTCGGTGACTCGCGGTACGCCGCTGTAACACCAGCGTGCGCAGTCGTGCGAGGAGGCGGTCAGGTGTGAGGCCGCGCTCGATCGTACCATCGAGCGCCAGCGAAATGGAGCCCGTCTCCTCCGAAATCACGATGGCAACCGCGTCGTTCTCCTCCGTGAGGCCGATGGCCGCGCGGTGACGCGTGCCGAGCTCTGTGCTGAGCTGTGGCACCACCGTGAGTGGCAAAAAGCACGAGGCCGCGGCCACGCGATTCTCTTGCAGGATGACCGCGCCATCGTGCAACGGAGAGGCGGGCTGGAACACGCTCACCAGCAGGTCGTGCGTAATGGTCGCGTCGAGCGGGATCCCGCTTTCCACGTAGTTTCTGAGCCCAATCTCGCGCTCGATGGCAATGATGGCGCCGGTGCGGCGATCCGCGAGCTGCGTGGCGGCCGTGACCACTTCCTCGAGGGCCTCCTCGTCGGTCTCTGCGCGGGTGACATAGCGCAACAACCAAGTGCGTCCCAGGTGCGCGAGCGCGCGTCTGATATCGGACTGGAACAACACGATGGCGGCAAACACCAAGTAGCCGATCATGTTGCGGATCGCCCAGTTGACCGTTTGGAGGGGCGCGGCCGTCGACAAGAAATAGAGCCCGACGACCAACGCCGAGCCGACGGCCATCTGGACGGCGCGGGTGCCCCGAATCAGCTTGAGGAACTCGTAGATGACGATGGCAATGATGAGGATGTCGAGAACGTCCCACCAGGTCACGGGCGCTCGGCGTAGCAGGCTGGTGAGGGCTTCAGGCATCGGTATACAGATCATAGCTGAGGGGCGAGGGCTAGGAGAGGGGAGAGGGGCCAGGTGCCAGGGCTGTCTCAGGTCGGAGGGATCAGTTCCTCAGGGATCAGGGCTAAACAGGGGTGGGGGGCGAGGGGCCAGGTGCCAGGGCTGTCTCAGGGAACAGGGACGAGGGTTAAAGACCCACGAAGAACACGAAGGCTAAACGACGAAAGCTTCGTGGTTACTCCTGCACGAGCGGCTCTTTGAGCGGCGTGACGGGAACCGCGGGTCGCTCGTCTTTCGACGTGCGGCGCGGCTCGGTGGTGGAATCCGAGGTTCCTGCCGACGAGACTTCGTCGACCGGTAGGCCCTTGATAATGCGGTGCACCTGGTCGGCATCGAGAACCTCACGGACCAACAGCTCGTCTGCGATCTGGAGCAGCGTTGGCTTGTGCTCCTCCAGCATCTGCTTCGCCCGACTGTAATTGTCCATCACAATCCGACGGACCTCCTGATCGATCTGGACCGCGGTGCTCTCGCTGTAATCCTGGTGCTGGGCGATCTCACGACCGAGGAAGATCTGTTCCTCCTTCTTGCCGAAGGTGAGTGGTCCCATGGAGTCGCTCATACCCCATTCGCAGACCATGCGCCGCGCCATTTCCGTCACTCGTTCGAGGTCGTTGCCGGCACCGGTCGTGATCGTCGGGTTCACGAGCTGCTCGGCCAATCGCCCACCGAGGAGGATAGCGATGTGATCGTACAGGTAGTCTTTCGAGTAGTTGTGCTTGTCGTCTTCCGGAATTTGTTGGGTCACGCCAAGCGCCATCCCGCGCGGGATGATCGTCACCTTGTGGACGGGGTCGGCGTGCGGCAGCAGCACGGCGAGCAGGGCGTGGCCCGCCTCGTGAATGGCGGTGACCTTCTTCTCCTCGTCGCTGATGATCATCGAGCGCCGCTCGGCGCCCATGAGCACCTTGTCCTTGGCGAACTCGAAGTCCCACATGCGCACGATGCGCTGATTGTGGCGGGCCGCGTTGAGTGCCGCCTCGTTCACCAGGTTCGCGAGGTCGGCGCCCGCGAATCCAGACGTGCTCCGCGCGAGCACCGGAAGATTGACATCGTCGCTGAGCGGAACCTTCTTCGTGTGAACGGCAAGAATGCCCTCGCGACCCTTCACGTCTGGCCGACTGACCACGATCCGTCGGTCGAAGCGACCTGGCCGCAGCAGCGCCGGGTCTAGGACGTCGGGCCGGTTGGTCGCTGCCATCAAGATGACGCCTTCGTTCGACTCGAAGCCGTCCATTTCGACGAGCAACTGGTTGAGGGTCTGCTCGCGCTCGTCGTGGCCGCCACCAAGGCCTGCGCCGCGGTGCCGACCGACGGCGTCAATCTCGTCGATGAAGACGATGCAGGGGGCGTTCTTCTTGCCCTGCTCGAACAGGTCACGGACGCGCGACGCACCCACGCCAACGAACATCTCGACGAAATCGGATCCGGAGATGGAGAAGAAGGGCACGTTGGCTTCGCCCGCCACGGCGCGGGCCAGCATGGTCTTGCCCGTTCCAGGCGGCCCCATCAGCAAGACGCCCTTCGGGATCCGCCCGCCCAGCTTCTGGAACTTCTGTGGCTCCTTGAGGAACTCGATGATCTCCTGCAGCTCCTCTTTCGCTTCGTCGACGCCCGCAACGTCCTTGAACGTGATCTTCTTCTGTGAGCTCGAGGACAGCTTCGCGCGACTCTTGCCGAACGACAGCGCCTTGTTGCCACCGCTCTGCATCTGTCGCATGAAGAAGATCCAGAAGCCAATCAAGAGCAGGATCGGCGCCCACGCGTACAGTAACGCGGACCACGGACTCGTAGTCGGTTCTTTGGCATCGACCACGACGTTGTTCTTGATGAGCCGATCGGTGAGCTGCTCGCCAACCACCGGCGCGAAGGTGCGGAACTCCTCACGCGACTCCTTCAGCGACCCGACGATTTCGTTTCCCGTGATGGTGACCTTTTCGATCCGCTTCTGGTCAATCCACTGGGAGAACTCGCTGTAGGGCACAGACCGCTCGCGGTTCTGGAACGTCTGCGAAAAGTTCCAGATCAGAACCACGACGACGACGAGGCCGATCCAGAACAGCAAGCTCTTGAGCGTGGAATTCAACCTGACCCTCCTACACCGGGGTAGCTTTTAAGAATACCACGGCGGTACTCTCTGGGGAGACACGAAACGGCTCAGCGACCGCATGGCCGACCACCCAGGCAATCGTGCCGTCGGCTGCCGCCACGAGCGGCACGCGATCCCGGACCGCGCGCGGTACTTTGCGGTCCACCAGAAGATCCTGCAGCTTGCGGGTGCCGCTAAATCCCAGCGGCCGCAGCCGATCGCCCGGCAGACGGCTCCGAAGCACGAGCCGTCGACCCAGCGCTTTCGCGTCCAGAACGGCTTCCATAGGGTTGGACACCTGCGCCACCCATTCGGGTCCACCCGCTTCCACCTGGGCCGTGATGAGAAGCCCCGCTTCCCGCACCTCCGCCTTGCCGGGCACCGACAGCTCGTAGCGAAACGTTTGCCGCCCCGGGGAGGTCGATTGCCGCCGCTTGGCCGGCTCCCGATCCGTATCGGCCGGGGCCGCCTGGAGCGTTAACACCTCGCCCTGTCGCGTTGCGTGAACACCCGGTAGCGCCAGCGTTGCGTGTGCGCGTGGACTGTTGGCTAACGCGACCGCGGCGCTGGTGTGCGTCCACCCCATGAAGCGGCCGGGGGCAATTCGCTGGAGCGTGAGCCACATGATCCGGCGCTGGAGGGCGGGCGACAGCGTCCGGAGCGCCGGAAGATGAAGGGCCGCAGAAGCCTCGCTCTCCCTATATAAGACGATCTCTAGGGCGGCTTCGGTTGCAGACCGGATCAACCACGCCTCATCATCCCGCGCAAGGGCCGCGTCGCGTGCGAGGATGCGCGGCAGGTGTGGACCGATCTCGCGCACGAGCTGTGGCAGCACGACGTGACGAATCCGGTTCCTCGCGAATGTGAGGTCGCGGTTCGACGTGTCCTCGCGGAATTCCAGTCCATGCGCTGACAGATAGTGGAGAACCTGAGCGCGTGTGATGTCGAGGAGCGGCCGCACGACATGGCCAACCCGAGGGTACATCCCACCCAACCCGCGCGACCCCGCGCCACGGAACAAACGTAGCAGGAACGTCTCGGCCTGATCGTCGCGCGTGTGGCCCAGCGCGATGACGCTCGCCTGCGCCTCCACGCGCGCGCGCTCGAGACACGCATGGCGCAGATCGTGAGCGGCCCGCTCGATCGAGACTCGCCGCGCGGCCGCCGCGCGGCGCACGTCCGCGTGCTCGACGAGGATTGGGAGGCCGAGCCCGACCGCCAGCCGTCGACAGAACGCTTCGTCTTCGTCTGCCTCCTGGCCACGCAGCCCATGGTGGACATGCGCCAACGCGCTGAGCGTCGCGTCGAGCTCCGGCGCTACACGCCGCAATACGTGCGTGAGCGCCACCGAATCGGGCCCGCCCGAGAGCCCTACCAGCACACGATCGCCAGGCCCGAGCAAGCCATGCTCGCGAATGACGGACCGCACGGACGCGACGAGGCGGGACATCTCCACGGGGTGACACGGTGACAAGGTGTCACCCCTAGCGTCCTCGCTCCGTGCCCTTCGCATCTTGCGTTGGTGCCGGTGGACGGACTCGAACCGTCGACCCTGCGCTTATGAGACGCATGCTCTGACCACCTGAGCTACACCGGCACGAAAGGTAGGCGTTTCGGCGCGCCCACTCGACGCCAGCCGAACCAAGAAATTATAAGCCCCAACTGATCCCTGGAGCCTGAGACAGCCCTGAGACCTGACCTCTGTCCCCTGACCCCTTCTTTTACGCCGTTTCCTCTGCGGAGGCCGCTGCCGGTGCGGCCTCACCAGCCGGCAGCAGGCTGCGGACCGCGATGTACATCACCGGAATGATGATGAGGTTGAGCATGGTCGAGACCACCAGGCCACCGACTACCGTGGTCCCCACCGAGTGGCGCGCTGCCCGGCCAGCGCCGCTCGCCAGCGCGAGCGGCAGCGTGCCGAGAATCAACGCAAACGACGTCATCAAGATCGGACGAAGGCGAATGCGCGACGCCTCGATCGCGGCCTCGACAATCGACAGGCCTCGGCGTCGGAGCTGCTCGGCGAACTCGACGACGAGAATGCCGTTCTTGGCAGAAAGCCCGATGAGCATCAGGAGGCCGACCTGGCAGTAGACGTCGTTGATCAGGCCGCGACCCCATTGCGCGAGGAGCGCGCCAAGGACCGCGAGCGGCACCGCGAGCAAGATAATGAACGGCAGCACGAGGCTTTCGTATTGCGCGGCAAGCGTCAGATAGACGATCAGTAGCCCCAGGCTGAAGATGAGGAGCGCCTGCGCGCCTGCCGCGATTTCCTCTCGCGACAGGCCGGACCACGCAAATGTCATCCCCTGCGGCAGCGTGCGCCGCGCGAGCTCCTCCATGGTTCTCAGCGCCTGCCCCGAGCTGAAGCCGGGCGCCGCTCCCCCATTGATCTCCGCAGAACGGAACATGTTGTAGTGCGAGATGATCTGCGGCGCCGTCGATTCGGTGACCCTCGCGACGGTGTCGAGCCGGACCATCTCACCATCCGGCGTCCGTACGTGGTAGTTGCCTATATCTCGGGGCTGCGCGCGAAACTGCTGGTCCGCCTGGACGTAGACGCGATACGAGCGGTTGTTGAAGTCGAAGTCGTTCACGTAGACCGAGCCCATGAGCGTCTGAAGCGTGCTCGTGACGTCCCCAAAAGAGAGGCCCAGCGCCTTGAGCCGTTCGCGATCGACGGTTACCGTGAGCTGTGGATCATTGATCGTGAAGGCGCTGAACAAGCCAGCCAGCCCGGGGGTCTGATTCCCTTGCATGGTCAGTTGGCTCGTCGCCTGAGCGAGCCGACCGATATCGCCGCCGCTCTGATCCAGCACCTCGAAGGTAAACCCGCCAAAGCGACCAACGCCCTGAATCGCCGGAGGTTGGAACGGGATGACCATCGCGCCGGTGATCCCCATGAGAGCCGGCCGCAGCCGTTCAACGACCGCCATGGACGAGTGCTCATCAGCTTCACGTTCGTCGAACGGCTTGAGGCGGACGAACTGCATCCCGCGGTTCGGGCCACCGCCGAGGAAGCTGAAGCCGTGGACGGAAAAGACCCCATCCACCTCTTCGGCCTGGTGGAGAATCTTTTCCGACTCACGTGTGATATTCGACGTGTAGTCGAGCGACGCGCCGTCCGGCGCCTGCACCGTGACCATGAAATAGATCGAGTCCTCGTCTGGGACGAAGCCTGTCGGGACGCGCGTGTACGTCCAATAGGTCGCCGCGAGGGCCACCACGAAGAGCAGAGCCACAATCGCCTTGTGGTTCACGAGGCGATGCAGCCACCAGATGTAGCCGTGTGAGAACCCGTCATAACCGCGATTGAAGATGCGCCAGAAGCGCCCTTCAGCGCGCTCACCCCGCAGCAGGAGCGCGGAGATGGCAGGCGACATCGTCAATGCCGTGAAGGCTGAAATGACCACCGAAACGGCGATGGTTATGGCGAACTGTTGATACAAGCGACCGGTCGTGCCCGGAAACAACGCCACCGGTACGAACACGGCGGACAGCACGAGCGAGGTCGCAATCACAGGCCCGATGACCTCACGCATGCCCTCTGACGCGGCCACGCGAGCGCTCTTCCCGTACTCGTGAATGTGTCGCTGGATGTTCTCGACCACCACGATCGCATCGTCGACGACCAGGCCGGTGGCCAGCGTGATGCCGAAGAGCGTGAGCGTGTTGATTGAAAAGCCAAAGAGCTTCATGAAGGCGAACGTCCCAACGAGACAGACCGGAATCGTGACCGCTGGGACGACCGTGCTGCGCCAGTCCTGCAGGAAGAGGAACATGACGAGCAGGACCAGGAAAATGGCTTCGACCAGCGTGGTGACGACCTCCTCGATCGAGGCTGACACGGCGGTGGTGTTGTCGAAGGCGAGCTCATGCTTGAAGCCCGGCGGAAAGCGCTCGGACAGGCGATCCAATTCGGCGCTCGCCTCACGGTACACGTCGAGCGCGTTCGCCGTCGGCAGCTGCATGACGCCAACACCCACCGCTTCTCGCCCGTTGTAGCGGAGTGAAGCCGCGTAGGTTTCGGCGCCCAGCTCGGCCCTGCCCACGTCCTTGAGCCGAACCAACGCACCGTCGCTCCCTTGCTTCAGGATGATGTTCTCGAATTCCGACGCCTCGCGCAGACGGCCGACCGCCCTGACGCTAATCTGATAGCTCTGGCCAGACCTCGCAGGTGGCTGCCCCACCTGGCCGGCTGCGATCTGGACGTTCTGCTCGGCTAGCGCATTGACGACATCGGCGGAGGTAAGACCTCGTCCGGCCAATCGATCAGGGTCGACCCACAATCGCATCGAGTACTTGCGCTCGCCGAAGATGATGACGTCGGCAACGCCAGGCACACGCTTGATCGCGTCCCTGACGTACACGTCGACGTAGTTGCTCATGAAGAGCGGGTCGTACTCGTCGTTCTCGGAGTAGAACGCGGCGCCAAAGACGAACCCGGCGGAGCTCTTCTGCACGTTGACGCCGAGCTGGCGCACTTCGGGTGGGAGGCGTCCCTCGGCCTGGGCGACACGGTTCTGAACGTCGACCGCGGCGAGGTCCGGGTCGCGCGTGACATCGAAGGTCACGGTAATCTGGCTCGTGCCGTCGTTACCGCTCGTCGAGGTCATGTAGGCCATGCCCTCGACGCCGTTGATCGCCTGCTCGATCGGCTGCGTCACCGCCGTCTCGACGACCTCCGCGCTCGCGCCCGTATACACGGCCGAGACGGCGACTTGTGGCTCTGCGAGCTCCGGATACTGCGCAATGGGTAATGTCGGGATGGCCATCGCGCCGGCGAGGATGATGACGAACGAGCACACGCTCGCGAGGATCGGCCGATGGATGAAAGTGTCAACAAACATGGCTTTACGAGCCCGCGGCGATGGGAGCTCCGTCGAAGAGGGTCTGGACGCCAGAGACGACGATGCGTTCGTTGGGCTCGAGGCCTTTTCGGACTGTGAAGTTGTTGCCCACGATCTGCCCCACCTCTATCGGGCGCTGTCGCGCGAGCAGCTTCCCGTCCTGCGACTCAGCCACATAAACGAAGTGCTGGCTACCGGTGCGCGTCACCGACAGCACGGGCACCGCAAGGCCCTGTGTCGTCTGCCAGACGATGCGGGCCCGCACGAACTGATCCGAACGGAGCGCAGCCTCACTCGGGAGCCGTCCCTTCACCAGGATCGACTGCGTCTGGTTATTCACGCGGGGTGACACGTACGAGACGGTCGTCTTGGTGAGCTCGTTCCCGCTCGAGTCGAGGATTGTCAGGGGCAACCCAAGCTTGAGGTTCGCTGCTCGTTCGACCGGCACCTGCACGTAGACCTCGAGCATGCCCTCGCCGTCGATAGTGGTCAGGTCCGTCTCCGAGGAGACGTACATCCCAACCCGAACCGGGATGTCACCGACAACGCCAACCGTGGGCGCGAGCACTTGATAGAACTGGAGATTGACGCGCTGCTCGCTGAGCTGTGCCTCCAGCGACTCGAGCTGCGCCTGGGCTGTGGAGTACGTGTTGTCGAGTTGGTCGAAGTCCTGCTGGCTGATGATGCCGCCATCGAGCAACTCCTTGGCACGATCGCGCTCCTGGCGGGCCAACTGGACGTTTGCCCGTTGCGCGTGGATGCCAGCCTCCTGGCTCGAGACGGTGGCTTCCTGTCGCCGGGCGTCGATCTGCATGAGCGGCATGCCCGGCTTGACACGGTCGCCCGAGCTCACGTGGATACGCCGAATCTGACCCGAGACATCCGGTCTGATGGTCGTCGAGCGCAGCGACCGGAGTGTGGCCACGAACTCTCCCGCGTCCTCGAGCGGGACTGGCTGCACCTCGGCGAGCTCAACCTTCGTGGGCGGCATCTCGGGCGGTGAGGCAGACGAGGCACCGTCACCGCAGGCGATCAGGCCAGACACCGAAAGCAGGAGGAATGACAAAAATACACGACGGCCGGCGAACCGGCGCGCCGGCGCATAGCTGTTATTAGGAATGAATACGGCCAAGATGAGCTCCCGCGCCACGGGGAATTAAACAACCCCTGAGTTTAACCCAAAAAGAGCGGCCAGAAATGGGGAGCCGCAGGGGGGTCGACTCGCACACGTCCCGGGGCAGCGACCGCGTTCGTCCAGTAAGGACGTGTCGCGCGCGCCCTTGGTTCCGAAGTGGCTGACGTAAGCTCGTCTCAAAGGACCAGCATGGCGTCCCCGTAGCTGTAGAAGCGGAAGTCCTCCTCCACCGCTCGCCGATAGGCGGCTAAAACGTTTTCGCGTCCCCCAAACGCACAGATCAGGAACAGCAGCGATGAACGTGGAAGGTGGAAGTTGGTCAGCAGCCCACGGATCACCTGGAACCTGAAGCTCGGATAAATGAAGAGGGACGTCTCTCCTGCGCCCGCCGCAACACGCCCAGCGCCTTCGATGGCCGCGCTCTCGAGCGCGCGTGCGGTGGTCGTACCGACGGCCACGACACGACGACCTTCGTCCAGGGCACCGTTGATCGCCGCCGAGGCAGCCTCATGGATCACGAACCGCTCGGGGTCGACCCGATGCTCCTCGACCACGGCGGTCCGGACGGGCTTGAACGTGCCGTAGCCGACATGGAGCGTGATGGCGACGCGCTCGACGCCCTGCCGGTCGAGCGTGTCCAGGAGAGCTGCCGTGAAATGCAGACCCGCTGTCGGCGCAGCCACAGAGCCGCGCGCGCGCGCGAAGATGGTCTGATATCGATCACGATCCTCTGACGTGTCGTTGCGCTTGATATACGGCGGCAACGGCATGTGCCCGATTGCATCGATGATGGCGTCGACGTCGCCACCATTCGGCGCCCACAATCTGATCGTGCGCCGGCCGAAGGTGTGCTGTGCGAGAATCTCGCCCGCGATCACCCCACCTGGACCTTCGCAGCGGAAGCCTCGTCCTGGTTTCAGCTTTTGTCCAGGGTGGACGAGCGCGTCCCACCGCGCGTCATCGATCCGACGCAACAAGAGGCACTCTACCATGCCGCCGCTGGGCACCCGACGCCCCATTAGCCTCGCGGGAAAGACGCGCGTATCGTTCACCACCAGCAGGTCGCCCCGGCGCAGCCAACCCGGGAGGTCGGCGATAACGCCCGCGTGGGTCGACCCGGCGTGTCGGTCGAGCACCATCAGTCGCGACGCACCCCGCTCGGAGGCCGGCTCTTGCGCGATGAGGTGCGGGGGCAAGTCGTAGTCGAAGTCGCTGACGAACATGGATTGAACTTACCGCTCTTGGCCCAGGTGGGCTCCGAGACGCGTGAATTCATCGCGTAGTGAGGGAGCATTCTGTCGGGACAACGCGCTGGATCACGCTCGACTACTGCCGGATTTCATATAGACTGCGGCCTAACAGGCTGGGCATCGGGAGCCGTATCGCGCCGCGCTTCGCAACCGTACCGTGGTGCCACTCTCGGCAGAACGGTTGGTTGTTCGACAGCCCGATGACAACGTTATCGCGAGTGAGGATAGGAAGCGAATGCAGTGAACCATAGCGAGGTTGTCAGCTTTCTCTGGGGCGTCGCAGATCTCATCCGCGACACGTTCAAACGCGGTAAGTACCAGGACGTCATCCTGCCGCTCACGGTCTTGCGGCGGCTTGACTGTGTGCTGGCCGATACGAAGCCGCAAGTGCTAAAGCGGCAGGCCGAGCTGCGCGGTCGAGGCCTCGAGGATCTCAACGCCCAGCTTCGCAACACCGCTGGGTTCTTCTTCTACAACACGTCGCGCTACGATTTCGAGAAGCTCCTCGCCGACGCGCCACACCTCGCCGCAAACCTCCGAAACTACATTGCCGGCTTTAGCTCGAACATGCGTGAGGTGCTGGAGAAGTTCGACTTCGACAACACCATCAGCAAGCTGGACGAGGCAGGGCTCCTCTTCAAGGTGCTCGAACGGTTCAAGAACGTAGACCTGCACCCGGACAAGATCGACAACCCGACCATGGGAACGGTCTTCGAGGAGCTGATTCGCAAGTTCAACGAAGCCCTCAACGAGAATCCCGGCGAGCACTTTACGCCGCGAGACGTCGTACACCTGATGGTCGACCTGATGCTCGACGGCGACGAGGACCGTATCCGCCGGCGCGGCGTGGTCCGTACCGTCTACGACCCGTGCTGCGGCTCCGGCGGCATGCTGACGATCACCAAGGAGCACATCACGGTTGGTCTCTGGAAGAATGGTCAACCGCTCCGTCCCGCCATCAACAAGGGCGCCGAGATTCACCTCTTCGGCCAGGAAGTGAACCCGGAGACATGGGCGGTCTCGAAGTCCGATCTTTTCATGAAGGATCCGACGGGCCGTGACGCGGACAACATCGTGTACGGCAGCACCCTCTCGAACGACCGCCACGCCGGCACAACCTTCGACTACCTGATCGCCAACCCGCCGTACGGCAAGGACTGGAAGCGCGACGAGGACGCCGTGCGCGCCGAGCACGAGCGCGGAGGGGCTGGGCGCTTCGGTCCTGGTCTCCCCCGCATCAGCGACGGCCAGCTCTTGTTCCTTCTGCACATGCTGGCACATGCCAAGCACCCGAACGATGGCGGTTCCCGCATTGCCATCATCATGAACGGCTCACCGCTCTTCACGGGCGACGCGGGCAGCGGGGAGAGCGAGATCCGCAGGTTCATCCTGGAGAACGACCTGCTCGAGGCGCTGATAGCACTGCCCGAGCAGCTCTTTTACAACACTGGCATCGCGACCTACGTCTGGGTGGTGACCAACCGCAAGCTGCCGCCGCGAAAGGGTAAGGTGCAACTCATCGATGCCACCTCGTTCTGGGTGCCGATGCGCAGGAGCCTCGGCGACAAGCGTCGCGAGGTCCGACTCGATCAGGCGCAAGACATTCTCAAGATCCTTCTCGACTTCCGAGACGGCGACACGCGAAGAATCCCGAAGGATGGGAAGGATAGGGAGATCGTCGTGAGCCGCATCTTCCCGACCACGCACTTTGGGTTCCGCAAGGTCACCGTGGAGCGACCGCTCCGGCTCGACTTCCAAGCAAGTCCGGGTCGGATCGCGCGGTTCGAGGGCGAGAAGCGATTCCAGGCGCTCGCGCAGTCGAAGAAGAAGGGCACCGCGGGAGCGAAGGAGCAGGCCGAAGGCCGCGCTCTACAGGAGGCGACCCTCGCCCTCGTGCGCGGGCTTCCGAACACGCCCTTCAAGGACCGCGACGAGTTCGAGCATGTACTCGACGGCGCCATTAACGGGGCTGGTCTCAAGCTCCCGGCTCCGGCCCGGAAGGCGATC
>WHTZ01000088.1 GCA_009377495.1 Luteitalea sp.
CGTGAAGCATCGGGGCGCGCCTGGCGAAGCGTGCGCCCACCCAGGTGCCTGCCACGGTCCCCACGACCCAGGCGACCAGCACGAAGAAAAACGCGCCCAGCGGCAGCGACGCCACGTGGGCCCGCAGCGCGTCCAGGTCACCCGGTTCGAGGTCGGCCGGCCACGGATAGAACAGGTTACCGACCGCTTCGGACGCGAGGATGATCAGCAGACCCACCACGAAGCCGGCGAACACGGCTCCCAGCGACCGCTTGAACCCGCCCATCAGGCCCTCCTACCCTTCGACTCACTGGTGTCGCCCATCCCGCGTCGTCGTGCAGCACAGCCCACGAGCGACCCGTCGTGTCGACACACGTGAGCGCAGGGCTCAACGCGTTTCCAGTCCTTCTATAATCTCCACCTTCACGTCTTGCTTCTCGCTCACCTTCGCGTACGTCATGTGCGCCACATACTGACCAGGCCTGACGAGCAGGTCCCCTTCTCCGCCGTACTCAGCCGTGAGATCCTTCGTCAGCTTGAGGTCCCAGGCAACGCGCGTGAAGCCTGGCGTGCCGGGCGACTCGAGACCCTTCAGGAGCACCTCGGCGAGAGCCAGATCCTCTGTCGACTCCGCGGCCTGCGCGCGCACGCGGAAGCCATGCGTGAACGGCGTCGTCACTGTGGCGAGGGCGACGATCGAGACCATACGAAGAAGGACAAGATACGGCATCAATGCTCTCGGATGATGCGGGCCGCGCGGGCGAGGTAGTGTAGACCCGAGACGATCGTGATGGCCAGCGCTGCCCACACGAACAGGCCCGGGACGAACGATGGACGAGCAATGTAATTGTAGTAGAGCGTGATGACACCTGTCGCGATGTAGGTAGCCGTCGCCAGCTTGCCGTACAGTGACGGCCGGAACGTCCGCTGTTCGACCGCCAGGTTGAAGATCGCGACGGTTGCCACGATGCCGACGTCACGGCTGAGGACGAGCACGGTCAGCCAAATCGGGAGGCGATGCAACAGGTGTGGTAGCGGCAGCGTCAGCAGCACGAACGCCGTCACGAGCAGCAGCTTGTCCGCCACCGGGTCGAGCCACGCGCCGAGCGCTGTTTTCTGGTCGGACCAGCGGGCGATGAGCCCATCGAGCAGGTCCGTGACGCCGGCCAGCAGGAAGACCAGCAGCGCCGCGCCGAGATACCCGTACAGCACGAGCAGCGCAAACGCCGGGATGAGCAGCATCCGCAGCAGCGTGAGCTGGTTGGCAGGGGTCAGGACGGACATTGAGCAAGTGGTCAGCGCTCGTCGACCCGAGGGCCCGAGGTGTCCATGCCAGCCTGCTCGGCCAACTGCGCGAGCCGCTCGACCGCGGCAACGGCTTCACCACCAGAGACCGTCTGGCTGGGGGCAAAGGTACGGTCCTGCCCAACACGCATGACGCCGGCGGCCACGGCCTGCGATGCGTCCTCGTAGAGTAAATGCGTCGGTCCGATATCGGCAAACGACGACCGCGCGCGGTCCCAGGACGTCGTCAGCGTTGGCGCGCGCTTGCCGAGAAGCGCCAGCACGCGGCTCGCGGCCGTGGCCAGCTCACCACGCGTGAGCCTGACGTCTGGCTGAAACGTGTGGTTGGCGTACACGTCCATGACACCTGACTGCGCGACGCCCTGAATCCAGGACTCGGCCCAGTGTTGCCGCGTATCGGTCACGAGCACCGTCGCCTTCGACGCGGCCTCGATGACCGGCGCGAGTCGGATGCCGAACATGGCGGCCAGATCTCCCCGCGCGACGGCTACGGCTCCTGGAATCGCGCGGTAGGCCGCCGGCAGCCGCGCCAATTCCGCGCGCGTCTCGAGTGCCGTGATGCGCGGCGCGACATCCAGCGTGGGATCCAGCTCGGATGCGCGACGATACGCGGTGAGCGCCGCGTCGACGTCACCTCGCTGCTCCTGTAGTTGCCCCAGCACCTGATGAGACGAGGCGTCGTTTGGATCGAGGGCAACCGCGCGCTCCACGTGGGTCAGCGCCTCGTCGGCGTTCCCGAGCTCTCCCTCGACCCGCGCGAGGTCGCGATACAAGAAGCCGCTCTCGGGGGATGCGGTAATCGCACGTTGATAGTACGCGCGCGATTGCTCGAGATCGCCACGCTGGCGCGCCTGCTCTGCTGCGCCGACGTCTGCCTGCACCGCACGAAACCGAATCACCTCGATCCGTTCTCGGACGTCGGTGAGACTTGGATCCGCGGCCAGCACCGCCTCGTACGCGGCGAGGGCATCACCGTCGCGCTTGAGCATCAGCAGCGTCTCCGCACGGCCGAGGAGCGCCGGTGCATAGCTGGGCGCGCGTGCGAGTGCGCCGTCGAAACGTTGCAGCGCAGAAGCGGCCTGCTTCTGCGCCAGCTCCGTGAACCCCAGGCCCGCTTCCGCCGGATAGAAGGCCGATTCCCGCGACAGGACACGCTCAAAGTCTCGGGCGGCTTCATCGGCTCGTCCGCTCTGCAACAGTGTCCAGGCGCGCTCGTGATCCGTCGCGAGACGTCCAGACGTCCGCGCGAGATCCTCCGTGACGGTCGGGAAGGGGAATTGCGGGTACGCTGGCTTGACCGGCGGCGCCACGGGACCGGCGCGTGGCGCGCATGCGGCCGCCATCGCGAGCATCGCGATGACCGCCAGCCGCGCGTGCACGGCCAGCAGGTGTCCGAACATGTCAGCGTTGCCGTGCAGGCCCGGCGTCGCACGATCGACGGCACCTGTCATCCCACCACAGCTCCGCGGAAGCGCGCGACGAGCCGCCGCGGGACTTCGGCCTCGATCGAGACGCGACGGCCGTTCGTGGCATGCTGCAAGACGCGCGCGTGGCGGTACAAGCGGGTCAACACCTCCCGGTCTCCCGCTTGTTCCGGATCGAGATCGACCGTGATACGGCGGGTGTCGAGTGACAGAGCCGAGGCGATAGCGTGCCGTAGCGGGTCTACGCCCTCACCCCGGAGAGCGGACACGAAGAGCGCGGTCGAACGACTCAGCTCGAGTCGCGACCGCTCAGGCCGTGCAAGCTTGTCGCACTTGTTGAACACCGTGAGCTGTGGGACGTCGCTCGCGCCAACCTCCGCCAGCACAGCCAGCACGGCGTCTTTTTGCCGCTCATGGGTCGGGCTCGCAGCATCCACCACGTGCAGCAACAAGTCCGCCTCGGCAACTTCTTCGAGCGTCGCGCGAAACGCCGCCACCAACGTGTGCGGGAGTCGATCAATGAACCCGACTGTGTCCGTGAGCAGGACGGCTTGCCGGCCCGGCAGGCGCAGCTCGCGCGCCAGCGGGTCGAGGGTCACAAACAGCGTGTCCGATTCGACGCCGCCCGCCCTCGTCAACAAGTTGAACAGCGTGGTCTTGCCGGCGTTGGTGTAGCCGACGAGTGCCACGGTTGGACGCGCCGTCCGGCGGCGGCGCTCGCGTAAACGCGCGCGTCGTTGTTCGACTGCGCCGAGCGCCTTGCTCAGGGCGCTAATGCGCAGGCGAATCTTGCGGCGGTCGGTTTCGAGCTTGGTCTCACCAGGGCCGCGCGTGCCGATGCCGCCGCCGAGTCGCGAGAACGCGGCGGCCGAACCGACGAGGCGCGGAAGCAGGTATTTGAGCTGCGCCAGCTCCACCTGCAGCTTGCCTTCTCGTGTGCGGGCGCGTCGCGCGAAGATATCCAGGATGAGCTGTGTGCGATCAATCACGCGGCGCTGCAGCTGATCCTCGAGGTTGCGCAACTGCGCCGGCGAGAGCTCATTGTCGAAGATCACGAGGTCTGCGTTTGCCTCAGCACACACGGTCACGAGATGATCGACTTTGCCGGGGCCAACGAGCGTCGCCGGATCCGGGCGCGGCCGTTCTTGAACGGCGGTCGAGACGACCATCGCCCCTGCCGCGTCAGCGAGGCCGGTCAGCTCTCCGAGATGCTCTTCCGTTTCGTGGCGGCGGCCCGATGTCGTCAGTGCAACGAGCACAGCACGCTCGCGCACCTCTCGGCCCGTGAACGTGGCAGCAGATGTCGTCACTCGAGCGATTCTAGCACGTGCTTCCAGGGAACCGCGCCGCTGCGCAGAAGGTGCGGAACGGTATCTCGAACGTCCACGATGGTTGAGGGCGTGACCTCGCGCGCGGGTCCGCCATCGAGGATGAGCGCGAGTCGCGGGCCGAAGAGACGAACCACCTCATCGACCGATTGTGCGGGTGGCCCGCCGGCTCGGTTGGCGCTAGTCGATGTTACCGGTCCGTCAACGGAGGCGGCGAGCGCGCGCGCCACGCGGCTCGCCGGCACGCGTACGGCAACCGAGCCGTCTGGGTGGACGACGCCGGGTGCGAGGAAATGCGTGGCGGTCATCACAAGCGTGAGGGGGCCGGGCCAAAACCGTCGGGCGAGCTGCAGGCCGAGCGGCGACAGCGGCCCGACGCGCGCCGCGACCTGCTCGAGACTGGCCGCGAGGATCGGCACGGTCTTGTCCGGCGTTCGCGCCTTGAGGGCAATCACGTCTGCCACACCGTGAGGCTCGTCAGCCGCTGCACCGAGCGCGTACAGCGTATCGGTGGGATACGCGACCACGCGCCCGGCCCGCAGCAGCCGCGCCGCGCGCGAAACGGCGTGAGCCCATGCGTGCCGGACGTCGTAGACTTCCACGGTGCTCATGGAGGAAAACGGGGACAGCCCATGGCCAAACGCAAACGCTCGAAGCCGCGTCTCCCGCGGGCGCCGCTCCCGCGCCAACGTGGTGGCGCGCACGAGGACCGCTCGAAGCGCCCCTTCCGCCGCGCCAAGCACAAGAAAGATCCCCGTGATGAGTAGGGGTCAGCCCCGCCGACCGATGGCGGCCCTAAAGGGCCGCCCTACCTTGCTCATGTATGACAGACATCTTTTAGAAGAATCGAATCTTGAAGTCTGTCGTGCTCTTGACGTGAATGGTGTCGATGAAGCGAATGCGCTTCGGCTTGGTCTGCATGATCAGCGAGTTCGTACGCACGCCGTCACCGAAGAATCGGACACCCTTGAGCAGCGAGCCGTCGGTCACACCGGTTGCGGCAAAGATGATCGCCTCGGACGGCGCGAGCTCCTCTGACGTGTAGACGTGCTTCGTATCGGCAATCCCCATCTGCCGGCAGCGCGCTTCCTGCTCGGGACTGTTGACCACCAGGCGGGCGAACATCTCGCCGTTCAAGCAGCGCATGGCTGCCGCGGTGAGCACACCTTCGGGCGCGCCACCGACCCCCATGACGGCATGAATGCCGTTGCCGCCAACCGCGGCGGCAATGCTAGCCGAAAGATCGCCATCCCCGATGAGTCGAATGCGCGCACCCACCGCACGAATCTCACGAATCAGCGCCTCGTGGCGTGGTCGATTGAGCACCACGACGACGAGGTCCTCGACCCGACGGTTCAGCGACTTGGCGATGCCGCGCAGGTTGTGCGCCACGGGTGCGTCGAGAAACACGGCGTGCTTCGCCTCTGGCCCGACCACCAGCTTGTCCATGTAGATATCGGGTGCATGCAGCAAGCCGCCCTCGTCTGACGCCGCGAGCACTGCAATGGCATCCGAATCACCCAGTGCGCAGAGGTTCGTCCCTTCGAGCGGATCGACCGCGATATCGATTTTCGGGTACCTCCCATTGGCATCGCCGGTACCCATGCCAACGCGCTCGCCGATGTACAGCATCGGCGCCTTATCACGCTCCCCCTCTCCGATGACGATCGTCCCCTCGATCGGCACGGTGTCGAGCGTCGCGCGCATCGCGCTCACGGCCGCGGCATCCGATTTGTGCCGATCACCTTGCCCCATCGTGTGCGCCGAAGCCACGGCGGCTTGCTCGACGACGCGCAAGAATTCCAGTGACAGATCTGATTCCATTGGGGGCAGCTCCTGGGCAGACTCTTGTCAATGGCCATTCCGCGGAACGGCGGCGACCTCTCATTTTAGGGTCGCCGCCGCTCCGCGGTACGCCGGTAGCTCGCAACGCGTCGCACGATCCCCACGGTACCCGAGCAGATAGTCGGCCTGCATCAGCGTGTGGATTTCGCGCGTCCCCTCGTAGATCACCGCACCCTTGCAGTTGCGATAGAAGCGGCCCACGGGATATTCATCCGAATAGCCGTTGGCACCGTGCACCTGCACTGCGTCGCCCGCGGCACGCTCCGAGGCAACGGTGGCGAACCACTTGGCCAGGCCGGTTTCGCGCGTGTTGCGACGTCCTACGTTCTTCAGCCAGCCCGCGCGCAGCCAGAGCAATCGTGCCGCCTGATAGTCAGATTCCATCTGGGCGATCATGGCCTTGACGAGTTGGTGCTGGCCAATCTCGACCCCGAAGGCCTTACGCTCCTTCGCGTACGCCACGCTGGCGTCGCGACACGCACGAATCAAGCCCGTTGCACCCGCCGCGACCGTATAGCGTCCTTGATCCAGCGCGAACATCGCGATCTTGAAGCCCTCACCCTCGCGGCCCACCAGATTCTCTTCCGGCACCTCGACATCGTCCATCTTGAAGAAGCCGGTGTTCCCAGCAAGGATGCCCCACTTGTGTTTGAGCGTGCCACTCGAGAAGCCCTTGAACGTTCGCTCGACGATGAACGCGCTGAGCCCGGCCGGATCGCGCTGCTTCTTTTTCTCGAGATCGGTCCAGGCAAAGACGAGAAAATGATCCGCGACGTCGCCAAGTGAGATCCACATCTTCTCGCCGGTCATCACGTAGCGATCACCCTGCTTGCGAGCAGTGGTTTGAAGGCCCCTTACGTCGCTGCCCGCCGAGGGCTCGGTGAGGCCGAACGTGGCAATCCTCTCGCCTCTGGCCTGCGGCACGAGGTAACGCTGCTTTTGAGCCTCGGTGCCCCACGTCAACAGCGACAGCGAGTTGAGGCCAACGTGCACCGACAGAATCACACGCAGCGAAGTATCGACGAATTCGAGCTCCTCACTCGCGATCCCCAGGCTGATGTAATCCATCCCTGCGCCGCCGTACTCGGCTGGAACGCACACCCCAAGCAGGCCGAGATCGGCCATGTGCGGCAGGATGCGCCGATCGAACGTGTGTGTGCGATCCAGCTCCGCGATGCGCGGAGCCACCTTGCGTTGTCCCCATTCGCGCACCGCCTGCTCGAGAAGACGATGCTCTTCCGTGGGTTCGAAATCAATCATGGCACTTCTTCGTGTCTCTTCGTGGTTTCAATCCTTCGTGGTCTTAATCCTCGCACCGCGTGAGCCCTTGGCCCTCCGCACGAGCACCGTCGTGAGCCGCCCGCAACCGGTGAGTGCGGCGGCGCTCGCGGACCGCGCCGCGATCTCGAGCGTGTCGGCACTGCCCATCAGGGCGCAGATTTCGTCGTGACCGATGTCGGCATACGTGTCCACATGGCGTGTCACAGTCCGATCGGCCAAGCGTATCTCGATCGCGCCCATGTCCATGAGCCGTTCGAGCGATCGGCGATCGATATTGGTAATGAGGTTCCCAAACCGATCGATGTGCACGACCGCTCCGGCAATCTCGTCCTCGCACACCACGGCCTTCGGGAGGTCGAGCATCACGGGATCGGAGATCGTTCGGCCGAGCGCATCCATCGACGAGCCACGGGCAAGCCATGCCGCTGCCGGCGCGAACCGATCGCGACCCTCGAACGTGCGACTGACGGACGGGAGGAAGTATCGGTGCTCCGTGAGCTCGACGATCCGTGTCGGCGGAAGCTCCGCAAAGACACCGGAGAGGACCCCATTATCAGGCGCGACGAAGCGGTACTGCCCCGCTTGCGCCGCGAGGCCACGCCGTGCGCTCCCAACACCCGGATCGACGACGACGAGGAACACGGTCACGGCTGGAAAGAAACGGAACGAAGTCGCGAGCTCCCGGGCTGCGGCCGTCACATCGTGGGGCGGAATCTCATGCGTGATGTCAATGAAGAGGGTTTCGGGACAAATCCCAGCGGCCACGGCCTTCATCGTCCCGACGTAGTGATCGCGCAGCCCGAAGTCCGTGAGGAGAGCAATGATGGGACGGGTCACTCGACGGTTACCAACCTCGAACCTCTTACCTCGAACCGCGAACCTTCGTCTGCCGCGGCCGCAGGCTGTCCTTCTTGGCCTTGGGCTTCACCGGAAGCGAACGGCCCGCGTGTCGGCGCCGCTCGACGCCGTTCACAGCGGGGGTCCCATTGGACGATGTCGGGCGCAGACGCGCGCTGGCCCGGTTCACCGCAAGATTCAGCGACGCGGTCGCCGGCCTCGGACGAGCATTCGCCGCCCGCGGCCTTCGAACCGGGGCCTCGGCCTTCGCCGTCGCTTCGAGAGGCAATCGCTTCCGAAACAGTGTCTCCCGCATGCGCGTGCGCAGCAGGAACGAGTGCGACACGTTCAGACCGTCGAAGAGCCGATCGATCTCCCGGCTCGGCAACACGTGTCGGTCACGGGCCGCGGCCGTGTATGACTTATGGTACAGGGTCTTGTCGTCGACCACGATGAACTTACTGTAGGCGGATGTCGCCTCGCGGGTCGTGGCGAAAAACGCAAGCAACGCGCCTCCGGGCTTGAGGATCCGCGCGAGCTCGCGCGCCAAGGCGTCCGCCGCACGCTTGTCGAGGTGGTCAAAGAGATCCCAGCAGAGGATGCCATCGATGCTCTCGCTCGGTCGATTGAATCGCCCGGCGAGGAACCGGGGAACGTCGTCCCACGTTCCGTTGCGGGCGAACCGGTCGAGAGCTTCGTGAATGTCTTCTACGAAAATCTTGCACCCAAGCTGCTCGCCAAAGAACGTGACGTTCGGCCCCACCACAGGGCCGAGGTCCAAGAGGACCGGTGCTTCGCGTACGGACAGGCACGCCGTGAAGCGCTTCAACGCCTGCGTCTGCACCTGGGGCGCTGCGCGCGCCGCCCAGGGGTCGTTGCCATTCCGCGCAGCGGTTGGGCCGCGGAGCATCCAGCCAACGAGACGATCAGCAAACGCCCTCAACCGAGAACCCGCACCAGCCACCGTGCCTCGTTTCCCCAGAAACTAGGCCTTGAGAACCGCGCTGCCGCCCCCACCGCTCGCCGCGGCGGCAGCGGGTGCAGGCTTGACTTCGGCTGGCCGCGCAGCCGCGCGTGGCCCGCGCTGCATGTCGATGCTGCCACGGAAATGCGCCCCTTCGGCAATCGCGACCTTCGGGGACGTAATGTCGCCATCGACGGAACCCTTGTCCCGGATGTCCACCTTCTCCGAGGCGGTGATGTTCCCCATCACCTCGCCTAGGACAATGATCGACTTCGCAAAGACCGCTGCCTTGATCTTCCCGTTGGCCCCAATCGTCAGGACGTGCTCTCGCAGCTCGATTTTCCCGTCGACCTGGCCCTCGATGGTGAGATCCTCGCTACCGTTCAGCTCGCCTTTGATCACGACCGACTTCCCGATGTTCACGATATCCCTTCCTAAAGAGGCTTGCGACAGAGGCGCAGCGGGTGGGTTCATGCTGGGAGCTGGCTGCGAGGGCATTCCCTTGGAGGGCGCGATGCCTGCCGGCGGCCGTGGTGCCTCATCCCGTTTCCACATGGGGTTCTCTCCGAGGAACGCAATGTTTCGTGATTGCAGGGTGATAGATCCGTAAGCGCGGCCAGTATACGGAAGCCGAACGGACCGTGTCTAGTGATGCTAACATAAAGGGTTGGCGTTAGCGCGTTTTTCGCCCCACGCCACAGACGATGCGAGGAATCTGGCTCCGAGGATGACGCCATGGCTGGTGCACGTATCTACTTCGACCACAACGCCACGACGCCGCTGGACCCGGCGGTCGTCGAGGCCATGGCGGAGGCGATGCGCGACACGTTCGGGAACCCTTCGAGCGTGCACCATTTCGGTCAGCGCGCGAAGGCCGCCCTCGATGGTGCGCGCGCGGCTGTCGCGGCGCTGATTGGTGGCCAGCCGGACGAGATTGTCTTTACCAGCGGCGGGAGCGAGGCAGACAATTTTGCTCTGCGCGGCGTGGCCGAGGCGCTTGCGCCGACGGGCCGCAAGCACTTCGTTGCGAGCGTCATCGAGCACGAGGCTGTCCTCAATACGCTCAAGGCCCTCGAGCGCCGCGGCTGGACGACCACCCTGCTCCCGGTGACCTCGGACGGGCTCGTGGAAGCGGACGCCCTGCGCGCGTCCATCGCACCGGAGACCGCCCTCGTGTCGGTCATGCACGCCAACAACGAAATCGGGACCATTCAACCCATTGGCGAGCTGGCCGCCATCGCGCACGCCCAGGGCGCGTTGTTCCATACTGACGCCGTCCAGTCGGTGGGCAAGATCCCGATTGACGTGCGCGCGCTCGGTGTCGATCTCCTCTCGCTCTCTGGGCACAAGAACTATGGACCGAAGGGCATCGGGGCGTTGTGGATTCGCCGCGGCACACGCGTGTCAGCCACGATCACCGGCGGCCGACAAGAGAAGAATCGGCGCGCCGGCACCGAGAACGTCCCCGCCATCGTCGGCCTCGGCGTGGCGGCCCGGATCGCGCTGGAACGCCTCCAACCCGGAGCGGAGGAGGGCGCGCGCATCGCCGCGTTGCGCGATCGGCTGGAGGTCGGCGTTGAGCGCGGTGTGTCGGGTGTCGCGGTGAGCGGCGCCGCCGCGGCGCGCGTGCCGAACACGTCGAACATCAGCTTCGAGGGCATCGAGGCGGAGTCGCTCCTCATCGCCCTGGATCTCGAAGGGGTTGCGGTCTCGACCGGTTCGGCGTGCTCCTCGGGCACGCTCGAGCCCTCTCACGTGCTGCAGGCGATGGGCTACGGCGCCACACGAGCACGGAGCTCGCTACGCTTCAGCCTTGGTCATGGCAACACGACGTCAGAGGTCGACCGGGTCGTCGAGCTCTTGCCGCGGCTCGTCGAGCGGCTGCGCGCCGTCACCGATCAGCGCGCACAGCATGAAGCGGTCCTAAACACGGCAGGTAGGGCGGCCCTTTAGGGCCGCCGTCGATTGGGCGCTAAACGGCGCGGCTGCCTTCGATTCCACTCGGGCCAGGAAAGCCGCGCTCTACTGAGATCCATCCCATGCGCGTTGCTGTTGCGATGTCGGGCGGCGTCGACTCGTCGGTCGCCGCTGCACTGCTCGCTGACGAGGGCTACGAGGTGATCGGCCTCTCGATGCAGCTCTACGATCAGCGCGAGGGAGAGATCCGCTTCGGCCGCTGCTGCACGCTCGACGACCTCCACGATGCCCGGCGGGTCGCGGCCCGCCTCGGCCTTCCTCACTACATCGTCAACTTCGAATCGCACTTCCATGCGCAGGTCGTCGATAACTTCGTGAGCGAGTATGTCTCGGGACGCACACCGATTCCCTGCACACGGTGCAACAGCGAGGTCAAGTTTGCCACGCTCGTCGACCGCGTGCGCGGGCTCGATGCCCAGTTTCTCGCGACCGGCCATTACGTGCGGGTGGAGCTCGATGAGACGACGCGGCAGTATCGCCTGCTACGCGGGCGCGACGCTAGGCGCGACCAATCGTACTTCCTCTTTTCGCTAACCCAGGCGCAGCTCGCACACGCGCGCTTCCCCGTTGGGCATCTCACAAAGGTCGACGTCCGGGCCATCGCGCGCGAGCGTGGCTTACCCGTCGCGGACAAGCCGGATAGCCAGGAAATTTGCTTCGTGTCGTCCGGCAATCATGCCACGTTCGTGGAGCGCCACGCGGCGGACCGAACGCCGACGCCGGGGGTCATTGCGGACGTGCACGGACGAACCCTCGGGCGCCACGAGGGGATCCATCGCTTCACGGTCGGGCAGCGCAAGGGGCTGGGCCTCGCCACTGGCGCACCGCTGTACGTGGTCGCGATTGACGCGCACGCCAACGAGGTTGTCGTTGGCGACCGCGCGGCCTTGGCGCGCCCCACGCTGACCGCGTCTGCGGTCAATTGGATTGCGGGCGTCACGCCGCCTGAGCCACTCCGTGCTCGCGTGCAGATCCGGCATGGCCATCACCCGGCCCCTGCCACCGTTACACCTATCGACGCGAGACGCGCGCAGGTCGACTTTGACGAGCCACAAGCCGCGATTGCGCCTGGGCAAGCAGCGGTCTTCTATGCAGGGGATATGGTGCTTGGGGGAGGGTGGATTGAGTGAGGGTTTGTCAATGCCCAATGCCCAATGCTCAATGAGGAAAACCGGGCGCGTGCATTTTCATTTTTCGTTTTGCATTGACAGAGATGCAGCCCCCTGCGATTTGGTCTCGTAGGTATCCCGCGGAATCCCTTCCAGGTACCGCTCGGCATCCAACGCCGCCATACAGCCTGAACCTGCAGCGGTCACGGCCTGGCGGTACACGTGGTCCTGCACGTCACCGCACGCAAAAACGCCCGGTACGTTCGTCGAGGTGCCGTCGCGTGTGATGAGATACCCGTTCTGATCCATCTCGAGCTGGCCCGCGAAGAGCGCCGTATTCGGTCGGTGTCCGATGGCGAGAAACACGCCATCAACGGCAAGCGTGCTCGGCTCTCCGCTCTTGACGTTCTTCAGCGCGAGCCCGGTCACCGCCCCTTGTCCGACGTCGCTGATGTCCTCGACGATGCTGTCCCACATGAAGGTGATCTTTGGGTTGGCGAACGCCTTCTCTTGCATGATCTTGGACGCGCGGAGCTCTCGGCGCCTGTGAACGACCGTCACCTGCGACGCAAGCCGTGCGAGGTAGGTGGCCTCCTCCATGGCCGAATCGCCGCCGCCGATGACCGCGACCGCCTTGTTGCGAAAGAAAAAGCCGTCGCAGGTGGCGCACGTCGAGACGCCGTGCCCCATCAGCGTCGTTTCAGATGGAAGGCCGAGCAACAGGGCTGAGGCCCCGGTCGCCACGATGACCGCACGCGCTCGCACCTCCGTGCCGTCTCCTCCCACGATGAGAAACGGCGGCTGCGAGAGATCGACGCGTGACACTTCGATCGACTGAATCTCAGTGCCGAAGCGTTGGGCTTGCGCCCGCATCTCGGCCATCAGCTCAGGTCCCATGATGCCGTCACGCATACCCGGCCAGTTCTCGACCATCGTCGTGGTCATGAGCTGGCCACCGGGCGTGAGTCCCTCGAACAGCACGGGGCTCAGATTCGCACGGGCCGCATACAAGGCGGCTGTGAGACCGGCCGGACCAGAGCCCATGATCACCACTTCGCGAGTCATAAGATCAAGGTGCAAGGTGCGAGGTGCAAGGTGCGGTCGAGCTCGCAGCCGGCCCCTCGCACCTGGCACCTCCTTAAGCGTGTTTCTCGATCAACTGCTTGAGGGCCTCGCGCGGCTGGACGCCGACGACCGATTCGACCAGCTGGCCCTGCTTGAAGAGCAGCAGTGTCGGGATGCTGCGGACGTTGAACTTGGACGCCACGTCCGGGTGCTCATCAACGTTCAGCTTGGCCATCACCGCCCGGCCATCGAACGTGTCCGCGAGATCCTCGATCAGCGGCGCGATCATGCGGCACGGCCCGCACCACTCGGCCCAGAAATCGACGAGCACCGGCGTCGCCGAGCTGACCACCTGCTCGAAGTTGCTCACCGTCAATGTCTGAATCTTCTCCGATGCCATGACACCTTCCTCATATGAAACTGGCCACGCGTCGCGCGGCGGCCTAATGATAGGACGCCACGCCACCTGTCTGGGATTCTAGCGGGTTCTAGCCGCCAACCGCCACGCCGCGGCGCTCTTCGGCGTGCCGCCGTGCCCGTTGGTACAGCTCGGTGTAAGCTCGGGCCGAGGCCTGCCACGAGAAATCACGTGCCATCCCGGCACGCTGCAGGCGCTGCCACTCATCGGGCGCCTGGCGGTAGAGGCCGAGGGCCTGCCGCAGTGCCTCGAGCAGGGCGCCCCCTGAAGCCTCCTGGAACTTGAACCCGTTCCCCTCACCCGTTCCGGGTCGGTAGCTCACAACCGTGTCGTCGAGGCCACCGGTGGCACGCACCACCGGAATCGTACCGTACCGGAGGCTATACATCTGATTCAAGCCGCACGGCTCGAAGCGCGACGGCATCATGAAGAGATCCGCCCCGGCCTCGATGAGGTGCGCCAACGGTTCGTCGAACCCGATCCGCGCGCCCACCCGGTCCGGATACCGACGCGCGAGGTCGCGCCACATGTCCTCGTAGCTCGCCTCACCCGTCCCGAGGATGGCGAAGGTTGCATCTAGCGCGCCCAGATCGTCGGCGACCTCGGCAATAAGATCCAAGCCCTTCTGGTCGACCATGCGCGAGATCATCCCGATAACCGGTCGCGCCAAGGTCGTCTCGTCCACGCGGAAGCCGTACGCTTCGAGCAGCGTCCGCTTGGCCTCGCCTTTTCCGGATAGATCATCCGCCGTGTAGGGCTTGGGAAGGAACGGATCGCGGGCCGGATCCCAGACGTCTGCGTCGATCCCGTTGAGGACGCCGTAGAAGTCCTCGCGACGGTTCCGGAAGATCCCCTCGAAGCCAAACGCGAACTCGTGCGTCAGGAGCTCCCTGGCGTAGCCTTCGCTGACCGTCGTCACGATGTCCGAGAAGACAAGCCCAGCCTTGAGGAAGCTGACGTGCAGCCAGTACTCGAGCGCGCCAACGTGGAACAGCTCCCAGCCGAGACCGAGCTCGGGCAGCCACGTCGACGCGCAGAGCCCCTGATACGCCACGTTGTGCACTGTGAACAGGGTGGCCGCCTGCGCAAACGGTGGGTGCTCGGCGTACTGCGTCCGCACGTAGACGGGAACGAGACCTGCTTGCCAGTCGTGCGCGTGGACAATGTCCAGCACCAGACCTTGTGCGCTGGCGTACTGGAGGGCGGCCTGCGCGAGCAATCCAAAGCGCCTTGGGTTGTCTGGATAGTCCTGGTTGCCAACGCTATAGAGTTGCTCGCGGTCGAACAACGGCGGATGGTCAACGAGCACCGCGCGGACGCCCGAGCCGAGAGGCTCTTCGTAGTACGCCGTGTCGTACCGCCTGCCTCCCATCTCGACCGCCAAGTGTAATCGAGGCGTACCCGTTACCGGCACGCCGCGGTATCTCGGCACCACGAGCGTGACGTCGTGACCCAGGGTACCGAGCGCCTTGGGAAGTCCTCCCGCGACGTCGGCCAGACCGCCGGTCTTGGCAAACGGGACGGCCTCCGACGCCACCAGCAGAATCTGCAGGCGCTTGGACTCGCCGCGAGGTGCGACGCCGTGGTCTGCTGGCGTGGCCGGTGTGCGATCCGTGCCGGTCGCCGGCCTTGCGCGCGGTCGCTTGCGCGGTGCTTCTGCTCGAGTCGCGCGCGCAGCGCTCGTATCAGCGTGCGATGTTTGCGCGTTCGTGTCCGCTACGGCGCCCTCAGCGGGCGTTCGTGGACGAGCCGCTCTCCGACGGCGCGGACCGTCGGGTGTGGGGTCGGGCGAAACGGAAGGCGTTGGCGAGGTTTTCTTACGCGTCTTGCTCATGGTGATTTGGCTCGGGCGGGCAGGTTCATTCTCGAAGCCAGAGCTGCCAGTGTACCGCAGACCGCACGCGGCCGCATCACGTATCTGTGACGGCTCGACGGATGGAGGAATTGAGATGCGCCGCGCGCGACGTCGTCCCGACGGTCCACGTCGGGCACGGCGGGCGATTTCCAGAGGTGCTTACGGCTGCGCTGACGCGGCGGTGGCGACGACTGGCGGGCTATGCTCGCTCAACCAACTGAGCAAGTGCCTCGTTTCGACGAACCGCGCGGCGTTCGAGCGCGCACCCAACACCACGACCGCGACCGAGTCGCCGGTGGGAAGCCTGAGGAAGGCAGCAAGGCAGTAGCCCGCCTTGCGGATGAACCCGGTCTTGCCGCCCTGAACGTCGAGGTCGCCCCCGAGGAGCTTGTTCGTGTTCTTGAACTTGATTCGTCGTCGCTTGATCTTCAGTTGGTACTCAGGAGTGCGCATCACCGCGGCGATGCGCTCGCTGCCCACGGCGAACGCGATGAGCCGTGCCATGTCGTACGCCGAGGAAACGTTCGCGGGATCGAGGCCCGACGGATCCGCGTAGTGGGTGCTGGAGAGCCCTAATGCGGCGGCCTTCTCGTTCATCGCATCGATGAACCCGCCGTGGCCGAGCACGGATTCGCGCGCAGCCGCGCGTGCGGCGGCGTTGTCCGACCCAATGAGCATCAAGTGCAACAACTCGTTGACCGTCACCTGCTCGCGGGCACGAAGATACGTGTGCGATGCAGCATGGACGTCGGAGGGCGCCACCTCGATGCGGCGCGAGAGATCAGGTTCGCTGTCCAGGACGATCAACGCCGTCATCACCTTGGTAATGCTCGCAATCGATCGCTGATCCTCGGCGTTCTCCTGATAGATGATCTCTTGCGTGACGGGGTTATAGATGACGGCGGCGGCGGCTCGCACGTCCGGGACGAGAGCACCGTTGGCGTCACGCCGGAAGGGCCGCCCCTCGGACGCCTCGACAGACACCGCCGGTAAGACGATCAGGCTGCCGACAAGGAAGACGATTACCCTGACGGCGCAGACGAATCCAGGTCTACGCATTAATTCACGACCTATTTGTCAAGAATGGCCCCGCGTGCCTGAGCTGGGAGCCAGGCCTCAGCAAGGGTGAAACGGATTGTAGCAGCTCTTCAACAATCATGGCAAGCGCGTTTTTTCTGAGGGCGTTTTCTTGGGGGCGCTCGGACCGCCCGCGACCGTCGCCCCGAACGACAAGAACACCGTATACTTTCCGGTCTATGCGATGGCGTACCGTGCTGCTGATCCTGCTCCACGTGTCGACCTCGAGCCTCGTAGTCTCCGGGGCCCCGGCCGGGGCACGTCGCGTCAGTCGCGCGGAAATCGACCATCCCAACATTGTGCTCGTGTTCGCCGACGACCTTGGCTACGGAGAGGTCGGGGCGTACGGACAGCGGCGGATCCGCACGCCTCGCCTCGATCGGCTAGCGGCCGAGGGCATGCGGTTCACCGACTTCTACGTCGGCAGCCCGGTGTGCGCCCCCTCGCGCGCCGCGCTGCTTACTGGCTTGCACAGCGGTCACGCGTACGTGCGCAGCAACTTCGAGCTCGGCGGCTTCTTGGACGACGAAGAGCGGGGCCAGCTCGCCCTCCTCCCTGAGACGCCGACGGTGGCGCGGTGGCTGCAGCAGCAAGGCTACGCCACCGGGACCGTGGGCAAATGGGGTCTGGGCGGCCCCGGGTCGACAGGCGTGCCCAGCCGGCAGGGATTCGACCTGTTCTTTGGGTACCTCGATCAGAAGCAAGCGCACAACTACTACCCCACCCACTTGTGGCGCAACGAAGCACGCGTCCCGCTCGAAAACACGTACTTCGCCCCCCACCAGCGTCTGAGCGGCGATCCGGACGATCCGAAGTCGTACGCGGCGTTTCGCGGCCGCGAGTACGCGATCGACCGCATGACCGATGAGGCGCTCGCCTTCATTCGCCAGCATCGGGACCGGCCGTTCTTCCTTTACTACGCGCCGACGATCCCGCATCTCGCGCTGCAGGTTCCGGAGACGGCGCTCGCGGATTATGAAGGCCAGTTCCCTGAAACGCCGTATCGCGGCGACACGGGCTACCTCCCCAATCGAACGCCGCGCGCGACCTATGCCGCGATGATCACCTACCTCGACACCGAGGTCGGTCGCATCGTTGACGAGCTGAGCGCGCTTGGCCTCGAAGAGAACACGCTCGTGTTGTTCACGAGCGATAACGGCACCTCGGCCAACGCGGACGTTGACCGTACGTTCTTCGATAGCCTGGGCGGCCTGCGCGGCGCGAAGGCAGACCTGTACGAAGGCGGCATCCGCGTTCCATTCATCGCGCGGTGGCCGGGTCGTGTCCCGGCTGGGACCGTTTCCGCGCACGTCGCGGCAACCTGGGATCTCTGGGCGACGTTTGCCGACCTGCTCGGCGTCGAGCCGCCACCAACCGACGGGCTGTCGTTCCTCCCAGCGTTGCTCGGGCGATCCGACCAACGGGCACACGACTTCCTGTATTGGGAATTTGCTGGCCGCGGCCGGCAGCAAGCGGTGCGCATGGGACCATGGAAGGGCATCCGTCGGGATCTTCGGAAGAATCCGGGCGCGCCCATCGCGCTGTTCGACCTCGAGGCGGATCCGGGTGAAACGCGTGACCTGGCATCCGAGCAGCCGGATATCATCGAGCGGATGGCGGAAATTATGCGAAGCGCGCGCGTTCCGTCGCCGATCGAAGCCTTCAACATCACGACACCGTAAGGGGCGAGGTACGAGGGGCGAGGTGCCAGGGCCTCGCCCCTCGCCCTTTCACCTGGTCCCTTTACCCCTTTACCCCTCTACCCCTTCAACGATACCCTTGTCCCTTCCATGGACCTTCGGCAGCTCGAGATCATCCGCGCCATTGCGGAAGCGGGTTCGTTCACCGCCGCCGGCACGAAGCTGAATGTGTCGCAGTCGGCAATCAGTCGTCAGATCCTGCTGCTCGAAGAAGAGCTCGGTGAGCCCGTGTTTCTGCGGGTAGGAAGACGTATTCGGATTACGGCCGCAGGAGAATCCCTGCTACAGCTTAGTCATCGCGTGTTCACGGATGTGCGCGACACGGTGTCCAGTATCGTCGACACCCGCCAGTCGTACACCGGGCCGCTGCGCCTGGCGGGCGGGATGACCGTGAGCCTCTACGTGTTTCCAATCTTGCTTAGAGAGTTCCGCAAGCTCCATCCGCTCGCCGATGTGAAGATCGTCGCGGGCAGCACGGAAAAGTGCACCGCGGCGGTGCGCGCCGGCGCAGCAGATCTGGCGCTCCTCACGTTACCCATCCATCACGCCGAGCTCGTCACGGTGCCCGCTACCGAGGAGGAGCTGCTCCTGGTCACCCGGGCCAATCATCCATTGGCCGCCAAGAAGCGGATTCTGCCGCAGGACCTACGCGGTGAATCCTTCGTGCTCTTCGAGCAGGGTTCCAACACGCGCCGCGTCATCGATGAGTTCTTCACCCGCGGGCGTATCGATCCGCACGTGGTCACCGAGACGGAAAATGTGGAGATTATCAAGGCGTGCGTCCGGGCGGGCCTCGGCATCACGATTATCTCGTATCAAGCGGTCGCACGCGAAACCGAGACCGGTCAGTTCTTCTGTGCCCGAATCCACGGGCAGAAGCTCATTCGCAAGACCGGCTGGATCTACGTGAGGTCGAATCGCATTCCGCGGGCGGTGCAAGAGGTCCTGTCGACGTTCGATCGCATCCGTCCGCGGCTACGCCTCTCGCCGGCCGCTGGCAGGGAACGCTTTGGACAGGAACCTGAGGAATGACTTTTGCTTATGGATTGAATGCACACATTCTATTTCCGTTTGGAACGGGCGCCCGCTACGATCAGCGATCATGCCAAGTGAACGTGTCATCAGCATCAGTATGACCGAAGCCGACTGGCGGGCGCTGCTGAGCGTCCAGCCCAAGCCGGTGGTTTGGATCAAGACGCTGATCCAGCAGCAGATCGCCCAGGCACGGCAGGACCACCAGCCAACCGGTGCGCGATAGACAGAAACAAGGCGAGTGGCATACCGCATCCACAGACCAGCAGGCCGTGGTAGGCTCGCGCCTGGATCGTCTTTGTAGCAAAGGGCCTCTTGGTCTGGGCGTTCTGCATGGCTCTCAACGTCGGACTCGTGGGTTTTGGAACGGTCGGGAAATCGGTCGCCCGCCTCATCACCGAGCGGCACGATGGCTTGCTGCACCTCACGCACGTCTGCAGCCGCGACGTCGCACGCAGGCGTGTGGACTGGTTGCCGTCCGAGGTGTGCTGGACCGACCGCTTCGAAGATCTGCTCACGGCACCCATCGATGCGGTCGTCGAGCTGATCGGAGGCCTCGAGCCAGCCGCCGATTGGGTGTCGCGCGCGCTCGAGGCCGGCAAGGCCGTGGTGACCGCCAACAAACAGCTCGTCGCCACGCGCGGCGGCGCACTCCTCGCGCTGGCGTGCCAACATCGCACAGAGCTCGCCTTCGAAGCGGCGGTCGGCGGTGGCATTCCGATCATACGCGGGCTGCGGGACGGCATTGCCGGCGATCGAATCCGCAGCATCGTCGGCATCCTGAATGGCACCTGCAACTTCATCCTGACGCGAATGGAGCACGGCGGCGTGAGCTATGCCGCGGCACTGCGCGAAGCGCAGGAACGCGGATACGCCGAGGCTGATCCCTCAGAGGACGTGGACGGAGACGACGCGCGCGCCAAGCTGTCCATTCTGGCGCGGGTGGGCCTGGGACTCGAGCTCGAGCCATCACAACTGCGCGCTCAGTCGATCCGGCCGCTCGATCACGTCGATTTCACGTATGCGCGCCGCTTGGAGTCCACCATCCGCCAGGTGTCGCGCGTCGCGCTGCGAGACAACGCGGGCGAGCAGATTGAAGCCCGCGTGGGCCCGGCCCTCGTCCCACTGTCGTCGCCGCTCGCCGCCATTGTCGGGAGCCGCAACATCGTCGTGACGACGGGCGACTACGGGAGCGAAACGCTCTTTGCGGGGCACGGTGCGGGCGGCAACCCGACCGCGGTCGCCGTGGTTTCCGATCTCGTCGCGCTCGCGCGTCACGGGGCGCGATGGGTCGACGTGTGCCCGCACGGAGCCAAGCGCACCAGCATCGTGAGCGACGCCCCTTCGCCTCACTATCTCCGCTTGGTCGTGAACGACCGTCCTGGAATCATCGCGGGCTTGGCGGGCGTGCTGTCCGCGCACGACATCAACATCGACGCGGTCCTGCAGGAGCCGGGCAATCCCAAGAGCGCGCTGCCATTTGTCGTCACGCTCGAGAGCTGTCCAGAGTCGACCATGCGTCGGGCGGTCGAGGAAATCGCGGCGCTCGACTTCAACGTCCAGCCCCCGCTCTGTCTGCCTATGCTGTAGAGGGAAGAAACGGGGACTGCCCTCGTTTTCGTCATCGTCAGTTCCCGAAAACGAGGGCTGTCCGGGCTGTCCCCGTTTTCTTGCCGTGCCGAAAAATGAACCGGGTACCGTTTTCGCTCGCCGTTCCGGGATCGACCTCGAACCTCGGGCCAGGCTTTGACACCCTCGGGCTCGCACTGTCGCTCTATTTGCACGTGCGCGTGACCGATGTGCGTGACGATCATCGCTCGACGCTCACGTGCGATGTCGGCGACCTCGAGCCGCCGGGCGACAATCTCATCGCGCGTGCCTATACGTGCATGGCCGAGCGCCATGGCGCCTGTCCATCGCTGAGGGTCGAGGTTCGGACGGACATCCCAATCAAAGCGGGCCTCGGTAGCAGCGCGGCGGCCATTGTCGCCGGGCTGCGACTCTATGAAGCCGTCACGAAGCCATGGGACCTAGACGAGCTGTTGGCCACAGCCGCCCGGCTCGAAGGCCATCCAGACAACACGTCGGCGGCGCTCCTGGGCGGTCTCACGGTAAGCTGCCTCGACGAGCGGGGTCGAGTCGCGGCCCTGGCAGCCCGGTGGCCGGAGCGCGTGCGGGTGGTGGTCGCCACGCCCCACGTCACGCTCGAGACAAAGACGGCCCGTGGCGTCCTCCCCGCCACCGTGCCACGAGCCGATGCGGTGTTCAACGTGCAGCGCGTCGCGCTGCTACTGCAGGCCGTGCACACGGGGCGCGTCGATCTGCTGCGCGACGCGATCCGCGACCGGCTGCACCAGCCGTTTCGCGCACCGCTCGTACCTGGGCTCTATGACGCACTTCGCTTCGAGCATCCCGCGCTGCTCGGCGTATTCTTGAGTGGGGCTGGGCCCTCGATTGCCGCGCTCGTCGACGGCAATCCGCAGCCTGTCGTCCGGCTGTTCGAGGAGCTCTACAGCCGGCTCGACTTTGATTGCGCCGTGCGTGTCTTGTCGGTCCAGGAGCCCGTGCGGTGCCCTGAGACGATGCCCGCGGCGATACCCGCGCCACCGAACGGGTGACAACGCGGCGCAGCCGGAGCCACCGTGGGACCGTCGTCTCCTTGACACGCATGGCGCCACACACCATGTCGACGCTGCTTGGTCTCGAATGTCACCTTTGTCACACACGCTTCCCCGCTGATGCGCTTTTTGTGTGCGACCGATGCTTTGGTCCGCTCGAGCCCGTCTACGACTACGATCGGGCCCGTGCGACGCTGACACGCGACGCGCTGGCCGGACGTCCGAAGAATCTCTGGCGCTACCGCGAGCTGTTGCCGATCACGGACGCGCCGCGGACAGGTCTCCACTCGGGCTTCACGCCGCTCGTGAAGGCCGACCACCTCGCCCACCGGCTCGGCGTCCGCGAGCTCTACGTCAAGGACGACAGCGTCAATCACCCGACGCTCTCGTACAAAGACCGCGTGGTGTCGGTTGCCGCGACGCGGGCGATGGAGCTCGGGTTCACGGTCTTTGGCTGCGCGTCGACCGGAAACCTGGCCAACTCGGTTTCAGCGCACGCGGCACGGCTCGGCCTGAGCTGCTACGTCTTCATCCCGGACGACCTCGAGCCGGCCAAGGTGCTGGGCTCACAGGTGTACGATCCGCAAGTTGTCGCGATTCGTGGCACCTACGACGACGTGAATCGGCTGTGCACGCAGGTGGCCGACAAGCACCACTGGGGATTCGCGAACATCAATCTCCGCAGCTATTACGCCGAGGGCGCCAAGACAGTGGGGTTCGAGATCGCCGAGCAACTCGGCTGGCGCTTTCCGCAACATGTCGTCTCACCGGTGGCCGGTGGCACGCTCCTACCTCGCATTGCGCGGGGCTTTCGCGAGTGCCGGTACCTCGGCTTGGCTGAGGGCGAGATCCCCAAGATATACGCTGCACAGGCGGATGGCTGTGCCCCGGTCGTGCGGGCATTGCACGACGGGCTCGATCATCCGGACCCGGTGCGGCCCGCCACCATTGCCAAGTCCATTGCGATTGGGAACCCGGCTGACGGGTTCCAGGTGCTCGAGACGGTTCGGGAAACGGGCGGATGGGGAGCCACGGCGACGGACCCCGAGATTCTCGACGGCATTCAGCTGCTCGCCGAAACCGAAGGGATCTTTACGGAACCGGCGGGTGGCACCACGGTCGCCGCCACACGCCGGTTGATCGAGGAAGGCCGCATCGCACGGGATGAATCAATCGTTATCTGCATTACGGGTAACGGGTACAAGACCTCGGAGCTGATGCTCGACCGCATGGCGCAACCCGTCCACCTCAGCCGGGCACTCCGGGATTTCGATGCCTGGCTCGAAGAAAGGGAAAGTGCAAGGTGCGAGGTGCGAGCTCCCAGGGCTGTCTCAGGGACAAGGGACAGGGGCAAGGTCAGCTCTAAGACCTCACCTGAGGCCTTGTTCCCTAAAGCCTGAGACAGCCCTTGCACCTCGCACCTCGCACCTCGCACCTATCAAATGCCTCGATTCTCCCGTTCACGTCTCGTTGTGCAGAAGTATGGTGGCAGCTCGGTCGCCACACCGGAGCGTGTGGCTGCTGTGGCCGATCGCATTCTGGAGTGCCGTAAGGTCCACGATCACATCGTGGTCGCAGTGTCCGCGATGGGCAAGACCACCGATCAGTTGGTCTCGCTGGCCAAGAGCGTCTCGGGCAACCCGCATGGGCGCGAGCTCGATCAGCTCCTCGCGTGCGGCGAGCAGATCGCGGTCTCGGTGCTTGGCTTGGCGCTGCAGGACCGGGGCGCGCCGCCCGTCTCGCTCACCGCGGCGCAGTGCGGCATCCGCACCGACGGCTCCTTCAATAACGCGCGCATTCACCAAGTCGACACGCACCGGGTACTCCGGGAGCTCGAAGCCGGCCGAATCGTCATCGTCGCCGGCTTCCAAGGCGTGACCGACGAGCACGAAGTCACCACGCTCGGGCGGGGTGGCGGCGATATCACGGGCGCGGCGCTCGCGGCCGCGCTGAAGGCGCCGGTGTGCGAGATCTGCACAGACGTCGACGGCGTGTATTCAGGGGATCCGAACGTTGTGCCACATGCCCATCTCATTCCCGAGATGAGCTATGAAGAGTGCATTGAGCTCGCGGCGAGCGGCGCGAAGGTGCTGCACCCGCGCGCGGCTGAGATTTGTATGCAGGACGGAGTGCCCATCCACGTGCGATCGAGCTTCCACATGAAGCCTGGCACCTGGGTCCGGGGAGGAGCGATCAAGATGGAACAGGCGGCGGTCGTTGGCGTCACGGCCGACAAGAAAATCGCGAAGGTCACGCTACTCGACGTGCACGATGAACCGGGTGTGGCCGCCAAGGTGTTCAAGGACCTCGCGCGCGCGGACGTCAACGTGCGCCTCATTATCCAGGCCGCCGCCACGCATGACCGCAATCGCATCACGTTCGTCATCGATCTCGACAAAGCAGAGACCGTGCGGATGCTCGGCCTGACGTGGCTCAAGCGTAAGATTGCCGGCGAGGTCCTCATCGACATGGACGTGGCGAAGATTGCCATTGTCGGCTCGCGCATCGCGTCGACGCCTGGGCTGGGAGCGCGCATGTTCGACGCGCTGGCCAAGCACCGCATCAACATCGACTGCATCAGCACGTCGGAGATGAAGGTCTCCTGCGTGATTGGCGGCAAGCAGCTCGACGAGGCCGTGCGCGCCATTCACGAGGAGTTCTTCGGCACGAGCAAGCGGAAGACGAGCGGTCCCGCGAAGATCGCAGCGCGCGGTCGACGAGCCTCGTAACTGGCGCGCGCGGTGGTGCGGCGCGCGCGGGCATGGCGAGCGTGAGTGAGTAGAGGCCTCGGGTGCCAGCTTACCGCGATGAGGTCGCCTCAGGACTGAGCGTGTAAGAGTTTCGGTATCGGACGGTGACCTTCGGCCGGTTGACATTCACCTCGACCTTTCGGAGCCGCTTTGTTGGATCCGGGTTGGACGAGTAGTAACCGAGCATGTAGTAGTCGCTGGTTTCGGCGTCGATCCGTTTGAGCCCCTGGTCGAAGTCGTTCTGGTTGACGACAGCAAAACCGCCCGTCTCCTCGGCGAGCACACGCAGGCTATCTTGTGACTTGCGGATGTAATCGCCGAACTCGGTCATGTCCACGTTTTCGTCGAGGTCCGGCATGCCCACGAGGCCGCGTGGGTCAATCGTGTAAATTGTGACGTTCGACCGGTTGCAGGCACGCGTGAGCTCCGCCAGCTCGCGCACGAGGTCCGCGTCCGCGAACTGCTGTCCCTGGCGGCGGTAAATGGCTGACGGATCCTCGGGGTTCATGTCTTCGCCGTCGTACACGCCGCCCGTATAGCCACCGTACCGCTCGTACTGGTGCTTGAGGCGTCCCCGCGGAAACGGATCGAAGTCGTAACCGTTGCTGACGTAGATAAACGCCTTCCGCCGATTCTCGACCTTGCCGAAGTCACGCACGAGATCGTACGCCGTCGAGAACGCGACGTGCGCGCGATAGCGCAATTCAGACGGTCCCTCTGCGCCTTCGGGACCCTCGACAATCTCCGTCGGTCGTAAGGCAGACCCGCTAATCCGCTCGATGGCGTCGTCGAGACGCCTGCGGTCGTATGTGGGATCGATGGCCAACGACGAGGGTCCTGTGGAAACCACGGCGAACATGTCACCTTCATGGACGAGCGTGGTCGAGATTTTCTTGAAGAGCTCGCGGATCCGTCCCGTATTGCGAAAGTCGAGATGCAGGTCGTCGACGAATATAATAAGGACGCGGCCGGCGGCATCGTTGGTAGGCATCGACTGCGGCAGCAGCAGCCCTTCCTGCGGTGGCGGCGGCGGCGGCTCCAAGAGGTTGTAGTTACGGCCGCCGTGCACGAGCGTGAACGACACGATTTCTTGCTTGACGCCGTCCTCGAGGATCTCGAACTCGTCCACCTTTAGATCAGCAACGAACTGCCCACGACTGTCGCGGGGTGTGGCGTCTGTCGTGACGAGCGTCACCCCTGTGCGAAACGTGGGCTTCTTTTTCTGTCCCTCGCCTTCGGCGGGTCGCTGGCCCCGCGCCCGCTGGCCCTGCGCCGGCTGTTCGCCCCGTGCCGGGGCTTGGGGCGGCCCCTGGCGTGGCGCTTGCGGCGGCGCCTGGGGCGGCGCTTGTGACGATTGCACACCGCTTCCGGTGGCGAAGACGACACACGCAAACGAACATACCGCGGCACGTGCGAGTGACTGCGACCTTGTCATGACTTCTCCGCTTTACTCCGATACTTCAGACGCTGGCGAGGTGTCCATGGACGCGACGCGCCGGGCGACACGCGGACGCCGCCGGGCGCGGGTACGGCGGCCAGGGCGAGCTCGATCGTTCTCGCCGTCACGCGGTTCGGCAACCCTGGACGGCCGACCCGTTCCCTTGGTCCGATTCGGCTCGCGACCGGCGGCGGTCTCATCCCGTTCGGTCTCAGCCGTCGACGCGCTCTCGCCCGACGGCTCGGGAAACGCCACGGTCGTGGCCGCCTGCCACAGTGCCTCCCAGTCGAAGGCAATGTCTGGAAACCGCGCTTCGATTTCCCGACGGGCCGTCTCGTCCAGCGGGAGCCGACCACTGCCCTTGGCGCCCTGAGAGGTGCGAAACCAATAGAGAGCTCGAGGGCGGCTGCGCCCACCATCACCGACCGGGTGCAACAAACAGAGATGC
>WHTZ01000089.1 GCA_009377495.1 Luteitalea sp.
CAATCAGTTCGCCACGATGCTGGCTCGAGCTTGGGGTTGCGTGAGGTGGTGACGCTCGCCTCGATCATCGAGCGGGAAACGCAGAGTGCTGCAGAGCGTGCTCTCGTGGCAGCGGTCTACCACAATCGACTGACCCGCGGCATGATCCTGCAGGCGGATCCCACGGTCATCTACGCGCTGGCGCGCGCAGGTTCGTACAAGGGCCGCCTGTCGCGCCAAGACCTGCGTTTCGATTCCGCCTACAACACGTATCGTTACGCCGGATTGCCGCCAGGGCCGATCGGCTCGCCAGGATTGGCGGCTCTCGAAGCCGCAATCAACCCCGCCGCCGTCGATTTTCTGTTCTTCGTGAGTCGAAACGACGGGACACATGCCTTTTCCCGGACGCCTGAGGAACATAACGACAACGTGTACCGTTTTCAGGTGCTCCCCTTCCGGGACAAGCCGCGCCCCGGGAAGACGGCTAATCCACGCGCGCGGCCGGCGGATGCCGGCGAAGCCTCAGGCGGTTCAGGACACTAGCACCAGCCAGGGCCATGAGATCGGTCCGATGGTCATGGGCGGACCGCAGCGTAGCGGCGCGGTGCGGCCGAGGGGCAGCTCTCTTCAATCTGCGCGGCGATTGTGGCCCGTCAATGGCTTCGCAGGAGCAATGAGCGGCGGCACCTGACCTTCGTGGTTTGTAACAGCAAAATAACACTTGCCTATTCAGAGATCTGTGGGATTCTTTAGTTGACTGTGAATCACATTTGTTGTCACAAATGTAACATCCGTAACACGATGTGCCTGCGGAGGTGAGTGATGAGGCAGCGTCGGAGAGGCCTTGCAGCCGTTGTAGTTGTTTGCATCTGCACCTTGCTGGTTCCGCCGGCTAGCGCCCAGGTGGCGCAAGGCGTGATTCTCGGTAGCGTGCGGGACAGCAGTGACGCGTCCGTTCCCGGAGCTCAGGTGACGCTCACGCACGTGGAAACGAACCGGAGCTACCAAGCCATCACTGACACGCGTGGCTTCTACCGGTCGGTCCCTCTCCCAATTGGCACCTATGCTGTCACAGTCGAGGCGGCGGGTTTCGAGCGCACGGTTCGCACGGGAATCACGCTGGCAATTCAGCAGGAGGCCACCGTCGACTTGACGCTGGAGGTGGGCAACGTCACCGATGAAGTGACGGTGACCGGCGGCGCCCCCCTGCTTCAGGCCACCGAAGCGTCTCGCGGCGAGGTGATCGGCGGCAACCGCATCGTCGACCTCCCGCTGGACGGCCGCAACTACCTACAACTGGCGCGGCTCAGCCCCGGCACCAATCCTGCGGCCTCCGGCGCGCGGGGCGGTGGCTTCTCCTCGGGCGGGTTGCGCGCCAGCCATAACACGTACCTCTTGGACGGCATCGACAACCAGAACTACCAGCACGCCGGGACGTCGAACACCCTGGAAGTGCTGCGACCCTCGGTGGATGCCATCGACGAATTCAAGGTCCAGACAAACGCGTACTCAGCGGAATTCGGCGGCGGACTGGGGGCTGCGGTCAACGTGTCGCTGAAAGCCGGCTCCAACCGCTACCAGGGCGGACTCTTCGAGTTCAACCGCCACGACCGCTTCGCGGCGCGCAACTTCTTTGCCGATCCGGACGAGCCCGTTCCGCCCTACCGCCGCGACCAGTTCGGCGGCCAGATAGGTGGGCCGATCCTGCAGAACCGCACGTTCTTCTTCTTCAACTACGAAGGCGGTCGGATCCGGACCTCGCGGACCGTTCGTGCGACGGTCCCAACCGAGCGCGAGAGAAACGGCGACTTCTCACAGTCGATGCTGGCCGAGGAGCCCGTGCAGATTTTCGATCCGCTCACCTACGATCCTGCGACCGACCAGCGGCAGCCCTTTCCGAACAATCGCATCCCACCCGACCGACTGGATCCGGTGGGTGCCAACCTCGTGTCGCTCTACCCGTTGCCCAACCTTCCCGGCTTCTCCAACAACTACCTGTGGAATCCCCTTGCCCATGAGGACGCCGATCAGTTCCACGTGCGCGTGGATCACGTGCTGAGCCCGCGGCAGAGCCTGTTCGGACGCTTCAGCTACAGCAACTGGGCGAAGCGCGGCGGGATCGACGGGTCACTGCCGGCGCCTGCCTATGGCGGCGGCACGGGACCGATGGGCTTCTCGAATCGGCCCCGCTCAGGCGTTGTCAACTACAGCCGGCTCTTCGGCAGCTCACTGTTCAGCTCCACACGCGTGGGCTTCAATCGCTTGCCAAGCGAGCGCTCGGCGCCAACCGACGAGGACCTCAACCCGGGACTTGGACTCCAGGGGGTGACCCCGCTCCCTGGGATGGTGGACGCTCAGTTTACCGGCTATACGAACCTGGGACACACCGGGGCGTCGCTGCCCACATCCGAGGTCTTCCACATCGCGAGCGACCTCACCTACACGAGCGGCCGGCACGCGCTCAAGATGGGCGGCGAGATCCGGACCGTGCGAGTGGAGCAAACGCACTACCGGTACGCCCAGGGCCGGCTCTTCTTCGACGGACGCTTCACGCGTCAGCTCACGCCACGCGTGGGCGGACACACGATTGCCGACCTGCTGCTCGGCGGCGCCCAGCGCGCGGACATCACCACGCTGAACACGTTCGACCAGCGGCGGCGCTTCCACGGCCTGTACCTGCAGCACGACTTCCGGGCCACGAGCCAGCTCACGCTCAACCTGGGTGTTCGCTATGACTACCTCTCGCCCTGGTGGGAGGCCGAAGACCGCTGGTCGAACTACGACATCGACACGGACCCGGCCAATCCGACGATCCTGACCGTTCAGGGCGACAGCCTCCGCGAGCGGGCCCTGGTGGACCCGAGCTACAACAACTTCGCGCCCCGCGTGGGTGTAGCTTACAAACCAAATGACCGGACGGTCGTGCGTAGCGGTTACGGCATCTTCTACGGCGTGAACGACCACACCGGCGATCGGTACATGGCCTCCGGCCCGCCATTCCACCTCACCTCGTCGCTGCTCGCCGGCACCGTCGATCCGGTCATGTGGCTGCGTGACGGCTATCCTGAAGACGCGCTCACGAGCGGCCTCTCCGACTTGCAGATGATTTCCGTCCAGCGCGACAACCCCACGTCCTACGCCCAGCACTGGAACCTGACGATTCAGCGCGAGATTGCCAAGGATGTCAGCGTGGAGATCGGCTATGTCGGCACCAAGGGGAGCAATCTGCTGACCACGCTGGACCCCAACGCACCACCTCCTGGGCCCGGAGAAGTCAACCCGCGGCGCCCGTACACGGAGGTCGAGGTGCCGGGCGTGGATCACCCCGTGTCGTTGGCAGACGTCTACCGGCGCGAATGGACCGCCCGTTCGAGCTACCACGCGCTGGAAACGCGCCTGGAGAAGCGGTTTTCGGGCGGGCTCCACATGGTTGCCGCTTACACGTGGTCGAAAGCCATGGCCGACGCGGTCGGCGGCGAGCTCGCCGGCCGCCAGGCCCCCACGCGTCCGCAGGACCCACGCAACCTCGCGGCGGAGTGGTCGCTGGCCGACGAGCACCGTCCGCACCGCTTCGTCTCCAGCGTGAACTACCAGTTGCCCGTGGGCCACGGTGAGCGGTTTCTCTCCAACAGTCCCGGCGTGGTGAACGCGGTGCTCGGCGGCTGGTCGATTGGTGGCATTCTCACGTTGCAGGCTGGACGTCCCGTCTACATCAGCACGTCGGGTAACCCGTCCAATACCGGCGGCACGGATCGACCGAACCGCGTCTGCGACGGCACCCTGAGCGGTTCCGAACGCAGCCTCGATCGCTGGTTCGACACCGACTGCTTCGTGCGAAACGAGCCGTTCACCTTCGGTGACTCGTCGCGCAATCCCCTGCTGGGTCCGGGATACAGGAACTTGGATCTGGCGATCTTCAAGACGTTCCGCCCCACCGCGGGCACCAGCCTTCAGTTCCGGGCCGAGATGTTCAACGCCACGAATACGCCCGCCTTCGGTGATCCGGGCGGCTCGCTGGGGACGTCCAGCTTCGGCGTCATCACCAGCGCGGGCGACGCACGCATCGTGCAATTCGGGTTGAAGCTGGATTTCTAACTGGAAGGGGGGGCTTAACGGAAACGCGGGTCACGACGATCGCCAGAACGATGGAGAAAAAGGGGACAGGCCCCTTTTTCGTCGGCGTTGGTTCTCGAAAAAGGGGCCTGTCCCCTTTTTCCGACCCTCCAGATCTCGCGAGCCCCATTTCCGTTAAGCACCCCTGGAAGGGCGTACCCCCTTTACCCCTTGGCGCGGGAACGGCTACGATGCCCTTGATGAATCTGGTTGAACTGGCCCAGCGCATCAAGGGGTTGCGAATCGAACGGCGGATGACGCTGGAACAGGTCGCCTCGGCAACCGGGCTCACGCGAAGCTGGCTCTCGAAAGTCGAGAATTTCCGCGTCACGCCCTCGCTGCCCGCTCTGGGGCGCATTGCCGAGACCCTCGGCGTCTCGTTGGCCAAGCTCATGGAGGGGCTCGACCAGAAGCCTCAGCTCGTGCTGGTGCGCAGCAACGAGCGCAAGGTGGTCGAGCGCGATCGGCCCGGCTCGCGGATCGTCTACGAAGCCCTGGCGCACAAGCGCTCCGGCCGAATGATGGACCCGTTTTTCCTGACGGTGCCGTGCGGGGTCGCCCGCCAGGAAGCGCTGGGGCACGAGGGAGAAGAATTCTTGATGGTGCTCGAGGGAGACGTGGACTTCGAGTTTGGCGAGCACACGTACCACCTCGCGCCGGGGGATTCGATCTACTTCGACGCGAACGTGAAACATCGTCTCATCAATCCGAATCACGTTCCGGCCAAGGTCCTCTGCGTCTTTTCCGAACCGAATTCCTCCTGAAAGGCGCGGCCGGGTGGCTGCTGATCTGCGAGGCACGTTGTGGAAACGTTGTTGATTTTTAGTCAATTCGCTGCTAAACAAGAGAGGCTCGTCACTCGAGGAATGGCGAGACAGTGAGCAAAGATGACAGGCAACTTCCGGGCGAGTTCAGGAGCGCACAGGCGCGAATGCTCGTCGCCCTGATGCTGTGCTACCTGTTCTTCTACACGGGCCGGCAGAATTTCGGCTGGGTGATGAAGTCACTCAACGAGGAGTTGGGCATTTCCCCCGCGCGCCTGGGGTTGATCAGCGGGGCGATGCTCGCCTGTTACGGGATTGGCCAAGCGATCAACGGGAATCTCGGCGACAGGTTCGGCGCGCGCCGGATGGTGACCTTGGGAGCCATCGGGTCGTTCGTGCTGAACTGGGTGACCAGCTTCGGCCACTCGTTCTGGACGCTGCTCCTGCCTTGGGCCGCGAACGGATATTTTCAATCCCTCGCCTGGGCACCCGGCAGCCGTCTGCTCTCGAACTGGTTTGCGCGAGCCGAGCGTGGTCGTGCCTTTGGCTTCTACGTCTTCGCCGCGGGCTTCTCCTCCGTTCTGACGTTTGTGGCGGCCATCCTCGTCTTGGATCGGTTCTCCTGGGAGTGGGTGTTCCGGCTGCCCGTGATTCTGCTCCTTGGCGCAGGCATCGTGTTCTTTCTGCTCGCCCGAGACCGCCCCGAGGATCTGGGCTTCGAACCCCTGTCGGACGAAGCGGGTGACGAGGGCTCGATCACGCACCAGGACGTGATGCGGCGGTACGCGCACGCGCTGACGAACTGGCGGTTCCTCGTGGCCAGTGTGTCGATCGGCTTCGAGAGCCTTGCCCGATACGGCCTGCTGATCTGGGTGCCATACCACTATCTGGGCGACGACTGGAAGGGACAACCGGGAAGCGTGTGGATCACACTGGCGCTGCCGCTGGGTATGGCGTTCGGGGCACTCTCGAGCGGGTACATTTCGGATCGGCTGTTCCAGGCGAATCGCAGCCGTCCGATCGCGTTGCTCCTGCTTCTGGCGGCGGGCGTGACGCTGACCATGTCCGTGGTGCCACGGGAGCATTACCTTATCGGGTTGTGCCTACTCTTTGTCGCCGGATTTCTCGTCTACGGCCCTCAGTCCGCATTCTGGGCGCTATGCCCGGATCTTTTGGGTCGGCAGCACGCCGGTACCGGCGTCGGCTTGATGAACGCATTTGCGTACGCGTTCGCAGCGGTTGGTGAGCCGATGATCGGTCTCACCATCGAGCGCACTGGGAACACGGCGTCGGTCTTTGGCGTGACCGCGGTGGTGTGTCTGCTGGGGGCGATCTGTATCGTTCCAGTTCGAAGATGAGAGGTGGAGGGGGTGACACGGTGTCACCCTATCAAGGCGGATATGAGACGCACGAAGAGGACACCAGTCGGACAGGCTTTAGTGCAGATCTTCGACGGCCCGGGCCAGCCGTTCAGACTGGAGCCGCGCCCGTTTCCAGACGCGCTGGCAACGGGCGAGGTCTTGGTGCAAACGAGGTTGGCGACGATCTGCGGGTCAGACCTCCACACCACGCTGGGGCAACGCGACACGCCGGTGCCGTGCGTGCTGGGTCATGAAGCGGTGGGACGGGTGATCCACACCGGACGCGGGCGCTCCCACCTGGCGCCCGGGGCGCGGGTGAGTTGGAGCGTGGTGGATAGTTGCGGAAAGTGCCAGGCTTGTCGGCAGCATCGCCTGCCGGAGAAGTGTGAGTCCGTGTTCAAGTACGGTCACGCTGCCCTCAGCGACGGATCGGGACTCAACGGCTGTTACGCGAGCCATGTGCTGCTTCGCGCGGGCACCCATATCGCCCGTGTGCCAGACGCGATTCCGGATGCCGTTGTCGCACCCGCCAACTGCGCGCTGGCGACCATGGTGAACGTTGTCTCGCAGGTGCCGCACGCGTGCGACACGGTCGTCATCCAGGGCGCGGGTCTGCTCGGTCTCTACGGCTGCGCGCTCCTCCGCGAGCGCGGCGTGCCGCAGGTGTTCTGCGTCGATCCGTCCGAGCGCCGCCTGGAGTACGTCTCGCTGTTTGGCGGCATTCCCATCGCGGGTGACATGGACCAGTACGCCACCGCCAGAAGGCAGATCCTCGCGAACGCTCCCGGTGGCGTGGATGCCGTTGTGGAAGTTGCGGGCGTTCCAGCCGTGGTGCCCGAGGGCGTGCGGCTGTTGCGGCCGGGTGGCTTCTACGCGCTCGCTGGCATGGTCCATCCCGGCAGCGCTCTCGAGATCACCGGCGAGGAGATCATCCGCAAGTGCCTGACGATTCGCGGCACGCACAACTACTCTCCCTTCCACCTCGACCAAGCGCTGACGTTCCTCGCCAGGACCGTCGACAAGTATCCGTACGAGAGCCTCGTGAGCCCCGCGTTCGAGCTGGCTGATCTCGAAAGCGCCTTGCAGATGGCGGCGAGGCAGACGTTCCTTCGAGTGGCCGTCGAGAGCGCGATCCAATGAGCACCGCGAGTGTCCCCACGAGCTTCACGGCCAATGGCCGCACATATCGACCGCCGGCACAGCCGGTCGTGGTCGTGTGTGTTGACGGGTGCGCGAACGAGTACCTCGAGGCGTCACTGGCACACGAGCGAATGCCGAACGTCGCGCGGATGGCCCGGTGCGGATACCGCGGACTGGCGCGAGCGGCATTGCCCACCTTCACCAACGTCAACAACGCCGCCATCGCCACGGGCCGCCCGCCGGACGTGACGGGTATCTCGGGAAACTTCTTTCTCGATCCGGAAACGGGCGAGGAAGTGATGATGAACGCCTCGCGGTTCCTGCGGTGCGAGACGATCCTCGCCGCTGCGGCTCGAGCGGGACGCAGGGTGGCAATGGTGACGGCCAAGGACAAGCTCCGCGAGATTCTCTCGGATGGATTGCAGGGCATCGCGTTCTCGGCCGAGAAGGCCTGTGAGGCGAGTCCAGAGACCCACGGCATCGGCGACGTCGAGGTGCTGGTCGGACGTCCGTCACCGGCCATCTACAGCGCGGACGCCAGCCTGTACGTGCTCGACGCAGGGGTCGCGCTCGTCGAACGTGAGTTGGCGGACTTCCTGTACCTCTCGCTCACCGACTACATGCAGCACACGTTCGCACCCGACGCGGCGGAGTCGCTGGACTTCTATGCCGCGATGGACGAGCGATTCGGCCGGCTGCTCGAGTTGGGGGCTGTGCTCGGTTTGACGGCCGACCACGGCATGAACGCCAAGCACACATCTGACGGAACACCGCGCGTGATCTACGTCGAAAGCCTGTTGACCGAGCGGTTCGGGCCCGACGTGCGCGTGATCTGCCCCATCACTGACCCGTACGTGGTACATCACGGCGCGCTCGGCGCCTTCGTGACGGTGCACCTGCCCGACCACGTTCCAGCGGCTCAGGTCGCTCGCTTCCTGCTCGAATGCGAGGGCGTCACGGAAGTGTACGATCGCGCGCTGGCGGCGAGAAAACTGGAGTTGCCCCCTGACCGCATCGGCGATCTGTGCGTGTTGTCGGGTCGCGACGTCGTGCTCGGCCGGACCGCGGCCGACCACGACCTGAGCCTGCTCAGCGGCGCCCTGCGCTCACACGGTGGGCGATATGAGGAGATGGTCCCGATGATCCTCTCGCGGCCGCTCTCGCCGCGCTATGCCCCGCTCGTCGCGGCGGATCCGCGTAACTTCGACATTTTCGAGCTCACCTGCAACGGAGGATCGGGGTGACCACGGCGGTATCCCTGCCGACCGGCGTCGAGGGGCCCGCCTGGGTCGCCGGCGAACGGATATTACCCGAGAAACGGATGGACGTGCGCCACCCCTACGACGGCATGCTCGTGGGGAGCGCAGCCGTGATCCAGGCGGATCAGGCCGAGCGCGCGGTGCGGCGAGGGCTAGCCGGCGGGTCAACCCTCACGCGCTATCAGCGGTTCGAGATCCTCGAGAAGGCGCGCATGGCACTCGAAGCGCGGGCGGAAGAGTTCGCTCACTTGATCTGTGCCGAGTCGGGGCTGTGTGTACGCGAGACTCGGTACGAGGTGGGCCGCGCGCTGGACGTGCTCCGGTTCGCAGCGATCGAATGCCTCAAGGACGACGGCCAGATTTTCTCGGGCGACGTTACGCCGCACGGACAGAACCGGAAGATCTTCACGGTGCGGGAACCGCTTCGGTTGGCGCTGGCCATCACCCCGTTCAACCACCCCCTCAACCAAGTCGTGCACAAGGTCGCTCCGGCCATTGCGGCTGGCACACCGCTGATTCTCAAGCCGTCGGAGAAGACACCGCTCACGGCGTTGCGGTTTGCCGGTCTGCTGTACGAATCTGGTCTGCCGGGCTGGATGCTGAGCGCCTTCCTCTGTCCGGTGGAAGATGTGTTGGAAGCGCTGATCCGCGATGAGCGGATCGAGGCGGTCACCTTCACCGGCAGCGTGGCCATCGGCAAGCGGATCGCGTCCATCGCCGGCTACAAGAAGCTCTGCCTGGAGCTCGGCGGCAACGCGCCGCTGATCGTGCTGGAGGACGCGGACCTCGATCTCGCGGTCACATTGGCGGCGGAGGGCGCGTATCGGAATTCCGGACAGCGCTGCACCGGTGTCAAACGACTGTTGATTCAGCGGTCCATCCTGCACGACTTCACTGAGCGGTTCGTGGAAAAGACGCGCGAGTACGTCTGCGGGAATCCGGCCGCGGCCGACACGCGGGTCGGAACCGTCATTAGCGAGGCCGCCGCCGCCCACCTCGAATCGGTCGTCAACCACGCGGTGAAACAAGGGGCGCAAGTGTTGCAAGGGGGCCAGCGAGACGGTGCCCTGCTGCAGCCGACGGTCATCGCCGACGTGCCACGCGACGCTGAGATGGTGGTGCAGGAATCGTTCGGGCCGCTGGCGCCGATTCTCGCGGTGGCCGATGTCGACGATGCGATCGCGTTGGCGAATGGAACCGCGTACGGCCTGGCGTCCGGCGTCGTCACGACCAATCTCAATCACGCGCTCCAGGTGATCCGCGGCGTTCGCACGGGCACCGTCAACGTCAACCAGGTGCCCGGCTATCGCCTCGAGAGCACGCCATTCGGCGGTGTGAAGGACTCGGGCCTCGGCGTCAAGGAAGGCATCGTGGAGGCGATACGCTTCATGACATATATGAAGACCTGGTCGCTGCCCTGGTGATTGGTAGTGTTAGTGTGCGGACAGGACACTAATGTTCTGCGGGCACGGCGACAGGCACCGTCGGCTCGTCGATCCGGGCGATCTTGAAGCCCGAGAAGCCGTAGACAGCCCCCACGACCGGGCTGATCAGGTTGAAGAACGCGTACGGCGCATACGTGAGCGTGGCGACGCCGAGCGTCTGCGCCATGAAGGCGCCGCACGTGTTCCAGGGTACGAGCGCCGAGGTGAGCGTGCCGGCATCCTCCAGCGAGCGCGAGAGGTTCTTCGGATCGAGGCCGCGCCGCGCGAACTCGGCGCGGAACATCCGGCCCGGAAGGACGATCGCGATGTACTGATCTGAGGCGATCACGTTCATACCAATAGACGTGACGATCGTCGCACTGATCAGGCTGCCGGTGCCCGTCACCAGACCGAGAATCGCCCGCGCGATCCGCTCCAGCATACCTGTCGTCTCCATCACCGCACCGAACATCATGGCGGACACGATCAGCCACACCGTGCTCAGCATGCTCGCCATACCACCCCGCGACAGCAGCTCGTCGAGCGCAGCGTTACCCGACTCGAGCGTGTAGCCGTCGAAGAGCGCCGTCCACGTACCCTTGAGCAGACCGGCCCACGCCGGCAGGTCGGGGGCGGCAGCAAAGGTCAGCACCGCGTCTCGCTGGAAAACGACGGCGAAGACGCAGCCCACCAACGCGCCGATGAGGATGGCCGGGTAGGCTGGCATCCGGCGGATGACGAGCCCCACCACGAGCGCCACCGGTAGCAAGAGGTGCAGGCCGACGTTGAACTGCCGGAGGAGGGCATCCTGAATGGCGGCCACGGACGTCGTGTCGCTGGGGGCGACGACCGTGAACCCCACCAACGTAAACAGCGTGAGCGCGATCAGAATGCTCGGCGTCGTCGTCCAGAGCATGTAACGGATGTGCGTGAAGAGGTCGGTGCCGGCCATCGCCGGGGCGAGGTTCGTCGTGTCCGACAGTGGCGACATCTTATCGCCGAAATACGCACCAGAGATGACCGCGCCGGCGGCCAGGCCGGGGTTGAGGCCTTGGGCCGTTGCGACGCCGATGAGCGCCACGCCGATCGTTCCAGCCGTGGTCCACGAGCTACCGGTGGCCACCGACACGAGCGCACACAGCACGCACGCGCTCGGAAGAAAGACCGCCGGCGTGAGCAGCTCCAGACCGTAAAAGATCATCGTCGGCACGATACCGGCGAGAATCCACGTGCCGATCAGCGCACCCACGACGAGCAGGATGAGCACGGCCCCGAGGGCCAGCGAGATGCCGTGCACGATGCCACGCTCGATCGTCACCCAGGGATGTCCGAGGCGGATGCCAGCTAGCGTTGCGATACCGGCCGCTAACATCAGCGCGATTTGGTTCGGTCCGCTCGACGAGTCGTCGCCGAAGAGTGCCACGGCGCCGGCGAGCAGGGCCATCAACAGGACGACCGGCACGAGTGACTCGAGGAGCGTCGGCTCGCGAGCTGAGGCTGTGGACATAGGCACGTCGACGGGCGCAGATAATAGCATGCGGGTGGAGTGGCCCCCTGCGCAAGGGTGTGGGTTTCAGGATGTGTAGCGAGGGGCGGTCAGGCCCCTCGCCCGCGCGCATAGAGCTCTGGGTTGCGAGACAATGAGGGTCAGCTATGGATACACGCGTGTCCGATACCACTGTCTCGCTCGACAAGGCCGACACCGCGACCAAACATCTGCTCGATGCGGTTCGCGGCTGCACGTTTGACGACTTTCTGTTCGCGCCCCAGTTCAGCGTGCTCGAGCGGCGCGATCCGACCACCATCGATCTGACGTGCCGGCTGTCGGAGCACCTCACGCTCCGCCGCCCCATCGTCTCGGCCAACATGGACACGGTCACACGCGCCCCTATGGCCATCGTCCAGGCAGAGGAAGGGGGCATTGGCATCATCGACCGTGGCTTCAAGCCGGGTGACATCGAGCCTCAGGTGCGCGAGGTCGAAATCGTGAAGCGCACCCAGCACGGCGTGATCGCCGATCCTTACACGATCCCTCTCACCGCCACGCTCGCCGAGGCAGGCGCCGCGATGCGCCGCTCGCGTGTGGGCACGCTCGCGGTCGTCGATGGGCAGCGCAGGCTCAAAGGATTGCTGACCGAGCGAGATCTACGCTTCGTCACCGACGACCGCCTGACGCCGGCATCGGTGGACACACGCATGACACCAATCGGGAAGCTCGTCGTGCACGAAGGAGCCATCTCCATCGATGATGCCGAGCGTCTGATGGTGGAGCGAAAGGTCAAGAAATTACCGCTGGTCGACCGGCACGGGACGCTCATGGGCCTCATCACGGCCAAGGACATCTTGAAGCAGAAGCGTCAGGTGTTCGCGACCCGCGATGACCATGGCCGCCTTCGCGTGGGGGCGGCGATAGGCGCCAAGGGCGACTATCTCGAGCGCGCCGCCGAGCTCGTTCGAGTGGGGGTCGACGTCATCGTGATCGACATCGCTCACGGTCACTCTGTCGTGATGGCCCGGGCCATCGAGGAGTTCCGCAAGCGATTCGATGCTGTCGAGCTCATTGCCGGGAATGTCGGCACGGTGGACGGCGCACGCTTCCTCGGCGAGCGAGGCGTCAACGCCATCAAGGTCGGCATCGGGCCTGGTGGCGGTTGTACGACTCGCCTCACGACCAGCTTCGGCGTGCCGCAACTCCAGGCGCTGGTCGAATGCCGCGCGGCCGTGGGGGACGCCATTCCCCTCATCGCGGACGGCGGTATCAAGCGGCATGGCAGCATAGCTGAGGCCCTGCTCTTCGGTGGCGATTCGGTGATGCTCGGTAGCGTCTTCGCCGGCACGCTGGAGACACCAGGCGACGTCGTTCACAAACCGGTGCTGCTACCGGAATCTCAGAAGGCGGTCAAGGTGCCGTTCAAGGTGCTACGCGGCATGGCATCGATCGAGGCCATCCAAGACCGTCTCGACGTCGAGGATGCCGACATCCTCGACCTCCAGGCGCTGGGCGCCGAGGGGCTCGAGGTGAGCGTCCCGGTACGCGGGTCGGCGCGGCCGATCTTCCAGGACATGATCAAGCACCTCTGCTCGTCGGTGAGCTACGGAGGCGCGAGCAGCCTCGGCGAGCTGAAGCAGCGCTTCTGGACACGGCCCGAGCGCTATCTGATTCGTCTCTCGCCTGCCGCCCGCCGCGAATCATACGAGCGATGAATCACCGGCCGCAGCCACCGGATATGGGCACAAAGAACATCGAGGACCGCAAGGTTCAACTGGCGCTGGTCCTTGCGTTGTGCGTCTATGGCGCCAGCCCCGCAGGAGGCTCGTCGGCCCATGGCCAACAGGCGACCGAGAGCGTGCGGTCTCCTGCCGGAGAAGCTAGGACCATACCGGAGCGGCGCATCGTGCGAACCGGCGGCGCACGTCCGCCGTCGCATCCGGACGCTGACGCCGGGACCGACGGCTGGCCCTCATTCCGCGGACCCCAAGCGTCGGGCGTTGCCGAAGGGCAGAATCTCCCGGATCGATGGAACGGCGAGACCGGCGAGAACATTCTCTGGCGCACACCGGTTCCGGGGCTCGCGCACTCCAGCCCAATCGTCTGGGGACGGCGAATCTTCGTCACGAGTGCCGTGAGCAGTATGCCAGACGCGACGTTTCGCCCCGGTCTCTATGGAGACGGTGACGCGTCTGACGATCGGTCGCGCCACCGTTGGATGATCTACGCGATCGACAAACACAGCGGCAAGATCCTCTGGGATCGCGTTGCCCACCAGGGCGAGCCGATCGATAAGCGCCACATCAAATCCACCTATGCGAGCTCGACTCCCGCTACCGACGGCCGTATCGTCGTCGCCTGGTTCGGTTCGCAGGGTGTCCACGCGTACGATGTCAACGGCCGCTTCCTCTGGAAGGTCGACCTCGGTCGCCTCGACCTCGGCGCGTACGACATCCCCACGTTTGAATGGGGGCCTGCGAGCTCGCCCATCATTTGGAACGGCCTCGTCATCCTCCAATGTGACACGCAAGCCGATTCGTTCGTCCTGGCGCTCGATGCTGACACCGGGGAAACCGTATGGAAGACCGAGCGCGACGAGCTGCCGTCCTGGGGAACACCGACGGTTGCATCAACGTCAGTCGGACCTCAACTCGTGACGAACGCATCGAACTTCATCCGTGGATACGATCCCAGCACAGGTAAGAAGTTGTGGCGGATTGGGCGCAGCTCGAAGATCACGGCGCCGACGCCGATCTTCGGCGGCGACGTGTTCGTCGTCGCCAGCGGCCGCGCGCCGGAACGTCCGATCTTCGTGGTGCGGCCTGGCGCTCGAGGCGATCTCACGCTGCCCGAGGGTGAGACGAGCAGCAAGGCTGTTCTCTGGAGCCGCACGGGTCGCGGGCCTTACATGCCGACGCCCTTGATCTACGACGACTTCCTCTACGTGCTGGCCAACAATGGTATCTTCGATGCGTACGACCTCCGCACCGGCAAAGAGATCTACCGGCAGCGACTGCCGGAGGTCGGAAGCGGTTTCAGCGCGTCACCCGTCGCCGCTGACAACAAGATCTACCTATCGAACGAGGATGGGGAAATGCTCGTGATCGCCGCCGGGTCGCCGTTCAAGCACATCGCGACGAACTCGATGGGCGATCTGCTGATGGCCACGCCAGCGCTGTCGGATGGTGTGATGTACGTGCGCTCGTCGACGAGTCTGTTCGCGATCGGCCGGAAGCCGTAGCAAGACGTAAAGCGGGAACGCGGTTTATGGACCCGGGACCGAGGCCATTGCGCTCAATCTGCCTGCTGACCACCGCCCTTGCGGTCGCGAGTGGTGCGGCACCGCAACGTGGGCCGGATCTTCGAACCGTTGCCGAAGAAGTGTTCGAAGCCACAGTCACGCGGGTCGAGGACGGTGATTCAATCGTCATCAACAGCGCCCCGGAGCCGCTCACACTCCATCTCGATGGCGTTGATGCCCCTGAGATCTCCCAAGAGTTTGGTCCAGAATCCAAGGCGTTTCTCGCCAAGCTGGTAGTGGGCAAAGTCGCGACCATTCGCCTGAAAAGCCGCTCGTCCGCCGGTGAGGAAGACCTTGCCCGCATCATACTGAAAGGGTCCGATCTCAGCTTGGTGCTGATTGAAAATGGCATGGCGTGGTATTGCCGAGGGTACAGCAGAGACGACGAACTGGAGCGTGCGGAGAAAGCCGCGCGGGCGGCAAAACGTGGCCTCTGGCGGGCATCGCCCCCTGAGCCTCCCTGGCAGCATCGTGGTGCTGCGACCTGCGGGCAAGAATGACGGCGGTCTAATTCCGGCGCTCCGCGCAGCCTGCGTCGAGCCAACGACGGCGCTGCGTTACGAGTGATGCTGCCGCGCAAAGGCCGTGCTCAACTCGAGTTGGCGCACACGACCATGAATTGATGGGCTCCAGTACGGCGGCAACACACGTCCATCTCGGCGACCGAGTAGAATCCCGCGTGGGATGGACTTCGAACTTGTCGGCGACCTCACCGACATCGAGACAATCGCGACCGGGCGTGGGATCCGTGACCTGCCGCGACTGCGGCGCTTGTATGGCAGGGGCCGCTGGAGGAAGATGAAGGGGAGCGCCCGAATACGGCTGAGGGATGGGCGGGTTCGATTGGTTGAACTGCACTGGTATGAAGCGCATGGCATCGGCAGGAAAGAGCTTAAACGCAAGAAGTACCTCGACTAGATCTCGCAAGCCTGTCACGACCAGGCGCACGTTTGCCGTCTGCGTGCGTAATGAGGGATACGAGGCTTCACTCGAGCGAAACAAGATCTACGTCGTCTTGCCAGACGAGGATGCAGAGCGGGATGGCGACGTTCGAGTGGTCGACGAGAGCGGCGAGGACTACCTGTTCTCGGCTGATCGCTTCGTCGCCATCGACGTGCCCTCAAGCGTGAGAGCTTCCCTTCTGAAGGCTTCGTAGAGAAGCGCGGATCCCGTCGAAGGCTCATGGGTGAAACCCGCGTCGATCTGCTCCACCTGCTCGAGGACCTGCGTGATGCCTATCCTGGCTCGCTCGAAGAGACCATCCTGACCGAGATCGTCGCCAACGCGCTGGACTCTAGGGCCACCGAGCTTCATTTCAAAATCAACCCGGCGGAGAGCGCATTGGTCGTGGCCGACAATGGCTCTGGTATGCAACGGCGTGAACTGACACGCTACCACGACATCGCCGCCACGACAAAGGTACGCGGTCAGGGTATTGGCTTTGCCGGGGTTGGCATCAAGCTTGGCCTGCTCGCGTGTCGTGAGGTCCTGACCGAGACGCGGCGCGGTACAAGCCATGTCGCCAGCCGATGGCACCTGGCGTCGCGCCATCGCGCACCCTGGAAGTGGACGCCGCCGCCCGGTCTCCTCAGCGGGCGCGGCACAGCCGTCCGCCTCGTCCCGAACCATGCCCTCTCCCCCGTGGTCGACGCGGGCTTCGTCGAGCAGGTCATCCGCGACCACTTCGCGCCGCTCTTCGACCCACGGTTCGGGCCGCTGCTCGCGGAGCACGGTCGCCCGGCCATTGCCTTCTTCATCAACGGCCAGATGCTGGAGCGTGACGCCGCCGACCACGTCGACCACGCGCCAATTGCGGTGCGCTTGCCGCGCAAGCGAAAGCCGGCGGCTGTCGGCTACCTCGCGCGCCACGCGGACGCGCGCGCAGAAGCGGAACAGGGCGTGGCGATCAGCACGTTCGGCAAGGTCATCAAACGCGGCTGGGATTGGCTCGGCGTGACGCCCGCGTCACCCAACGCGTACAGTGGGCTTGTCGAGGTTCCTGCGTTGGCCGCCTGCCTCACACTAAACAAAGGTGACTTCATCCGAACGGGTCAGCGCGGTGCTCTCTATCTCGGGTATCGCAAAGCGATTCAAGAGGTCGTGACGCGGCAGCTCCAGGAATGGGGCGACCGTCGGTTGCCAGAGGAGCCGAAGCCGAAGCTGCCAGGCTTGACGCGAGATCTCGAGCGCGTGCTGCAGACGCTGGCCGACGACTTTCCCCTGCTCTCCTCGCTCGTCGAACGGCGCGCCACGGGACAGAAGCATCTGCCCATGTCCCCGGTCGGTGACCCGGGTCGCGGTGATGATGTGATTGCCGCGCCGCTCTCACCTCAGGCATCGTCTGAGCGCGTGTCGGAGGAGCCGGCAGCACGACCGGGCGACGACGAGCAGCATCCGTGGCCCGAGACGCCGCCTCGCGAGCCACCCGCGATGTCCCCGGAAGCCCTGGACGCGTTGCTGGGAGGCCCGCGACGGCGGCGTCCGCTGCGCTACGGCCTAGACATCCGCTTCGAGCCACGCCGAGACGACCCGCAACTCGCACGCCTCGTCGACTCGACGGTTTGGATCAACGAGGCACACCCGGCCTGCCAGCGCGCGCAAGCATCGCGCGCGCTCGGGTACCACGTAGCGCTCTCGGTGGCCATGGCCCTCGCGCCGTTGGCCGTCCCCGCATCCGACGCACACACGTTCATGACTGCCTTCCTCGCGCGGTGGGGCGAAGCGATGGATCACCGCACGGCGCCTCGTCGCCGTCGGCGCAAAGGCTGATTGCGAACGATGAATAATAGGTGGATCACCTTCGACTGCTTTGGCACGCTGGTGGACTGGCACACGGGCTTTGCCGACATGCTGCAGGCCGTGGCGGGTGACCGGACAGCGGAGTTGATACGCGCCTACCACGAGTGCGAGCGGCTGCTCGAGCAGGAGCGGCCGCACCGGCTCTATCGTGACGTGCTCAAGATGGGCATCGCCCGTGCGGCGGCGGAGATCGGATTGCCATTGACCGACCGGCAAGCGGCGTCGCTGCCGGAACGCTGGGGGACGCAGCGCGTCTTTGCCGATGTCGAACCGGCGCTGGCGGCCTTACGGGCTGCCGGCTGGAAGCTGGCCGTGCTGACCAACTGCGACGTGGCGCTATTCGCTGAAACGCACGACGGCTTCAGACAGCCATTCGATTTGATTGTCACAGCGGAGCAGGTCAAGGACTACAAGCCTTCGCTCGCGCACTTTCGCTATTTCTGGCGCGTGTCCGGTGTCGAGCGGCACGACTGGGTGCACGTGGCGTGCAGTTGGTATCACGATATCCAACCCGCACGCGAGATGAGCATCCGTCGCATCTGGGTGGATCGCGGCAAAACAGGTGACGACCCCACGGCAGCGACGCTGCGACTCGAGGATGCTCGAGCGTTGCCGGAGTCGGTTCAAAGACTGTCGAGTATGAGCCCTTGATCGGCACGCTCGCCCCTTTACCCCTTTACCCCTTTACCTCTTTCTGAAAACCCGCACGTAGTCGATCTCGTAGCGTGCTGGGAGCTCTGTCATTGAGGGATCGCCCCCCTGCGTGCCACCGACGGCGAGATTCAGGATGATGTAGTGTGGCTGCCGAAGCGGATTCTTCCCCGAGTCATCCTCATTGAACGTCTCGGCGAGACGGACCGCGTTCAGCAGGATATCGTCCACGTACAGCCGGATCGCGTCCTCATCCCAATCCATACGCCAGACGTGGAAGTTGGCAGCCCATTCGGGATGCCCGAGCTCCGCGATTGGCTTCCGGGTATCAGCCCACTTCGCCCGTCCCGGATGACTGGACCCCCAGGCGACGTTGGCCAGGAGCATCCCCCGGTAGTACTCCATGATGTCGATCTCACCGTTGGCGGGCCACTGACCCTCCACACCCAAGCTCCAAAAGGCGGGCCACAGGCCAGGCCGCGTGTCAATCCGGGCTCGCATCTCGAAGCGACCATATTGCCAACGGTGTAGCCCTCGAGTCGTCACGCTCGCGGACGTGTACTCAGCGTACTCCCGCTGGATCTTCCAGTCGTCCCCGTTCGGATCGTACGCAGGATTCAGCTTGCGCTCGCGTCGCGACTCAATGATGAGCCGTCCGTTCTCGCACCGCGCGTTCTCCGGTTGGTACCACTGCAGCTCCTGGTTGCGCACGAACCCGGTCTCGTACGTCCAGTTCCGTGGGTCGGGCCTCCCGTCCTGCTCGAACTCGTCCGCCCATACCAACTCGTACTCAGCGGGCGCCGGATCGCACGTCGCAGCGCTGCGGTTTTCGCGTCGTTCCGCGATCAGGTCTGGGCTCGCCGCCGCGAGGAGCACAGCGTAGAGGGCGAGGGATAGGAGCTTCATGATGAGCCCTCGCCTCTTCGCGAATCACGGCCGCCCGAACTGCTCTCCGAAGAAGTTGCCCGGCTTCCACGTCGGCGCTGTCGTATCGTTGGCGATCGCGATCGCAATGAGATAGTTCGCCTGGGTAAACGCTGCCACGGCCTCGAGGTCGATCGGCAGCGAAAGGTCGTCGCTCGGCTGGTGATAGTGGGTGGCCAGGAAGCGACCGAGTATCTCGCCGCCGTCCTTCTGAGGGTCCTTTGACGTGAATCCTGGCATCAGGTAGACGGCCGGCACACCTTGCTTGACCAGCGAGTACTGGTCGCTGCGCACGAACAGGTTCTCCTCCGGCAACGGATCCGGTGCCAACGTCAAGCCCCCGGCCTTCACCGCCTGTTGAACCACGGCGCCGAGCGATGAGTTCTCGGCGCCGAAGGCAACGACTTCGGCCAGCGGCCATTGCAGGATAGGCATGTCGAGATTGACGTTCGCCACGATCGCCTCTTGCGGCACCGTCGGGTTGCGCGCGAAGTAGTCGGACCCGAGCAGCCCTTTTTCTTCTGCGGTGACGAACGTGATCAGCACGGACCGTCGGGGCCGCTCGGGCGCCTGAGCGATCGTACGTGCCACCTCCAGCAGAATGGCGCACCCCGCCGCATTGTCGTAGGCGCCGTTGTAAATGGTATCGCCCTTGACGGCTGGGCCAACGCCCGTGTGATCGAGATGCGCCGTCAGGACCACGTACGACGTCGCCAGCTCCGGGTCGCTGCCCTTCAGCACACCGACGACATTCGGGCTCGTCGTCTTCTCGTGCGCCGTCCTCGTCCGGATGGTGACGGTGACGGGAAGCTCGAAGCCTCGAGGCTTGCCCGACTCGCCTGCGGCGTGAACCTCGTCGAGCGGCGTCGGCGAGTGCGCGAACAGCTTCGTCGCGCCTGTCGGCCCCAGCAGTGCGCGTCCCCGTAGCTCCGGATATTGGTTGGCCGGCTTGCCCTGCGCGTCGATCCACGCCATCTGCGGCTCGCCGGCAATCTGGACGACGCGGTCCCAGGGGAAGCGCTTCTGGTCCGACGGCAATGCCGTCAGGAGCACGCCCACCGCACCGCGTTCGGTAGCGTTCTTCACCTTCTGCTGCAGCGACGCATAGTGCGCGCGCGGTTCGCTGGGCAACTGCTTCGGCGCATTCGTCAGCAGCAACACGACCTTGCCGCGGACGTTGAGGTCGGCATAGTCGTCGTAGTTCTGCTCTGGAGCGGTGACACCAAACCCGGCGTACACGAGCGGTGCCGTGACTTCCGATGTCGCACGCAGGTGGTCGGGGACGACAACCGCATCCGTGGGCAGATCAAGTGTCACGGACGCACCTGACTTTGGCGCGATGCTCAGCTCGCTCTGCGTGAGGCGACTCTCGAGCAGCGGCACAGGCTGGAAGAAGGTGTCGGAGCTGCCCGCCGGCTCAAAGTCGTACGTTTGAAGCACCGACGCGACGTACTTCGCGGCCACATCGTAGCCGCGGGTCCCGGCCTCACGACCTTCCAGCAAATCGTCTGCGAGAAACTCCATGTGCGCGCGGACGCGGCCGGCCGCTCCGGCATCGTCTGCCTGCGCAGAGATCGCACGTTCATTGCCCAGAGCCGACAGCGCGACTCCAACCGTTACGAGTACCAGTCCGTATCGCCATCCTTGCCGCACGTGCATCCTCCACGAAGCCAGGTTATCTGCCGGCACACCGAGCTAGGTGGCCAGCATCGATATTAGGGTCACTCTTTGATCGGAGTAGGGCCGCGAAAGCCTCAGCCTGCCGAGGCCTCGCTGCGCAGCGGCGGGTCGATGATCCCTTCGAGTTGGCGGAGCATGCCGCGGAAATACCTCAGCACGCGAACACCGTCGCAAGACGACTCCCCAAGCTCCGCGAAGCAGTAACCGTCGAAGTCGATTTCCTGAAGCAGCTCGACCAGCCGACGCCAGGGGTAGTCTTCCACGTAGAGATCCCGCATGTGCACCTGACCAATCTTGTGCTGCACCAGACGGAAGTTCGCCTCCAGCCCCTCATCGAGCAGGTCGGTCGGGTTCGAGTTCCAACAGATCCAAACGTTGGGATGATCCCCGGCATAGTCGAGGATCTTCTTGATGTTCGGCAGGCGCGCCGTCTCCTCGCCGTGCACCTCGACCTGAATGCGCACGTCCTGGTCTCTGGCAGCCTCGCCGCAGGTCGCGAGCGCCTTGCCTATCTGCTCGAGTGTCTGCTCTGCCGGAACGTCGGAACGCAGGCCGTTCGGTCGCACCTTGATGCTCGGGCAGCCGAGATCGTGGGCCAGCACGAGCCACGCCCGCGTCTCCTCGATGTTCTTCTGGACAATGGCCGGATCCTTGGCGTGGTACTCGCACGTCGTGCCCAAGCCGCCAAGCTTCACCGATGAATCTTCGAAGCGCTGGCGCACCTCGGCGCGTTCGGCAGGGTTGAGCGACAGCTCCACGCCGTGCTTGTGCGTGGTTCTCAACTCGACCGCTTCCATGCCGATCTCGTCGAGGTTCGTGATGATCGTCCCCAAATCCCAATCCTTCGCGATGTTGTAGGTGACGGTCCCTACTTTGAGCGCGCGTTTCGGCTGAGCGCTCTGCGCCGCATCCGCATGCTGGGCTTCCAGCAGCGCCGCGGCCGGCAGCGCCAGCGTGCTCGTCAGCAAGAAGTTGCGTCGGGTGGACATGGCCCGATGCTAGCACAACGGACGTGGAGCGCCAGCCCCAGCGAGCTGACGCCGCCGCTGATTCGAGTATCTGGTGAGGAACGGCACGGCGCCTGGGCTAAGGACTCGTCCGAATCCTAACGGCTCTGACGCTGAACGGTCTGAACGAAGCGCACGCGGAACAGGCGTGGCCAGAGCTTGCCAGTGATAAGGAACGTCTTGGTGGAGGCATCGTACGCAATGCCATTGAGGACGTCGGTTGTTCGGCGCGCCTCTTCGGAGAGCAATCCAGACGCATCGATCTGTTCGATCACGTGGCCAGTGCGTCCATCAATCCGCACGATCATCTCGGTGTTCCACACGTTGGCGTACACGCCGTCCTCCACGCACTCGAGCTCGTTGACGTTCGCCAGGGGCCTCTCGTCCAGTGTCACGCTGACCTCGCGCTGCACGGAAAACGTAGTGGGATCACGATAGGCGAGTCGATCGCTACCATTGCTCATCACAAGAGACGTGCCGTCGTGGCAGAGTCCCCAGCCCTCGCCCGAGTACTTGAGCTCGCGCAGGCGCTTGAACGTGTCGAAGTCGTACTCGAACGCTTGCCCGCTCGTGTAGGTGAGCTGAACGAGACGACGTCCGACAAGAGCCAGGCCCTCCGCGAAGGTCGGCGCTGGAATGTCGAGTCTCCGAAGCACACGCCCCGTCTCGAGCTCGACCTGCCGAAGGCTCGAGCGGCCCTCGAGGCCGGTGCTTTCGTAAAGGACGCCGTCCTCCAACAGCAGGCCCTGCGTGAATGCCGCTGGATCGTGCGGATAACTGTTGACCACCTCGACGCGAAGGCGTGCGGCCGAGGTCGCAGGCGCCCTCCGCTCCTGCGGACTCTCGAGAGCCGCCGACATGACATCTGGCCGCGCGGAGCGCAGCAGCAGCGCGCTGACGCCGACGAGCGCGATCACAATCGCTACACCCCAAACCATCCGTGGCCGGGATCGGCGATTCCCCGTACTGATTGATGTGCGTCGAGACCGCGGCGTCCGCCGTGGGCTGGATTTCCGTGTGGCCATCGTGCGAAGCGTATCCTGATTCGGACCCGTTCGTCACTCGACACGAAGCGCCCGTATGGGATCAATACGCGTGGCGCGGTGCGCTGGGGACGCGCAGGCGGCGATCGCCACGGAGAGCAGGATGAGCGCAACCATCACGAACGTCGCGGGATCCGTCGGCGTCACACCGTAGAGCTGGCTGGCCACCATCCGCGTCGTCAGCAGGGCGAGCAGAACGCCCGCGGCGGTCCCGAGCGCGACGAGCCGCATCCCGTGGCCGATCACGAGACGCCGCACGTCCCCCGCTGCCGCGCCAAGCGCCATGCGCACGCCGATCTCACCCGTGCGTTGGGACACGGCGTACGAGAGCAAGCCGTAGAGCCCCACGCTGGCTAGAATCAGAGCGAGCATACCAAACAGGCTCGTCAAGGTAGCTGCCACTCGCTCTTGAAGCAACGAAGCGTCGATCTGCTGAGTGAGCGCCTTCACATCGTAGACGGGCAAGGTCGGGTCGACAGTGGCGATCGCGCGGCGTACAGTATCCGCCATGCCGCTCGCGTTACCCCTCGTCCGGATCTGAAACGTTGTCTCGCGCCAAGACGATGACCATTGGAGGTACGGGATGTAATACGCGCGCGGCACGGGCTCGCGCATACTGTGGTACTTCACGTCTCTGGCGACGCCAACGATTTCAATCTCGCTGCTCGTCTCGACACCACCCCCGAACCGTCGGCCAATGGGATCCTCGTTGCCGAAGTAGTATCGTGCGAAGGTCTCGTTGATCACCGCGACGCGGGGTGCGTGTGCATCATCTGTCGCCAGCAGGCCGCGCCCGCGCAGAATCGGTATCTCCAACACCTTGAAATAGTCAGCGCTGACCTGGCTGAACATCGGCACATTCAACACGCGGCCCTCAGGCTCATCGACGAAATCGTTCTCTCCTGGGAGCGGGGCGCGTCCCGCGACAGCCACGCTTCCCGATGTGCCCCCGCCGCTCACGAGACCCTGCCGCCCGAGGCTGACGGAAATCACGCCCGGCAGGTGGCGCAATCGACGAAGGATCTCCTCATAGGTCACGGGAATGCGCTGCGGTGAGTAGCCAGCCAATCGTGGATCGGTTGAAGCGAGGAGGACTTGGTCGCGCCTGAACCCGGTGTCCAAGCGCCCGAGCTCCTGAAATGTCCGAAGAAACAATCCCGCCACGACCAGCGCCGCCATGGAGAGCGCGACCTGCGCAACGACAAGTAGGTTGCCCCAGCGAATTGGTCCGTATCCTCCACCCTTGCCGAGATGGCGCTTCGTCAGGGGCGTAAGGTCGCCAGCGGTCGCCCGCAACGCCGGGACCAGTCCGAAAAGAAGAACCGAGGCACCCGACACGGCACCTACGAAGATGGCCACGTGAACATTGAGGCGGAGGTCGAGGTTGAGCGGCCGGTGCCCACCGGACAGCAGGGTTTCGAGCAGTGGGAGGCTCCAGGTGGCCAGGAGCAAACCGAGGAGTCCACCCGCGAGCGCGAGAAGCAGACTCTCGGTCAGCAGTTGACGGATCAGGCGCTGGCGGGTCGCTCCCTGCGCGAGCCGAAGCGCCACTTCCGGCGCTCGCGCTGACGCGCGGGCGAGCAGCAGACCGGCGACGTTGCCACAGGCAATAAAGAGGACGAGGGCCACGACCCCCATCAGCATCCCGAGTCGCTCCGACAGCTCGGCTTGCGGCCCGCTGGTCAACCCCCGACTGGCAGAGGACAACTCGACTCGCTGACGTGTCAGTCGCGCACGTCGCTCGGGTGAAAGCTGCGACCCTGCCTCCGTCGCGAGCGCTTGCTGCAACAGGGCGGTCAGTTGTATCGCTGCTCGACGCTCGCTCACACCGGAATCGAGGCGCGCGACGATTGACGGCAGCGGATCCTCGCGGGCATCGCGCGTGCCTCCGAATGGCATAACGGTGCGCATGACCCACGGTACAAAGAAGTCGGGGCGCTCGCCGGGGATCACACCAGAGAATCCGGGCGGCGTTACGCCAACAATCGTGAAGGCCGTGCCGTTGATCACCACCGGTTGCCCAATGGCTGATGGATCGCGGCTGAACTGGCGGTGCCAATACGCATCGCTCATCACGGCAACCGGGTGTCCTCCGGTGACGCGATCGTCACCCCGTGTCAATGTCCTGCCAAGCAGGGCGTGTACGCGCAGCGTCTCGAAGAACGTCCCGGACACTTGCTGCACCTTCGCGAGCTCGGACGCGCTGCCAATGGTGATGCTCACGGGGGTCAGGGCGCCGAAGAAACAAAGGCTGCGGAGCACGGTGTTCCCATCGCGGAGGTGCTCGTACAGGGGAAGCGTGATGTTGTGGTGGGTCTTGGGCGTCCTGGTGCCGGTGTCTTGGACGAAGACGAGCTCCTCGGGCGACGGGACAGGGAGCGTTCGAAGCCACACGGCGTCGATCAGGCTGAAGACCGCGGTGTTGGCGCCGATGCCGAGCGCGAGCGATAGCACGGCGGTCGCGACAAATCCTGGGCTCCGGCGCATCATCCGCAACGCGTACGCCGTGTCCCGCCGCAAGTCGTCTAGGTGCTCGCGGGGCGCTGTGCGCACGACGCCCAGCAGGGTCCTCGCCCACAGCTTCACGAGTGTCATCCGACCGCCTCGACGTCGAGCGGCTGCGCGCTGTTCGTCGAACACCTCTTCCATCTCTGTGCCAAAGTCGCCACGAAAGTCGAACGGGAACAACCGTAGGAGCCAGCGAAAGAGGCGCATGATCGATCTCCACGACGGGAAGCTACCTTCTAGGCCTTGACGCCTCCCAGGCGCAAACCTCTCGTCGCACGAGCCATGGCGCTCGCGCGCTCCAGTCGCGCTGTTTCGGCGAGGGCCACCTGACGTCCAAACGGCGTGAGGCGGTAGTAGCGCCGCCGCTGGTCATCCACGCTCGCGGCCGGCCGCGTGCGCACCTCGCCGATCAAACCGTCTGCGAGCAGGCGTTTGATGATCCCGTAGAGGGTTCCCGTGCTCAAAAGCACCTCGCCCGCCGTGCGCTGCTCTACGTCTCGCAGAATGGCATAGCCGTGCTTGTCGCCATCGGCCAGCGTCACCAGGACGTGGAAGAGCGCAGGCGTGAGCGGCAGATGTGTCTCAGGATCTCGCTTGGGCGGCATCAGGCCTCCAGACTCGTGATACTGTGGCGTTCCACGATACGTCGTGTTACGACATAGAGTCAAGGGAGGCCGTTCAGCTGGGTGCTTAACGGAAACGCGGGTCACGACGATCGCCAGAACGATGGAGAAAAAGG
>WHTZ01000008.1 GCA_009377495.1 Luteitalea sp.
GCCGCATGCGCCTCTCGGAGGCATTCAGGCGCGGGATCCCAATTGCGACGCACTCATCGAAAAATCCTGTCAAGCGACATCGTAGGTCTCGGATGAATTTCGAATCTGACAAAGTAGTGCCGGAACGAGTGGGCCCATCTGTCTTTATTGACAGCCGATATCGTCTGTCGATATCATCTGTCCATGACAAAGGCTGCTGAGCTGCTCCAAGGAACGCTCGATCTCCTCATTCTCCGCACCCTCGAGCTTCGACCGTTGCACGGGGTCGGCATTGCCGATCGAATCGAGCAGGTCACCCGCGGCGTCTTCCTGGTCGGACCGGGATCCCTCTTTCCGGCGCTGCACCGACTAGCCGAGAAAGGCTGGATCGAAGGGCAGTGGGGGGCGCTGGAGAATGGCCGCCGCGCCAAATTCTACACGTTGACGCGGGCCGGCCGCGCGCAGCTGACCAAGGAGAAGCGTCACTGGACCAAGGTGCAGACGGCCGTGAACCAGGTGCTCGCAGAGGAGACGTGAGCCGGGTCGTGGACGAGGATCAATCCAATCATGATGAAAGCCATCCGACTACTTCTGGTGACCATCTATGTTGGGCTCTCGATATCAACGGTTCAAGGTCAAGTTCATCAGAATCCCACGAATACAGGCACGAATACGAATGACCGGCAAGAACAATTGCCTCGTTTGGAAGATTGGTTTCTTTCCACGGGAGACTGGCACGACAATCCACAATTGTATGTTCGCGAATTCGGCGATGGTTCGGAAACCATTGTCATGCTACACGGCGGATGGGGAGCCGAGCACAGCGGTCTGATAAATGCCGTGAAGGATCTAAAAAATCGATACCGCTTCGTATTCTACGATCAGCGAGGCTCTTTGCGATCTCCGTCGCCAGACTCACTGATCACCTTCGATCGTCATATCGAGGACCTAGAACCCTTGAGGACCCGAAACTTGACGCATTGTGTCAAGTTTCAGGGTTCTCAAGTGAGCGTCGGGGAGCGCGGCCCTGGCCGCGGTCCGTTAGAACTACTTCGTCAAGAGCTGAATGTGGACAAGCTGACCATCATCGGCCATTCGATGGGCGCAGTCCTGGCAAGCGCCTATGCGTCGAAGTATCCACAACGAATAGAGCAGCTGATATTGTTGTCACCGGCTTATCTGAAGAATCCCATTCCCGAGGAAGACAAAGATCTACAGCACCAAGGATACGTGTCGTCCCAAATGTTCATGAATAGACCAGAAGTGGTGCAAGAACTTGATAAGTATCTGCTTAACAGGAGGGATCCACCTTTGTCGTCGAGAGAAAAGACGAGCAAGTGTCGTATCGACTTTGCTAGCAGGATGCTTTACGACATTGGCAAATGGCGTCGTCTAACTGGTGGCAGAGCCCTATACAAGGGCCATGTAGGTGAGCTCACCTCTCGAACGTATCCGGAATCTGGTTGGGATTACCTCCAGGAATTCAAGAGCAGAGCATATCCTGTCGGCATTATCACTGGCGATCACGACTTCTTGGATTTTGGCAATCCTCTCATGAAAAAGTGGGTCACCGGGATATCTCAGATCGAACTGAGCATAGTCGAAGGCGCCGGACACCTGATCTGGCTAGATCAGCCAGAGATCGTCGCGAAGGAACTGCTGCGGCACTTGGAAAGACGGCAAGCAGACGCCGAGAGGGCACAACCCGATCTTGATAACCCCTCCTACCCTATTGTGCGCAGGCGTAGATCAAACAACAGAGAGGGACAGCATTCATGCAAAGACGCCGCATGCTACAGACCATGAGCGCTGGCGCGGTCGCACTGTTCGGACAGCTCCCCGGCAGGGCCGACCAAGTCGATCCCCGCACCGGCGCGCAGCTTGTTCGCAAACGCTACGAGAGCAAGGCCACCGGCGCGCCGCGCGAGTATTTCTTGTACCTGCCCGTGGGATATCAGTCGGAGACCGCGAAGAAGTGGCCGGTGATTCTGTTTCTTCACGGCGGAGGCGAGCGCGGCGACGGGCTTGAAGAGCTCAAGTACACCTTGAGGTACGGCCCGCTGATGGAAGCTTGGACTCAGGGGCGCGATCTTCCGTTTATCATCATCAACCCGCAGATGCCGATGTTCGAGCCGCCGCAGCATGAGCGGCCGCCGCTGCCGGAACGTTCGCCGGAAGGGGCCGCCCCGCCACGCGATTACGGCAACCGGCCTTCGCAGCCGATGGCGCGCGAGGCGGCGAACGAGGAGCCGCCGCCGCAGAGTCCCAGATATCCGCCATGGATGCGCTGGGAAACGCTCGAAGACGAAGTGCTCGCCATGGTGGATAACACACTCGCCGACTACCGCGCCGATACGGGTCGCGTTTACCTGACCGGGCTAAGTTATGGCGGCTATGGCACGTGGTTTCTGGGCACGCGCCATCCCAAGCGCTGGGCAGCCATCGCGCCCATCTGCGGCGACGGCGATCCGAAGCTGGTCGATCGCCTGGTGGCGCAAGAGCTGCCGCTTTGGATCTTTCATGGCGGCCGTGATACGGTCGTCCAGCCGTGGCGCTCACTCGAGATGGCCGTCGCGCTCGAAGCCGCCGGACACCCCGACGTCCGCCTTACCGTCCACGAAGATCTGGGGCACAATGTGTGGACGCGCGTCTACGAAGGCCAAGACCTCTATTCCTGGTTCCTCAAACACCGCCGCGAATAAGAGCCGATGAAGCTATCCCGCTTGACGCCGGCCGCCACGTCGTCACGCGGGCTCGGCCGCAATGCGATCGAGAAACGGCTTACTCGGCGCTGGCTGTCGACCACGGTGGGACGATACCGTTCATGCGCGCGTACGCGATGGCCTGTCCCATGTGCTCGTGGTTGTGGACCAGGACGCGCAGTAACACGAAATCGGAGGTTGTCTCCTGGCCCAAGAACTGCACCTTCTTTTGTCTGTCCGCGCTCGGATAGCTCGTGCGGACCGCGTCGAGCGACTCCTGCAGCCACTTGATCACCTCCGCCTTGTCGGTGATGCTCTTCTCGGGATCCTCGGGCACTTTCGATAGGCCTCCCGGGATCTTGACGCCGGCTTGCTCGAGGAGCCAGAAGTTTCCAACGGCGACGTGCACGTAGACTTCGCCGATGGACCGCACGCCGGCCGCTGGCCGCCAGCTGAACTTCTCCGCGGGTGTTGCGTCGGCGAGCTCCACAAGCTGGCGCGCAGCCAGGTTGAACTCAGGCAGCCAACCCTGGCCGAGCTCTGGGGCCTGTGCTACCGTGACTTGCGAGAGCAGCGCCGCGCCCATCGCCACACCAACCACCGAAGAGACAAGAGGTCCGAGCCGCCGTCGCCTCGGATGGTGGGCTTTCCAGATCGTGTATCGGTTGCTGTTCATTGTGCGTCTGGCCATCGACGATTTTCCTTTCGTGACGCTCGTCATGGTGGGTGCGTGGACGTTCGCGGCGGCACTGCCGGTCTGTCGGAGATGATACGCTTCGTGGAAGGCGATGTTAGCCCAGCAGCGTTCCGATGGTCTCATTCGGATTACCCGTTGGACTGAAACGCGAGGACTGTTGGATCCATGGCTTGCCCCCTCATGAGTGCCGCCTGCGCGGCGCTTCCGCCGGGTGATTGATGACGTGTTCACGGAAATATTACAGGCGCGTCACCCATCTGCTACGCGTGCGTCGCTAATATCGATGCGGCGCGACGCCTCGGCACCAGCGCGGAGCGGGCCGCGCCCGCGTGGGGTGAACATCATGGAATGCATGCAACTTCTCGTAATCGGCCTGCTCTTGAGCGCGAACGCCGAAGGGCTCGCGGGCCAAGAGGTGAGTGGCGTAGGGAACCACACGCGGGAGGCCTCTTGGGAGCTGTCGCATCGGCGTTCGCGTGACAACGAGACGACGAAGGTCTTTCGCCTCATGGGAAAGAATACGATCTGGACGCACGTCGATACCGTCGACATGAGTTGGCCGACGTTTCACACCCAAGGTCTCGTCAAGATTGGTGACACCTTCTACGTGTCGGCCGTGGAGGTGGTCGAGAGCACCGTGCGCAATGAGACGGTAACCGATGCGCTCTATGACTTCTCGATCGATCGCTCGACGGGCAGCGGGCGTGGCTGGCTGTTCAAGTTCGATGCAACCGGCCAGTTGATCGGCAAGGTCGAGCTGACCGACGGCACGAAGTATCATCCCGGCGGCATCGACTACGACGGCGAGCACATCTGGGTGCCCGTGGCCGAATATCGGCCGAACAGCAAGAGCAACATCTACCGTGTCGACCCGAAGACGCTTGCGGCCGAGCTCGTCTTCACCGAGAACGACCATGTCGGCGGTGTCGTACACAACGTGCACCGAGGCAGGCTCCACGGCGTCAGCTGGGGCTCACGGCGCCTGTACACGTGGCAGCTCGCTGAGCGCAAGCGCAAGCCCAAAGTCGTGTCCTCCAACTGGACACCAAACGCTCAGTCGTACATCGACTATCAGGACTGCCACTACCAAGGTGTCGAGTACATGCTGTGCGGCGGGGTCGGCGGCTACACGACTCCATTCGGCAACGTCGCGTTCGGCGGCTTGGACCTCGTTGATTTGCGCCGCGCCCGTCCCGAGCACCAGATTCCGGTCAACCTGTTCATCGACGAGGGCACAGGAGACAATGCCGGCCTCGCGCTCACACACAATGCCTTCTGGGTCGAGCCGCTCGGCAATGGCTCCATGCGTGCCTATTTCATGACCGAGAGCGACAATCAGGCTGATCTGCTCGTCTACGATGCGACACCGTGGGTCAATCGCTAGCGCGCGCTTGTCCGCCGAAGCGCGAAGCGCGAAGGCGGAAGGCCCCTCGCTAACACAACCTGTATCCACGCACGCGACGCGCGGCGCGAGGGAGGCAAACTGAAATTTTTGACTTTACATATCGCTGACCGTCGAGATAGAGTCGGCCGCACTGATGCGATACGTGCGACGATTCGCGGCGATGCTCGCGCTCGTGGCGCTGAGCGCCGGCCCCCAGGCCACGCTCGCCGAGCGCGGGCGGACCATGGCGAAGGGCCGACCCTTCGTCAATCAGGCCGGCTATAACCTCGGCGAGGCCAAGCGGCTCACTTGTCCCGGTGCGCCCGACGGCACGCCCTTTCGCATCGTTCGCGTGACGGACAACGCGACGCTGTTTCGCGGCGAGATTCGCGGCTTCGTGGGCGAGTTCACCGCGTTCGATCCGCCCGCGTCGCGCGGCGACTACGTCGCCGAGGTCGAGGGCTACGGGCGCTCCGTGCCGTTCGCGATCGCGGACCACCTCATGGAGCGGATCTCCTCCCGTCTCGCCTACCAGTTCTTCATCGATGTGCGCGGCGGCTACACGCCGCTGTTGAGCCCCGCGAACGTGACCGGCGGCGGACCGTCCAGGGACGGCGGAGGGCAGGGCCTCGAAGCGACATTCGAGGGGCTGCTCTATGCCTCGAACCCCGCGCTGTTCGATCGCTGGGCCACGGAGCTGGACGTGCGCGGCGAGCGGTGGCTGATGACGGCGGACCTGCCGCCGCTGGACCCACGCGATCCCATCCTGGAGCTGCATCCGGCCCAAGATGGCAGCGTGCCGCGGGAGCGGATGCCGGACCTGATCAAGCTACTGCTCTGGCACGCGGAGTTCGCCTACAACAATCACACCTACAACGGTCGCACGGGCGGCCACGAGGCGCGGCCGGAAGGCTACGAAGCCGGGGTCCGGCAGTTCGGTTATACGGACGATGCGCTTCAAAATTTCGATTATCAGAACTTGCTCGATCAGCTGGCGGCGGCGTGCGCCTACTATCACGCCTTCCTCAAGCCGTACATGAGCCGCGCGACCTACGAGAAGTATCGCAAGGTCTGTCTCGAAAAGTGGGAAGCCTACGACCGGCAGAAGGAAGTACGGTACTGGGTGAAGAGCCGCAAGTGGATTGATGAAGGGCGCCTCGAGTTCAACGAACAGGGCAGCGCGTTCGGCCAGGGCCTGTTGCGCAATCTGCTGATGTATCTTGCGGAGCGCGAAGAGCCGAACGGCGAGGCGGAACGCTTCCTGCGCTATGCGCGCGCCTGCGCGGAGGACATCATCCGGCACTGGGACTTCAACAATCCGGTGCACACCTGGCGCGCGCGCAACGCGGAGCACATCACGCCGCAAGCGCTCGCGCTGTTCCTGCTCGCGGCGCCGGAGCAGGCGCCGGCCGGGACCCGGGAGAAGCTGGCCGCCTGGCGCGAGTACCTGCGCTCGCGCACGGACAACCTGTGGCAGTACCGGACGCACGACGATCACGAGTGGGCGCACCCGAAGAGCAAGGAGGTAGGCACGGTCGCCGGCATGGGCGGGTCGGCGTTCGCGGTGGCCGCCGTGCTGGACGATCCGGCGCTCCGCGCCATCGCCTGGTCGCAGGTGGACTTCGTCTTTGGCCGGAACCCCGCGGGCGCGCACTTGAGCCACAAGAGCCGGCTACGCGTGGCGATGGGCGGCTATTGGCCGGATGTCGAGGTCGGGTGGCCGCACCTCCACGGGCACGGCACGGGCGAGCTCGCTGCCGTGCGCGGCACACTGGACGGCTCGCCGACCGACCAGGCGTTTCCGTTCAAGCCGCCTGAAGCCGCGATCGCGGACAGGCCAGGCGTCTACGGCACCGAGGGCTGGTCGATCACGAATCGGGCGTGGATGTCGACCGTGACGTTTTCGACGCTGGGATCGCACGCCATCCGCATCCTCGATCCCGTCAGCGGCGAGGCGCTGCGCACCGTGACGCGCGGCCAGAGGATTCGCGTGGAGCTGCGCGCCGCGTTGAACCTCGATCCGGCGCGCGCGGAGACGGGGTGGATTGAGGTGACGCAAGGCGGAGCCTCTCGCCGCGTGCTGGTGAGGGAGACGGGGCCGGACACGAGTCGATTCGCGGCCGACGTGACGATCGCGCCGGACGCGTCAGAGCCATTCCGGGCCGCGTACGGTTATCTCGCGTTTCGCAAGACGGCGGACGTGACCATTCAATGACCTGGCCAGGGTGACAGCAATGCTCACGGTGCGGGCCGAGGTGTTGCCCTACTCGTGCCGGAGGGCGACCAGCGGATCGACTCTCGTCGCGCGGCGGGCGGGCACAAAGGCGGCCAACGTCGCGACGAGCCCAAAAATCAGCGACACGGCGACGAGCGTCGTCGGGTCGAGCGGCGTGAGGCCGAACAGCATTCCCTCGAGAGAGCGCGTGAGCGCCGCAGACGCCGCCAGTCCCAGCGTCATCCCAATCGTGGCCAGTATCGTGCTCTGGCGCAGCACGAGGCCCATCACGTTCGAGCGCTGCGCGCCGAGCGCGATTCGGATGCCGATCTCGCGCGTGCGCTGCGTCACGGAGTAGGCGATGATGCCGAAGACACCGCTGGCCGCCAGCGCCACGGCTACGGCGGCGAAGGTGCCGAGGAGCACGGCGTACACACGAGGACGCGCAATCGTCGTCGCGACCAGCTGTTCCATCGCAGCAACGTTGAACAGCGCCGCCTGTGCGTCGAGCTCGTGGACAATCCCACGCAGGCTCGAGATGATGGCCGTGGAGTCGCCGTCTGTGCGTACTGTGTAGTAGGCCCCGATGGGAAAGAGGGGACCGCTCCCTGGCCATTGACGCAAGTCTGCAAAGAACTGCGGCTCAGGCACTCGATTGAGCCCGAACTGGCGAACGTCTTCGACGACGCCCACGATTTCCCACGGCGTCGTGTCCGACCCGATGTAGACGAGCTGCCCGGCCGGATTCTCACTCGCGAAATCACGGCGCGCCAGTAGATGTAGTAGCGAACCCGTCCGAGGAGCAGCCGCCGCACGCCCTCGAGCCGAGAATGGGCGACCGGTTCCCCCGCGTCGGGGAGCATAGAAATAAGCTCAAATCCCTGTTCGATCTCGTCCGTGAACGCTTCGGGTGCCTTTGGCCGGTTTGCAAGCCACCAATCCTGGGCACGGCGGATTTGCTCAGGCGCGATCCGGATCGTGAAGCTTACCTGGCCTCGCGAGACCGGAGCTCGGCAAGGAGATCCGTGCCGCTGATGTATTCGCCACGACGGATCGCGTCCATTGCCGCTAGCAGCTCGCGCTCTTGCTCTCCGGTTAGAGCGATCGGCTCTGCGGGATCGGGCGCGAGGACGGCGACGTGGGATCCTTCCCCAAGAGCGTCGGCGGGCAGATCAACCTGGCCGTGGACGACCGTACCGGTGATGATCTTCATGAGCCTAATTGTAGCGTGTCCACACCGAAGGAGGTAGGCCTGCGCATCGTTTCGTAGGGCGGACCCTATCGCTCGATTTCGACAGCTCATAGCTCCCTGTGTTGGCGAATTGATGATTTTCTACCGGAGCCCCATGCAGTTGGCGTAGTAAGTCACCGGCGCGGCCCAGTCGGAGAAGACGCCGAGAATGCCGACGTCCCTGGCAAGCACGTCGAGCACCCTCATCAAGTCGCCCTCGCGTGTGATGGCCGCATCGATGGTCTGGTAGTAGAACCCGTTGTCCCCATCGGCCAGGATGCCCGAGCGCTCCAGGGTCCAGGTAATGATGTCGAGGCGGGCGCGCCTGGCGTCTCTGGCGTACTGCGACGGCACGATCCGATTGCGCCCGTCGAGGGAAAGTAGCGCAAACGTGGGTGGCGCGACAATGTTGATGCCCATGGACTTGTAGCTGACCAGCTCGGAGAAGCTCGGGAGCTCAGACACGTCGTTGGCGTCGTCGAGATACACCGCTTGCCTGCCGAAGGCCGGCTCATGCGTGATCCAGTACAAAACGTCGTCCTGGATGAAGGACTGCGGCCATACATCGTTGGGCGAAATGCCGGCATGCTTGTACTCGTCAATCATCTTCTGGGCGTAGGCCTCTTGCGTGAACCCGTTGAACGGCATGGCTACGCTTGGCGCCTTGAGCTCCGGCGTCATCTTTAGACCCAGCCTCTTGAACAGCGCGATGCTTTCCTTGTGACTCAGGAGGTGGCCGCTCGTAGGACCAGCGTACACATCCGTGCGAACGCTCGGCGTGCCGCCAACGAATTGCTCTGGAGTTTGGGCGGCAGGGTTGAAGGCGTCCATCTTGCCGGTTAGCGTCTTGAACTCGGCCAGCGTGAGGTCGCTGGTACGGCACTCTGCCGTGGCAGGCGTGAGGATGCTGCCATCGGGCCCGAGCACGGCGGGCGTAAACGGCGTCGTGCACTTGCTCGCCAGGGGCGTGACCAGAATGTTCGTGGTGGTGTGCAGATCGCTCTGCGAGTGCCGGCACACGAGCTCCAGGTCCTGGGTGAAGGTTACGTCGCACTCGAGGATGCCCGCGCCCATGCGCGCGGCCGCTTCGTAGGACTCGCGTGCGTGCTCCGGGAACTGCAGCGCCGCCCCGCGGTGGCCGATCGAGAAGTCGGTCTTCTCGAACCGCCCGGCGGAGCAGCCCTGGAGCCTGCGCTTGAGCCAACTGTCTTCCATGTCGTTGACGAGGAAGAACGGGCGCGGGCCGAGCTGCACGCGATCTCCGCGGCGCTCCTCCCGATGCTTGTGATTGGGATGCCAACCGGCGTCCTGAGCGATGTCTTCCAGTGCAAGTCCGGACGCGCCGAAGGTTGCGATGAGGCAGAGAACGATGACGTGCTGGCGCATGGATGCCCCCTCTCAGAGTTCCGATGCCAAAGATGGCCGCGTCTGAGTGAAACCAAGGGGATGGTATTGCGCCCTCGTGGCAAACCTGTGACGAGGTGGTGTCGCTCGGATCACATCTTTCCGAAGCCCCACGTTCTGAAAAGGGGTTTCTCAGCACCCTGCTACAATGCCGGCCGCCGCTTGTGCCAGTCGGTCGCCGCCTCGTACGCGTGGGCGATGGCGAGGACCAGCGCGTCCTGGAAGGGCGAGGCGCTGATCTGCAGGCCAATCGGCAGACCCGGGGGATCGGTCGAAAAGCCGCAGGGCACCGAAATCGCCGGGAACCCGCACAGATTCCACCAGGATCGGAACGTTTGCGGAGCGCTCGCCGGGACACCCGCCGGGGACGGCATGGTTGGGCTCAGCAAGGCGTCCAGGGGCTCGTAGACGGCGTGCATATCCTCGATGAAGAGCCTGCGGGCGCGCTGTGCCTGGAGGTATTGCGCGGCGGTCAGTAGTGACCCGGCCTCCACGTTCGTCCGCACCCGTGAAACGCCAGGTCCGGAACGCCCGACGTCGGAGATGTACCGCTTCGCCGCGTCGGTCACGAGGAACTGCCGGTGATACGCGGCCGCCTCGCAGATCCGGATGATGCCCTGTGCGCCACCGGCTACGTTCATACGCGTGGGAAAGCTAACCTCGCGGATCTGTGCTCCAAGACCCTCTAGCACCTTCACCGCCGTCAGAAATGATTTCTTCGTGTCGGGGTGGAACTGCTCGATTTCAGCAAGAGCGATGACCCCGAGGCGCCTCCCCTGAATACTCCGCCGCAGCAGGCGAGGGTAATCCGGAACCGGTGCCTGCACGCTGCAACCGTCCCTGCGGTCGTAGCCTGCGATCACCTTGAGGAGAATGGCCGTGTCTTCCACCGTCTTCGCCATCGGGCCGAGGTGGTCGAGCGTCCAACTGATGGGAACGACCCCGTAGCGGCTAACCACGCCGAAGGTCGGTTTGAGGCCGACGATGCCGTTCGTGCTCGCTGGATTGCGAATCGAGCCGGACGTGTCGCCCCCCGTCGCGCCGAGCAGCAGGGTCGCCGCGAGCGCCGCACCGGAACCGCCGCTCGATCCGCCGGCGTTGCGCGTTAGATCCCACGGGTTGTTGCAGCCGGGCGTGTAGCCGCCAAAGGAGAACTCCGGCAGGGCGAGCTTGCCGATCAGGATCGCTCCGGCTGCCTTCATTCGCTCCACGATCGTGCAGTCGAACGCGGGGACAAAGTCTTGCAGCACCGGAGTGGCCGCCGTCGTCCGGATGCCCTTCGTGTAGTGCGTATCCTTGACGCCCACCGGGATGCCGTGGAGAGGACCGCGATACCGCCCTCGTTGAATCTCGCGCTCCGCGACCCGCGCCGCCTCCATGGCCTGGTCGCCTGCCACCGTGATGAACGCACCGACCCTGGGATCCAGCGCATCGATGCGAGCCAGTACGGCCTCGGTTAGCTCCACGGGTGAGAGCTGCTTTCTCGAAATCTGGCTCGCCGCCTCGGTAATCGTGAGGGCGGGAAGGTCTAGCGCGCCGCCAGCGGACGGAGAGGACGGCCGTGACTGCGGCACCACGGGCAGTGCAGCGGGCTCGCCGACCGCCGAGTGTGCAAGACCTGGCAGAGCCGCCGCTGACATCTCGAGGAATCTGCGCCGGGTCGTTCGAGTGAGCTCTTCGAGCTGCCTGGCCATGACGAGTCACCTCCCGCTTTCAGGCGGCGTGGCCGCCGGTGGTGTAAGCGAATACAGGATCGCCGGCTCCGTTTCCCTCGGAAGCGGCAGCGTATCGAGCTCCGCCATCGTCCGCATGAAGCGCTCGTACTGCCGGAGAACCAATTCGAGGCGCTCGTCTGGTATCTCGAGCCCGTTGGCCGCTGCTAGGCTTTTCACGAGCTCTTTGGTTGGTTCTGTCATGGCGTACTCCTTTCGGGCTGCGTCAGCCACTTCAGTGCGGCGACCAGCCCTCCGGCTAGCTCGCGCGGTTTCTCGATATGCCCGTAGTGGGTCATCGGAGTGTCGAAGAGCAGGACGCGGACAGGGATGCCAGGATTTGCCTTGCGGAACTCATTGGCCACCCGAACTTCCCGTGCCGCGGCCGGCTTCTCGTTCCAGTGACCGGCGTCGAGCTTCGCCACGGTCCAGATCATTTTCCTGTAGCCGCGAACCGGCGAGCGCATGGTGGTGAACAGATCGCCGATGACCTCGGCGGCTTCGATACCAAGCTGATTGCCCTTCAGCACCTGCCTGATCTGGGACGCCACGTGATCCCGCAGATTGTCAGCGCTGTTGTGTTCGATGTTCTGAAGCGTCTGCTTGAATTGCGGCCGCCTAGTCTCTTCCAGACCCATCCACCGGGTCGCCACCTCCAGGCGACTCTTGTCAGAGTCCCACACAGGATTCAGCGGTCCGAGGTATCCACGCGAGTAGGCGCCGGGAGGTCGCGGATTCAGGTCCCAGATGGCGGGGTAGTCGTCTGCAGTGCGTTCGCCCCGAAACGCCCGCATGGCGGTCAGGGAAGCCGGACCGCCGGTGCCCCATCCCATCGAGAGCCCTTGCAGGCGGTCCTTCAGACTCGAGTCCTTCAGGATGAACTGGATTTCGCCGCCGGTAGAATGTCCTACTAGGACGACCGGACCAGTGGTGACCGTTTCAACCAGCTGTTTCACGCCGTCGGTGACGACTCGGAACGTATACACCGAGTGCCGAATCCTGGCTTCCTCGGCCGAGACGTCGCGATCCAGCAGATAGCCCGGAATCCGCTTCTCGTACGGCTTGGTCGTCCAGCCGCCGTGCCGGTAATTGCCCGGGATGGTGATCAGCAACACCGGTACGCGTTGTGCGAGGAACTGCCCGAGTCCCGGTCCGTTGAGCGGGTCGATGAAGAACTCGTACCAGTTGGCCGAGCCGCCGTTGATGATCGCCAGCGTCGGCATATTCGGGATGGGCTCGGTCGGCGTGAGCTGCAGGGCGGGAATGTCCCAGTCCATCCCGTATACCGTGTAGCGCACCTCGTGCCACTTCGCACGGTAGCCAAGTTTATCCGCGGGGACCGACTCGAGCTTACGCGGATCGAAGGCGCCGCCTGGCGCGGCTTCGGCTAGCGCCTTCACCGTGGCGCCTCCGTCCGGCAGCGCCCAGCCCAACTCGTCGAACAGCTCCGGCGGGACCCGATGATATGGCCGGTCCTGCTTCAGCATCTGCACGACCTGCTCGTCCTCAGTGCCCAGCCCCGCCTGTCCTGCGACCGTGTGCCCCGCCACGATGAAGGCGAGGAACGGTCCCGGCAACATCCTCTTCCACCCGCTCATTGGAATCCGCCCTTCAGTGGTCTGACCTTTACTCGCGCCAGCGGTTCCATTCTCTTTGAAATCGCCTACGTCGAGAAGTGTAGCGACGGGAGCGGCTCGTGAGAGAAGAGTGACCGATTTCGGGACGCTCAGTCCCGCGCGCGGACAGCAACCGGGTGGCTCCGGGATTGGAATCTACCGCCAAGGTGCAGACAGCAAAGGTTTACCTGGTCACATCGGGTGTTGGCACATCATTCGCTCCGGATAAACTCTCGAGGGAAGTTCCGTTCTGGGGTTGAGGCCTATGCGAACCTTCATCTGGGACATGCGATACGTTGTGCGAAGCCTTGCCGCGAGTCCCGCCGTAACCGTCGCAGCCATCGTGACGATTGCCCTCGGAATCGGCGCGGCGACCACGACCTACAGCGTCGTGGAAGCTGTCGTGCTACGGCCGCTGCCCTTTCATGAGCCAGACCGCCTATTTCTCCTCCATGTGGCGCCAGCCAAGTGGCGGAGCTCCACAATCGGCGGCTCACCGTCTCGTTACACGTTTGAGCGGATTCGGTCGGGCAGCCGGGTGTTCGAGGGTGTGGCGGGCCAGGACTCTGCAGCGCCGATCCTGACCGGGCTCGGCGAACCCGAGAGGATCCGGGTTTGGCAGGTCACGTCCAATCTGTTCAGTCTCTTGGGTGTACAGCCGCTGATCGGCAGAGCCTTCACCGTTCAGGAGGAGCAGCCTGGAAGCAACGACGTCGTCATCCTGAGCTATTCATTCTGGGTCAGCCGCTTCGACGGCGTCCCTGCGGTTCTGGGCCGGACGGTCACGCTCGACGGCCAACCATCCGAAATCGTCGGTGTGATGCCGCCGCACATGAACTATCCCGCCGATACGGCAATGTGGCGGGCATTTGGCGCGACTTTCACCTCGCGCGTCGCGCCGCCCAGCGACCCGCAAGGAAGGTACTGGGTACTCGGCCGCCTTCGAGACGGCATTTCTCTCGAGCAAGCATCCGCGAACCTCGATGCGCTGACGGCACGCATCGCGGAGGACGAGCCGCGGTTCGACGGTTGGGTCGCAAATCTCACGCCCCTGCACGACTATTTCTTCAGCCGTACGCGCACACCGCTTCTGCTCATGCTCGGAGCGGTAGCGTTGGTTCTCCTGGTCGCATGCGCCAACGTCGCCAACCTGTTGCTCGCCCGCGTGCTGGCGCGTGAGCGCGAGATCTCTATCCGTCTGGCGCTTGGGTCGAGCCGCGGACGGATCGTGCGTCAGGTGCTGTCGGAGTCTGTCACGCTAGCGCTCGCGGCTGGCGGCCTGGGCGTTCTCATCGCGACCTGGGGCGTGCCTGCGGTGGTGTGGTTCGCGGCCTCGGAAATTCCCGCGCTTGCCACCACCTCCCTGAATGGTCACGTGCTCGCCGTCTGCGTCGCCACGACGCTCTTGACGGGCATCTTGTTCGGCCTCGTTCCCGCATGGCATGCCTCGCGTGACACGAGCCCCACGGCACTTCGGTACAAGGGCGCTTCGGTAGCGAGCTGGCGGCATCGCGCGAGTGACGTCTTCGTTGTCTCCCAAGTGGCCGTCACCCTCGTCTTGGTCATCGGCGCGGGCCTTCTCGTGGGAAGCTTTTTGCGAATCATCAGCGTGGAACCAGGTATCGATGCGGATCGCGTCGTGACGGCGCAGGTAGGGCTCCCAGCCGAACGCTATGGAGAGGACGCGGAGATTGTGGCATTTTCCAACCGGGCACTGGAACGGCTTCGGGCTCTGCCTGGGGTCAGCGTCGCCTCTGTCAGTACTGGCGTTGCTTTCTCCTCCGCCGCCATCGGCACCTTTACGGTGGTGGATCGCCCGGACGCCGAGCTTCCCATGGCGCTGATCTCTTCTGTATCTCCCGAGTACTTTCGTACGTTCGGCATTCGACTACGCCGCGGACGTGTATTCCAGCCTGCGGAGCGCAATGTCAGAGCCCCGGTGATCATCAATGAATGGCTGGCCGACCAGGCCTTTCCGGGTAGAGATCCGCTAGGGAAGCAGATCACGTTCTACGGAGGCCAAGTCACGGGGACAATCGTGGGCGTTGTCTCCAACACGCGCCAGCCGTCACTTCTCGTGGGCGCTGGCCCCGAACGGAAAGTGGGTCCGGAGATCTATACGTCGCTGGCGAATCTCCCGTCGAGCGGCTTGAAGTTGAACGTCCGCGCGGGCCGCGACACCCACCTTCTCATCCCCGCCATGCGTCGCGCGATTCGGGAGATCGATCCGCTGCTGCCGATCGACAGGATCAGTACGATGAGCGCCCTCATCTCTGACACGCTGACTCGACAGCGCTTCTATACGGTGCTGCTCTCCCTGTTTGCGGCGTTGACGCTGCTCGTCGCTGCGGCGGGAGTGTTCGGCATGATGACCTTCGCGGTCACGAAGAGGACACATGAGTTCGGGATACGCATCGCGCTTGGCGCCCGGAGCGGCCAGATTCTGTCGGCGGCTCTTCGACCCGCGGCCGTGCTCACGTTCGTCGGCTTGGCCGCCGGTCTTCTGGGCGCGCAGCTCGCTTCGCGTCTGTTGAGCTCGTTCCTGTACGGCATCAGCCCGTCCGAGCCCTACGTGATCGCTGGTAGCGCCCTGGTCGTCGTCGCCGCCGCGATGGCTGCCGGACTGCTGCCAGCATGGCGCGCCACCCGCGTCGATCCTGCGATGACGTTACGCGCCGAATGACTGGCTGCACGCAGACGTCACCTAGCGCGCGGACGACCTCGCCGCTACTGGTCCGCGTACCGCTTGGCCGCCGCGAGGTCGCGGCGCAGCTCCTCCGCGGTGCGACGCGGACCGTAGCCGGGCGTATCACGCTGGATTCGCCACCCCTCTTTCAGCGGGCCCGCGTCCACCGTGTCGAAGCCGAACTGGTCGAGTAGGCGCGTGACCGTCGCCTTGGCCTCTCGGTCGTCGCCGGCGATGACCAACGCGCGACGATTCGTCGCGCCAGCCGGTCGCCCGTCGGTGGTGAGCTGCGCGGCGTAGATATGGTTGAACGCCTTGACGACCTTCGAGGTCGGCAGGTGTGCCTGCAAGAGCTCGGCGGTGGTGGTCGACTCATTGTCGAGCTCGGGGATATGACCGTCACGTTCCAAGTAGTAGTTGTTCGTGTCGATCACGACCTTGCCCGCGAGAGGCTCGACCGGAACGCCCTGGTAGCTCTTGAGCGGCACCGAGACCACGACAATGTCTCCGGCCTTCGCCGCGTCGACGGCGGTCGCCGCGCGGGCTTTGGGTCCGAGCTCTGCGACGAGCGCCGATAACGTCTCTGGTCCGCGTGAATTGCTGAGCACGACGTTGTAGTCGTTTGCCACCGCGAGTCGCGCGACCTGGCTTCCGATGTGCCCCGCACCGATGAATCCAATGGTTATCATGACTCCAATATAATCTACTCTTCTTGGATGGCAATGCGCGGCTCCACCCGCGAGGCGCGCCACGCCGGTAGGCACGCGGCGAGCAACGCCACGACCGTCAGGAGCACCGCCGTGGCGACTAACACGCGACGGTCCGACGCACTGGTCTCGAAGAGGAGCGACGCGAGTGCACGGCCGAGCGCATGCGCTCCCGCAATCCCGACCACCAGGCCAATGCCGACCACGACAGCCGCCTGACGCAGGACCAACGCGCGGACATGAGCGGCGGTTGCGCCGAGCGCGATCCGAATGCCGATCTCCCGCGTGCGCTGTCGTACCGCGTAAGCGAGCACGCCGTAGAGCCCAAGGGCCGCGAGCATCAGCGCCACCACCGCGAAGGCGACCATCAACACCAACGCGAACCGCTCGCGGCTGATCTCTCGGCCAACGACCTCAGCCATTGGCGCCGTGCGATGAACCACCAGCTCTGGATCAAGGGCCGCGACCTCAGCCAGGACGGCCGGGAGGATCCGCTCGGGTGGCAGTTCCGTTGCCACGACCTGCGAGAGCGCCCAGTTGCGGTTACTTGCGAACTGGCGGTGGGCGTGATAGACGATGAGTGTCGGTGTTCCGTAGGGGTCGAGCGTCACATCACCCACGACGCCGATGATCTCGCGCTCGAACTCTCCCAGCGATGTGATGCGCTGTCCGATCGCGTCCTCGAACGGCATATCTGGAAAAGCCCGCCGGGCAAACCTTGCACTCACCACAGCGCGCGACGGAGCGTTGGCATCGTCCCGCGCGTCGAAGGTCCGCCCGGCAAGCAGAGGAATCTCGAGCGCCGCGAAGAAGTCGCCGCTCACGGTCCGCTGCTGAATCTTGAGTGGCTGACACACGCATGTTCCGGCGAGGGGGCCACTCTCGATCTGGGTGCCCCATGGATGGTAGCTGCCGGTGGCCGGAAGGCGGGAGGTTCCGCCGGCGGCTGTCGCGCCCGGGATTGTCTCAATCCGGCGGGCCAACTCCTCCTGAAAGGCCGCGCGTTGCTCCGCATCGTAGCGGACGGTCGGAACGCTCACATCAAAGGTCAGCACACGCTCCACGCGAAAGCCAAGATCTACTTGCTGCAGGCGGTGGAAGCTGGCCATCAACGCGCCAGCGCCGACCAGCAGAGTCAGGGCGAGAGCAAGCTGTGCAGCGGCCAGGCCGCTACGGAGCCGTCCGTGCCCGCGTGCGCCTGTGGCAGACCGCGATTGCTGGCTGAGCGTCCTGTTCGGGTCTATGCCGCCGAACCGTACCGCTGGCGCGACACCGGACACGACGGCCGTGGCCAGCGTCACCGCCACGGCAAAGCCCAGCACCGCGGGGTCGAATCCGACGTCGTCGAGCCGCGGGATCCCGTCGCTGCCGAGGACTGTTAGAACGTTGACGCCGAACCCGGCCAGCACGAGCCCCAGCGACCCGCCGAGCACAGCGAGGATCCCGCTCTCGACCAAGAGCTGTCGGGCGATCCGAACACCGCCAGAACCCAGCGCTGCCCGGATCGCAAACTCGTGGAGGCGGCCTGTCGCACGCACGAGAACGAGGTTGGCTACATTCACGCACGCGACCAGGAGCACGAGTCCTACGGCGACGAGCAGCAGCTGCAGTGGGGCCCGCGAGGTCGCCACCAGATCCTCCTTCAGCGGCAGGGCGACGACCGTGTTCCTCTCCGCGCGCGGCCAGCGTTCTGCTATGGACGGATTCAGTGCGTCGAGCTCCGCCCGCGCCTGCTCCACATTCACCCCGCTCCGCAATCGGCCAATCGTGGTCACTGAGTAGTTCTGGTCAAACGTATCTCCCACCAGGTCGTACGGGAGCCAGGCATCTACGTGGCCAACCAACGGATCCTCGAAGTCCTGAGGCGCGATCCCTACGACCTCGTATGGCTCGCCGCTCAGGTGAATGGTCGCGCCAAGAATCGACGGATCGCCGTCAAAGCGCGTCCGCCACAATCCATCACTCAGCACCACACGAGGAGTGCCAACCTCGTCATCACGGTCGAATCCCGGCCCGCGTAGCGGGCCCGAGCGGAGCGTACGGAAGTAGTCGCTCGTCACCTCCAGGACGCGGAGCCGCTCAGCCTGCCCATCCTCGACCAGATCCAGCCCCGTCTCAGAGTACGTGTAGAGCCCGGCGACGTCCTCGAAAGAGGCCGCCTCATCGCGAAGCGCCATGAGCTGCGGACCCGAGAAAGAAGCCCGAGTGGAGGGATCGTCTGGCTCCTGCAGGTATAAGCGAACGAGCTGCCCGGGCTCCTCGTAAGGTAAAGGCGCCAGCAGCACAGCCTGCACGACGCTGAACACCGCGGTCGTCCCGCCGATCCCCAATGCGAGAGTGGCGACCACAACCGCGGCGAAGCCGGGGCTGCGGCGAAGCTGTCGAAGGGCGTAGCGCACGTCCTGGGTCAATCCCTCGACCCACGCGATGCTGTTCATGTCGTAGATCTCCTGGCGCACCAACGTCGTGTTGCCGAGTTGCCGCCGTGCCGCGGTGTACGCCTCGTCGGGTGTCAGGCCCGAGCGGAGGTATCGGTCCGTCAGCAGGTCGATGTGGGCATCGAGCTCGTACCGGACGTCCTCGTCGAGGTGCCGGCGAGCCCAGGCGCAGCGGAGCCATGAGACGTACGAGAGCAGTCGCTCCCACATGTCAGGGCTGCTCCCCGGTGAGCCGGAGGCGAGCGATCACGCCCACGATGCGATCCCAGTTCTCGACTTCACGTGCCAGTTGCCGGCGGCCCGCGTTGGTGATCGCGTAGAACTTGGCCTTCCGGTTGTTCTCGGAGGCACCCCAGCTCGCCGAGATCCAGCGGTGATGCTGAAGCCGCATGAGCGACGCGTACACGGTGCCCTCGTTCAACCGCAGGATGTCGTCGCTGATCTGCTCGATGCGCCGGGCGATCCCGTATCCGTGCTGCGGCCCCAGGCTGTCGAGCGTCTGGAGCACCATCAAGTCGAGGGTGCCTTGCAGCACGTCCAGGCGTGTCGAGGAGGTTGTCGTATCTTTGGTCACTGCAAAGGAGAATACCAACCACACCTTTGCGATGTCAATAGGTGTGCTTCAGCGGGGTGCTTAACGGAAATGGGGGTCGCGAGATCTGGAGGGTCGGAAAAAGGGGACAGGCCCCTTTTTCGAGAACCAACGCCGACGAAAAAGGGGCCTGTCCCCTTTTTCTCAGCCGGCGACGCCGTCCGCCGTCGCTGTCAGTGGGGCCTACAACGACGTACCCGGCCGCGACCCCCAGAACCGTTAAGCACCCGCTTCAGCGGCACTGGTGGCAGCCACGGCTTGACGTGCGCGCAGCCCCGAGTCATATTACTTCTATGGCACTCGCACGAATGAAGGCGACCACGATCGCCCTCGACCCGGAGGTGGACCAGCTGCTCACGCGAGCCGCGCGCGAGCGCGGCGTTTCGCGGGCGGAGTTCATCCGCCAGCAGCTCGCCCTGGTGCTGGAGCAGTACCGTCGCCATCCCAAGCCGCGAAGCGCGGGCATTATCCGATCGTTGTCCGAGCGCGGCGACGAGCGCGAGCTGTTCGGTGGCCGTCGGTAACACGGCGGCGTTGATCTGCGATACGGGAGCGCTCCTCGACTACCTCGTTGAAAGCGCGCCGGACCATCGGCGCTTTCGGGACGCCATCGGGCAGGCGCGCACGCGCTACGTTCCAGGCCTGGTCCTGGCGGAGGTGGACTACTTCCTGCGCAACGAGCGGTCAGCCATGAAGGTGTTCATGGATGACGTCGCGCGCGGGGCATTCACCTACGCGCCCCCCGCCCTCGATCAACTCTCGCGGGCCATGGAAATCGACCGGCGCTACGCGGATCTCGGCCTTGGCCTCGTGGATGCGTCTGTCGTGGCGCTCGCCGAAGACCTCGGCATCCGCCGCCTTGCGACGCGAGACGTCCGGCACTTCGCGGCCGTCCGGCTGCGCGATGGCAGCGCGTTCGAGCTGGTTGTTCACCCGACGGACCCGGACCAATCCTGACTGCGCTCGCGTGGGAGTTGCCTCGCGGGCGTATACTTTGAAGAGGTGCCTATGCGGGTCGATGAGTTCTCATTCGGTCACATCACCATCGACGGTGTGAGGTACGACCACGATGTGGTGATCGACCACGGGAAGATCCTGAGGCGCAAGAAGAAGCCGTCCAAGAAATTTCGCGACGACTTCGGGCATACGCCGCTGTCGGCGAAAGAGGAGATTCCCTGGGACTGCCGCCGGCTGGTCGTTGGCACCGGAGCTTACGGTAACCTACCCGTCATGGATGACGTGAAGCAGGAGGCTGTGCGACGCGCGATCGACCTGGTGATCGTGCCGACTGCCGAGGCCATTCGCCTGGTGGGGAAGGCCGCAAAGGACACGAACGCAGTCCTGCACGTGACCTGCTGATCCACTCACGGATCCCGTTGGACGAACTCGCGGGCTGCGACCCTGGAGGCCGAGCGTCGGACCTTCTTCGGAACCCGCCAACGCTGCACGCGCCGCGAGAAGGTGACGCTCATAGGGCCGCCCGTGCTCGTCTGTCTCGTCGCGACGAGCTCGGAATGGTGCCAGCGTCCGGAGAGATTCCGGTAGTACACGTGAATCGTCGCGCCAACCATGGGGGAGCTTGCCAGAAGGAAACGTCCCTGCGCGCCGGCTGCGATTCCGCTGATCTGCTCGAGCTCGTTCGGGAGCGCCTTCCCGGTCGCGACCACGTTGAGCGCAACGCCTCGCCCGCAGTTCGCGAGGATGAGGTAGTCTTGCGCCACGTGCCCGACGATCACGGGTGTCTCGGCCGAGTCCCAAAGACGCCACGCACGGTACGTGAAGGCGATCACCGCGAAACAGGTTGCGAGCAACACGAAGAACGTCGGCGGATCTGCAGGCGGCCACCAATCGGTCCAGAGAGTCTCCATTCCTCACCTTTCTTGAGTCGAAAATCGACAACCTGAAGCGTGACAAAATAGATGACGAGCTGAATCGCACGACGGGAGCATAGCGCACAGCGCCGCTGCAGCATGCCGCAAATTGCGGGTACGTACGTCACGGAGTGGAACGATGGCACCGCGCGCCGGCTTGCCGACGCGGTGGTCGTCGAGGCGCCGCTCGAGGTGCGCGTCAACGGGACGCCAGTTGTGGTGACCATGCGTACGCCAGGGCATGATGAGGAGCTCGCCGCGGGATGGTTGTTCACAGAGGGCTTCATCCGTGATCGGCGCGCTCTCGCGGGCATCGCTGCCGCGCCGGACGCGGCGGACGATGTAGTCGAGGTCACGCTGCACGAGAGCGTGGCGTTCGATCCAGAGACGCGGGTCCGTCGCGTCATCGCCACGTCCGGTTGCGGTCTGTGTGGCGTGGTGGAACGCGGCGCCGTGCGGGTACCCGGACTGACGCGGGTGACCTCTCAGCTACCGCTAGACCCAAATGTGCTGTGTGGGTTGCCGGCGGTGCTGCGCCACGCGCAAACGGTGTTCGCGCGAACCGGTGGCCTGCACGCCGCAGCGCTGTTTCAGGCCGACGGCGCGCTCCTCGTGATTCGCGAAGACGTCGGTCGCCACAATGCTGTCGACAAGGCGGTGGGCTGGGCGCTGGTGGAAGGCCGCGTGCCGCTGGCAACGTCCGTTTTGCTCGTGAGCGGACGAGGCGGCTACGAGATTATTCAAAAGGCGTGTGCGGCCGGTGTGCCCATCATCGCGGCGGTGTCAGCGCCGTCGAGCTTGGCGGTTGCGCTGGCGCGTGAGCTCGACGTCACCCTCGTGGGATTTCTGCGTGACCGCCGGTTCCTCGTCTACGCAGGCAGCCAGCGTCTTGGGCTTGGAACGTCCGGAGCCTAGCGCGGGCCGTCACGCTGGAGCGCGCAGCACATTGCGAAGCTCCGCCAGACTGCGCGGTGCCCACGCCGAACCAAACTCCTGCACGAGGATCTTCCGGATCGCGGTGATTGTGGCACCATCGACCAAGCGGAGAAACCGCTCAACCTCGCGATCGAATCGCGTGCGCTCCTCGTCCGACGCGTCGCATCGGTACGCAGCAACGGCCTGATGCGCCGAGCCGTGCTCAACGGCGTAGTCCTCGTGCAAGTAGCCCTGCACTACCAGCGCGAGCTCCGGGAAATCCTCGACGGCAGTCGGCGGCGCCGGCCGCTCGGCCGTCCGCTTTCGAGCCTTGCGGGACGTCACGATTGCCCCTCTGGATAGGCGGTCAGCACGAAGAACATGCCGAGGCCGTCATCCCATCTCAACACGATACGAGCGCGCCAGCAGGCTTGGGTGCGCCGTTCACCACGCCGGAGTGAGCGGCCAATTGGGTCGTCTGGATCGCCACGAAACTGAACCACGAGATTTGGACGACGCCCGCGACGCCGGGCCCAGCGTTCGATCTGCGCGCGCGAGGCTGCGATCGCCGACGCAACGACGCGCTCCGCCGTCTCGCGGTCGTCAAAGGTGGACGCTGCAGCGATCTCTTCTCGATCGAGTCGCGCGCGCAGATCCCCATCGGAGAGGCCGACGTGGCGCGCGAGCGTGTGGCCGCCGTGCGCCTCGTCCCACGCCAGGTCAGCGTCACGTGAACGACTCGCGGTGTCTGGTGGTGTCGCAAGCTGACAGGCCGCGCAGAGGCTCGAGAGGACGAGCGCGACGATCCATCGATGACGCGTTACTGTGAGCATACGCCCGCGGTCGTTGCGAATAGCGGCTCGAGCTTCCGTGATGCGGGGTCGAGGATCTCGTACTGCTCGTGGCCCCAGGTGGACCACTGTACGACCCACAGCCGTTTCGCGTTCAGATGAAGGACGCCAAGTGGATGCATAATCGCGACCGAGTTGTAGTCACAGGCCGTGACCTCGGCCCCGATACGAGCGGCGGCAACGCGATCGCTCTTGTCGGCGTGTACCCACCCGTGGATGAACGATAGGACATCGCAGTCTGCGTCCCGGTCACCCGGCTGTCGCTTGTACCGTTTCGTGGCTTCGACGTAATAGATGCGGTTGCCCGATGTGCGCGCACCGGGTGCGGCGTAGACGGCCTCTAGCGTGGGGGATGTTCGCTGGCGGACCTCCTTCGCCGTGGGATGGCGCCAGCGGAATCCTTCCTGTCGCTCGATTGCTTTCTGCTCTTGCTCGGTCATGGCGGCGGCCAGCTCGCGGGCGAGGCGCCGCCACGTTGGCGTGTCAGACGTCAGGATCTCGACGGGCTCGACGGTCGCATCACCGGTCCAGGCGAGGCCTTCCTTGGGATACGGCTGCACCTCCGGCGGCGGTGGCGGCGTGGCTGCTCGATAGTCCGTCAGCAGTGCCGTCTGCTGTTGGCACTGGACGGGCACCCAAATCGGGCTCTCGACGTCGAGCGACCTGGCCCGTCCCTCGAGCGGCTGAAAGTGCCACTGGGTCTGCGGTTGCTCATCCGGCCACCAGTCGGATGGCACCGCATCGAGCGTCGCGGGAACGTCCGCGCGGCGCGTGGCTTCAGGCCAAGATCGCTGGAACTTCTCTCCGGTGAACGTGGCAAACGGCACGAGGACACCATCGCGACGCACGACGGCCAGCGTGAAGGTCGGGGAGGAGCGGGACTCCAGCCCACGCGGGCCGCCCGCGTGCAAACCCCGCTCTGCAACGAGCGGGATGCTCGTGACGATCAACCCCAGCACGAGGCCGATCGACGCTACGCATGTGCGCATGACGGAATTATAATCACGGAGGCTAGTATGCGCATCCTGCTCCTATCGATGCCGGATTCGTTCGAGCACACACCGATTCTCGCGGTCCGCATGCCCAACGGGGCGCTGGCGTCGCTCGCGGGCAATGTCGATCCGCACCACCAGGTGGCGGTCGCGGATCTGGTGGTCGCGCATGACCGGGTGCGCGAGACCGTCACTCGACTCGTACAGGAGCACCGGCCCGATCTGGTGGGCTTCTCGGTGATGACGTTTCAGCGTCGCACAGCGCACCGCCTTGCTCGGCTCGTTCACACGCTCGTCCCCCATGCCCACATCGTCATCGGCGGATACGATCCCAGTCTGGCCACAGAGGCGTACGAGGACCCGACGTTGGGCATCGACTTCGTTGTGCGCGGGGAGGGGGATCTGACGTTCCGCGCCCTGGTGCGGGCGCTCGAGCAAGGAGATCCGGTCGACGACATCGCCGGGCTCTCGTGGCACGACGGCCAACGGTTTCGACACAACGCCGACCGGCACGTGACGCGGCTGGAGGCCGAGACCGTCCGACCGCCCAACCGTGCGGCACGTGTCCTGTCCGGTTACACGTTCATGGGGCGTGGCGTCGACGTCGTCGAGACATCGCGCGGTTGTACGTACGACTGTAGCTTTTGCGCGATCATCGAGATGCGCGGCCGGAACTTCCACACCTTCCCTCTCGAGCGTGTCATCGACGATATTCGCGATGCTCGCGCACGCGGTGGCAACGTGATCTTTCTCGTCGATGACAACATCACGCTCGATGTGCATCGGTTCACGGCGCTCTGTGAGGCGATCATCGATGCTGGCCTGAACGACGACGAGTTCATCGTGCAGGCCATGACCTCGGCTATCGCGCAGCACGGCACTCACCTCGCACCACTGATGAAGCGCGCCGGCTTCCGCTATGTGTTTCTCGGTATCGAGAACATCCTCGATGAGGATCTGCTGTTCCTGAAGGCGCGGGCGAAGAACGCGGCGCGCGAGCACGGGAGAATTGTCGGCAATGCCACGCTGGCGGCCATTGATCACCTCCACCGTAACGGCATGTACGTCGTGGGGGGACTGATCGTTGGCAATCCTGACGACACCGTCGCGTCGATTCTCGCGAATCTGGCCTTCGCGCGACGGTACGTCGACTGGCCGTACATCCAGCACCCGACGCCCTATCCACGGACGCCGATGTCAAAGGAGTTCCGTGAGCGCGGTCTCATCGTCAACGAGCGCCTCGAGGAGTGGGACGGGACGACGGCTGTCGTCAAGACCGCGCACGTCACAGCCGAGGACGTGGAGTTTCTGCGCTGGCGAGCGGAGCGATGGATGAAGGTCCGGCACCTTCCGCGCGCCATGGTGCACTACCCACGGTTCGCGCTGCGCCACTGGCGCGGCATGCTGGCGCACACGTTTCGGGGCGCCACGTGGCGGTCGTTCGTGGGACTCGAAGATGCGCGCGCGACGTTCCACCGCTATAAGGCGGTACGGGCCCGCGAGCGCGATTACCTTGATGAGGACGTTCTATGATTGTCGATTCGGTCGAGCGGGCGCGACGGGCGCTCACGCGTGTACCAGCTTCCTATCCACTCAATGACGCGGTCGTGACCGACGTGGCTGTGGCCATTCGCGATACGGTCCGGGCCGCATTGCTCGAGGCGGTCGCGGCCGTCAACAGTCGCACCTACGAGGGCGTGGCGCTGGGCGAAGCGACCGAGCGGCGCACGGAGGCTCAGGCGATCGCCAAGCAACTGGAGAAGCTCGCAAGAGAGTTCAAGTAAGCGGCGCCGCGCTCGTCACGTTTGTTCCCCACTTATCGGCTCCCCCAGCGACCGGATCATCGTGTGTCCGCGTTAGGGAGAATGTCATGACGACAACTGATCGTTTGGTGTGGCGACTTGTACGTGGTTGCAGGTGCTTTCTCGTGGCAGCACTGGCTTTGGTGATTGGTGCGGCGTCTGCGCGTGCCCAAACGCCGGAGCCCTGTCCCTGTCCGGAGGAACCCGCGGGACCGCCTCCCCTCTGGACTGGGTCCATCGGTGCCGGCGTCTCGGCCACCACTGGGAATACCGACACGTCCACTTACAACCTCGGCTTCGAGCTCACACGTGACCCGCAAACGCGTACCGTCTTCGAGACGGACGGCCTGCTGTTGCGTGGCAGCAAGGACGGCGAGGACACCGTCGACCGTCTCACGCTCAACGGCCGCGTCGAGTACACGCTCAACGAGCGCACCTACGCATTTGGCCAGTTCGGTTACTTGCGTGACCAGTTCAAGGAGATCGACTATTTCCTGGCACCATTGGTGGGTGTTGGCTATAAGCTCCTCGACACCGATCGCACCGCCCTGGACGTCGATGGTGGCCTCGGTGCTATCTGGGAGAAGAATCCAGGGCTCGACGTCAGAACTGACGCGTCGGTGGGCGCGGGCGAGAAGCTCACGTACAAGCTCACTGATACGGCGAGCATCACGCGCACAGTGCCACGGCGCTTTGGACGATCGACGATTTTGGTGATGCGCTGTATACCATTGGTGCTGGCGTCGCGGCCGGCGTGACCTCACGGGTCCAGCTCAAGGTCGAGGTGCTCGAGGGCTACAAGACGCGGCCGCCTAACGAGGAGACACGAAAGAGCGACGTCGCGTTCTTGACGTCGATCGTCTACAGGCTCTAGGAGGATGTCATGTTGAAGGAGTTCAGAGAGTTCGCGATACGTGGGAACGTGGTAGACATGGCCGTGGGCATCATCATTGGTGGTGCCTTTGGGGCCATCGTGGCGTCGCTCGTCAATGACGTGCTGATGCCGCTTCTAGGCCTGCTGACCGGCGGCGCGGATTTCGCGAACCTGTTCGTGGTCTTGCGCGAGGGGACGACTGTACCCGCGGGCGGCTACGAGACGCTACAGGCCGCCCAAGAGGCCGGTGCGATCACCATCAACTACGGGCTGTTCGTCAACACGATCATCACGTTCATCTTCGTGGCGTTTGCTGTGTTTCTGCTCGTCCGTTCGATGAACCGCATGCGCCGTCAGCAGGCCGCCGCCGAGCCCACGACGAAAGCCTGCCAGTTCTGTGCGACGGACGTCCCGCTCGCTGCGACGCGCTGCCCGCACTGCACGTCCGAGCTTGCGGCGGCGTAGCCTCGAGCGAGGGCGATGGAAACCACGACACGAAAGGCCACCGTACGTGAGACGAAGAAGGGCCAATTGGCAGGCCGTGTCAATAGCAATCTCGTGTTCGAATTTGGCGACGTGCACCTCACGTCGTATGGGGGTTGGAGTTGGTCCATCGGTATCTGCTGGGTATGCGGTTCAACGCGCTGGTCCCGCAGGCGTTCGCGGGTGCCCCATCGTGGAGCAACTTCGGCGTGGTGGCGATGGTGCGGCTGCTGACCGGTCTGCTGGTGGTCGGGGACCCGTCGGGAGGAACATGTGGCGTATGTGCAGGATGACCTTAGTTACCGTGCGTTGACCACGTGAATGCTCTACGAGACCAGTGATCTGGTCGGGCGTACCCCGGAACAAATTCTTTCGCCAAGGACCCAAGAAACCACTTGACAAGATCTTGGGGGCCAGTGCGCCTTTGTGTGGCAACGCCTGAGAATCTCTCGTTGCGCTGTCGGCGCCACAACGTGCATGAGGCGGAGCAAGTCTTCGGGCCGTGGCGGGGCACGGCCGTGCGAGAACGTCGTCCCCCCGCCGCTCCAGAGGGCGTGGCCGCCAGCGCGGCGCGATCCCGCATCCTCGTGCGACCCGTCTTTACGGCACGCGGCGCGGACCGACCGGACTCGCTGGACGAACCCCGGCAGTCCTGCCCGCCACTCCACACAGGCCGGCGATCAACCCGCGGACTCCACAACTGGCCGCGCGGCCAGTTGGAGGGCCGCACCACGACGCTGTTGGCGTGGGCGTCGACGAAGGTACCCTCACCGCACACATCTCGGCACCCAACATCACGACCGCCGCGCCCATCCACGCGGCTGCGAAGTGGTCTCGTTCACGCGCAGGATTGGGCCCGCGGGTTGGAGACGATCCCACGCTCCCCACGCCCGGAAGCGGTCTGAGCTTGAGCGCTCGAAATGACGTTTTGTCGGATTAGGGTTAATTGCACGAGAAACTATCTTCGTTCTCTTCGTGCTCGTGGTTAGATCTTCGTGCCCTTCGTGGTTGAACCTTCGTGCCCTTGGTGGTTCGAATCGCCGACGTTGGCCATCGGCAAGTCAATCCCACGTGTCCGCGCGGCTTGAATCGCCGACTCATAGCCGGCGTCGGCATGACGCATGACGCCGGTGCCCGGGTCAGCGGTGAGCACGCGTTGGAGCCGTCTATCGGCGGCCTCGGTGCCATCCGCGACGACGACCATGCCGGCATGCACCGAGTAGCCAATCCCGACGCCACCACCGTGGTGAATCGAGACCCACGTCGCGCCGCACGCGGTGTTGAGCAACGCGTTCAGCAGCGGCCAGTCAGCAATCGCGTCCGACCCGTCACGCATCCCCTCGGTCTCGCGGTTGGGAGATGCCACCGAGCCCGCATCGAGATGATCGCGACCGATGACGAGGGGTGCCTTCACCTTGCCGTGACCGACGAGCCAGTTGAACCGGAGCCCGGCCTCTGCGCGCTCGCCGTACTCGAGCCAACAGATCCGCGCCGGAAGTCCCTGGAATCTCACACGCTCGCGCGCGATCCGCAGCCAATGGCTCACCCGCTCCTTTTGCGGAAAGAGCTCCATCAGGGCAGCGTCGGTCGCACGGATGTCCTCCGGATCCCCCGAGAGCGCGACCCAACGAAACGGCCCCGCGCCACGACAGAAGAGCGGTCGGATGAACGCGGGCACGAAGCCCGGAATCGTGAACGCCTCGGCAAGGCCGCGGCGGTCGGCCACCTGTCCGCGCAGGTTGTTGCCGTAGTCGAATGCCACCGCGCCGCGCTTCTTCAGCGTGAGCAAGGCATTGACGTGTACCACCATGGAATCGAGGACGGCCGCTTCGTAGTCTGCTGGGCTCGTCTCGCGCCATCGGGTGGCCTCGGTCAGCGTCACGCCGACCGGGATGTAGCCGACGCGGAGATCATGGGCCGCCGTTTGGTCCGTGAGCACATCTGGCACGACGTGGCGGCGCACCAGCTCTGGCAGCACGTCAGCAATGTTCCCGACGAGGCCGATCGAGAGGGGCTGCTTCGCACGCTGAGCCCGGTCGCAGCGCTCGAGCGCGCGATCGAGATCCGTTTCCAGCTCGTCGCAATAGCCCGCCTCGACGCGACGCGTGGCCCGGGCCGAGTCGACCTCGACGGCCAGGCACACGCCACCGTTCATCGTGACGGCAAGTGGCTGGGCACCACCCATCCCGCCCAGGCCCGCGGTGACGACGAGCCGACCGGCGAGGGAGCCGCCGAAATGCTGCGCGGCGCACTCGGCGAGCGTCTCGTAGGTGCCCTGGAGAATCCCTTGCGTCCCAATGTAAATCCAAGACCCGGCCGTCATCTGGCCAAACATCGTCAGGCCAAGGGCCTCCAGACGACGGAATTCATCCCAGCTCGCCCACCGCGGGACCAGATTGGCGTTGGCCAACAACACGCGCGGCGCATCCGGGTGCGTCTTGAACACGCCCACGGGCTTGCCACTTTGCACGAGCAGCGTCTCGTCGCCTTCCAGGCGGCGGAGTGTGTCGATCATCGCCTCGAACGATGCCCAATCGCGTGCGGCCTTGCCCGCGCCGCCATAAACCACCAGCTCCTCTGGGCGCTCGGCCACGTCCGGGTCGAGATTGTTCATCAGCATGCGCAGCGCGGCTTCTTGCAGCCAGCCCTTGCAAGAAATCTCCGGCCCACGCGGCGCGCGAATGGTGCGTGGAACGGTGGGAGCGGGCATGCTCATGCTGGTATCCTACCGCCGGTATGCCCCGACTCGTCGAGTGTGTGCCCAATTTTTCGGAAGGCCGCAGCCGCCTCGTCATTGACGCGATTGCGCAGGCCATCTCGAGTGTTCCAAGCGTCAAACTCTTGGATGTCGATCCGGGCGCCGATACCAACCGAACGGTCTATACGTTCGTTGGTGAGCCGAATGCCGTGCAGGACGCAGCCGTCAGGGCGGCACACGCCGCGTCCGAGCACATCGACATGCGCCAGCACCAGGGCGCGCACCCGAGAATTGGCGCCATGGACGTGTGCCCGTTCGTGCCCGTGGCCGAGGTGACGATGGAGGAGTGCGTGGCCATGGCGCGTGCGGTGGGACAGCGCATTGGGGACGAGCTCCAGGTGCCGGTGTACTTTTACGAGTATGCGGCCTCGTCTACCGCGCGGCACAGCCTGGCCGATATTCGTGCTGGCGAGTACGAAGGCCTCGAGCACAAGCTGCGGGATCCGGCTTGGCAGCCCGACTGCGGGCCCGCGCGCTTCGACGCGCGATTTGGCGCCGCCGTCGTCGGTGCACGCGACTTCCTGCTCGCCTACAATGTCAATCTCAACACGCGCGACCGGCGCTTGGCGCACGAGATCGCCCTCACCGTGCGCGAAGCCGGGCGCGCGAAGCGCGATGCGGCGGGACACATCGTCCGTGGGCCGGATGGTCAGGCCGCGCGCGTGCCGGGTCGGCTGCCTCGTGTGCGGGCCATTGGCTGGTATATCGAGGAATATCGTCAGGCGCAGGTGTCCATCAACCTGCTCGATTACAAGACCACGCCGTTGCACGTCGTATTCGAAGTGGTGTGCGAGGAAGCGGCAAAGCTCGGCATTCGCGTGACAGGGTCCGAGCTGGTCGGGATGACGCCGCGCGAGCCGCTCGTCGAGGCGGGACGCTATTACCTGCGACGGCAAGGCAAGTCGACCGGCGTCGCGATGGCCGACGTGGTCGAGATGGCCGTGCGCTCGCTCGGTCTGGATCAAATCGCGCCCTTCGATGCCAGCAAGAAGATCATCGAAGCGTACTTCGAGCCAGAGGCGCCGTTGCTGAGGCTGACGGTCCAGCGATTCATCGACGAGGTTGCGTCGGAGACACCCGCGCCGGGCGGCGGATCTGTCGCCGCGCTTGCGGGAAGCCTTGGCGCAGCGCTGGCCGCCCTTGTGGCAAACGTGACCGTGGGGCGGCCGGGTTTTGAAGAGGCGTCAGCGGCGCTCAGCGCGGAAGCCGAGCGCGCCCAGGCGCTGAAGGCTCGACTTGCCACGCTCGTAGACGAGGACACGCGCGCCTTCAGCGACGTCGTGGCTGCGCGCCGATTGCCCAAGGGCACTCCCGCCGACGACTCGGCACGCGCGGCGGCCATCGAGTCGGCGCTGCAGCGTGCAGCAGCCGTCCCACGCGAGACGATGCGGCTGTGCGTTGACGCGCTACGTGTCGCACTGGCGGTTGTCGAGCAGGGGAATCCGAACGCCGCCTCCGATGCCGGCGTTGCGGGCCTCATGGCGCGTGCGGGCGCCGCGGCCGCGGCGCTCAACGTCTTGATCAACCTCGGGTCCATCCAAGACGAGGCGTTCACGCGCGCGTGCCGAGACGAGGTGGCCGAGGTGCGTGCGGAGGCCGCACGGCTCGCAGAGGCACTGGCGCAGGCCGTCGACGAGCGGGGGGTCGCCTGACGTGGTGACAGAGATGGACACAGATATGCAGAATGAAAATGGACACGGATAGATCAATCGCGAGCCCGGGATTATCCCGCAGGGCATGGCTGACCCTCGTGGCAGCGGCGGCTGGAGCCGGAGGGGCGTTCTACCTGCGCCTCGGCCGCGACGAGCTCCACGCATGGGAGCAGGAAGCCGTCGAACGACTCAGCCGCCATCTCGCGCTCGGCGATGAGCTGGATACGCTAGGACCAGCGGCCATCGAAGCGATCGGCGAGGATCGACCGGGCGAGCTAGCCGCGCGTCTCTTCCGCACCGCCGACCGGTTTCGCGGGCGCGATGCCGAGGGGGCGCTCGAGCTCCTTCAGGACGCGATGCGACGGGACTACGCATCGGGACGCACGCTCCCCGTCGGGCACTGGGAGCTCTCCCAGACCGAGGCACGCCTGTTCGCCGTGCTCTACACCACACACCGGTCCGAGCTCAGTCGAACGACGACGCGCACAGGCGCGTCGAGGGGCCCTGAGCCCGCCACAGCGAGGCGGGCGCGGTTCTGATGTTCCAAGACTCCCGGTCAGTGGAGCGTGACGTCAAGCTAACGGCCGATGTGTGCGTGGTCGGTGGCGGGGCGGCGGGAATTACGTTGGCCACCGCGTTCGCTAAGAGCGGTATCAACACCTGTGTCATCGAAGCTGGTGGCATGGGGATCGATGTCGGGACCCAGGCCCTCTATCGCGGCCGGGTCACCGGCGGGACCTTGGCGCACAACTACCTGGTGACGTCTCGCCTGCGACAGTTCGGGGGCACGACCAATCATTGGGGTGGCCACACGCTGCCGATCAATGCCCACGTGTTCGGTCACCGTCCGGGCGTGCCTGGCGGCGAATGGCCGTTCCCCAAGAGCGAGCTCGATCCGTACTACGAGCGGGCAGCCGTGTTCCTCGGAGCAAAGAAGCCGTATCAGATCGACGCGTCAGAATCGGCGGATACGTCGTTCCTGAAGGTGACCAACTATCCGATCGAGCACCTGAGAGTCGGCCAGGTATATCGCGAGACGCTGGAGCAGGCCGCCTCAGTACGCGTCCTGCTGTTCGGCAACGTCGTGGAGTTCGAGACGGCGCGCGATGGTGGGCGGCTGCGCGCGGTAAGGGTCGCCACGCTCGGCGGCAACCGCTTCTCCGTGTCCGCGCGTGTGTTCGTGCTGGCGACAGGAGCCATCGAGAACGCCCGGCTGCTCCTGCAACCGAGTAGGACGAGCCCGCGAGGCATCGGCAACGAGCACGACCTGGTGGGACGCTACTTCATGGAGCACCTCTACTTGCTCCCGGGCTTGGCGGTTCGCACCTCCGGCAAATGGCCGCGGTTCACGGCGCTCGCTCCTGGACTGCAGGCTCGACATCAGCTCTCGGATGTCGGGCTACACCTTCGCGATCCTCCCCAGAAGCCGGACGAGCTCAGTCGCGCCATGCTTTCGGCGGCACGGGTGCTGGATGGGTTCGCCAGAAAACCGGACCTGTACCGAGCGGTGCTGTACGGCGAAGTGCTACCGAACCGGAACAACCGGGTGCAGTTGGCGACCGAGCGTGACGAGCTCGGCCAACTGAGGTGCGACCTCCGCTTCGAGATCTCCGACGTCGACTGGCGCAATTTGCAGGAAACACAGAGAGTTGCCGCCGGGATCGTTGGAGAGCGAGGATGGGGGAGGCTTCGCCTGGTGGAAACTCCGAGTCCGTTCGGCATTGGCAACCACCACATGGGTACGACACGGATGAATCCGAATCCACGCCTCGGAGTGGTCGATGGTTGGTGTCGGGTCCACAGTCTGTCGAATCTTTTCATTGCCGGTAGCTCAGTCTTCCCGAGCACGGGATTGGCCAACCCCACCTTTACCCTCGTGGCGCTGGCATACCGCCTGGCCGACCACCTGATTCAGGGCATCCAGCAGCGCGCCTTCAATAGCACTTAGCCATAGGCTAGTCGGTAGCGTCACGGAGCACCAGGAACGCGGCGTTATCGAAGATCGCGTAGACCTCGATCAGGCGCTCGTCCGGCACGAGAGCTGGGGCAACGTCGGTCATGATCCCGGAGTCGGTGAACGCATCGCTGTGATGTTTGGCCACGTCTCGTCGCGGCCTGGTGTCCACAACCTGGACGACCCGCCCTCGATAAACAATGAGAAAGGCCCTGGGCGTCTGCTGGCGCGCGAGATCGGCCGCCCATCCATTAATCGACACGACTCGAGCGGTCCACCTGACGTGATCGAGCATCCCGACGAAGCCTTCCTTCTCCAGTGATAGCGTGCGACCGTCACTGACGTTGAAGCCCACAATCTTCTGGTTGGCGTCCGATACGACGCGGTACGTCAGTTGGCTGGCTAGCGGGAAAGGTCTCAGCCTAGCGGCGGATTCGACGCGGTAGACCTCGATGCTGTTGCGACCACGAGAAAAATAGCGTGGCGACAACATGATCCCAAGTCGAACGTCTCCCGAGTCCTCGTAGGTCCATCCCGTGCCGGCAATCGAGCCGTTCACGGCCACCGCGACCGGCGTCGATGGGGTGACGCCGCCGCTCACCGTGCCCGTCAGCATCGCTGGGACGAAGGGGCCGCTCGGGTCGACATTCTGGTACGCCGCTACATCGTCGAGGCGCACTTGCACGCCGGCATGACTGGCTGGGAGGAGGGTGATCGCACTGACGGATGTCCCCACGAGATCCCGATGGGGACCGAATCGATAGAGGTCGTCTTGGTCACCTCCCGGTCCAAATAGCTGCTCGATCCGCCGGGATATGCGATCGATGCCGTTAATCGAGCGGCCGAACCGTCGCACCTTCTGCTGCCTGGACATGAAGACCCGCTTGTAGCCGCGCTCGGGATCGTCACGCCGCAGGGATGCACCATCCATCGCCCACGGCACCCGAACGCCGAGGACATCCGCAACCGTGGGCAAGACGTCGATGAGCTCCGCGTTGCGCGTGTCCACGGATCCTTGTTGCTGGCCGGGATATTTGACGAAGAGTGGCACGGGAAGAATCTCCGCGGTGTTCTTTCCATCCAGAGACCGCCGGCTGCCGCCCGCACGGAACGCGGCGCCGTGGTCGGCGAGTACCAGGAGGAGAGACTCATCGAAGAGACCGGCGCTCTCGATTCGATCAAGGAGCCTGCCGAGCAGGCGGTCGGCGGCCTTGAGCTGCAGGAGGTGGCGCTGCAGCGAGTGATCGAGCGCGGGCTGACTGGGTCCCCACTGCCCATTGGCCCGGAGTCCAGGTCTCGAGTGACCAGCATAGGCCTGCAGGGTGGGGAGGAAGCGCCATGGTTCGTGAGGAAAGCCAATGTGTACGTACCACAGTGCCGGCGACTCGGCGCGGCTGATGCGACCAGTGATGCTCACGAATCGAGCGATCGGATCGCGCCCGGCGTCTGCCCGCCTCCACTCCGAGAAATCGTTCCTCGTCGGAGCGCCCGACCCACCAAAGCCAGTCCAACGGTCACCCAGCGGTGGCAAGCCGTCCTCTGCCATGTCTGCCGGTGACGCGGCGTGGAGGTACACGATGCCGGCATCCGTGAGCAGCGACCAAAAGCTGCCGCGGTCCGACGGGCCGATGCAGGTGGGCGGACACATCCTCGTGATGAATTCGGTCGCGTGAATGGTGTAGCCGCCGCTGAGGAGCGTGAAGAGGGTCTCCGGATAGGCGCTTGCCGCCGGAATCTTGCTCTCCTCCGCCACTCTCCCCGTCAAGAGGGAAGGGATGACGCGAGAGGTCTGTTCCGCGTTCGTCGTGGCGTTGCGGTACCAGGTAGATGACTTGGCAAGGCGCGCGAAGTTGGGATACCGGCTCTCATGGATCGTTCCGTCGGAGCGTAGCAGACTGGCGAGGGGCAGCTCGTCGAACACGAGCATCACAATCGGCACGTCGGCCTTTACACCGGCGCTCACCGCTTCGACTTCGGCTCGGATCTGAGCCGGGAGTAGAAGATACCGCACGGAACTGCCGAAGAGAAATACCGCCAGGAAAACCACCGGGGCCGCTGCCATCCATGTCAGCATCTCGCCGAACCGAGGCCATCGACTGTAGGCGCCGATCGCCAGGACACCGACCCCCAGCAAGATCGCCAGCCACCCGGCTGTGCCGAGCTGTAGCAGCCTCGTCACGGGTGGCGCAATCGTTAGTCCCGCGAGCCCACCAATCGCAGCGTTGTGGAGCATTCGATGCGCGGGAGACCAGAGGAGGCCCACCAATCGTGTGGCCGTGACGATGAGCAGGGGGGGGCCGAAGAGGAGCACGGCCGAAAAGAGGAGCACCTCGGTGACGGCCGACCCTTGCGCCACAAAAAAGGTTGCGTCGCGACCGAGCACATCGAACAGTGGCTGAGCAATGGCGAATGCAGAGAGGGCGAAGATGTGGAGCGCCTCACGTGAGTGGTCCGAGAGTCGACGCATGGTTAGTTAGACGACCCGACACGGAACCTCGAGCGGTCTCGTGCCGCGCTCGGCAAACCAGGTTGCTCCTTCGATGACGAGGTCACACACGACCAGGTAGTTGCCTGGCTCCTGAATGGCGGGCAGGGTGACGACCAGGTGGACGTTCTGCTCCGGGGCCACGTCCTGCGGTAGCGAAGCGCGCACCCAATCATAGTCGACGAGAGTCCGGTCGCTATGGTAGAGGTGCGCACCGAACCGGGTCCATCCGGCAGCGTTCTCTCCTCGCAACCAGTGCGTGTCGCCCGCATTGTGCACGTCGAACATGAGCTCGATGGGCTTGCCGCGCGAGATCTGCAGAGCGCGCCGTGGGCCGATCCGCCTGATGTTTGCCACCAGCCGCTTCGGCCGACGTGTCGTCGGCTCAGGATCACCCGCAAACAGCAGGATGTAGTGGTGGCTATCCAGGGCTGTGCAGAGATTCTTCCAGTATCGGCCAAAGCTGCGTCCACCCATGAACGGCCGTAGGTCTCTGGCGTCGATCTCCAGAAGTGAGGGCGGCCTCCCGGACAGGATCACACGAGCGGCGACGAAACCGGAGGCCAGCGCACGCTCAGCAATTTCTTCTAGAGCGAGCTCGTTCTCGAGCACACCGGTGGCGGCCGTCTCAGCGAGGCTGGATGGGCTGGTGCTATGCCCGCGCCCCGGCTCAGACATGGCAACGATCCCGTTCGGGCGGAGCACACGGCGCATCTCACCTAGAAGTTGCCACGGGTTGGGAATGTGGTGGAACGCGTCGTACAAGACCACACGGTCCACCGTGCCCGCGTCTAGCGGCAGCGTGTGTCCATCGTAGACGTGGAACTCAGGCTCGAGATGCCAATTGGTTCGCGGATCCCGCTCGAACAGACTGCGCCCCATCGAGAGGGCGGTCGGCGACACATCGACCACGATGGTCTTACAGCCGTACCGGTTGAGCAGGTGCGAGAGCCAGCACGTGCCAGCTCCCAGCTCCAGCACCACGTCACCAGGGCGCAGGCGCAAGCCGTCAACCAAGACACCGACGTCAATCAATCGCTGCGAAAAGAACTCAGGCTCTGAGAACGGCTTGTCGAGGAGACGGTCAGGATCGGGGTATGCGGCGAAGTAGTGTTCGGCTTCACGGTTGAATTCGTCTGTCTTCAATTCCAGCATCGCGGCGTCATCCGCATTCGACGAGGGGCGGGCGCGCCGGTACGGAAACAACGCGGGTCGAACGAGGAGGTCTACGCTCCCGAGTGCCAGGGTTCTGAGCCACGGTGCTCGCTGAAAGAGCGGCCGCAGGGCTCGACGAAGGATATCGCTGATCATCAAGTGTTCATTGGATGTCGGCTTCGGGCCGCGACGAGCCACGGATGGCGTGAAAAACCGCGCGGTCTTGACTGAACGCGAGATCGATACGGTTGCGGCCGCGCACGTGGTGAGAAACGGCGCGGAGCGCGCGGTAGAGTGCCGATGGCCTGGGCGTAACGGTGCGTACGCGATGGAATCCGACGGTCTGGAGCATCGCGTGAACCGCAGGGGCGTTGGGGCCCCACCAGTTCGTCGGATCACGATTGAGCTCTGCGCCCGGATAGAAGGCCGCAGCCGGGCGCTTGATCCCGACGAGATCCACCACGGTCTCGAGAATCAACAGCTCGCGCGTCACCGATGCGATACGCTCGAGAGCCAGGAGCGGATTGGGCAGGTGATACAAGACGCCGAGGAAGAGCACGACGTCGAAGGTCCCGACCCGCTCCGGCGATAGCTCCACGACATCGATGTTGACATCTTCCACACGCGAGTTGAGCGCCTGACGTGCCAGATTGAAACCGTCCTTGGTGCCCCAGCCCGGGCCGTCCCAGGAGTAGGAGTCCGTGGCCAGGACGCGTGTGGCTCCACGCTTTTCGGCTTCAAACGAGAAGAAGCCGTCCCAGGCGCCCACGTCGAGCACGGTCTTGCCAGCCAGCGATGCGGGCAGGTTCAGGCTCGCAAGCCGGCGCGGCGTGTCGTCCACACCGCGGGTGACCACTCCGACACCGAGCTCGATGGTGTGGTACCAGCGGAGCGCAGCGGCCTTCGATTGCAGCTCGTCAGCGGCCATCATCTGCGAAGAATTCTACAAGCACCATCCAGACGCCGTCCCAGGGCGCGCACGACGCTAGTCGGTGAGGGCCGTCAGTCAGCCTCCCAGCTACGCCCCGCCGAACACGCACCGGCCGCGTACGTAGGTGGCGAGGCACGCATTCGGCCGGAAGTGATAGAGCCACTCGACGTGATCGGCTGCGTCGATAATCGCGAAGTCCGCAGATTTGCCTTCCTCGAGAGACCCAACCTCATGGTCCAAGCCAATAGCGCGCGCGGCGACGAGCGTTGCACCTTTCAGTGCCTCGTCTGGCGTCATGCGTTGCACGGTGCACGCGAGCAGCAGGGCAAGGGGCAAATGGTAGCTCGGTGCTGATCCGGGATTGAAATCAGTGGCCACCGCCACGGGTACGCCCGCATCAATCAGCCGACGCGCCGGCATTGGCTCCTGCCGGAGATAAAGCGTCGCCAGTGGGAGGCTGACGGCCGTCACACCGGTAGACGCGAGCCGGTCGATCGCCTCAGCCGAGACCTGCTCGAGGTGATCCGCCGAGACGGCGCCAATGTCCGCCGCTAGCGCGGCGCCACCGCCATCCGAGAGCTGATCAGCGTGCAGCTTGGCGCCGAGCCCAAGGACTTGGGCGCGCGTGAGAATGGTGCGCGCCTCCGCAACGGTGAAGGCAGTGCGCTCCACGAACACGTCACAATAGCGGGCAAGCCGACGCTCGACCACGGCGGGCAGCAGAACATCCGTGATGAGCCGCACGTACGCGGCGCGATTGTCTCGATACTCACGAGGCACGACGTGCGCGGCCAGGCAGGTTGGCACGAGTCGCAGCGGCCCTTCTGCATCCAGACGCTGATAGACCTCGAGCAGCTTCAGCTCGTTGTCGACGTCCAGGCCGTAGCCGCTCTTGCACTCGACGGTCGTGACGCCGAGCGCGGCCATGGCCCACAGATGCGCTCGGCTGCGCGCCGCGAGGTCGTCAACCGAGGCTGCGCGCGTCGCGTCAACGGTCTGTTGGATGCCACCGCCAGCACGGGCGATGTCCAGATATGACGCGCCACGCAACCGCGCCACGAAGTCATGGGCACGCCAGCCAGCGAAGGCGGTGTGCGTATGACAGTCGACGAGACCGGGCACGACGAGTCGGCTCCTCGCGTCGACACGCGTCTCACCGGCAAAGCGTGCGGGCAGGCCCGAGACTCGGCCCACCCATTGAACCCTGTCTCCCACCCACACCAGCGCAGCATCGCCGATGACGCCGACGTCATCTTGGCCGCCTTCCGATCGGCAGGTCGCAAGGGTGGCAATGTTCACAAGGACAGGCACCCTATCACCCCCTCACGGGTGAGGCGTCTCCGAGCGCGAACGCATCCTCGTCTACCAGGCGTGCCAGCGCTTCGATATCCGGCCCGAGGGGCCGATCCGTTGTCAGCGGCGGCACGACCGTCCGGACGGCCTGCCGGGCGCGCTCGACGACGTCGCCGGAGTGCAGCGGGCTGTGGAGATCCAGTCCCTGCGCGGCGCAGAGGAGCTCGATTGCGACCACGAAGCGCGCGAGCTCCAGGGCGCGCCGTGCTTTCCGACCGGCGTGCGGCCCGAACGAGTTGTAGTCTTCGATGCCGGCGCTCGTCTGGAGGTTCGCGACGGTTGCCGGCGTTGCGAGACCAATGAGCTCGTTGCAGCAAGCGGCGGCCGTGTATTGCGCCAGCATCAGGCCGGAGCAGAGGCCAGGCTTTGGGCTCAAGTGCGGCACGAGCCCGCTCTCCGGATCGCGGGCAGCCAACAGGGCGAACACCCGTTGCTGAGAGATGCCCGCGACGTGCGTGAGCAGCACGCCAAGAACATCGAGCGGCAGTGCCACGGTCATCCCGTGAAAGCTTCCCGCCGCAATGATCGCATCGTCTGGGAAGACGAGCGGATTATCGGTCACGGCGGCGAGCTCGTCTTTTACGCGATCGCGCACGTAGCGAAACGCGTCGAGTACGGCGCCGAGAACCAACGGTGCGCACCTGAACGAGTACGGATCTTGGACGCGCGGATCGTTGGTGCGATGTGATTCGACGACCGTCGAGCCCACCAGGCAGTAGCGGAGCGCGGCAGCAACGGTGGCTGGTCCAGGTTGGGCGCGTACGTCGTAGACGCGTGGATCGAGGAACGCGTCGGTGGCCTTCGCCGCGTCGTGCGACATCGCGTTGGCGACGAGCGCCGCATCGAATAGCCGCTCGACGTCAGCACAGAGGAGCGCGGCCTCCGCCGCCATGAGGTGTGTGCCGTTGACGAGGGCCAGGCCTTCCTTTGCTTCGAGCTGGAGTGGCGTCACGCCGAGCGCGGCGTGCGCCTGCGTGACGTCGAGCGGCTGGCCATCGCGTGTCGCCTGCCCCTCGCCGATGAGGACGAGCGCAACGTGGGCGAGCGGCGCGAGGTCGCCCGACGCGCCAACGGAGCCAATGCTCGGGACGACGGGCGTCACGTGCTCATTGAGGAGCAACACGATGCGTTCGACGACCTCGAGGCGAATGCCGGAGTGCCCGCGGCAGAGAGAAGCGGCCAGCACGAGCATGGTGGCGCGCACAAGCCAGTCTGGCAGCGGAACGCCAACGGCCGCGGCATGCGAGCGCACGAGGTTGTGCTGGAGATCGCGGAGCGCCTTGCGCGGAATGCGCGCGAGCGAGAGCGATCCAAAGCCGGTGTTGATGCCGTAGAGGACCCGCCCCGAGGGAAGGACGGCTTCGACCCGCTCACGGGATGCGCGCACACGCGCGTATGCCGTGGGGCCGAGACGGACGAGTGCGCCGCGGCGGGCGACGCGTTCCACCTCGGCGATGGTCAGACGGCCAGCATCGAGCGTGACGGGGTCAAGGGGCAAGGTGCAACGTTTTCCCTCCTAGAGCTTCCGGATCCAGATATTGCGGAAGCGCACGGGGTTTCCGTGGTCCTGGAGCGTCAACGGGAGCTCAGCCGCGTGCGCCTCGTACTTCGGCGCACCTTTGTGGGAGGTGGCCCCCTTCACCTCGGCATGGTCTTGGACGAGCACGCCGTTCCAGAGCACGGTGATGTAGGCAGGGGTTGTGACCGTGCCGCTCGCGTCGAAGGTCGGCGCTCGAAACACGATGTCGTACGTCTGCCATTCACCCGGCTTGCGCGCCGCGTTCACGAGCGGGGCGTACTGCTTGTAGACCGAGCCAGCCGTCCCGTGGAAGTACGTTTCGTTCTCGTACGCGTCGAGGACCTGCACTTCGTAGCGCTCCTGGAGATACACGCCGCTGTTGCCACGTCCCTGTCCGTCGCCCTCAACCTGTGAGGGCGCCGACCACTCGATGTGAAGCTGGCAATCGCCGAAGCGCTCCTTGGTGGCGATGCCGCTGGTGCCTTTGACGACCTCCACGTAGCCATTCTCGACCTTCCAGCCGGGCGCGCCGTCCTTTTGGCCTACCCAGCTCGAGAGATCCTGGCCATCGAACAAGACGATGGCGTCCGCGGGTGGGCCCGTTCCCTCGCCCGGTGCGACAACGGGCGGTGCCTCAGCAGGTGGGGGAATCTCGCCGGGCGTTGGCTCGTAGCCTTGCTGGGCAACGACAAGCGTGCCCGCCACCATCGTGACCGTGAGACAAGAAGCTGGGCAGAACCGGAGCCATCGTTTCATCTAGTCCTCCATTTCAGGTCTACTTTCAGTGCCGACAGGGGCCGAGCCGTCCTCGCCCAGGAGATGACGAACCCAGAAGTCGTGGCTGTCGCGCGCAGCATGGGCGCGCTGCGAGTACCGATGCCGGCTGTCAGGATAGAGCATGACGTCCACGCGCCTGTTGTTCGTCGTGAGCCAGTCAATCACCTGGAGGGAGTTCTGCGTGTGCACGTTGTCGTCAGTCGTGCCGTGTGTGATCCGGAGCGGTCCCTTGTAGCGATCGATCCACGTGAGGACGGCACCGTTGCGGTAGCCCTCGGGGTTCTCCGTCGGCGTGTCCATGTAGCGCTCCGTGTAGACCGTGTCGTACAGCCGCCAGTCGGTGACCGCCGCGCTCGCTTCGCCAACGTTGAAGTGGTCTGCTCCGCGGGTGAGCGCCATCATGGTCACGTAGCCGCCGTAGCTGTGACCCGTGATGCCAATCCGATCCTTGGCGACAAACGGCTTCGTCCGGAGCCAGGTGGCCGCGGCGATGTAGTCGTGCATCTCCCACTTGCCAAGGGCCCGATGCATCAGGGCGACGCCCCGCTTGCCGAAGTGCCCGCTGCCTCGGTGGTCCACACTCATGTAGATGATGCCGCGCTCGGCCCAATAGTGTGGTGCGAGACCGGGCCACTGATTGCGCACCCTACCGGCGTCTGGGCCCCCATAGACGGAGATGATGACCGGATACTGCCGTCGCTCATCGAAGTCGGGTGGGAGCACCCACGATGCCGGAAGGTCGTATCCGTCGCCTGAGGGGATGGTGAAGAGCTCCGCCGTGCCCCAGGCGTACTGGGTCATGTCGCGGCCACGCGCATCGCCAAGCTTGCGCACGAGGGTGCCATCACCCTTGTACAATGCCATCTGCGCCACCGCCGTCAGGGTGCTGAATGTGTCAATGAAGTATGTCCCCTCTGGGGAAACGCGGACGTCGTGCGTGCCACCTGCCTCGGTAAGCTGCTGGAGCCCCGTGCCGTCGAGGCGAACGCGCATGAGGTGAGTGTTCCAGGTCGGGTCTTGATGCGCGGTGAAGTACACCCAGCCCGCGGTCTCGTCGACAGCCTCGATGCTCATCACGCGCCATTCGCCCGAGGTGAGTCGTCGCGCGAGTGAGCCATCCATGTTGTGGAGATAGAGGTGGTCCCAGCCGTCGACGTTGCTGCGAAGAAGGAAGCCGCCCCCCTCCTCCAAGTACGTCAGGTCTTCGAAGAACGTCACCCAGGACGCTTGCTGTTCCTCGTGGATTAAGGTCTTCCTGGCCGTGACCGGATCGCAGTTGTACAGGCGAAGCGTATCCTGGCCGCGATTCATCCACTGCACGGTCAGCGTCTGGCTATCTGGCGTCCACACCGGCCACGCGATGTAGTGATCGGCCTTCTCCTCGAAGTCCATCCAGACGACCTTTCTCGTGTCGATGGTCGCCACTCCCATCCGCACCCACGGATTTGGATCGCCAGCCTTGGGATAACGCTCCTGCTCGAGCTCGCCGCGCGTGCCACGGCTATGGTAGATGGGGAAGAGCGGCACTGGTCGATCGTCGAACCGCATGAAGGCAAGTCGCGTGCTGTCCGGCGACCACCAAAACGCCGCATAGCGGCTCGCGCGTCCGAGAATCTCCTCGTAGTAGACCCACGACGCCCAGCCGTTGTAGACCGTGTCGCTGCCATCGGTCGTGAGCTGATGCTCGAGGTCGTCTGTCAGGTCGTACGCGAAGAGGTTGTGCTCACGCGTGTAGGCGATCCGCTTCCCGTCCGGTGAGAATCGCGGGTTCTGTTCGCCAGCGGACGTGGCCGTGAGTTGTCGGACGCGCTTGGCTGTGAGGTCGAAATAGTAGAGGTCGTCGTCCTTGTCGAACACAAAAGCGTTGTGATCGGGTGAGGTGGCCGCCGCGTCGCGCAACCGCCATCCCTTCGGCAAGCCGGCCTCAAGACGCGCTTCGTCTCGATGCAGCATGGCACGGCCATCGGGCACGCTCACCACGTAGAAAGTCCGATTCTCGTCTTGGCTCTCTTCACGTGCCTCGAGATACCGCTCCTCGTCCAGCCAATCCGTGATGTCCGGAAGATCCGCCACGAGGTCTGTCGATGACACCGGCGTCGTGCCCTCGTAGGGCAGCTCGAAGGCCAGCTCGTATGAGAGGTGCTTCTTGCCAGGTGTTTGAGCGATCGGCGCGACGAAACCCGCAAGGACGAGGAGGAGCGCGGTGGCCACAACGGTGCGGTGCGTACACATCAAGAGCTCGGTTCGGAGGACGCGGATTATGCTAACAGATCGGCGGGAGGGTGACGGGGTGAGGGGGTGACAAGGTGAAGGGGTGACACGGTGACACGGGGGGAGGTGATTCGCTGGTCGGGGTAGAGGTCAGCTGAGGCTACCGCGTCCTCCGACTTCCGCTGGAACGACCCCCGTCACCGTGTCACCGTGTCACCGTGTGGAACCCCCACCCTCCCACGCCCGTCTTTCGAAGAAGACGGCCCGGGCCGGTCTGGTTGAAAATGTACGGGTTACGATGCGGATTCGCCCTCGACAGATACCAAGACGACTACTAGCCGCCGGCGCTCTATTGGTCGCGTTGACGGCGTGTACCGACGAGCGGCCCGATCCCACCCACTCAGATCCAACCCCGAGCGCCGAAGGGGCGGCCGCGGCCGAGACGACGCCTGCTCGACCGCGTGTGGTGGTGCTGGGCGACAGCATTACCGCCGGCTTGGGCCTTCCCCCGCGCGAAGCGTTTCCCGCCGTGCTGCAGCAGAGGCTCGACGAAGCGGGATACGACTTCGAGGTGGTCGCGGCCGGCGTGTCCGGCGATACCTCGGCGGGCGGGCTGCGGCGCCTCGACTGGGTGCTCGAGGGCGACGTGCGCATCCTTGTCCTCGAGCTGGGCGGCAACGATGGGTTACGTGGCTTGACCGTGAAACAAATGAAACAGAATCTCGATGCAATCATCGAGCGTACCGAAGCGCGCGGCATCGACGTGCTACTGTGCGGGATGGAGGCACCGGCGAACTTCGGGGCGTCATACACGGCTGATTTCCGGCGCGCGTTCCAGGATCTCGCTCGCGCGCGGGATGTGCCGTTGCTGCCGTTCGTGCTCGAGGGCGTCGCGGGCGTGACGGCCCTGAACCAACCGGACGGCATTCACCCGAACGCCGAGGGGGCACGACGCGTGGCTGACAACGTCTGGAAGATGCTCGAGCCCATGCTCGCGCCCGCGGCCGCATCATGATTGAGCTGCGCGCGGTTTCGAAGACGGTCATGAGCGGCGGCGACCCGCTCGTGATTCTCCACCCGCTGGACCTCATCGTGCCGGCAGGGCAAACGATCGCGATCGTCGGACCATCCGGCAGCGGCAAGTCGACGCTGCTCGGCTTAATGGCCGGCCTCGACGAGCCGACCACCGGCGACATCATCGTGGACGGCACCGAGATCACAGCTATGTCGGAAGACGCCGTGGCTCGCCTGCGCGGCGAGAAGATAGGCTTCGTGTTCCAGTTCTTTCACTTGATGCCGTCGCTCACCGCCTTGGAGAACGTCATGGTGCCCATCGAGCTCCGAGGCGGTCGCGACGCGGCTGAGCGCGGGCGGGCGTTGTTGGGGGAGGTTGGTCTCACTGGCCGGGCGCACCACTACCCATCGCAGCTTTCCGGTGGTGAACAGCAGCGCGTCGCGCTTGCCCGTGCCCTGGCGAACGACCCACCCATCTTGCTGGCGGACGAGCCGACCGGCAACCTCGATACGGAGAACGGTCGACACGTCATCGATCTGCTGTTCGCCGTCCACGACCGGCGCGATACGACGCTCGTGCTCGTGACGCACGATGTCGAGCTCGCAGAGCGCGCCGACGTTCGGTTGCACCTTCGTGACGGTCGGATCGCGCGACGCGAAGAGGCAGGGAGATCAGTTGCGGTGACAGGGTGATGCTCTTCATCTGCCGCATGACCCTTCGTGAGCTGCGTGCCGTATGGCGCCGGCTGCTGTTCTTCTTTCTGTGCGTCGCCATCGGCGTCGGTGCGATTGCGGCCTTGCGCTCCGTGATTCAGAACGTGCGCAGCGCGATCGCTCGGGAAGCGCGCACGCTGACGGCGGGTGATCTGGTGCTGCAATCGAACCAACCGCTCGAGGCGGGCCTTCGGGATCGCGTGGTCCGCGTGCTCGACGCAGCGGACGTTCGCGGGCGTGCCGAATCGATTGAAACAGCAACGATGGTTCGTCCCGCCGATCCGGCCAAGGCTATGGCCCGCATGGTAGAGCTAGAGGGTGTTGACGCAGCATATCCCCTCTACGGCACCGTGACCCTAGCCGAGGGCCACCGGTATACGCATCGGCTCGTGCACGGTTGGGGTGCGCTCGTGCGACCAGAGCTGCTCGTGCAGCTCGGCGTCTCGGTGGGCGAGCGGATTGTTATTGGCCGCGGCACATTCGAGATTCGTGGCTTGTTGCTTTCCGAGCCAGGCCGCCGCCTTGGCGGGTTCAGCTTCGGCCCGCGCGTGCTGATCGACCGGGCGGATCTCCTCGAGATCGATCTCCTGCGATTTGGCAGCCGCGCGCGCTACGTGACCCGCCTACGCGTCCCGGACGCGTCGTTGGCACGGCTGGAGACCCAGCTCCGCGACCTGCTCAGGCCGGCGTTGGTGTCCGTCCGCTCGTATCGTAGTACCGAGGACCGGATTGGTGATCGACTCGAGACGAGCGAGAACTATCTGAGCCTGGTGGGCTTCGTCATGGTGGTTCTCGGCGGTGTCGGCGTGTGGAGCGTCACGCGCGTCTTCGTGCGCCAGAAGCTCAAGAGCGTCGCCGTGCTGAAGTGCCTCGGGGCGGCGAGTGGCCAGATACTTGCGGTCTACATCACGCAGGTTGCGCTGCTGGCTGTCATCGGGAGCGCATGCGGCCTGGCCATGGCCGCGATTGCCGTGCCGTTCGTGCCGCCGAGCGCTGTGCCGGATCTGGAATCGATCCGTTTGGGGCTCACGTGGAGCGCGGCGCTGCAGGCTGGCGGCGTGGGAGTACTGACATCGCTGCTTTTTGCGCTGGTGCCCTTGCTGGAAGTCCGCCGGGTGAAACCGCTGCTCCTGCTGCGCGATGAGGCGGCGCGGTTGTCGCTGGCCGTCCAGAGACCGCGACCTATGGGAGCAGGGCTGGCATCGCCTGGCATCGCCCGCCGACTCGCGAATCGCCTGCAGCGTATCGACACCACCCAGGCGGTGGTTGCCAGTCTCGTCATCGCCGCGTTGGTGGGCCTTGCAGCGTGGCAAGCTGGATCGCTCCGCGTTGGTGCAGCCGTCTCACTCGGATTCGTGGGCGTGACGCTGACCTTATCGGCTGCCGCCAGCCTCTTGGTCCGCCTCGTGCAACCGCTGGCCTCGAGCACGTGGTTTCCGCTTCGACATGCGGTGCTCGCGGTCAGTCGGCCGGGTAATCAAACGCGCGTGATCCTCCTCGCCGTGGGCCTCGGCACGTTCTTCATCCTTGGCGTCCGTTTGGTCGAAGCCAACCTCTTGCGCGAGCTGGCCATCGAGCTGCAGAGCGACGCGCCGGACATGTTCCTCATCGATGTGCAGGAGGACCAGGTGTCTCCGGTCGAGGCGTTCGCGCGGAAGTGGCGCCTCGACGGGGGCATCCAGCTGATGCCGGTACTGCGCGCGCGCGTCGTCGGCATTCGCGGACGCCGACTCAACGCGGGCAGTCCGGAGGAGGTGCGGGAGCGCGGTGGCCCGTCGCGCGAGTACACCGTGACGTATCGCGATCACCTCGCCTCGAACGAGCGCGTCGTGGCCGGTGAGCTCTGGCCAGCCCAGCAGGGCTCGATACCAGACGTGTCCATTGAGCAGAACCTGCGTGAAGATGGGCTCGAGCTGGGGGACCTCATCCGGTTCGACATCGCCGGCCGCGTCATTGCCGCCCGCGTCACGAGCGTCCGCGAGGTGGACTGGAGCGACGCACGCAACGGCGGCTTCATGTTCGTGTTTCGACCGGGTGCGCTGGCGGGTGCGCCGCACTGGTATCTCGGGGTGTTGCGCGCGCCGGCGCATACGCTCGCCCGCGCCAGATTCCAGCGCGATCTCGTCGCGGCGTTTCCCAACGTGTCTGCGGTGGATGTCCGCGAGGTCCTGCGCACACTGCAGGCCATCGTGTCGAACATCACGCTGGCCATCTCGGTGGTGGGCGGTCTCGCCTTGGCTTCGGGCCTGCTGATTCTCATTGGCGCCGTCGCCATGACAAAGTTCCAGCGTCTCTACGAGGCGGCTATCCTCAAGACCGTCGGCGCAAGCGGGCGTACTGTGGCGACGATGCTCGCGATCGAGTACGTGACGCTCGGTGCGCTCGCGGCAACGGTTGGAGCGTCCGGCGCTTGTCTCCTCAGTTGGTTCGTCACCGAGCAAGTCTTCGACCTGTCCTGGCAGTTGCTTCCGGGCCTGGTGGCGGGGACGATCGTGGTCGTCGCGTTTGGTGTGGGCGCGGTGGGTGTTGCCGCTAGCGTGGACGTGCTCCGCCGCCGGCCGCTGGGTGTGCTACGCGCCGAGTAAGGGCGCCCCCTCATAGCCCAGCCGTGCTATGATCAACCGTTAACGGCCCGGTCGCGGGCCGGTGCGAGGAACCGAACGTCGATGGAAGAAGTGGTGGACTTTCAGGAGATGCTCCTCAAGAAGCGGAGCGAGCTCCTCTCGAACGGCGGGCTTCGAGTGCTGCAAGCTTCGATGGACGTGAACTCGCGGCAGGGTGACCTCGCCGACCAGGCGACGGGCAACAACGAGGTGCACATCCAGCTCAGGCTCAAGCAGACCGACGCCAAGATCCTGCAAGCGATCGAAGAGGCGCTTGCGCGCATCGAGAAAGGGACGTACGGCCTCTGCCGAGACTGCGGCCAGTCCATTTCTGCGGCGCGGTTGCAGGCGATTCCCTGGACGCGCGTCTGCATCTCCTGTAAGGAAAAGCAAAGCGCGTGAAGCCGACGGAGCTCCTTGCGTTGCTGCAGGATTTCTATCGCGAGCGTCTGGCGCTCTTCGATCGGCATGTCAAGGGCGCGCAGGCGGTGGCCGATTACGAGATCAACAACACCTACCAGTACATCATCGTCCGTGAAGAGACGCACCTGACGTGGCTGCGGACGGCATTGGTCGATCTCGGCGGAGACGTGCCCGCAGAGTTTCAGGCGCTAGCGGTCCCGGCGCGAGGGGCGGGGGAACCTCGCCAACACGCGGTCATCGAGGACGATCTGCAGCAGCAGAGAGACTTCGTCGAGCGCTGGACACCGCGTGTCGAGGCCATCACGCACGCGCGCCACCGCAACATGTTGAAGGTCGTCCTTGGTGAGGCGCTCGAACATCGCCGCTTCTTCGAGCAAGCGCTCGCCGGGCGTGACGACCTGCTCGGCCGTCGGCGTGGGGGCGCGACGACAGGGGGCGGGGTCCTGCCGGTCCGCTGGGTCGAGTAGACTCGGTGCATTTCAATGCCGTATAGCATTGATGCATGCGCGCTGGAGGATCGCTCGTACGCGTAGCCATTGCGCTGGGGAGCAACCTTGGTGATCGTCGTACCCATCTCGAGTACGCGCTGGTGCGCTTGGCCGAGCATGTTTCGAGCCTCACCACCTCCTCGGTTCATGACACCACGGCCGTTGCTCCCGAGCCGCAACCAGACTTCCTGAACGCGGCTGTCGTCGGCGTGACAGTGCTCGCCCCGCGGGAACTTCTGGATTTCCTTCTGCAAATCGAACAAGAGCGGGGGCGCTCGCGCCTGCATGCCTGTGCGCCACGTACGCTCGATCTCGACCTCATTTTGTACGGCGAGCGCATCGTCGACGAGCCGGGGCTGCACGTCCCACATCCGCGCTTTCGCGACCGCCTGTTCGTGCTCGACCCGCTCAGTGAGATCGCATCCGACTGGATCGATCCCATCACGGGTATGACCGTCGCCTCGCTTCGAGCGCGTCTACTGAAGGGGTGAGGGGCGAGGGGCGAGGTCTAAGGGCTGTCTCAGGCGATTCCTCTGTGGTTAGGCGCGCCGGCCGACCGCAACCTCCGGCGCCTGTGCTGCACGCTCCCGGCCAGGCGTTCGGCGCAAGCCCTTGAAGCCTTCTTCGAAGATGGTGTACAGCGTCGGCACGAAGACGAGCGTGATGAGCGTGGACGTCGCGAGGCCGCCAATCACGACGCGGGCCAACGGCGCCTGGAGCTCGGCACCCTCACCATAGCCGAGCGACATGGGCACGAGGCCGAGGATGGTCGTCAGCGTGGTAATCAAGATAGGCCGGAGTCGCGTGCGGCCAGCGAGCTCCACGGCTTCCCGCAGTGGCACGTTGTCTCGCCGCCTGAGCGTGGTCGTGTAGTCCACCAGCAGAATCGCGTTGTTCACCACGATCCCCGCCAGCATGATCACGCCAATGAACGCCTGCAAGCTGAACGACGTGTTGGTGAGCCACAGGATGCCGACAACGCCAATCGCGGCGAGCGGGACAGAGAACATGATGATGAACGGGTCGCGCAGCGACTCGTACTGCGATGCCATCACCGCATAGACGAGGAGAATCGCAAGCACGAGCAACAACTGGAGCTGCCGGAAGGTCTTCTGCTGCTCCTCGAGCTCCGCGCCAAATCCCACCGTGAAATCGTGTGGAACATCGAGCCGAGGCAGGATCGCCTGGACGCGGGAGACGGCTTCGCTGAGCGGTACCTCGATCTCCGCGTTCACGTTGGTGATCCGCTGCTGATTCTTCCGCTCGATCTCGGTAGGGCCAGCGTCGGGCTGCAGGTTCAGGAGGTTCTTGGCTTGGACGATGTTCCCGGACGGGGTGGTGACGAGCACGTCGCCCACGTCGGTCACGCGCTGCCGGTCCTCTTCGCGAAGGCGCACGATAATCGGGTACTCCTCGCCGCGCTCGCGATAGAAGGCAGCCTGTCGACCAGCGATGTTGGTTTGCAGCGTCTCGGCAACCTGCCCAACGCCCATGCCGAGTGTGGCTGCCTTGTCACGGTCGACCCGAATCGCCATCTCGGGACGCCCTTCCTCGCGTTCGATACGGACGTCGGCAATGCCTGGAATGGTCTGCATGGCGTCGCGGGCCGCCAGGGCTAGGCGCCTGGCGTCCTCGAGATCGTGCCCGCGAATCTCGAGCGAGAGACGAGACTCGGCCTGGTCGCCGAGGATGCGGCCCAGCGCAAAGTTGCCACCCGAGGCGCGCGCACGCACTTCCACGCCAGGAAGACCTGCCAGGTCTCGCCGTAACGCTTGTGCGATCTGCTCGCTGGAGCGCGTGCGCTCCTCCTTGCGCGTCAGCTGGATGTTGATCTCACCGGTGTGCGTCGAGCCGCCCCCCCACCCGCCACCGCCCCCCTCCGTGAAGAGGCTCGTCGCCTCGGGGACAGCCTTTCGGACCATCTGTTCGAGCTGGGTCATGACCTGCTCGGTCCGCTCGATGCGCGTGCCCACGGGGAGCTCGACGTCTACCTCGACCTCGCCCTCGTCGGTCTGCGGCATCAGCTCGAAGTGGAGCAGCGGCAGCAGGAAGAGAGCGAGGACGAACAGGCCCGTCCCGGCGGCGAGGACCGTCGGCCGGTGAGCGAGCGCGCGATGCAGGAAGCCACGGTAACCGTCATCGACGCCCTGCAACCACCGCTCGCTCGTCTCGAACATTCGACCGGCCCTCCCAGCACGTGCCTCGCCCTTGGTGGGCACCTTCAACAGCGTCGCGCACAGCACGGGCACGAGCGTCACGGCCACGAACAGCGACATCATGAGCGAGAAGATCACCACGACCGAGAGCTGCCTGAAGAGAATGCTCGAGAAGCCGGCGAGGAAGAAGAGCGGCACGAAGACAGCGATGTGGGTCAGCGTGGAGGCCACGATTGCCGACCAGATTTCCTCACTGCCATCGATGGCCGCCTGCACCCGGTCCTTGCCCAGCTCCATGTGCCGCTGCGCGTTCTCGAGCACGACGATCGACGCGTCGACGATCATGCCCACCCCGAGGGCGAGGCCCCCGAAGGTCATGGTGTTCAGCGTGTAGCCACCGAAATAGAGCAACGCAAACGTGCCGATGATCGAAATGGGGATCGACGCGCAGATGATCAGCGTCGAGCGAAAGCTTCGCAGGAAGATGAAGATGATCAGGACGACCAGCACGGAGCCGAGCATCACGGCCTCGCGCACCGCGGCAATCGACTGCTGGATGAAGACCGACATATCGCGCGTGATCCGCAAATTGACGCTTGGCATCTCGCGATTGATGCGCTCCATCTCCGCGCGGAGCCGCTCGGCCACGGCAACCGTGTTCTCGCCAGACTGCTTCGTGATCATCAGGCGGATGCCGGGCTTTCCATCGAGTGTCACGAAGGACCGGCGATCCTCGGTCGCGTCGCGTACCTCGGCGACATCACGGAGGTAGACCGGCACGCCGAAGGCCGAGGAGGCCGTCTGCGGCGTCGTTGACGAGACACCGCCGCGCGTCATCACGGCGATATTGCGAATATCGTCCAGGGTCGTGAACTGGCCCGGGCTGCGAAGGAGGTACGTGAGGTCGCCTTGGTCGATTTCGCCGATGGGGACGTTCTGATTCTCGCTCTGGAGGAGCTGGACCACCTGATCAACGGGGAGTCCGAGCGCCGTGGTCTTTTCGCGCGAGAGCTCGACGAGAATCTGTCGGGCGAGGCCGCCTCGCACCTCGACCGCCGCGACGCCCGAGATGCGCTCGAAGCGCGGCATGAGATCGTTCTCCGTGAGCTCGCGCAGCGTGACCGGATCGAAGTCGCCAGCGACCGCGATGAAGATAATGGGGAACTGGGACGAGTCGAACTTGTAGAGCGTGGGCTGGTCGGCATCCTCTGGAAGCTGGCCGCGCACGCGATCGAGCCGGGCGCGCACATCGTCGGCGGCGACGTCGATGTTGGTGCCCCACGTGAAGTTGAGGCGCACTTGGCTGCTGCCCTCCTCCGAGCTCGAATTGATCTGATCGAGCCCGGCGACGGCGGCAACGGACCGCTCGATCGGCCGCGTGATCGACTCCTCGATCTCGCGCGGGCCAACGCCCTCGTAGCCCACCCGGATACTCAGGCTCGGCATCTCGAGGTCTGGCATCAGGTCTACGGGCAACCGGAGCAGCGCAATCGCGCCGAGCAGCACGACGACGCTGCAGAGCATGAAGACCGTGATGGGACGATGGATGGCGAGGCGGGGGATGCTCATGGGTGGTCCTAGTAACGGACGCCTCGGCGAGGCGTCCCTACCTTCTGCCAATGGTAGGGCGCGTTCGCCGAACGCGCCGTGCTCAGTCTTCACTCCGTGGCTTTGGTGACGCCGGCCTGTTCTCCGCGCGGGACGTTCCGCCCGCAGGTCGCTGACCGGCCACCTGCACGGGGTCACCGTGCCGGAGTCCCGCGGCACCGGTCGTGATGACCTGTTGGCCCTCGGTCAGACCGCTGAGCACCTCAATCCGCTGCGGCTCTTCGATTCCCGTGCGGACTTCCGTAAAGTGCGCCGTTCGTTGATTCACGAGGAATACGCCGCGTCGACCTTCCTGGTCGACCACGGCATTTCTGGGCACCACAAGCGCATTGTCCTCGTGCGCCGTTTGGATCTCGACCCGCGCATACATGCCGGGCTTGAGCCGCGCGTCCTCGTTGGGAACCTCCACCTCCATCTGGGCGGTCCGCGTCGCCGGGTCGAGCACGGGCGCGAGACGCGCCACGCGACCCTCGAAGGTTTGGCCCGGATACGCGTCCACCTGCACGGCGGCGGGCACGCCCGCTTGAACGCGCCGGAGGTCCTTTTCCACCAGATTGACGACGAGGCGCACGAGGCTAATGTCGACCACCGAGACCACAGGGCCGGCGGGAGAGACCTGGGCGCCGGGATCGACGTAGCGCTTCGCCACGAAGCCATCGACCGGCGAGACAATCCGCGTGTTGGCCAAGGTGATGCGGAGCTCTTCGAGGCGATACCCCGCCTGTGCAAACTGTGCGCGGGCCAGATCGAGCTGCGCCCGCGCCGACTGTGCGTTTGCCTCGGCGTCTTCGAGCATCTGCTGAGCAAGGATCTTGCGCTCGAACAAGCTGCGCGAGCGCCGCGCGTTCGATTCTGCAACGCCCAAGTCGGCCTCGCTCTGTCGAATGCTGGCCTTCCCAACCTCGTACGCCGACTCCTGTTGTCGCACTTGCTCGCGCAGCTCGCGGTCCTCGACGAGCGCGAGACGTTGACCTCGGCGCACGCGGTCGCCGATGCGCACGTCCACAGCCTCCAGCCGACCGTTGACCTTAGGCGCGACGTCGACGGTCTGTGCCCCCACCAGATTGCCAACGACGGTGAGGCTGTCGGTGATCTCGCCGCGGGCAACCGTGCCGAGCTCGATGGTCGGGGTCTGGCGTTCCCCCGCCATCATCCCGCCCCTCGGTGATCCTTCCGACCGAGAACCACCGGAGCGGCTATAGAAAAAAATGCCTGCCGCCGCGACCACGAAAAGCGCGAAGGCAATCAGGAACTTACGCATAAAAAGTAGGTGCCAGGTGAAAGGTGCCAGGTGCCAGGGTTGTCTCAGGTAGTAGGGATCAGCCCGCAGGGATCAGTCGGCAGGGCGCTCCTTTGTAGGGCGCCCCTTTAGGGGCGCCAGACCTCACATTTCTCAAGGCACTGTCCCGCCGCCTCCAGGCGGGCCGCTGCCCGTACCGTTGCCTCCGGTCACGCCGTTGCCCGCGCCGCTCGTGGTGGCCCCCACACCGTTCACGCCGCCACCGCCCACCCCACCCAGGCTATTGGCGCCGGACACGGCCAGCGACGGTCCGCCGCTGGACGGTGTCAGTTGCACGCGCTCGAAATCGACGAGCGCTTTGCGATGGTCGAGCACGGCGCGGAGCTCCACGTTTGCCGCATCTGCCAGATCGCGTTGCGCCTGCACCACGAAAAAAGCGGTCGACAAGCCCACGTCAAACCTGGTTTGTTCCGCTTCGAGCCGCTGTTCGGCCAACTCGCGCGCCGCCCGTGCGGCATCTACCTGCTCGAGCGTGCTGTCCACCTGCAGCCCCGCATTCGTGACCTCGGTGGCAACCTGCAGCTCGAGCGCTTTCATGCTCATCGCGGCCTGCTCGCGCTGGATACGCGCACGCTGGTAACTCGCAGCCGCTGGGCTGTGCCCAATCGGATAGCTGAATTGGAGCTGGATGTTCCATGTCGGGAAGTCGCGGCCGGCCATCCGCTGAAGCGCGTCCCCGAAATCGCCTGGAATGGTCTCGGTGACGTCACCGCCAAGGCCACCGTCGCGAAGGATTTCAGTGCCGCCAATGCCCTGTAGACCGTACGACGCGATCAGATCCGCGGTGGGCAGCGACTGGTTCCTGTAGAGGCGCATGTTCAGATCAGTGGCCTCCAGTCCGCGTTCCCCCTCAGCCAGGTCGGTGCGACTCGCCAGCGCATTTTTCAGCGCCTCCGCCACATCCGCTTTCTCGTTGCTGACGCCCGGCTGGTCCACGGGGTTGAGACGGGCGTGCCAGCGCGGATCGTTCGTTCCCGTGACGATCAGGCGCTTGAGGGACAGCTCCGCGATCCGGTGCGTCGCTTCGGCCTGCGCCAACGTCTGCCGCCGGGCCGCCGCTTCGGCCTCCGCTTGGACGACATCGAGCGGCGCCATCGCGCCCACTTCGACGCGCGCCTTGTTGTCCTCAACCAGCTTGTTCGCGAGCGAGAGCGACTGCCGTGTGACGTCCACCGCCTGAATCGCGTAGACCAGATCCCAGTACGCGTTGCGGACATCGGCCGCGGTATTCGTCAAGGTCGCCCGCAGCTGCAGGTTTGCCACGCTGCGGTTTATCTGCGCGAGGCTGATCTGCGTACGCGTGTCGTCGGTCCGAAAGTTTCGTAGCAGAGGCTGCGTCAGCAGCAGATCGAGCGAGCTGTTGTACTGCGGATTGAAGGTGTTGAAGTTGCTCGACGATTCCTGTCTGCGGTTGAGCCAAGAAACCTGGAGCGCTCCGCCGCCCAATGGTAGCGCCTGGTCTGCCCCAAACTCATACGTCTGCGTGTCGTCTTGGACACGATCGCCGCCCGTGAGCTGATTCCGCGGCAGTTGCACGGTGTTGTTCTGCGAGATCGTCGTTTGGAGCACGGGTCGGTAGTTGCCACGCAGGCTGGCCAGGCTGAGCTCTTCGAGCCGAGGATTCAGCCGTTCGGCGGCCACATCCGGGTTGCGCTCGAGGGCAAGCGATACTGCCTCGTCCAGCCGGAGGTCGAGGACCGCCGCCTCATTGGTTGGCGGCTGATTTGGAACCGCCTGCTGCGCGCGCACGGCTGCCAGCAGCTCTTCGACCCTGGCGTCTGCGGCTTCCGGGGAGCCGGCTGGCGCTGGTACGTTCGCCGTCGTCTGGGCCGCGGTCTGGACAGGCGTGCCGAACCAGGCGACGGCCGCGACCACGGCCGCGCACACGAGTCGTCGCGGCGTCACAGCTCCCTCCGGACGCCCGCCTGCTCTTGGGACGGCTGCCGTTCCTGGTTGTGGCGCTCCGAGAACGCCTTGAGCTTTCGCCGCTGATCCGGCGACAACACTTTGTACATGCGATAGAGCATCAGGGCCCAACTGCGACCGAGGTCACTGCGCGCGTCCTCGACGCGGTCGATCGCCTCGCGAACCTTCTCTTCTTTCGACCCTTCCACAAGGAGGGTGGAGAGGTGTGTTTCACGCCGATCGAGCTCGCCCTTCTGTCGGTGAAGGTCGGGGACGAAGCTTTGAAAGATCGCCTCGAGCTTGTCAGACTGCTCATCGGTGATGCCGACCTCCGCCTTGCAGAGGTCCCATCGCCACCACTTGCGTGCCTTTTTCTCGTCGAGCGTTTCGATGCCCGGATGCTCGGCAACGAGGCACCCGCGCGTCCCAGCCAGTGCCAGGGACGGTGCCCCGAGAAACGCACCAAGGATGAGGAATGGCAGGATGATCTTGCGGAGCGGCATGCACGAGCCCCTATCCATGTAATTACGACGGCGCGAAGGGCGCTATTTACGGCAAACCTCGATTGCACGGGGCTTTAGCAAGCGTTGCCGTCTGCCTACCGTGCATCTCTACGCCGGGACGAATCCTCACGCCAGAAAGGCCGCCAGCCGCTCGACCGTTTGCCCGATGATGCTGTTCGGCGTCGACGCGCCGGCCGTCAAGCCGACACGGATCTCGGCCCGGGCAGTCCGCTTGGGGTGGAGCCAACTACGCTCGACCGTTTCACGCGCCGCGTGCAAAGGGGTGCCCGCGGCTGGCACCGGCCGATGGCGGATCTCGTCGGCTGAGACGAGGCAGGCAGGCTCGGCGACGTGAAACGTGGGGACGTGCTCCGCGCAAATGCGTGCGAGGTTGCAGGTGTTGCTACTGTTGTAGCCGCCAAGGACGAGCATCAGATCGAGCGTGTGCTCGCCCAGCAGCTCGACGACGGCGTCCTGTCGCTCTTGCGTGGCGCTGCAGATCGTGTCGAAGTGGCGGTAGTGGTCGACGAGTGCCGACTCGCCGTATCGGTCCCGAATCGCCACACGGAACATGTCGGCAATCGCGAGCGACTCCGACATCAACATCGTCGTTTGGTTGGCCAGTCCGACCCGGACCAGGTCGCGATCGGGGTCGAAGCCAGGTGACGCTGCGGGAGCAAAGCGCGCGAGGAACGCGGGTCGATCGCCGCCATGGCGAATGTAGTCGCACGCCGCGTCTGCCTCGGCGCGATCGAGCACGACCAGGTAACGGCCTTGCGGATACTTCAGGGCTTGCGAAGCGGTGGCGCGCGTCTCTTCGTGCTTCACCTTGCCATGAATGATGGCTGTGAACCCTTCGCGCGCGTAGCGTGTGACGTTCTTCCAGACATTGAGCACGGAGCCGCACGTGGTGTCGACCAGCGTGCAGCCGCGCGCCTGCAAGCACTGTAGGTCGTCGACGCTCACGCCGAACGCCGGCAGGATCACGACGTCGTCTGGGCTGAGTGTGTCGAGCGATTCACCCGGATCGCTCAAGAAACGAATGCCGGCCGCGCGCAGCCGCCCGTTCACGTGCGGGTTGTGAATGATCTCACCCGTGAGGTACACGCGCTGGTCCGCGAACTTCTTGCGCGCTTGATACGCGTAATCGACGGCGCGGTCGACGCCATAACAGAAGCCGAACTCGCGCGCGAGGTGGACAATCAGCCGGCCCGACTCGTATCGGAAGCCGTTCTGCCTGATGCGATCCACCAGGTTACTGTGGTAATCCTCGGCGAGCGCGTCCGCGACGACGTGCTTGAGGTCGAGCCCTTTGCGGAAAATCAACGACGGCACAACCTATTCATTATAGAGGGGTAGAGGGGTAAAGGGGGACAAGGTGAGGGGGTGACACGGTGACCTGTTAGCGCCCTAGATTGCCCGGGTATTGGGCGGACGCGAAGGTGGCGTACGTGCGCGGTGTGAGGTCGTCGAGCGCCCTGAGCTCAGGGCTGCGGAGTGACGTCAACGCGGCGTCGACTTCGACGAGAAGCGCCTCCCCATCATCCGGAGTCGACGGGAGCGGAGCATTCGGGCGTTCCGCCGCAGGTGCTGACGCGGTGCGCCACGCCGCGTGATTCGCGAGCCGAGCCGCGGTCCCGTCCAGCGAGAGGAACTGGCCACTGACGAGACCAAGCAGCAGACCGCCGGCCGCAGCGAGCGCAATCCAGCGGCGCGGCGAGACGGCCGAGCCGAGACGTGCCGCGGTGCGGGTCGGGAAGGGCAATATCCGCCCACGCTCCCGGCCGACGTCGAGCCGACGCATCACGGCCGCGACTTGACGCTCCAGGCGGGCCGTTGGAAAGAACGTATCCAGCGTGTCGCACGCTGCCAGCGACAGATCGTCAAGCGCGGCACGTTGCTGGCTCGCACGGCGCCGGCAAACGTGGCACCCAGCCGCATGCTCCACCATGCGGCGCTCAGCGGCGTCGGGACCGGGCGCCGCTCGAGCCGACAGAGCCGGTGTGTCCTGAGGGAGCGTTGCGAGGCGCAGCACCTCCTGGTCGGTGAGATGCGGTTCCCGGCGCCATGCTGTCCACAACGTGTCGAACACCCACGAGCTCCCGACGCTGCAGCCTGCAAGGGCCGTTGCGTCTGTTGTTAACCGGCGCGCTTACGAGGGGCCTGAAGGCCCTCGCTACGTGCTATTTGCCTCCGTCGTCTGTAGCGCGCGGCCTTCCGCCTTCGCGCTTCGCGCTTCGGCGGACTCGCCACCGCGGCCCGCGAGACTCGGGCCGCTAGCCAGCACTGGCTCGTCGGGTCCCGACGGGACCCGACCGGGGCGGAGGCGGTCAGGCCGCGCGGGCTCCGCCGCATGGCGACCATTTGCAAACGCCGGGTCGTCTGCCAGCAGCCGGCGGAGGCGACGGAGCGCACGGAAGAGATGCACGCGAATCGTCGCTTCGCTCAAGCCAGTGACCTCGCCCACCTCGCGTGTGCTGTAGCCTTCGATCTGACTCAGCATGATCACGGTCCGCTGGCGGTCTGGCAGCCGTTGCACGGCGTCGAGCAAACGGGCGCCCCGCTCACGGCGAAGCAGCAATGCCTCGGGCGAGGCCTCACGGGCGGCGGTGTGAACCATCACAGCCACCCTGGCGGTCTCGGTCATGGGCACCATCCACCGCTCGCGCCGCGTGCGCGCCTTCAGGCGGTCGAGGCAACCATTGACCAAGATGCGCGTAAACCAGACGTCGAACGAGCGCGTCTCATCAAAGTCGCCGAGGTGCGTGAACGTCTTGATGAACGCGTCTTGTACCGCTTCATCCGCTTCGGCGACGTCGCGCAGGTACCAATGCGCGATTCTCAGCGCGCGCCGCTGGTGGCTGCGGACGAGCTCGGCATATTGTTCGCGGGCCGCCGCGTCGCGCCCCTCTGCGAGCAGCGACTTCACCGCCACCGCGATGTCCGAATCAGATCCCGGTCCTGGAGCGAGTGGAACCGGGGGCTGTCCGCGCACTACCATTGGCATACGTCAGCAGTTGCTGGGCCGTTTACGGGCCCGGTACGCGGCCCCCGGTCGACGATGACAGCGGTGGGGGCGCTCGTCGCGAATTCTCAGTTTAACAAGCCGGCACGGTTTCGTCCACGCTATGGTCCTTGCACGCCGATCGCCCGGTTTCACCCTCTTCATCGACGCGGACGACACGCTTTGGGAAAACAACGTCTACTTCGACCAGGCGATCACCAAGGTGACGTCGAGCGTCGCGCGACATGGCCACTCCGCGACCGCGTTTCGCGAGACCCTGCTCACGCTCGAGCGGGCGCGTGTGCGCACCCACGGCTACGGCCTCGCGAACTTTAGGCACTGCCTGGAGCTGGCATGCCAGGCGCGACTTCCCGAGCCAGGCTTGGCCGCGGTGCTGCAGGTCGTCGACCGAGAGGTATCACTGCTCGCGCGGCGGGGCATCGAGTTTCTACCAGGCGTCACCGAGACGCTGCGCGAGCTCGCCTGGCGGCACCGGCTGATTCTGCTGACAAAAGGGGATCATGACGACCAACTGGCGAAGGTCGCGCGCTCCGGCGTGCACCTGTTCGTCCACCGTGTCGACGTCGTCCGTGAGAAGGACGCGGCCGCGTATGTCGATGCGGTACGCCGACACGGCGTCCGCACGGGCATGGGCTGGATGGTCGGTAACAGTCCGCGATCAGACATCATTCCGGCGCTGGGCGCGGGCTTGAACGCCGTGTTCATCCCCCATCCGGCGACGTGGGCGCTCGAGCTGGCCCAGATTCCCGACCTGACGTCTGAGCGGCTGCTCGTGCTCGAGCGCTTCGAAGAGCTGACAGCACACTTCTAGGGGTCAGGGGTCAGGGATCAGGGCTGTCTCAGGGATCGAGGACCCCTGGCACCTTCATTTGCCAGAGCATGAACGCGTAGTCGAAGGCAATCTCGCGCAGGCGATCGTAGCGGCCGGACGCGCCGCCGTGTCCAGCCGCCGTGTTGGTCTTCAAAATGAGCGGGTTGTCATCCGTCTTGAGCGCGCGCATGCGCGCCACGTACTTCGCTGGCTCCCAATACATCACCTGACTATCGTCGAGCGAGGTCTTCACCAACATGGCCGGATACGCCGCCGGCTCGAGGTTCGTGTAGGGACAGTACGATTTGATGTACTCATACTCGTCCTTCTTCGCCGGGTTACCCCATTCTTCGAACTCCGTCACCGTGAGCGGGAGTGACGCGTCCGACATCGTGTTGATGACATCGACGAACGGGACGTGCGCGACGACCGCCGTGAAAAGATCGGGCCGCATGTTGGTCACCGCGCCCATCAGCAACCCCCCAGCGCTGCCGCCTTCGATGACCAACCGATCCTTCGCGCCGTACCGCTCCGCAAGCAGGTGCTCGGCAACGGCGATGAAGTCGGTGAACGTGTTCTTTTTGTTCATCATCCGCCCGGCGTCGTGCCACGGCTTGCCGAGATCGCCGCCACCGCGGATGTGCGCGAGCGCGTAGACGACACCGCGATCGATGAGGCTGAAACGATTGGACGAGAACCCGACGTTGCTCGGCGCGCCGTACGAGCCATACGCCGTCAAGAACAGCGGGGCCGTCCCGTCACGCTTCAGGCTCTTCAGATACACCAGAGATACAGGCACCTTGGTCCCATCGGCCGCTGTGGCATGGATTCGTTCCGAGGTGTATTTCGTCCGGTCATAGCCCCCGAGAACTTCATCTTCTTTGAGGAGCTTCGTCTGCCGCGTGCTCATGTCGTACTCGAAGACCGAGCTCGGCGTGGTGAATGACTCGTAGCGGTAGCGAAGCGCCGTGGTGTCGAACTCGGGTCCAGGCGTCGGGAAGGACGTATAGACGGGCTCAGGGAACTGGACGGCTTGCCACGCCGCCGTGCCGAATCGCTGGACCCGGATGCCGGGCAGCCCGTTCTCGCGTTCGGACAGGACCAGATGATCGCGGAAGAGAATCGCGCGCTGCAGCATCACGTCCGCGCGATGTGGGATGAGCTCGGTCCAATTGCCGCGGTCTGGGTTGGCTGTGGGCGCCGTCATGAGGCCGAAGTTCCGACCACCCTGATTGGTCCGGATGTAGAACAAGTCGCCCCGGTGATCGACGTCGTACTCATGGTCGTTTTCTCGTGCCGCCACGAGCTGCCACGCGGCCGTCGGCTGATCCGCGCGAAGATAGCGCACCTCGGAAGCCGTATGGCTGTCCACGTCCAAGAAGAGGTAGTCTTTGCTGCGCGAGCGCGAGACGTCCACGCGGAACCGTTCGTCCGCTTCCTCGTACAGCAGCGCGTCGTCGGTCTGACCAAGCGTGTGGCGATAGAGTCGGTACGAGCGTTTGGCCGCGTCCGGCGTCGTATAGAACAGCGTCTCGTTATCTGCCGCCCACGCCACCGCGACAACTTTGTCGACCGGGCTCTCGACCACCTTGCCGATCCGGAGATCTTTCACGTGCAGCCGGTACTCGCGAAAGCCGGTGTTGTCCGTTGAATACGCGACGAGATTCCCATCGTCGCTCACCGCGACCGCGCCGAGGGCCATGAACTTCTCCCCCTTTGCGAGCTCGTTGACGTCCAGATAGATCTCTTCGGGCGCGTCGAGGCTCCCTCGCTTGCGGCACAGAATCTGGTACTGCTTCCCCTGCTCCGTCCGCGTGTAGTACCAGTGATTGCCGTCTCGGTACGGCACCGACAGATCGGTCTCCTTGATGCGACCTAGCATTTCATCGTAGAGCGTTTCCTGTAGCCCCTCGAGCGGCTTCATCACCGCGTCCGTGAATGCGTTTTCCGCCTCGAGGTGCTTGGTCACCTCTGGGTTGGACTTCTCCCGTAGCCAGAAGTAGTCGTCTACGAACCGATCGCCGTGCAGCTCACGCACGTGGGGAACCTTCTTCGCCACGGGTGGCTCGCGGTCGCTGGTCGCACGCGCCCGCTCGTCCGAAGCTCCAGGCGTGAAGGCAATAGCCAGGATCAACAAACAAACGGGTAAGACGGCATACACATGTCTCATGGTCGTGTCCTCTCGGGAAGGAAAGCTGTGCCACCTACGTCATCTCACAATCCTGGCTGCACCCGATCGAACGAGGTCTTCACGACGTCAATCGGTCGAGCGAGACGAGACGGGCGCCCTGGAAATAGTACGTGAGGACATCGCTCGGCGTGTGCCCCGCCTTGATGCGCCCCACCATGCCCGTTTGGCAGAGACCCGCACCGTGGCCAAAGCCCTCGCCTTCGAACACGAAGGTGTCGCCGTCGCGGCGCACTGTATAACGCGGGCTCTGAAGGCTCGCGGGGCCTTCGGCTCGCATGATGGCGCTGCGCAGCTCTTCGCCGCGCATCACGTCGTTGCGCGCTCCCGTGAGGGCGACCATGAGCACGCGACCTGCCTCGTCCCGCTCCACCACCTGAAAGCCATCGAGGCGACCGTCGACGCGTGTACCAGGTGAGCCGTCGAGGGCACGCGCCAGCGTGGCGGCGGCGATGTGAAACGTCCAGTGAGCCGGTCGCTCGCGCAGGCAGAAAGGATCGCGGACGCCTCGTAGGTACGGCAGCGGTGTCCCCGGCCAGATCACGTCGGCATCGCTCGTGTGGCCGCCGCAGTGCGCATGGAAGAGTGCCCGGATCGGCCGTCCGTCGTAGGTGAGCACCAGGCCTTGGGTCGCGTCAACTGCCGCCGCGATGACGTCATCCCACCGAGTGGGCCGCGGCGTATGCGGGAGCACCTGGCAGTGCGTGGTCGAGCAGAGATCGAACCCTTCGTCGGCGTGGCGGCCGAGGTTGGCCAACGCATATGTACGCGCCACCATGGCTTGCGCTTCGTAGATGCGCTCGGCCCAGGCGGCGTCGGCCGTCGAGACGACAATCTCCGCACCCACGGTCCTGCGGACATACTCCTCGAGATCGAGCGCCACGACGCGAGCCGCGCCATTGACGCCAATCTGCACCCGGACCGTCGACCCGCCATGCGGTGTCGGACGCGGCCCGGATCGCGGTTGCAGCACCGGTGGCGCTTGGCCACTGCGGCACGCCGGGAGAACGATCGGAAGCATGGCGCTCACCCATACGAGCGCCGCTGATCGCAGTGCTCGGCAACGCACGCCGCATCATACTGCGGCGAGCCGTATCCCTCAGTGCTTCCCGAAGTTGACGGATCTGACCGTGAGCGGTAGCATAAGGCTATCGCATGGTATCCATGCCCAGATGTCATGCAACGGACCCGAAGGATCCATGAGCACCGACGTCCAATTCGCGCACGCGCTCGAACAGTACGGCATCCGTCACGGGCGCGCGCACTGGAACCTCTCGGTCGCGGCTCTTTGCGAGCACGCCGTGTGCCGCGGCGAGGGCCTCATTTCCGACACGGGTCAGTTGGTATGTGGCACGGCACCCCACACGGGGCGGTCACCCCGCGATAAATTCATCGTGCGCGAGGCGTCGTCTGAGGGACAGATCTGGTGGGGTGACGTCAACCGGCCGATCGAGAGCGATCGATTTAGGGCCGTTCTGCGTGCTCTCATGGGCGCACTGGAAGGGAAGGAGCTCTTCGTTCAGGACTGCTACGGCGGCCGAGACCCACGGTATCGGCTGCGCGTGCGGGTGATCGCAGAGCGAGCCTGGCACAGCCTGTTTGCGCGGCACCTCCTCTTGCCCGTCGCCGGTGCGGAAGAGCTGGCGGCATTCGTGCCCGAGTTCACGATCGTCGCGGCGCCGAGCTTTCAGGCGGATCCTGCGCTGCACGGCACGAACTCCGGCGTCTTCATCCTGCTGAGCTTCGACGAGCGACTGGTGCTAATTGGCGGCACGAACTACGCCGGCGAGATCAAGAAGTCGGTCTTCACGGTGATGAACTACCTGCTGCCGCAGCGGGGTGTGCTCCCGATGCACTGCTCGGCCAATGTCGGCGAGCACGAGGACGTGGCGCTGTTCTTCGGCCTGTCAGGCACAGGGAAGACCACGCTCTCGAGCGCGGCGGACCGCGGGTTGATTGGAGACGATGAGCACGCGTGGAGCAACGAAGGCATCTTCAACATCGAGGGTGGGTGCTACGCCAAGATGATTCGCTTGTCGGCGGAAGCGGAGCCGCAGATCTACCGCGCGACGCGTTCCTTTGGCACGGTCCTCGAGAACGTCGCCATTGATCCGGTGACCAGGGCGGTCGATTTGGACGATGACTCCACGACCGAGAACACGCGTGGCGCGTATCCCCTCGCCTATATCGACAACGCCGTGCCGAGCGGTATCGCCGGCCACCCACGGAACATCGTGATGCTCGCGGCGGACGCGTTTGGTGTCTTGCCACCCATCTCGCGCCTGACGCCGGAAGCGGCGCTGTATCATTTTCTGTCCGGCTACACGGCCAAGGTCGCGGGTACCGAGCGCGGCGTGACCGAGCCGAGCGCCACGTTCAGCGCCTGTTTCGGCGCGCCATTTCTGCCGCTGCGGCCCGAGGTGTACGCGCGCGCGCTGGGTGAGCGCATCGCCCGGCACGGCGTCCGTGTGTGGCTGGTGAACACCGGCTGGACGGGCGGATCGTATGGCGTCGGCACCCGCATGCCCATTGCGCACACGCGTGCGATGCTCAGTGCCGCACTCGAGGGCGCGTTGGACGACGTGAGCTACGAGACGGATGGAATCTTCAACCTCGCCGTGCCGACCCAGGTGCCAGGTGTGCAGTCTGACATCCTCAAGCCCCGCGACACATGGTCCGACAAGAGTGCATACGATGCGCAAGCCACGGCGCTCGCGCGCATGTTCGTCGAGAACTTCTCGGCGTTCGCCTCGTCAGTTTCCCCCGCCGTGGTTGCGGCCGGCCCCCGCTAACCGCCCGATGTACGTACGCATCCTGTATCCATGTCGAGTGTTCGGGGTTGGAGGTTTGAGGTTCGCAGTGTAACTTTGAGCTTGGAAAGTCGAGCCCCGACCTCGAACCTTGAACCTTGAACCTCGCCCCGCGCCCCGCGCCCCGCGCCCCTCCTTTGAGGCGGTCATTGGGCTCGAGATACACGCGCAACTTCGGACAGCGACCAAGATCTTTTGTGGCTGCAGCACGGCGTTCGGCGCTCCGCCGAATAGTCACGTCTGTCCCGTGTGCCTCGGCTTGCCCGGGGCCCTTCCGGTGTTGAACGAGGCAGCCGTCGACGCCGCCCTGATAACGGCGCTGGCACTCAACTGTCGGGTGCCCCCGGTCTCTGTCTTCGCGCGCAAGAATTACTTCTATCCGGACCTTCCGAAGGGCTATCAGATCTCGCAATACGAGGACCCGTTGGCGGTCGACGGCGCGGTCACCGGGGATCTCGACGGTCGGCCGCAGACGGTCCGTATTCGGCGTGTCCACCTGGAGGAGGATGCCGGCAAGTCGCTGCACGAGGGATTCCCGGACTCGGCCCGCTACACCTATGTCGACTACAACCGCGCCGGTGTGCCGCTCATCGAGATCGTCACCGAGCCAGATCTGCGGTCTGCCTCTGCGGCCGCCGAGCTCTTCACGAGGCTCCGCGCCATCCTGGTGGCCATTGGCGTGAATGACGGCAACATGGAGACCGGCAGCCTGCGATGCGACGCGAACGTGTCGGTGCGAGCCGTAGGGAGCCCCGAGCTGGGCGTCAAGGTCGAGGTAAAGAACCTCAACTCGTTCCGGTTCCTCCAAAAGGCCCTCGAGTTCGAGGTAGAGCGTCAGGCAGACACGTCCGCCAAGGGCGGGCGTATCGTGCAGGAGACGCGCTTGTTCGACGCGGCGAATGGACGCACGCACTCGATGCGGTCGAAGGAGGAGGCGCACGACTATCGATATTTCCCGGAGCCTGATTTGCCCCCGTTGGTTGTGAGCGATGAATGGGTGGAACGCCTACGCGCGCGTCTACCGGAGCTGCCCGACGCGCGTATGCAGCGATTCATCACGAGCTACAGCCTGCCCGAGTACGATGCTCGCGTGCTGACGCAATCGATGGCCGTCGCCGATTATTTCGAGGGCGTGGCCCGACACGCGCCCGCCAAGGCTGCGAGCAACTGGGTCATGGGAGAAGTGCTGCGTCGCCTCAAAGGTGACGAGCGCGACATCTTGGGGTTTCCAGTCGCGCCGGAGGCTCTCGCCGAGCTCATCCAGCTCGTCGAGCGGGGGCGAATCAGCGGTTCTGTGGCCAAAGAGGTGTTCGAGCAAATGCGTGCATCGGGCGATCGTGCGCAGGTCATCGTCGAACGCGAAGGCCTGGTGCAGGTCGATGATGAGGACACGATTGTCGGCGTCGTGGAGCAGGTTATCGCAGAACATCAGGCCGCTGTCACACAGTACCGTGGCGGGAAGCTGCAGGCACTCGGCTTTCTGGTTGGTCAGGTCATGCGACGGATGAGCGGCAAAGCCAATCCGAAGCGCGTGAACGAGGTGCTCAGGCGCGAGCTCGATGCACTGGGCTCCTCAGGCCGCGGATAGATGCGAGCCAAGGACTGGACCGATGGACGGCACGCTTACCTGCTGCCCGCCGTTTTGTATCTGGTCGTGACGCTCGCCCTCACCTGGCCCGCGGCCGTCTCGCTCACGTCGCATCTTGTCGCACCGGTCGGCCCCGGTGATCCGTACCTCAACCTGTGGGTTCTTGGTTGGGACCTGAGAATCCTCTTCAGCGATCCGATTGCCTTCCTCGACGGCCGCGTGTTCGACGCGCCAATCTTCCATCCCGCGAAGCAGACGCTCGCCTACAGCGATCATCTGCTGCCGCAAGCGCTCTTGGTTGCGCCGCTCTATGCGCTGAGCGGCCAGAACGTGGTGCTCTGCTACAACGTCCTGTTGCTCGGTTCGCTGTGGGCGAGCGCGCTTGCCATGTACGCCTTTGTGCGCAGCGTCACGGGCCAAACCGCCGGCGCACTCCTCGCGGGTCTCGTCTGGGGCTTCTGGCCATATCACTTCTCGCACCTGATCCACCTGGCGATGCAGGGGACCTATGTGCTGCCGCTGGCGTTCTTGTTCTTGCATCGCCTGATGGCGGGCCGGCGCTGGCGCGACGCGATTGGGCTTGGCGTGACGGCCGGAGCGAACGCGACGGTCTCGGTCTACTACGGCGTCATTGGTGCCGTGGGGCTCGCCGTGGCCGCGCTTGCGCTGCTCGTCGGCATCGGCGCGCGGCGACGTGGCGCGCTCGTCGGACGCGTGCTCGTCGCGGGCGTCGTCGGCATGCTGGTGGTTGCGCCCGTGGCGTGGCCGTATTGGGCGGTACAGCAGCGCGAGGGCTTCGGCCGCGGTCTCGTCGAGGCAGCCCGTCATGCTGCCACGCCTTCCAGCTACGTGAGTGTGCCGCCCACGAATGTCCTGTACGGTGCCACGGGCCTACTCGCCGAAGCACGGTCGGTCGAAGACGGGTTGTTCGTGGGCTTTGTGGCGCTCGTCTTGGCGCTCGTCGGCGCGTGGCACGGTTGGCGCGGGGATGCCAGGCCGCTGGTGTTAGCGATGCTCGCCCTGGTCATCGTTGGTGGCATCCTGTCGCTCGGCCCCGACGGCGTTCGGCACGTGTACGCGACCATTCATCGGTGGGTGTTTGGATTCCAAGCCGTGCGCGCGCCGGCTCGCTTTGCCGTGCTCGTCGCGTTCGGCGTCGCCGTTCTCGCGGCGCTCGGACTGGGGAAAAAGGGGACAGGCCCCTTTTCGGACGAAAAGGGGCCTGTCCCCTTTTTCCCGGCTCTTCTCATCGCGCTTGCGTGTGTCGAGTATCTCAACCGACCGCTGGCGCTCGTGCCCGCGCCGCCACGCGCGACCGAGACCGCGCAGTGGCTCGCACAGGCTGAAGCACCTGGTGCCGTCATCTACCTTCCGCTGCCGCGCGATTTTGGAAACACGCCTTTCATGCTACAGACGCTCGAGCACGGTCGGCCGATCGTCAACGGGTACAGCGGTCAGCGGCCGATGTACTATTCGGCGTTGGGCGATGCGATGGTCGGGTTTCCGTCGACTGATGCGCTGTGGACCCTCGATGAGCTGGGCGTGCGCTTCGTCGTGACCAACAGCGCTGTTGATACAAGCGCGTGGCCGCTCGTCGAGCGGGCGCGCGTGCGAGACCCAACGCTTGGTCCCGACACACGCATCTATGAGCTCGCGGCCAGCGCCGAGCTCGACGCGCGTCTCGGCCCGGCGGCCGTGGCGGTGCCGCCGCCCGCGGGACCCGCGCCGTTCGATGTGGGGGAGCGCGCGGTGTATCGCGTGCTGTGGGCGGGCGTCGGTACCTCCGTTCCGGCCGGCCACGTAACGTTCGAGGTGCAGCCCGGTGGCTCCGTCGGGCAGACGCCCGGCGTTGCAGCTTTGGTCGACCAGGCGCGCTACCGCTTCGTGGTGACGGCCGTCACGGCTCCTTGGGTGGCGCGCTTCTTCGAGGCACGCGACACCTTCGCGACGTGGACGGACGCGCGATTGCTGCCGCTCGTACACGAGCGGCACCTTCGCGAAGGACGCCGCGTGGTCGACCTCCTGATCGAATACAATGCAGATGAGCAAACGGCGACGATGCTTCGACCCGGAGCGCGCGGGATCGAGCGAGAGATCGCGTTCCGCGTGCCGGAAGCTGTACGAGATCCGCTCGCGGCCTTTTTCTACATCCGTACACTGGAACTAGCGGCAGGTGAACAGGTGCGCGTCCCTGTCAATGACATGGGGCGCACGTTGGTCATCGACGTGTCGGCGGGGAAGATCGAGTGGGTGGCGTGGCAGGGGAGGCGTGTCGAGGCCCTGCGGCTCGACGTGGCGCTGGATCCGCGCGTTCAGACTCGCAAGCCGCCGGAGATTCGCGTCTGGTTGTCACGCGACGCCAGACGACTGCCCATCGTGGCCGAGGTCGACGCGGGCTTCGGCGCGCTCCACCTGGAGCTGGAGGCGGATCGAGCGGGTGGTCAATGAGGGTCACGAGAAAACGGGGACTGCCCTCGTTTTCGTCAGCGTCAGATCCCGAAAACGAGGGCTGTCCCCGCTTCCTCTCTGCGCTAAATGTGTCATCTCACGGTCCGATACTTTCCAAGCTCAACTGCACGATCGTCGACAAAGAAGAATTTGACAGGCCGAACACAGGGTGTTTACAGTTAGAAACGGTCACAAGGACAGCCGTTGCTGCATGGAGTCACGCGTGTCAGACTGCCCGAGCGACCTTAGAGCCCCCAACTCGGACCGTCGAACCCGCAACTCGAGTCGTCGAGTCTCCTATCCGTGCCTCCCGCCGATCTGCATTGAGTTCTATCGCGAAGAGCTCTTGAAGCATCATCGGTGCCTGCGCGAGCAATGCTACTCGGAAGATGCGATGTGCTGCCTCGAGGCCGCGCTTGCACGTCTGGTCGGCCGATTGGAGGAGTTATGTAGGAGCGGTGAAGCCGACCACGTCGTGAGTTGTATTCTGCGCCAATTCGATCACGTGACCCGCCTTTCCACCTGGGCGCCTCCCTCAGACCTGCACTGACGATCATTTCGAGCACCCGCCCGCGGACTGATCTCATTGCCATTGTCGACGCGGCGATTGCGGCGGTAAGCGCGAGCGCGCTCGTCGAGGGCGCCGCGACGACCGCGACGCTACCTAGCTTCGAGCTCGCGCGGCCGACGACGCTCATTGCAGCTGGCAAGGCCGCCGGGGCGATGGCCACGGCATACCTGCGCGTGGCAGAGCTTGCGTGCTCGCAAGGTCTCGTGGTCAGCGCGCAGGCTCAGACATCGTTGCCTGGGGCCCTGAGATGGATAACCGGTGGTCATCCGGTGCCCACGTCAGGAAGCGTCCAGGCTGGACGCCGAGCGCTGGAGCTCGCCGCCGCGACGCCTGGCGACGCGCAGCTCCTCGTGCTGCTCTCGGGCGGAGCCTCGGCACTACTGGCGCTGCCACATCCGTCTATCACGCTCGACGACAAGCAGGCGACGACCACGGCGTTGCTCCGCGCGGGCGCCGCCATCCACGATTTGAACTGCGTACGGAAGCACCTCTCAGCGGTCAAGGGTGGGCGGCTTGCTGCGGCAAGCGCCGCGCCGACGTTCACTTTGGCGATCTCCGACGTTGTCGGGCCAGTGGAGGATGATCCCAGCGTCATTGGCTCGGGGCCCACGGTGCCCGACCCCAGCACATTCGGCGAGGCGCGCGCGATCATCGCACGGCTGGGTGTTGACGCCGAACTGCCGGCGTCCGCGCGTGCATTGCTCGAGGCGGGTGCGCGCGGTGAGGTGGAAGAAACGCCGAAGCCGGGTGATCCGCGGCTGGTGCGGGGAGGGTATCTCGTCATCGGGAGCCGCCGCTCGGCGATGCAGGGTGCGCGGCGGGAAGCGGAGCGGCGCGGGTACCAGGTGCACATCGTTGACGAGGCGGTGACAGGCGAGGCACGCGACGCGGCGCGTGACCTTCTGACACGGGTGCTCGCGCACGCCGTCGGATATGGCAGACCCTGTTGCATCATCTCGTCCGGCGAGACGACCGTTCGCGTGCGGGGGAAGGGTAAAGGCGGGCGAAACCAGGAGTTGGCCCTTGCGCTGGTCGAGGTTCTCGCGACCGTCGCGCGCCCTGTGTGGCTCGCGAGCGTGGGGACCGACGGCATCGACGGGCCGACGGACGCGGCGGGCGCCATTGTCGGCCCAACCACGGCGCTGCGGGCCCAGGCCGCGGCCGTGGATTTTCGGCGCGCGCTCGAGGCCAACGACGCGTATCATTTCTTCGAGCCGCTCGGCGATCTCGTGCGGACCGGACCAACGGACACGAACGTCGGCGACGTGCAAATTGCCCTGGTGCTGTAGGAGCCCGTGACGGGCGATGAGCGGATACTGCCATGGACAAGCTCAAATTGGCCCTTTGGGGAACAGGCGCGCTGGTCGTCGCCATCCTTACTGGCTATCTCTACGGATGGTGGGGTGCCTCCGGGTTCGCCGAGCAGCGTGATCACGCAATGTTGCGCCTTCAGCTTTCCCAGGCGACCGCATTCGTGCTCGATGCGCGTGTCAACATCTACACGACCAACTTCGGCAACGCCAGCAAGCAGCTCGAGCAAGCCAAACGCTACGTCGCTGCCGTGCGCCCACTGCTTCAGAGCCGGGGCCCACGTGACCAGGTCAAGGAGCTCGATGCTGCAGCCACGGCGATCGACGAGGCGCAGGCGCTCACGCGGAAGTTCAGTCAAGACGCGAACGGCCGGGCCGAGGATGCGGTAGAGCTCATTCGCGCGGTGTATTGGGCCACACCCTCCCCGGCGCCGGCACAGGGTGAGGTCACTCGATGATCGTGGCTTTGACCTCTACCGCGTACTCCTGACCAGTGGACGGATCTCCTGATTGAGTCAGCGTCAGTGGCTTGCCGTTATCGAGCAAGAGGTTGAGTTGGCTTTCTGCATTGCCGAACGAGGGGTATGCCTGCGACTCCTTCCCAGAGCCTTTTGCCGGCAGAACAGACGAGAACGTGAGGGACAGATCGAGCCAGATCCTATCGTTGTCAAGGATCCGAATGCCAGCGTCGACATCGAAGCCGACGTCCTGATAGTTCATCCCCATGTTCGGCATCGCGTTCGCTATTGGTACTTTGATGCCCGAGCGTACCTTTCCCGTTGAACTATCCGCCACGACGAATGTCAGCGTCTTGCTCACAGGTGCGCCCCCCAATTGCTGCGTCACCGTCACCTCGACGTTGACGTTGCGGCTGGTGGCCGTTACCTGGGGCCCGGCATGACGGGGCGCAGGCTGCTGGCTGGGTGGCACGGCCTTGGTCGGCTCAGCAGGCTTGGCAGGTACGCCCGGCGGCTCCTGCGGCTCGGCTGGTACCGGCTCCTGAGCCTGCGGAGCCGCACCAACACACAACGCGAATCCCAGGATCACCGCAACAGTCGTGCGTGAGAAGAGATGTGTGGTTTGAGTCATTCGTCACCTCTAGGGTCGAAATCGCCACGCGGGGAATCCTCGTTTGGCGTGGCACGGGCATCCAATGGCGTGATCACAATCTCCGGAATCACAATAGGCGCCGGTTCCGGCAGCGGTTCGTCAGCCGCCGGCCACTCGTCCAGTAACACTTCCGGTGGCAACTGGTGAAGTGCTTCGACGTAAGCCGCCAGCTTTGCCTGACTCACCTCAGCCTCGCGTGCGAGCTGAGCGTGCGTCGTTTTCATATCTCTGAGAATGGCTGACCGTAGATCCGCCGCGGGTGGAATCGCGGACGGCGGTCGAAGGGGAGCGAGTGTCGCGATCTGCGTGTCGAGGACGTCTTGTTCACCGTTGTCGCGGAGTGTCCAAAGTCCTACGCCCGCTGCCGCCACTAGCAATGCGGCGGTCGCCAGAGCGGGTTGGAGCCAGCGAGAGCGTCCGAGACTCGTCGGGCCCACGGCGGTCACGCGCGCGCGAATGCGGTGCATGTGTTCGGGTGGCGCGTCGCGCTCGACGAGCGACCGAACACCGTGATCGATGAGCGTTTCGAGCTTGTCGCCTTGCACTGGGCGGTCTGTCATCTTCCATACCCCAGTCGCGCGAGCTTTTCGCGCAGCACTTTTCGCGCCTCAGAGACGCGCCACTTCAGTGTGCCCACAGGGATGTCGAGCACCGTGGCAATCTCCTCGTAGGTCGCATCCCGTGTGCCCGCCATGAGCAGCGGGTCGCGCAGGCGTCGCGGCAGCGATCGAATCAGCTTGCGCACGACCGTTTCCTGCTCCGCGGCAAGCAGTAACTGCTCAGGAGAGCTCGCGGGTGCGATATGTCCACGACTGTTCGCCGCGACCCTTCCGGCTCTCGACCCATCGAATGCATCGTCAGCCCCGGTCACCACCACGCGCAGCCAGCGACGCACGCTGCGGCGGCGATCGAGCGCCTTCCGCCAGGCGATTGCGAGCAACCAGGTCCGAAAGCTCGCCTCCCCCCGAAACGACGCCAAACGCCGATGTACCGTGACCCACGCCTCCTGCGCGACGTCGTCAGCCTCGGCGGCATCGGGAAGCGCCGCCAGGACGGCCCGGTAGACGGCACGGCCGTGCCGCTCGACCAGCGCGGCGAACGCGGCGGCGTCTCCGTGGCGGGCGCGCCCGACCAGCTCCGCATCCGTCACGGCGGTCACACACCCTGTAGACTGGTGGACATGGCGCCCGGTTGGAAAATGTCGTCTCAGGACCAGATCCTCGAACGCATTCGCGCACGCGTGGCCCACCCTGCCAAGGTCCAGGAGCTCATGCGGACGCTCGAAATCCCGTCGTCGCAGCGAGCGGTCTTCCGCCGCCAGCTCGAAGCGCTCGTGTCGAGCGGGGCTCTCATTGAGACGCGTGGCAAGCATTATGGCCTACCCGAGCTGATGGACTTGGTCGTCGGTCGTGTCAGCGTGCACCCGCAGGGCTTCGCGTTCGTCACACCGGAACATGCCATCGAGGGCCTCGTTGGCGACCTCTACGTCGCCGGGACGCACGTCAACGAGGCGATGCACCGTGACCGCGTCGTCGCCCGCATCGAGCGGCATCGGCCCGACGGTCGCGCGGAGGGACGCATCCTGCGCATCCTCGAGCGCGCGGCAACAACCGTCGTGGGGCGCTTCGATCTCGATGCACAAGGCTTGCAGTTCGTGGTGCCCTTCCACCGGCGATTGCTGATGGACATCCAGGTGCCGCGTGGTGAACAGCACCGAGCCAAGCCTGGACAGATGGTCGCTGTCGAGATCACCCGCTGGCCGACACCTACCAGAAATCCGCTCGGGCGGGTCGTCGAGGTGCTGGGAGATATCGACGCGCCCGGTGTCGACACCACCATCATCATCCGCAAGTGGAGCATACCGGAGGCGCATAGCCCCGATGCGATTGCCGAAGCCACGCGGCTCGGCACGACCGTCGCGCGGCGCGACGTCGCCGGGCGCACGGACTTCCGCGACCTCGACATCGTCACCATCGACGGCGAGCACGCGCGCGACTTCGATGATGCAATCTCCATTGAGAAAGCTCCAAAAGGCCACTACCTGCTGGGCGTGCACATTGCCGATGTGTCGCACTACGTTCGCGAAGGCAGTGTGCTCGACGAGGAGGCGGGCGACCGCGGCACATCCGTGTACTTCCCGGAGCGAGCCGTCCACATGTTTCCGTCAGAGCTTGCGACTGGGCTCTGTAGCCTCAATCCAGACGTCGATCGTCTCGTGCAGTCGGTCCTGATGGAGATCGACCGCCGTGGCAATGTGGTGGACTACTCGATTCACGACGGCATCATTCACAGCCGCGCGCGAATGACCTACACCGCGGTCAACGCGATCCTGACCGAGCAGGATGAGGCGCTGCGTACCGAGCACGCCACGCTCGTGCCGCGCTTCGAGCTGATGCGCGAGCTCTTCGAGATCCTCAACGCGCGGCGCGTGCGTCGCGGATCAATTGACTTCGATCTCCCGGAGCCTCAAGTCATCCTGGACGCCGCCGGCATGATCGAGAACATCCTCCCGGCAGCGCGCAATGTCGCGCACCGGATCATCGAGGAGTTCATGCTGCTCGCCAACGAGACCGTGGCGCGACACCTGGCGGACCACGGTGTGCCGACGCTCTTTCGCGTTCACGAGCCGCCAGACGCGCTGAAGGTCGAGGAGTTCGACGAGTTCATCGCCACGCTCGGGTACGGCCTCAGCGTTCCACCACATCTCGTCCAGCCCAAACATTTTCAACGGCTCGTCGATCGGATTCGCAACAAGCCGGAAGAGCGCCCCATTGCCGCACTCATGCTGCGCACCATGCAGAAGGCGCGGTACGACACGGCCAACCTCGGACACTTCGGATTGGCCACCGAGTTCTACACACACTTCACGTCCCCGATCCGACGCTACCCTGACCTCATCGTCCATCGCACGCTTCGCGAGCTTCGCCACGGCCGGTTGACGCCGGAAATCGCCACCGATCGCGCCGACGAGCTGCCAGACGTGGCACGGCATTCCTCGGAGATGGAGCGTCGGGGAGACGAAGCCGAGCGCGAGCTCTTACAGTGGAAGAAAGTTCGCTTCATGGCGAACAAGGTCGGTGACGAATTCGATGGGTACATCACGGGCGTGGCGCCGTTCGGCCTCTTCGTCGAGCTCGTCGAGCACTTCGTCGAGGGCATGGTCCGCGTCTCGACGATGGCCGACGACTACTATCGGTTCGTCGAGAGGGCGCACGTGTTGCGGGGAGAGAGCACGCACAAGGTCTATCGACTCGGCGACCACGTGCGCGTCCAGGTCGTGCGTGTCGACTTGGAGCGGCGGCAAGTCGACCTCGGGCTCGTGGAGATTCTCGAGAAGCTGCGAAGAGAAGGGGTCAGGGGTCAGGGCTCAGGGGTCAGACAGGGCTCAGCGATGAGGGGAAAGGGAGCAGGGGGGAAGGGGCGTCGCGCCGCGGGCCGAAGCACGAAGCGTGAAAGCGGGCAGCGGCCCGGCAGGCACGAGCGAGCAGCTCGCAAGGGAACGGGGAGGCGCCGGTCGTGAAGCATATCGTGATTGGCACGGCCGGTCACATCGACCACGGGAAGAGCGCCCTGGTGCGGGCGCTCACCGGCACCGATCCAGACCGACTCAAAGAGGAGAAGGCGCGCGGCATTACCATCGATCTCGGGTTTGCCTCGTACGAGCAGGGTGACGTGACCGTGGCGTTCGTGGACGTGCCGGGCCACGAGCGTTTCGTGAAGAACATGCTCGCCGGTGCGACAGGTATCGATGGCGTGCTCTTCGTCGTGGCGGCTGACGAGTCCGTGATGCCACAGACCCGCGAGCACCTGGATATCTGTCGCATGTTGGAGGTGCCGGTGGGGGTCATCGCGCTCACGAAATGCGATCTGGTCGATCCGGAAGTGCTCGAGCTGGTGCGTCTCGAAGTGCGTGAGCTCGTCGCGGGCACGTTTCTGCAGGATGTACCCATGGTCGCGGTATCGGCGCGCACGCGTGAAGGGCTGGAGACCCTGCACGCCGCACTCGATGAGCTGCCACAGCGCGCCAAGCCACGCGTCCACGACACGCCCGCCAGACTCCCCATCGATCGCGTCTTTTCAATCAAGGGCTTCGGCACGGTTGTGACCGGCACGCTGGTCGCAGGTACGATCATGGTGGGTGAAGACCTCGTGGTGATGCCGCAGGGGCGCGTGGTGAAGGTGCGAGGCCTGCAGGTCCACGGCCGTCCCGTCGAGCGCGCCACGGTCGGACAGCGCACCGCGATCAATCTGCAAGGGATTGCCGTGGACGAGATCGTGCGGGGCGATACACTTACAGCCGCCGCGGCCCTGTCGGTGAGCCGTCGGCTGGACGTCGTGATCGAGCTCGTGGAGTCGGCACGGCCTCTGCCGCACGGCGCGCGCGTGCGGTTTCACGTGGGGACCACAGAGGTGCTCGGCCGGGTCGCGTTGGTCGAGGTGGAAGACCGACATGCGGCCCTCGACGCCGCTGCCGCAAACGGCCGCACGATTTCGCCCGGTGGCCGGGCATACGCGCGTGTGCGCCTCGAGCGGTCCATTCCAACCGTCAGGGGCGATCGCTTCGTGCTGCGAGCGTATTCGCCTCCCATGACGATTGGCGGCGGAGCCGTGCTGGATCCGGTCCCACCACCGGGGGCGACGCGGAGCGAGGCGACCCGTGCGCGTTTTGCCACCCTGGATCCGGCGCGACACCTGACGGCGCGAGTACCGCACGCGGCCGATCTGGCGGCGCTGCGATGCTTGCTGCAATACGCGGCCGCGGAGGGGTTATTGCCCGCCGCGCTGACCTCGCGCGTGGGGCTCACGTTGTCGAGCGCCGCTACGGTCACGCGCGCGCTCGTCGACGGGCATGAGGCGCTGCACGTGGGTGATCGCGTTGTTGCAAGGAGCGTGACAGACGCGCTGGGCCGAGCCCTCGTCGAGCTCGTACAGCGACATCACGAGACCGATCCGCTGTCGGAGGGGATGCCGAGAGAGGAAGTACGCACCCGGCTGTTTCGCCATGCGCCGCAGGCCGTCTTCGATGAGGTCGTGACGGCGCTGCACACTGCGGGCCGGGTGACCGGCACCGAGCGCTTGGCGCTTGCCTCGCATCGGCCGGCGCTGTCGGAGGAGGAAGGTGATGCGGTCCGGCGCATCGAAGCGGCGAGTGAGCAGTGTGGTTTGGCTGCGCTTACCGAATCTGGGCTCGCCGAGGTCACGCGCCAGCCGCCACGAATCGTCGCGCGAGCCGTGCTGTGGCTGTTACGCGACAAGCGACTGGCGCGCGTTGGGGAGCTGCTCGTGCCAGGGCGAGAGTTGATCCGTCTCGAAGAAAGCGTGGCGGCCGTTCGTCGCGCCGCGAACAAGCCTGTGTTCGTTGACGTCGGCTGGTTCAAGGAGCGCTACGGCCTGACGCGCAAGCACGCCATTCCGTTGTTGGAGTACCTGGATCGCGAGAGAGTGACCCGCCGCGTCGGCGACAAACGGGAGATTCTCTAGTGTACCGGTGTCCTGGGGCGGGCACTAGCTTTCGGGCTTCGTCTTGTCGGTCGGCTCCTCGCGAACCGAGGCCTTGAAATTTTTAATGCCCTTGCCGAGACCGCCCATCACTTCAGGGAGCCGGCTGGCGCCGAACACCAACAGGACGATGAAGAGAATGATCAGCAGTTCCGGCAGGCCGACGGGTCCGATTAGCGAGAACATGGCGACCTCCGTGTGCATACGATGATTCTAGCACCAAGTACGCCTGAGTCGGCGGCCAATGACACCCCCGCCCCAACGAGGCGACGACGCGGGAGGTGGGTCTCGGTCGTGACCGGCTTGGCGACGCTAGCGGCGCTGACGGTTCCGATGGCCGGCGTCCAGGGCCTCGCGTCTGGCCAGTATACGTCCGGCGTCGAGCTCGTGGAGGTCTATGCCACGGTGACGGGCCGCGACGGGCGGCCGGTGAGCGACTTGGCCCGTGATGAGTTCGAGGTGCGGGAAGAGGGCGTGGCGCAACCGATTGCCGCGTTCGCGACCGGCGCGCTGTCGTTGTCGGTGGCGCTGGCCGTCGATCGCTCGTTTAGCATGCGCGGCGACCCGCTGCGGCTGGCCAAGTCGGCCGCGCACCGATTTATCGGGGAGCTGCAGCCCGAGGACCGCGTCATGCTGGTGGCCATTGGCGGCGAAGTCGAAACGATCGTGCCGTTGACGACCGACCGAATCGTGCTGCACCGAGCGATCGAGGCGCTCGACTCGTGGGGCACGACGCCGATTTACGATGCCGTCATTGCGGCGTTCGACAGCATCGAACATGCGCCTGGCCGCCGCGCGCTCGTCGTGCTGTCTGACGGGTACGAACGGTTTAGCAAGGCAACCGCCGAGGCGGCGCTCGGACGCGCTCGGCGGAGTGATGTCCTCGCCTATCCGATTGCGCTCGGGACCGAGCGGTCGCAGGTGTTGGACTGGTTGGCGGAAGTCACCGGCGGGCGATCCTTTCTCGTGAAGCGGCCCGATCGACTCGCGCCGACGTTCGGTCAGATCGCGCGGGAGCTGCGGCATCAATACTTGCTCGGCTACGTCCCACGTCCGCGCGGACAACACGGCTATCGACGCATCGAGGTCAGCGTGAAGCGCAAGGATCTTTCCGTTCGCGCGCGCGCGGGCTATTACGCGCGCTGAGCGCTCCTACCTCGACGCCCGCGCATGGACGAGGGCGCTACGTACGCTGAGCGGAGCGTTCGATGCGTACAAGCTGCCAGGCAAGACGAAGCTCACAGGTGCGGAGGAGCCGGCGCTTGAGGCCGCGATAGGGCTGCTGTCCGGCGACGAGGTCGCACATAATCGTCCGCACGCGGTGACTCCGTTGCAGGGCGTGTACGAGTAGGTGAATGAACGGCCCCGTGAACAGGCCGCGCTTCCAGCGCGACGCGTGCTCGATCTCCGGGTAGATCTCGGCGGCTAGCGCTCGGTGGTAGCGTCGCGGTCCGTCGGCTGCGGCCAGTGCCTCAGCGGCAAGCTCGCCCGAGCGCAGCGCGAAATAAATCCCCTCTCGCGTCATAGGATCGGCGAGACCGCCCGCGTCGCCGACGAGCAGCCACCGTGGTCCTGATGGGCGCTCCTCGGCAAGGTCTGTCGCGTTGAGCGAGGGAATGGGCCAGGAGTAGGACTCCATGCGCGCACCATCCGCCAGTCGCGTTTCCGCTATCCAGTCAGCGAGGATGCGTCGCAGCGGGTCAGGCTTCGTCTCGTCCGCCTGGGCACCAATACCGATAGCGAGATGATCCGGCCGCGGGAACGACCAGATATACCCCTGCGGCTTCGGCACGAAGCGAATGATGATCTCGCTCGCGCTCAGGCCATGCGCAAACACGCCGGTCGTGAACGAGAGCTGATGCCGGGCGAATGGCTTCGCGACCCGTCGCCGGACCAGGCTATTGGCGCCGTCCGCGCCGATCACGAAATCGCTGCGATACGTGCGAGCGGCCGTGACGAGACGCACACCGTCGGGCGAGACCTCGACGTCGCGTACACGTTCGGCACACCACGTCGCACCAGCGTCGACGGCCGCGCGGACCAGCGCCAGGTCGAAGGTTGTCCGACTGAACACCAGCAACGAGCTGTTCGGGCCGTGACCTTGGGCGTGCAGCGCGACACTCGCGCCGTCCGAGTGGGAGGCCTCGAAGCGCGCTCGCTCAACGACCGCGGCAGATGCTCGGTGTGTGCGAAGGGCGGCCGCGACGAGCGCGAACGCGCGGCCCGTGACACCGCCGCCACACGGTTTCTCGCGTGGGTGGGAGGCATCGAAGAGGCCCACGTGCGCGCCGCGTCGTGCGAGCTCATGCGCGGCCCAAGCGCCAGCAGGACCGGCGCCAACGATGGCGACATCGAAATGCTGCATTCTTTGTCAATGCCCAATGCCCAATTGCACACGGCACAATGTAAGCAAACGCTGCACTGGGGTGGCACGTCCGCCCATCGGCAGACATTTCCCGCCACAGCCCGCGGCATTCTGACACAATCTGCCCAGGGCGGGACAAGCCTCGCTCGTGAGGGGTGCGCGCATCTGCCTTAATGTGTGCGTAGAGTTGCGCTAGAGTAGGGTGTGTCGCATCCACTGATTCTGGCCTTGTTCGAGTCGCCCGCGGCAGCGGTCGATGCCGCCCGCGCGGTGCGCGCGCTCGGCGTTCCGGCCGCGCAATTGTCGGTTGTGGCGCGTACCCACCGTGACGAAGGGGAGCTTGCCTCGCGAGCCGGCGGTACGCCCGGCGCCGAGATCGAGGATTCGCGGCGTGCCGGCTGGCTTGCCGAGCTGGGTGCCCAACTCGTCGCGCTCGTCGCCGTCGTCTTACCAGGCATCGGAACCATCGTGACTGCGGGACCCCTTGCGGCCGAGGCAGGCGAGGCGGCGGGTCATCTCGCCGGGGGCGTGGACCACCTGTTGGCGCGCGCCGGTGTCGGTGACGCGCACGCGAGGGGCTGGCAGGAGCGCGTCAGGGCGGGTGCTGTGTTATTAGGCGTCCACACCAGTGACACAGACGTGGACCATGTGCGACAGACGCTCCTCGCGCACAGGCCCTCCGATCTCACGTTGGCTCGGTGGGACGGAGAGTGATTCACGGTATTGCATTTGCAACACCCTGCTAGCGTGAGGCCCGAAGGGCCCGTGGATCGTCCATAATTGAAGAGAACGCATGTCGGACTCCGCGACTCCCAGCGGCGGAACGGTCGAACGAACAACGCGGTCGGGCTATGTGGCCGTCCAGTTGCACGACGTCCCGCAGGCCGAGCCCTCACTCCTCGATTGGGTGCCCACGCGTCTGCGCAACTCGTTGGGCGTGTCGGTTGTCGTCCACATTGTTGCCGGCGCGCTGTTGGGGTGGATCCTGACCTGGCCACCGCCGACCCCACAGGTCGCGGCTCCGCGTGAGGAACAGGTTCAGATGGTTTACCTGAACGTGCCAGGGCCTGGCGGTGGCGGTGGCGGTGGCGGGAACCAGCAAGAGGAGCCGCCGCGTCGGCTCGAACAGCCCGGCCCGGACGCCGTGTCGATTCCAGAGGTGGAGGAGGCTCCCCTCGAGCCCCTTCGCGAGGTCGAGCCGCCCGAGCCGGAACCGCCCGAGCCGCCGAAGGTCGTCCTGCCGGTGATGACGGTCGCCTCGAGCGCGGTCGAGCTGAAGGGCGCGATCCTCGAGCCGCCCAAGGCGACAATGTCGCAGGGGTCGGGCTCAAAGGGCGGCGCGGGCAGCGGGGAGGGAGCAGGATCTGGACCCGGCGAGGGTTCGGGGCTTGGTCCAGGCCGCGGCGGCGGCACGGGCGGCGGGGCCTACCGTCCCGGAGCGGGTATCGATATCCCACGGATACTCCGGGAAATCAAACCCCAGTACACCGCCGAGGCGATGCGTGCCAAGATTCAGGGCACTGTTTGGCTCGAGTGCATCGTCAACACTGAAGGACGCTGCACGAATGTTCGCGTCACCCGCTCCCTCGACCCCACCTTCGGGCTCGACCAGGAAGCCGTCAAAGCCGCGCAGCAATGGGAGTTCGCGCCTGGCAAGAGACAGAGCGACGGCGTGGCGGTGAGCGTCATCATCTCGATTGGGATGGATTTCACGCTGCGCTAACGAAGAGGTCAGGTGCGAGGTGCGAGGTGCCAGGGCCGTTTCAGGGCTCAGGGGCCCTTGCCCCTGAGACCTGCCCTGGGAGCTCGCACCTCGCCCCTACCGTTGTTTAGGCTCCAACGCCGCGAGGCGCTGCGCCAGGTCGGTGATCGCGCTTTCTGCTCGCTCGAGCTGCGACGTGAGGTCACCTTCGCGGTGCTGGAGGTGCTGTTCGAGCGCCTCGGTACCTTTCTGGCGCGCGCGAATCTGTGTCGCCTCGCGCTCCAGGGCGCGCCGGGCCGATCCGGCCGGCGCGACTTTCATCTCGCGCTCGATTGCGGCGAGCACCTCCGTGTGCTCACCCCGCGCGGCCGTGGCCTCGGTCAGGCGGGTCCGCACGTCCTCGAGTTGTCGTGACAGTGAGCCGGCCCGCGTTTCTTGTACCTGCAGCTGCTGGCCGAGCAGCAGGATGCGCGACCCGAGGGCGTTCGTTTTCTCGACCGCCGCGCGTAGCTGACGCAACTCTGCCAGCACTTCCTGCAAGGTGTGCTCGTACGCGACAGGTGGACTAATAGTTGGCGTTGGCGAGACCTGCGCAACTAGCGGTTTCGTGAGCATCACGGCGGCGGCCGCCGTGATGGCCGCGGTTCCGAGCCTGGCCGCTGTCCACACAGACCGTTTCCAAGTCATCGGTGATCGCCCACGCGAAAACGGGGACAGCCCTCGTTTTTCGAAAACGGTAAAACGAGGACAGCCCCCGTTTTACGCAGTTGGAAAAACGAGGGCTGTCCCCGTTTCAAAAAACGCCCGCGAGGACGCAAGGTCCCCGCGGGCGGCCGTTCGAGCTCGATCACGTGTCAGGTCCGTCAGTACATCCCGCCCATGCCGCCTCCCGGAGGTCCGGCCGGAGCTTCCTTCTTGTCCTCGGGGATCTCAGACACGAGCGCTTCGGTTGTCAGAAGCAACGACGCAATGGACGAGGCGTTCTGGAGCGCCGTGCGAACCACCTTGGTTGGATCGATCACGCCAGCCTTGACGAGATCCTCGTAGACCTCGGTGGCCGCGTTGAAGCCATAGTTCGCCTCTTTCGACCCCTTGATCTGCTGCACGACGATCGAGCCTTCCTGCCCGGCGTTCTGTGCGATCCAGCGCAGCGGTTCTTCCAGGGCACGCTTGACGATGTTGACGCCAACCTTCTGATCGGCGTTGTCGGTCTTGAGGTTGTCGAGGGTGCGTCCAGCGCGCAGCAACGCCACGCCGCCACCGGGCACGATGCCCTCTTCGACAGCGGCCTTGGTCGCGTGCATGGCATCCTCGACCCGCGCCTTCTTCTCCTTCATCTCGGTCTCGGTCGCCGCGCCGACCTTGATCACCGCGACACCACCCACCAACTTCGCGAGCCGCTCCTGGAGCTTCTCGCGGTCGTAGTCCGAGGTGGTCTCTTCGACCTGCGCACGAATCTGCTTGACGCGGCCTTCGATGGCCTGTGACGTGCCGCCGCCTTCGACGATCGTCGTGTTGTCCTTGTCGATCGTGACCTTCTTTGCCTTGCCGAGATCTTCAACGCGCACGTTCTCGAGCTTGATGCCCAAGTCTTCCGTCACGGCCTTGCCGCCCGTGAGCGTCGCGATGTCTTCGAGCATCGCTTTGCGTCGGTCGCCAAAGCCCGGCGCTTTGACGGCCGCGCACTGCAACGTGCCGCGCAGCTTGTTGACGACGAGCGTCGCCAGCGCCTCGCCCTCGATATCCTCTGCCACGATGACCAGCGGCTTGCCGAGGCGCGCGACCTGCTCGAGCAGCGGCAGCAGATCCTTCATCGAGCTGATCTTCTTCTCATGGATGAGAATGACCGCGTTCTCGACGACGACCTCCATGCGCTCCGGATCGGTCACGAAGTAGGGCGACAGATAGCCCCGATCGAACTGCATACCCTCGACGACCTCGAGCGAGGTCTCCATCGACTTGGCTTCTTCGACCGTGATCACGCCATCCTTGCCGACCTTTTCCATCGCCTCGGCGATGATCGTACCGATGGTTTGATCACCGTTGGCCGAGATCGTCCCCACCTGGACGATCGCCTGGCCGGTCACGGGCTTGCTGTCCGTCTTGATGGCCTCGACGAGTTGCAGGACCGCCTTCTCGATGCCCCGCTTCACCTCCATCGGGTTGGCACCCGCGACCACGTTCCGGGCACCCTCGCGGAAGATGCACTGTGCCAAGACCGTTGCCGTCGTCGTGCCGTCACCGGCGACGTCCGACGTCTTGCTCGCCACCTCGCGCACCATCTGGGCGCCCATGTTCTCGAGCGGGTCCTTCAGCTCGATCTCCTTGGCGACCGTCACGCCGTCCTTGGTGATGGTCGGCGAGCCGAACTTCTTGTCGAGCACGACGTTCCGGCCCTTCGGGCCGAGCGTCACCTTCACCGCGTCGGCCAGGTGGTTCACGCCGCGGAGAATCGCCTGCCGCGACTCCTCCCCGTACACAATCTGCTTTGCCATGGTTGCCTCTCCGTTCAGATCGCAGGGCTGCACGGCCCCACGCTCCGACATAAACTCGTTCATTACTTCGCGGCCAGAACCCCGAGCACCTCATCCTCTCGCATGATGAGGTATTCCTCGCCGTCAATCTTGATCTCCTGGCCTGAGTACTTGCCGAAGAGAATCGTGTCACCGGCCTTTACGTCGAGTGGGACGACCTTGCCGTCATCCTTGACCTTGCCGTTCCCAACGGCCTTCACCTCGCCCTGCTGCGGCTTTTCTTTCGCCGTATCGGGGATGATGATGCCGCCCACTTGCTGTTCCTCTTCGTCGATGCGCTTGACGATAATGCGGTCATGTAGCGGTCGGACCTTCATAGCTCAAACTCCGCGTGATGGCCACGGCAACAGGGTGAGACCCGGTCGTGGCCTCCGTTTTGCCGATGTGATGAAACGTTGTTGTGTGTGCCCTGGTCGGTTAGCAGTCGGCCTGGGCAACTGCTAATTATAGGGTAGAAAGGGCGAGGGTCAAGGGGCAAAAGAAGGGGCGGGGGGGCGAGGGGGGCGTCACCGCTTGACGCTCTTCCGACGGGGCCGGCGGCTGTTGGTCGATAGGCCGTACTCCCAAACCTTGCGGCGAAGGGTATTGCGGTGGAGGCCGGTCAGCTCAGCCGCGCGGCCGATACTGCCGGCCGCGCGATCGAGGGCTACTTGGATGAAGCGACGCTCGAATTCCCGGTGGGCATCCTCATAGAGAATGCCCTTGGTGACCATTTCGTTGATGAGACGCTCGAGCTGCTCCCGCACGCCTTCGACTCCCGGAAAATTGGCTCACGCGAGCGTGCGGCCCGTGAGCCGGACAAAGGCGTCCAGGTATTTTTCGCGCGTGCGCGCGACGACCTCGTCGGGCAACGCCGGCACCGGCGGTTGCTTGTTCCAATGGATGGACTCCAGATAGTCGCGCACGTATTGCTTGTCGAAGCTGGGTTGGGGCCCGCCCGGTGCGTACTGGGCGAGGGGCCAAAACCGCGACGAATCTGGGGTCAACACCTCATCGATCAAGAGCAACCGCGGCTGTGCGGCATCGCCGGTGAGCCCAAACTCGAGCTTCGTATCGGCCACGATGATGCCCCGCTTGGCCGCGTGCTCGACGCTGCGCCGGTAGATGGCGAGCGTGGTCGCTTTCGCAGCCTCCAGCACCGCGCGACCGATCAGGGTCGCCGCGTGCGACTCACTGATGTTTTCGTCGTGACCACTCGCGGCCTTGGTCGCCGGCGTGAAGATTGGTTCCGGTAGGCGATCGCTTTCGCGAAGACCAGGCGGTAGCTTCACGCCGCACACCTCCCCCGTTGCGAGATAGTCCTTCCATCCCGTTCCCGCAAGGTACCCGCGTGCGACGCATTCCACAGGCAACGGCGCTGTGCGCCGCACCAGCATCGAGCGACCGCGAAGCCCATCGGCATGCGATCGCAGCACGGGCGGATACTCATCAACGTTGGCCGTGACGAGGTGCTGCGGCACGAGATCCGACAACTGCTCGAACCAGAACACGGAAAGCTGTGTGAGCACTCTGCCCTTGTCGGGAATGACCGAGCCGAGCACGTGATCAAATGCTGAGATGCGATCGGTGGCGACGATGAGCAGGTGATCCGCGTCGATCTCGTAGACGTCGCGCACCTTGCCTTGGCGCAGCAGGCGCACTCCGGGGAGGTAGCTCTCTCGTAGGGGTGTCGAGGCGATCACGGGCAACGACCTCGGGAGAAAAGGCCAAGCATCCCTCGTCCGTGTGAAAGTCGATCTCGACACGGCCGCCGCAAGCTTGACCTGCACACCTTACCGAACTGTTACACGAAGGTCAAAGGGGTATTCCCCTAGAGGGAAGGGAAACATGAAAAAGGAACCGGCCTCATCCCTGTGGAATCTGGCGAATGATGATCGTTCCGTTGCGGTTCGTCACGACGAGAGGTGCACCGCCGCCGCCAATGGGTCCTCGTGCGTGTTGGGTGTCATCGGATACATCGACTCGTAGGGCGTCGGGCACGAGGAGCTCTCCATCGCTCACCGTCGCATCGACGAGCACGCCGTCGTGTGGAGGGAGTGTAATGTCCAGACGCCCGTCGCTGGTGGTCACGTTGAGCGGCACGGCGCGCGCCAGGGTGACGCGGACACCGAGGTTCTCAGCGTCGATCGTTACGGGCGCCTCCGCGCGATGGACTGTCAGCTTGCCGCGACGTGCCTCGACCACCAATGGCGCGAGGGTGCCGTCGATTTCGATGTCCGTCCTATCCGCATCGATCGTGACGGGGCCCTTCACCCGGCTCAGAGAAATGCTGCCGCGATCCTGGCGCACGTCCACCGAACCATTGACGTCGCTGACGATGAGCTCACCGCGACTTGTCACGAGATCGACGACGCCAACGCGGCTGATGTCGACCGAGTTGCGCTCGATCTTGCCCGACACCTGACCGGCCACGTCGACAATGTGGATCTGGGCCGAGACATCATCGAATGTGACCGACGCGATCTGACGAACGTCCAGGTTGCCTTCGACATCCGACAGCCGCAAGTGCATACCGGCAGGCATATCGACGGTGAGGGTGAGGTCGGGGCGACGGCCGCCTAACATCTGCGGTGGCACATGTAGTACGAGTCGTATGGCATCCTCGTGCGGCTCGAGCGCGACACGGATGTCTTTCGCAGCCGCGGTAGCCTCGGTTTCATCGAGGCCGAACGCTTCTCCGCTGAGCTCGGCGCCAAGCTCGCCGTGAGTCTGACCCTTGACGACCAGCGTGCCCCGGAAGTCTTCCAGCTCCACGGCCGTCATGCCCGGCGACCAGCTCGTGCGCGCGCTCGCCGTGACGGGACGGCTGGCGCGCGTGCCCGACACCTCGGCCCGGATGTTGCGCGCGATGCGGCGCAGCGAGAGTCCGCCATCGTCGTCGTTGGCCGGGGCCGCCGTAAACCAGTACACGACGATACCCAGGAAGACGAAGCCGGCGATCAGCACTAACTCTCGCTTTCCCATAGACTTAACACGTCGCCTTATAGTAGAGTCCCTGAGTATCTATGCGCGGCTCCCGACGCACCGTGCTCATCGTGGGCTTGACGGCGGTCCTCCTCTGGTGGTTCCTGCGCCACGCGAACCTCGGGACCGTGGCTCGCGAGGTGCAGGACGCGCAGCCCTTGGCGCTGCTCTTGTCGCTCAGCATGACGGTGGCCACCTACGTCATACGTGCGGTACGCTGGCAGTATCTACTGTCGCCAATCGGTCACGTGCGCTTCCGATCCGCCTTTCGGACGACCGTGATCGGCTTTGCGACCAATGCGCTGTTACCGGGCCGCCTGGGCGAGATCGTCCGCCCGTACTTGTTGGCGCGTCGCGAGCGACTGAGTGGCACGGCCGCGTTCGCAACGATTTTCCTCGAGCGCGTCCTCGACGTCGCCGCGATACTGCTCTTGTTCGGCGTGTTCGTGGTCCTCTTCGATCCGGGCCTTGCGGCTGTCGACGCCGAGACGTTCCGGGCGGTGAGGGTTGGTGGCATCATCGCCGGTGCGGTGTCGCTCGTCTCGCTGGGCGCGACCTTCGTGCTCGCGGCCCATCCGGAGCGGCTGGGTCGTGCGACGAGTCGACTCGCGCACCTCCTTCCGGCGAACGTGGCGCGCGCGGCCGGGCGGCTCGTCGAGGCGTTTGTGCGCGGCTTCGCGGTCATGCGTGAGCCGGGCCGGTTGGGCGTGGCCGTCTTGCTCTCGGTACTTCTGTGGGTATCGATTGCGGCGGGCGTCTGGTTCGTCATGCGCGCGTTTCATTTGACGTTGCCGTATACCAGTTCGTTCCTCGTGCTCACGTTTCTCGCGGTCGGCGTCCTCGTTCCCACGCCCGGTGGGCTTGGGGGGTTTCATGAAGCGTTTCGCTTCAGCGTGCACACGTTCTATGGGGTCCCCAACGACCGCGCGGTCGCGGCGGCGGTCGTGCTGCACGCGCTCACGTTCGTGCCCGTGATTGTGGCCGGGTTGGTCTTCATGGCACAGGAGGGCCTCACGCTCGGCAGATTGCGGGAGGTCGAGTCAGCAGATAATGAGGGTGTCGCGGCCAAGTCCGTGGGCGCGTCCGACGGCCGGCATGTTAGCGCGTCCGTGCTCGGGCGCCCTGGCAGCGCCCCCGTGGCGGTCCTCGACCCGGCGCGGGGACAGCTCGAGCAGCGGAGGCACGGCGCGTGAAGTGCCCGTACTGCGGGCACCTGGGCGACAAGGTGGTCGACTCGCGCGAGGGCCGCGAGGGGGAGGTGATTCGTCGGCGGCGCGAGTGCCTGGAGTGTGGCCGTCGTTTCACGAGCTACGAGCGTGTGGATGAGATTCCGTATATGGTCGTCAAGAAGGACGGCCGCCGGGAACGATTCGAGCGTCAGAAGCTTATTGCGGGCGTCTTGAAGGCGTGCGAGAAGCGTCCGGTGAAGGTGGCCGCGCTCGAGCGCACGGCAGACCGGGTCGAGAGCTTGTTGCAGGAGCGACCGGACAAGGAGATGGCCACCGCCGAGATCGGACAGTTCGTCATGCAGGAGCTGCGCAAGTTGGACAAGGTCGCCTACGTGCGCTTCGCATCGGTGTATAGGCACTTTCGTGATATCGGCGAGTTCATGAGCGAGCTCGAGGAGCTACTGAGCACGAAGGAGGAGCCGTGACAATGGTTACGGCGCGGATGTTACCAGCACATCCGGTCGGCTGACGAAGAGACAATCAACGACATTGGGGCAGAAAGCGAGCAGGCTGACGTGCGCGCATTGACATGTGGCCTCGTGATGGTGCTGGGGCTGCTGGTGGCTCAGGATGGGAGCGCGACGGAGGCGGCCGGCGTTCGGGTCGTCCCTGTTGCGCGTGAAGGGCGGGTCTTGGTCTCGTTCTCGATGCCGGATGCACTCACCGACGAGTTGCACGAGGCGATTCAGAGTGGGCTGCCGACGACGTTCACCTACTACGTCGAGCTCCGGCGGACCTCGGCGATTTGGCCGGATCGCTTGGTTGCCAGCGCGACGATCGCCGTGATGGTGCGCTACGACAACCTCACGCGGCGCTACCAGGTGACCCAGATGCAAGACGGTCGCACCGAGCAGGTGATTGTGACCGAGGACGCCGTGACCGTCCGACACCGAGTCACGACGTTCAACCGGCTTCCGCTGTTCAGCACACGACCGCTCAGGAGCGACGCGGAGTACTCGGTGCGGGTGCGCGCACATACGCGACCACGCATCAGCCTCTTCGCGTGGCCCTGGGACTGGCTCAGGCGTTGGGCAGCACTCGGCAGCGCCAAGTTCACGTTTCTGCCGTGAATGCTCGATGCCCTTGCGGGCATCGAGCATTGAGCGTTGAGTATTGACCGTCGTCAGTACCCGTGACGACCCTCTTTTCCGACACCGCGCCGTCGCCGTCCCCGCCACCGCGGCCCGCATCCGAGACTGCCGGACGCGGGCCGCGACCGCTGCGGGATAACCCTGTCCTCATTCTCCTTGCCATCCTGCTGCTCCTCGCGGCGCTGGTCGCGATGGTGCGGCTCGTCGACAGCTCCGCGCAGTTCACACCCGACTTTCTCTCCGAGGTGGTGCTCTACGCGCTGTGCGCCGTCGACCTGACGATGCTCGTGGCCCTGGTGTTCGTGCTCGTGCGCAACATCATCAAGCTGGTCGTCGAGCGTCGGCGGGCGCTGCCGTTCGCGCGCTTTCGCGCCAAGCTGGTATTGGTGCTGCTCGGCATGACGTTCGTGCCCTCGGTACTCGTGCTCATCGTGGGCGGTGAGCTCATTCGCAACAGCGCCAACCGCTGGTTCTCATCGCCCGTTGACGAAGTCTTGAGCTCGTCGCGCGAGATTGCGAGCGAGTACTACGAGGAGCGACAAACCGCCGTGAGCCGTCACGCGACGCGGTTGGCCAGGATGCTGGCCGCAGACGCGATCGCCGCGCGTGACGTCGCGACGGTCCGCTCGCAGGTGGCGCCCGACGTCACCGAGGGCCGTGTGGGCATGGTGGAGGTCTATCAGATCGTTCCTCGTACATCACCACCGGAGGTGGTGTCGGTGTTCGATGTGGCGGCGCCGACGCTGCCCGGCGATCACGTGGGCGCCTCGGCCGAGCGGCTCGCGGCGCGCGTGGCGGCCGGCAATACCGAGACGCGCTTCCTCGAGCCGCTGCGGAGCGGCGGCGAGCTGGTCCGCGCGGCGGCGCTCGTCCGCGCCGGACCGGGTGGGCGACCGGTTGGTGTCGTTGTGGTTAGCGACTACCTCACCGGAGAGCTCGCGCGTCACGCGCGCCGCATCGTCGGTGCGTATGAAGGCTATCAGCAGCTCCGCGTGCTCAAACGCCCGCTCGAGGGTGTGTATCTGTCATTCTTTCTGATGATGACCCTCTTCATCCTCGTCAGCGCGACGTGGATGGGCCTATATCTCGCCAAACGGATCACCCGTCCCATCAACATGCTCGCGGCAGGCGCGCGTGAGATTGGCGCGGGGCACTTCGACCATCGGATTGAGCCGGAGACCGTTGACGAGTTTGGATCGTTGGTCGATGCGTTCAATACGATGGCGGGCGAGCTGGCGGCGAGCCGAGAGAAGTTGGAACGCTCGCGCCTGGAGCTCGAGCGCGAGAGCCTGGAGGCGGAAGGGCGGCGACGCTACATTGAGACCATCTTGAAGCGCATCGCCACGGGCGTCGTCTCGGTGGACAGCAGCGGCACGATCAGCACCATGAATAGTGCGGCGGCACGGTTGCTCACGCTCGACGCAGCCGCCGTCGGCCAGCCTTACGCTGAGGTGTTCGGGCGGTCTGACCTCCAGCCGCTCGCGGACCTCGACCGGCTCGGGCGCCGGCAGCAAGAAGCGGGCGGTGGCCAGGAAGTGGCCCTCGAGCACGACGGTCGTGAGGTGCACCTGGCAGTGGCGGCGACGCCCTTGCGTGAGTCCGACGGCACGGCGGGAACGATCTTGGTGCTCGACGATGTGACGCCGCTCATCCGCGCGCAGCGTGTGGCGGCCTGGCGCGACGTCGCGCGCCGGCTCGCGCACGAGATCAAGAACCCGCTGACACCGATCCAGCTCGGCGCGGAGCGCCTCCGGCGACACTTCGCGGGCGCCGCTGAGCCGACCCGAGCGCTGGTCGAAGAGTGCTCGTCGATGATCGCTGTGGAGGTGGAGTCACTCAAGTCGCTGGTTGATGAGTTCTCGCAGTTCGCCCGTATGCCGGCGCCTCGCACCGTGCCATCCGACCTGCAGGCCCTGCTCGAAGACGCGTTGTCGCTGTACCATGGCATCGTGGACGGCGTCGCCATCGTGCGGCGGTATGGTGACGCCGTGCCGCTCGTGCGGGTCGATCCCGAGCAGTTCAGACGCGTCGTGATCAACCTCGTGGACAACGCCGTGGACGCGCTCACGCGCCAAGATGGACTCCGACGCGCCGACGCCGAAGGTGTCGTCACGATCGAGACCGCCCACGATTCGACGAATGCGGTCGTGCGGGTCATCGTGGCGGACAACGGCCCCGGCATTTCCGAGGGGGATCGGGTCAAGCTCTTCATGCCGTACTACTCGACGAAGCGCCGGGGCAGCGGCCTCGGCCTTGCCATCGTGCGGCGGATCATCGTTGAGCATGGCGGCAGCATCGAGGTCGACGAGAACGTCCCCGCCGGTGCCCGCTTTACGATCGAGTTGCCATGCTGAGCACCAAGCACGACGCTCCACGCGGCACGTCCCACGAACCCCGATGAAGCCCGCGATCCTGATCGTGGACGATGAGGCGGGCGTGCGCTCCGCCCTGCGTGGCGTGCTGCGCGACGAGGGATACGTTGTCGACGTGGTCGCCACCGGCGAGGCGTGCGTCGAGGCCACGGCGTCGCGGCGGTTCGACATGATTCTGCTCGACGTGTGGCTGCCCGGGATCGATGGGCTGGCGACGCTCGAGCGTCTGCGCGAGCGCCATGTCGATGTCGCGGTCGTCATGATCTCCGGCCACGGCAGCATCGAGTCGGCCGTGCGCGCCATCAAGATGGGCGCGTTCGACTTCATCGAAAAGCCGCTCTCACTCGAGAAGACGGTCCTCGTCGTTCGAAACGCCCTTCGTCAGCGCGAGCTCGAGGCAGAGAATCGCGCGCTGCGCGCGCACGTCGACCGTCAGCACGTGATGGTCGGCGAGAGCTTCGTGATGCGGCAACTGCGTGAGCAGGTTGCGATGGCTGCGCCCACCAATGGCCGCGTGCTCGTGTACGGTGAGAACGGCACGGGCAAGGAGCTCGTCGCGCGCAGCATTCACGCACTCAGTCGCCGCCGGGATGGACCGTTCGTGGAGGTCAACTGCGCCGCGATTCCCGAAGAGCTGATCGAAAGTGAGCTCTTTGGCCACGTGAAAGGCGCCTTTACCGGCGCGGTGAACGATCGACGCGGCAAATTCGAGGCAGCAGATGGCGGCACGATCTTTCTCGACGAGATCGCGGACATGAGCCTCAAGACACAAGCCAAAGTGCTCCGCGTGCTGCAAGAGCAGGTCGTGGATCCGGTGGGTGGCCAGGCCAGTGTGCGCGTCGATGTGCGCGTCGTCGCGGCGACGAACAAGGAGCTGTCGACCGAGATTCGGAGCGGGCGCTTTCGCGACGATCTCTACTTCCGGCTCAACGTCGTGCCCATTTTCGTTCCGCCGCTGCGCGATCGCGACGAAGACATCCCGTTGCTCGCCGAGCACTTCATGACGGATCTCGCGCGCGAGCACGGACGCCGGCCGCGCGCGTTCTCATCCGACGCCCTGACGATCTTGCGACGTTACCCCTGGCCTGGCAACGTGCGCGAGCTGAGAAACGTCGTCGAGCGGCTGCTCATCATGGTGCCTGGGGACCGAATCGAGGTGTACCACCTCTCGTTTCTCGAGGGGGCGTCGGCGGCAGAGCGCGAAGTCTACGGGGTTGACGGACAGATGCTGCCGCTCGGCGAAGCGCGCGATCGATTCGAGCGCGACTACATCTTGCGCGTGCTCGCCGACCAGCAGGGCAACATCTCTCGCACCGCCGATCTGCTCCGCGTGGAACGCAGTAACCTCTATCGCAAGATGAAGGCGTTCGGCATCGTGCCGACGCGCTCGCGGGAGCCGGGTCTCGAGGGCGGGGACTGACACAACAGGAAGGTGCAAGGTGCACCTCGCCCCCCGGTACCTTGTTACCGTGTCGCGTTTGTCACAGAATAGACTGTCGTCATGCCTGACCCGGCTCGTCAGCCCGGCCGCGAGACCTTGACGCTCGCCGACCATCAAGCGGTCATTGAAAAGCTGTTGTTGTCTGGTCTCGATCGATACTTCGCGGGTCAATACGAGCGTGCGATTCAGGTGTGGACACGGGTATTCTTTCTGGATCGCACGCACGCCCGTGCGCGCGCCTACATCGAGCGCGCGCGCAGCGCGATCGCCGAGCGCCAGCGCGAGTCCGACGAGCTGTTGGCCGGGGGCTTGAGCGCGCTGAATGCGGGTGATGCCGGTCGGGCGCGGGATCTGCTCACATCAGCCGTGGATCGCGGAGGGTGGGAGGTCGAAGCGCTGACGGCACTCGATCGCTTGAACCGCCTGACGGCATTCACGGCGGCGGGCGCGCCGCCTGCGGATGGGAGCGAGCCGATGAGCCGCCGGGCACGTGTCAACCGCTCGGCTTGGGTGGGGCCCTCGGCTTGGGTGGGGATCGTGCCGCAGGCTGTGCTGGCTGCCGCGGCCGTGATGCTGCTCGGCGTCGGCGTGTGGGTCGTGCTCGATTGGGATCGTGTGTCGGGGTGGTGGCAGGGCACGACGAGCGCCGACAGCGCCAGCGCGTCCGTCACGGTCGAGCCGTTGCCTCTTCCGGATCCGTCGGCGCTCGTGCTGGATCGTGCACAGGCGCTGTACGAGCGGGGCGCGCTCCAGCAGGCGTTGCTCGAGCTCGCCGATATCCCGCCCGGAGATGCTCGATCTGCGGAGGCAAGCGTCCTCGGTGCCGAGATTCAGCGGGCGATGCTCAGCTCGATTCTCGATCGGCCCGCCCCTCGACCGGCGCCTCCCGATCACAAGAATGCCCAGCGATGAGATGTCCGAAGTGCCAATACATTAGCTTTGACACCGAGGATCGCTGCCGTAACTGCGGCTACGACTTCTCGCTCGCGGACCCATCCGCGGAGCCTGATCTCACGATCTCACGCAACCAGCCAGACGAGACGGCCCTGCCCACGGATCTCGAGCTCACGCCTGGATCATCAGCATCGGGGGAGGGCCACGCGCCGTCGCCCTCTGGAGAGCAGACGGGTGGCGGCGAGCCGCTCGATCTGCCGCTGTTCGGAGACGAAGGAGCCCGACGTGCAGCTGCCGGACTGCCGCCCTCGGCGCGCGCCCCTCGGCCGCCGCGCCGGCCCATCGGGGTGCGCGAGGCGGGCGCTCCCATGCCGGCGCGCAGCGAGGGCGTTCCCGAGCCGACGTTGCTCGACGACAGGGAAGAGGAACGCTCGGATCGAGAAGAGCGCGTCACGATCGGACGGACACCGGAGCCGCACGCGGCAGCTACCTTCGAACTGGAAGAGCACGTCAAGGGGGCGGTGGGCGAGGGTGTCGAGGACGCGGGGGAGGCGTTGGCGCCGCTAGGCCGACGGGTCGCGGCCGGTCTCATCGATACGTTCGTGCTGTTGGTCATAGACCTTACGGTGCTGTACTTGACGCGCCGCGTCACCGGGCTGGCGTGGTCGGAGCTCGCTCAGTTGCCGCTCGTGCCGCTGATTGGCTTCTTGGCCCTCCTCGATGCCGGATACCTGGTGACGTTCACGGCTGCCTCGGGCCAAACGATCGGCAAGTCGATCATGCGGCTCCGCGTCGTGGGGGACGAATCGATTCGGGTGCCGCTTGGTCATGCCATCGTGCGCGCGGTGGTGTGCATCGTGTCGGTCGTGCCTCTGGGCCTCGGCCTCCTTCCCATGCTGGTCGGGCACGACCGTCGTGCCTGGCACGACCGCATCACGGGCACCAGGGTTGTCACACATGATGAAAGGGTGGAGGGGTAAAACCCCTTGACCCCCTTTATCCCTTTATCCATTGCCACCGGAGCAGGGGTGGGCTACATCCCGTTCGCGCCGGGTACATGTGGCTCGGTCGCCGGACTGGCGCTGTATGCCGCGATTCGTTTTGGCGGCCCTCCCTGGCTCGAAGTGGCCGCCATTCCTGTCGTATACGTCGTCGGTGCGTGGGCGGCCACCCTCGCCGAGCGGCACTTTGGCCACGATGACCCGGGGCCCGTTGTGATAGACGAAATTCTCGGCATGCTCCTGACGCTCGTGCTCCTGCCCGTCAGCTGGACGGGCGCTCTGGCGGGCTTCGTACTTTTTCGGATCTTCGACATCCTCAAGCCGCCTCCGTGTCGGCAACTGGAGAAGCTCGCAGGGGGTTGGGGCATTATGAGTGATGATGTCCTGGCGGCCCTCTATGCACACGTGGCGCTGCGCGTGCTTGCGGCGCTTGCACCTGGTTGGATCTGGTAAGCATTCGACTCGAACACCTGAGACTTGAAACTTGAGACCCGAAACGTCGATACCTCTACAACGCGCGTCCATCGTAGCTGTCGGGACGGAGCTCTTGACGGGCGTGCGCCACGAAACACTCGGCGAGCACGTCGCGTGCGAGCTGTTGGGGCTCGGCATCGAGACAGTGTCGCGCACCGTGGTACCCGATGACCTTGAAGAGATTGGCGCGGCGCTGAAACATGCTCTCGCACGCGCAGACCTCGTTGTAGCGACCGGAGGTCTTGGTCCGAGTGACGATGACCTCACGCGCCAGGCCGTGGCACATGTCCTGGGACGCGAGTTGGACGAGCATCAAGAGATCGTCGATGCCATTCAGGCGCGGTTCGCGGCGCGTGGTTCGACCATGGCCGCGGTCAACCGTCGCCAAGCCCTGCTCGTGCGGGGAGCGGCGGTTCTGCCCAACGAGCATGGCACGGCGCCTGGACAATGGATCGAGCTGGAGCGTCAAGTGATTGCGCTGTTGCCCGGACCGCCGCGTGAGCTCATGCCCATGCTGGCGGTGCTCGTGGGCGGCCGGCTCGCCGCGCGGGCGCCACTCGCGCGCACGGAGAGACGCACGCTGTCGGTCACCGGTCTGACCGAGTCGCAGGTGGAGCAGGTCATGCAACCGCTCTATGCTCGATGGCGGGGCCAGCCGATTGCCATTGCGGTGACGACGCTCGCCTCGCCCGGGCTCGTCGAGCTGCACCTGCGCGCGTCGTCCGACAGCGCGCCCGCGGCGGCTCGTGTGCTGGACGAAGCGTCAGCCGACGCGGCCGAGGTGCTCGGCAATCACCTATTCAGCAATGGAACACCGCTCGAAGCGGTCGTTGGGGACTTGTTGCGGGCGCGAGGGTACCGCATAGCCGTGGCGGAATCATGCACGGGGGGCATGCTCGCCGGCCGACTGACCGACGTGGCGGGCAGCTCTGCGTATGTCGAGCGCGGCGTGGTGACCTACAGCAACGCCGCAAAAGTGGAGCTGGCTGGCGTTGATCCCCGCCTCATCGAGCACGAGGGCGCGGTGAGCGAGCCCGTGGCGTTGGCGATGGCACGCGGCATCCGCGAACGGGCGCAGGTGGAGGTTGGTGTCAGCGTGACGGGCATCGCCGGACCGACGGGCGCGACGCCGGCCAAGCGCGTGGGGGACGTGGTCATCGCTATCGACATGCCGGGAGGCGCGGACGTGCGCACGCTGCGTTTCGCGGGGTCGCGATACGTCGTGCGCGCGCAGGCGGTACAGGCTGCGCTCGACTTGGTGCGTCGGGGGCTCGCTCCATAAGGCGATGACGCCCGCGTCCGAAGACGGCTGGACGAGCTGGCGATCACTCTGGCACGATGCAGAAGTGACGAAAAAGGGGTGGAAAAAGGGGCCTGTCCCCTTTTTGTCTATTTCGTATGTCGACGATTGCCGTCATAGGTGCTGGAAGTTGGGGTACCGCTTTCGCTCTTCACCTCGCGCGGCTTGGGCACAGCGTTCGCCTGTGGGCGCGCGATCCGGCGCTGGCAACCGACATGGCGCGGCGCCGCGCCAACGCGGTGTACTTGCCAGACCTCATCTTGCCGGACGGTGTGACAGCCGTGGGTCGCTTGGGTGAAGCCCTGTCGAACGCAAGCTTTGTCGTGTGCACCGTACCGTCGCACGGCGTACGCGTCGTCTTCCGTGCGGCGGCGCCGCGTCTTGCGACGAATGCGGTGCTCGTGAGTGGAACGAAGGGTCTCGAGACCGGCAGTTTACTTCGCGTGTCAGAGGTGATTCGCGACGAGGTCGGCGCAGCGCACGCGGTGGTCGTGCTGTCGGGCCCGAGCTTTGCGGCGGAGGTCGCCCGCGGATTACCCGCGGCGGTGTGCGTCGCGTCGGATGACAGCGCAGCGGTTGAGCGCGTGCAGGCGGAGTTCCGCGGGCCCGGCCTCCGGCTTTACGCCAGCACAGACGTGGTCGGTGTCGAGATTGGTGGCGCGCTGAAGAACGTGATTGCCATTGCCGCGGGCGTTGTCGAGGGCCTGGGCCTGGGGGCTAACGCCATGGCCGCCCTGATCACCCGTGGCCTCGTGGAAATCTCGCGGCTGGCGTGTGCCCTGGGTGGCCGGCGTGAGACGCTGGCGGGCTTGAGCGGCCTCGGTGATCTGGTGCTCACGTGCACGGGCGAGCTCAGCCGCAATCATCACGTTGGCGTCGAGCTGGGGAAGGGACGTCCACTCACCGACATTCTGGCGGAGATGAAGATGGTGGCCGAGGGTGTGAACACGACAGTGGCTGCCGTGGAGCTGGGCGTGCGGCACGGTGTCGAGCTGCCGATCGCATCGCAAATGGCCGACGTGCTCGCTGGCCGCAAGCCCGCGCGTCTCGCCGTCGAGGAGCTCATGGCTCGCCCACAGCGGAACGAGATGGAATGACGTGTCACCCTGGCAACAATCCATGGGATTCCTTGATCGACTCAAAGCAAGCCTCGACCAGACCAAGCAGCAATTCCGCGACCGGTTCGACGAGCTGACCGGCTCAGCGGACGCCGAGGGCGTGCGCACGCGCGCCGTTGAAGTGGACACCCTCGAAGCGCTCGAGGAGCTGCTCATTTCGGCCGACGTGGGCGTGGCGGCGACCGAGCGGATCGTCACGGCGGTCGGTGAGCGCGTGCCCCGTGGCCAGAGCTTGCGCGACCTCGTGAAGGCGGTGATTCTCCAGATCTTCGAAGATGCGAGCCCGGCCGTGCCGAACGACGGGGCCCCCGCGCGACCCGCCCGTTCGGGATGGAGCCGTGCCACGCCGCGCGTCATGCTCCTCGTCGGCGTCAACGGCACGGGAAAGACGACGACGGTCGGCAAGCTGGCAAACCTCTTTCGGGCATCCGGGCAGTTGCCGCTCGTCTGTGCGGCCGACACGTTTCGCGCGGCTGCGGTGGAGCAACTCGAGATTTGGACGACTCGCGCTGGTGTCGATTTCATTCGGGCGCAGGCGGGCGCCGATCCAGCCGCGCTCGTCTTCGACGCCATCAAGTCCGCGCAAACGCGCGGCCGCGATCCCATCATTGTCGACACGGCTGGACGCTTGCACACGCGCGTCAACCTGATGAACGAGCTCGAGAAGATCAAGCGCGTCGCCGCGCGCGAGGTGCTGGGCGCACCGCACGACGTGCTGTTGGTGCTCGATGCCACGGTTGGCCAGAACGGTCTCGTGCAGGCGCGGCAGTTCATGAGCGCCGCGGCCGTGAACGGAATCGTGCTCACGAAGCTCGACGGGACGGCCAAGGGGGGCGTTGCGGTGGCGATTGCCCAAGACCTGAAGCTGCCGATTCGCTACGTGGGTACGGGCGAGAGCATCGATGACCTCGTGCCGTTCTCGGCTGCCGACTATGTCGAGGCGTTGTTCGAGGAGAAGTGGTAACCGTGCCGTGTGACGGGGCCGAGGGTGACGCCGTTGATCGTGAGTTCATGCGTGTGGCCCTGCGGATCGCCGAGCGCGGGCGCGGCCGGACGAGTCCCAACCCGCTCGTTGGCGCCGTCATCGTCTCGCGGGCCGGCGTGGTGGTCGGCAGTGGCCATCATCGCAAGGCGGGCGGGCCGCACGCCGAGATCTTTGCGCTCGAAGAGGCGGGGGGGCGCGCGCGCGACGCCACGCTGTACTGCACACTGGAGCCATGCTGCCATCAAGGTCAGACTGGTCCGTGCGCGGTGCCGATTGCCGCCTCCGGCATTCGGCGCCTCGTCATACCGCTCGAAGATCCCGACCCCCGGGTCGCGGGTCGAGGCATTCAGTATCTGCGGCAGCGCGGCGTGCACGTGGATGTCGGCGTGATGCGCGATGAGGCCGCAGCGCTCAACGCGCCGTTCTTCACCAGTTTGCGCGAACGACGCCCGCATGTCACGATGAAGATCGCGATCAGTCGCGACGGCCGCATCGCGGCTGCGGCCGGCCGGCGCACGTCAGTGACGGGCCCGTCAGCGCTCCTGCGTGTGCAGCGCCTGCGCGCAGAGGTAGACGCCGTGGCCATTGGATCCGAGACGGCGTTGGTCGATGATCCGCTGCTGACCGTGCGCGAGGTCTACCGCTCGAGGCCCTTCGTGCGGGTCGTGTTCGATACACGCTTGCGAACGTCACCAACGGCACGCCTGCTTTCCACGCTGGGCTCCGGGCCAGTGTGGCTGATCACGACGCGCGCGTGCGCGCGCGAAGAGACGGAGCGCGCGCGTGCACTCGAGGCGGCTGGGGCGACCCTCGTTTGCCTCGAGCAGCGCGACCTTCGGCTTGCGCTCGGCGAGCTGTACGCGCGTGGCATACAGTCGCTCCTGATCGAAGGGGGTGCGTCCCTGCACCGCGCGTGTTGGGAAGCTGGGATCGTCGATCGCGTCGAGATTCACCAGAGCACGCAGCCGTTGGGCCCCGGTGGCGTGGCGTGGATGATGCCGGCTGACTTCGACGTCGAGCGCCTCTCCGGCGTGCGGCGCACCACGGTTGGGGAAGACCTGGTGATCGAGGGCACCGTAAGGCGCCCCTAAAGGGGCGCCCTACCTGGCAGCAACGGTAGGGCGCTGGCAGGAACGGTAGGGCGCGGCTTCCGCCTTCGCATAAAGCGTCGGCGGACCGCCACGGCGGCCCGCTCGACGCGGGCCGCTAGCCAGCACTGGCTTGTCGGGTCCCGGACGGGACCCGATGTGGCGGAGGCGGTTAGCCGCGCCGTCACGGCGTGTGTAAACCGATGTTCACGGGACTCATCGAGGCTGTCGGCGAGCTGGTTGCGCGCGAGATCTTCCAGCACGGCGAGCGACTGCACATCACGGCGCCGATTGCCGGGGAGCTGTCGGTGGGCGACAGCATCGCCACGAGCGGGGTGTGCCTGACCGTCACGGCGCTCACCTCGTCGGCCTGGAGCGTGGACGTGTCACCAGAGACGCTCCGTGTCACCACGCTCGGGCAGATCGAGCCGGGGCGCCTCGTGAATCTGGAGCGCCCGTTGCGGGTCGGCGGCAGCTTTGGCGGTCATTTCGTGCAGGGCCACGTCGATGGGGTCGGCCGGCTGCTCGGCGTGGTGGAGGAGGGCGATTTCCATCGAATCACGGTATCCTATCCTGCAGTGCTGGCTCCGTTCATGGTGTCGAAGGGCGCCATTGCTGTCGACGGGGTGAGCCTGACCATTGCCGATCTTCGCAACGGCGAGTTCGACGCGCAGCTCGTGCCGCACACGTGGCGCGCGACCGCGCTGCAGCGCGCGCGCACCGGAGATGCCGTGAATCTCGAGTGCGACATGCTCGGCAAGTACGTCATTCGGTTTCTGGAATTGCGGGCACCATGAGCAGGGAGATCCGTCTAGCGAAAGGCGCGCGTCGGTCGCGCTCGCCGTTTGCACGCATCGAGGAGGCCGTTGAGGCGTTCCGTGTGGGCAAGATGGTCATCATTGTCGATGACGAGGATCGGGAAAACGAGGGGGATCTCGCGCTTGCAGCCGAGAAGGTGACGCCGGAAGCCATCAACTTCATGGCCACCCATGGCCGCGGCTTGATTTGCCTGTCGATGACCTCCCAGCGGCTCGACGAGCTGCAGATCCCGCTGATGGTGCAGGACAACACCTCGCGCTATGACACCGCGTTCTGCGTCACGATCGAGGCAAAGTACAAGACCACCACGGGCATCTCGGTGCTAGATCGCGCGGCGACCATTCTCGCCGCCATCGATCCCAATACACGGCCGTTCGACCTCGCGCGGCCCGGACACGTGTTTCCGCTGCGCGCGCGTGAAGGAGGTGTGCTCGTCCGCGCCGGCCAGACCGAAGCGTCCGTCGATCTCGCGCGCATTGCCGGGCTGTCACCTGCGGCGGTCATTTGCGAGATTATGAACAAGGACGGCACCATGGCGCGCGTGCCAGACCTCGGGCGCGTGGCTCGCAAGCACCACCTACTGGTGATCACGATCGCGGACCTCATCCGCTACCGGGTGCGCACCGAGCGCATGGTGCGACGTATTGCGGCCGCACAGCTTCCCACGGGCTTTGGCGAGTTCCGTGTGTTCGCGTACGAGAGCGAGATTGACGGCGACAGCCACGTCGCGCTCGTGCGCGGCGAGGTTGGTGACGGCGAGCGGATCATGGTGCGCGTCCACTCGAAGTGCCTCACCGGCGACGTCTTTCATTCGATGCGCTGTGACTGCGGTGCACAGCTCCATCGGGCCCTCCAGCGCATTGCGGACGAAGGGCGCGGCATCCTTCTCTATCTCCATCAAGAGGGGCGGGGCATCGGCCTGGCTAACAAGATTCGCGCATACGAGCTGCAGGACCAAGGCTACGATACCGTCGAGGCGAACGAGCGACTTGGGTTCAAGGCCGATCAGCGCGACTATGGCATTGGCGCGCAGATCCTGCGCGATCTCGGCGTCCGCTCCATGCGGCTTCTGACGAACAACCCGCGTAAGTTCATTGGTCTCGAGGGCTACGGGCTGTCGATTGTCGATACGCTCCCCATCGAGATCCCAGTATCGGAGCACACCCGCCGATACCTGAAAGCCAAGAAGGACAAGCTGGGTCACACGCTGTCGAGCGTGTGAAAAGGAACCGGGTACCTTTTCGCTCCAGAAAAGGTACCCGGTTCCTTTTTCCCCCATTCCTTTTTCCCCCAGTTTGACAGGCCAGCCGTGGCTGGGTTACTCTAACTGTTTGCGTGCGAGTCGCTTAGCGCGCACATCTGTCTATTGATCGCCATGTTCGAGTCCCTGAGCACACGTCTTCAGGATGTCTTCCGGTCCCTGCGCGGGGAGGCACGCCTCACGCCAGAGATCGTCGAGGCGGCCTTGCGCGAGATTCGCATGGCGCTGCTCGAAGCCGATGTGAATTTCCGGGTCGTGAAGGCGTTCGTCGATAAGGTTCGCGATCGGGCCGTCGATCAGGAAGTGCTCCGCAGCCTCACGCCCGACCAGCATGTCGTCCGCATCGTTCGCGACGAGATGCTGGCCCTGTTCGGTGACACGCAGGGCGGGCTACCACCCGACTCCCAGACGCCGCGCGTGATCCTCGTGTTGGGCCTTCAGGGCTCCGGGAAGACGACGCTGACGGCAAAGCTCGGGCGGTGGCTGACACGCCAGGGACGACACCCCATGCTGGTGTCGACCGACGTGCGGCGGCCCGCAGCCATCGAGCAGCTCACCGTGCTGGGGCGCCAAGCGAACCTTCGCGTGCACGATCCTCAGGGGGATCTCGGACCGGCGTCGCGCGCATCGGGGGCGCTCGCGCAGGCGAAGACGCTCGGCTTCGACGCCGTGCTCGTCGACACCGCAGGCCGCCTCCACATCGATGACGAGCTCATGCGCGAGCTCGAGGCCATCAAAGATGCGGTTGCGCCCACCGACATGCTCTACGTCGCAGACGCCATGACAGGGCAGGACGCCATCAAGAGCGCCGGTGAGTTCAACCGACGCGTCGGCATCAGTGGCGTCGTGCTCACGAAGATGGACGGTGACGCGCGGGGCGGGGCGGCGTTGTCGGTGGTGTCGGTCGTTGGGGTGCCGATCGCGTTCGTGGGCAGTGGCGAGCGTTTGGACGATCTCGAGTCGTTCCACGCCGAGCGCGTCGTGTCGCGCGTTCTCGGTATGGGCGATGTGCTGTCGCTCATCGAGAAGGCCGAGCAGGTCGTCACAGAAGAGGATGCCGTCCGCCTCGAGGACAAGCTTCGGCGCGCCGAGTTCACGCTGGAAGATTTCCGCGATCAATTGCGGACGATTCGGCGGATGGGGCCACTCGAGAACTTGCTCGGGATGCTGCCAGGCTTTGCGCAGGTCAAGAACCGATTGGGTGATGGCGTGGACGAAAAGCAGATCACCCACGTCGAAGCGATTATCGATTCGATGACACCGCGAGAACGGGGCCATCATCAGATCATCAACGGCAGCCGTCGCAAGCGCATTGCGCGCGGCAGCGGAACGTCGGTCGAAGAGGTGAACAGGCTGCTCAAGCAGTTCGTGCAGATGAAGAAGATGCTCAAGATGATGGGCGGCGCACCAGGCGGCGGCAAAGGAAAGAAGATGCGAAAGCAGCTCGGTGCGATCCGGCAGATGATGGACGCCGAGCGCCCTTGGTAACACGTAGGGCGCCCTACTGAAGGCAAGGAGCCTAGATGCTAGCAATCCGATTGCGCCGTCAAGGCGCGAAACGAAGCCCCTTCTATCGAATCGTCGTTGCCGAACACAGCAATCGGCGTGACGGACGCTTCGTCGAGATCATCGGGCATTACAATCCGCGGACGAGGCCCGAGCAAGTGAAGCTCAATCTCGACCGGCTCGCGTACTGGCAGGCGAAGGGCGCGCAGCTCAGCGACACGGTTCGGACGCTTGCCGTACGCCATAAGGAGACGCACGCCGCAGAGCCAACCGAGGCGTCAGCCGGGGCTCCGAGCCAGGATCCCGCACCGGGCGCCGCTTCGGCGATGTCCAGTGAGGCGGCCGCTGGGTCGGTGACATCGGAAGCCTCGAGCGCAACGCCCAGCACGCCTGCCGAGCCAGACGAGCCGAGCGCGGAGCGGGCCACGCCGTGAGCCACGCGCGAGCCATCGTCGAGGTGATCGCTCGTGTGTTGGCGGATCACCCCGACCAGATCGCGATTACGGAAGGACAGCACCGCGGTGCCGCGTTGCTCGAGCTGTACATGGGGCCGGGCGATCTCGGGCGCGTCATTGGCCGCCAGGGCCGGACGGCCACAGCGCTGCGCACGCTCGTGGCGTTGGCAGCCGAACGGGATGGGCGCCGGGTGCAGCTCGAGTTTCGTGACTGGCCACCACCCGCGCAATGAGCGATGACTGGGATGAGATGGCGGTCGTGGGGACCGTCGCACGCCCCCACGGCATTCGGGGTGAAGTGGCCGTCGATCCACAGACCGCCTTTCCGCGCGAGCGCTTTCGGCGGGGAGCACAGATGTTCGTCAAGCGCGCTGGCCAGGTCGAAGCGCTCACCGTCCGAGGCTGTCGCCCGCACCAGAGTCGGCTGTTGGTGAGCTTCGACGGCGTTACGACACGCACGGCCGCCGAAGCCCTGGGACGAGTCGAGCTGCGCGTGCCCGAGTCGGCGCTTCAGCCGCTGCCACCGGACACCTACTACCAGCACGACCTCGTCGGGTGTCGTGTGCGGCTGACCTCTGGAGAGCTCGTGGGTGAAGTGGCCGGATACGACGAGGTTGGTGACGCCCGGCGACTCGTTGTGCACACGACGCGCGGCGAGGTGCTCATCCCGCTCGTGCGGTCGATGTGCCTGTCGGTCGATACGGGCGCGAAGGAGATTGTCGTCGATCCGCCCGAAGGGTTGCTGGATCTGTGAAGTTCGACATCGTGACCATCTTTCCGGAGATGGTCGAGGCCGGGCTCGCTGGGGGCGTTGTCGGACGCGCGCGGGCACGCGGGGTGCTCGATGTGGCCGTCCACGACCTGCGCACCTTCACAACGGACCGGCACCGGACGGTTGACGACGTGCCGTTTGGCGGCGGGCCGGGGATGGTCCTGAAGCCCGAGCCGTTGTTCGAGGCCGTCGACTGGGTCCGCGCGCATCGGGGTGCGCCGGACGCGGTACTGCTGCCCTCGCCGCAGGGGCCGCGATTGACGCACCGCGAAGCGGTACGGTTGAGTGGTCTCGAGCACATTGTGGTGCTCTGCGGTCGCTATGAAGGCGTCGACGAACGCGTGCGCGAAGCGCTGGCCACCGAGGAGCTGTCGATCGGCGACTACGTGCTCTCCGGCGGCGAGCTGCCCGCGCTGGTGATTCTCGATGTGGTCGGTCGTCTGACGGCCGGCGTGGTGGGCGATGCGCGCTCGGTCGAGGAGGACTCGTTCGCGCGCGGCGTGTTGGATTATCCGCACTACACGCGGCCTGCCGACTTCCGCGGGATGCGCATTCCCGAGGTGCTGCTCTCCGGGCATCACGCGGAGATCGAACGGTGGCGGAAGCGCGAGGCGCTCCGCCGGACGTCGGCGCGGCGGCCGGATCTCCTGGCCACCGCCACCCTAGATGAAGAGGAGCGGGCAATCCTGGAAGCGCTCGAGACGCGCCCGGGGACATAGCGAACGGAGTAGAAGCCATGAATGTCATTGATACCGTCGAGCAGGCGCAACGCATCGAGCGACCGGCCATCCGCCCGGGTGATACGCTCCGGGTCCACGTGAAAGTACGCGAGGGTGACAAGGAGCGCATCCAAGTGTTCGAGGGCACCGTGATCGGGTTGCACGGCAGCGGGACCCGCGAAACGATGACCGTGCGCAAGGTGTCGTTTGGGCAGGGCGTCGAGCGGATCTTTCCGTTGCACTCGCCGTCGATCGATAAAATCGATGTGGTACGCAGTGCGCGGGTTCGCCGGGCAAAGCTGTATTATCTAAGAGGTCTCAGGGGCAAAGCCGCGCGCATGCGCGAGCAGACACGGAAACGCAGTGCGTAGGAAATGGCCACCCGTCGCTTCGAGAACGCCCTTCGCCGCCGAGGGTACGTGCGCATCGCCGGTGTCGACGAGGTGGGACGCGGCTGTTTAGCCGGTCCGGTCATGGCGGCGGCCGTGATCTTGCACCCCGCACGCCGCTGCGATGGTCTGCGCGACTCGAAGCTCCTCACGGCTTCTGCCCGCGACCGGCTCTACGGCGCCATCACCCGGCGAGCGCTGGCCTGGGCCGTCGCGTCCTGTGAGCCATCGGAGATTGACGTCTTGAACATCCACCGCGCGACGCTCGTCGCCATGCGGCGAGCGGTGCTCGCGCTGGATCCGTCACCCGATTACGTGCTCATCGACGCGTTTCGCGTTCCAGAGCTGGTCGTACCGCAGGAAGGCGTGGTCGGCGGCGATGGCCGCTGCGCGGCCATTGCGGCGGCATCGATTGTCGCGAAGGTGACGCGCGATCGCCTGATGCGAGCGCTGCACGATGCGGATGCTCGCTACGGCTTCGATCGCCACAAGGGATACGCGACCGCCACACATTTGGCGGCGATTCGTCGCTACGGGTACTCGTCAATCCACCGGAAAACGTTTCGGCCACCGACCCTCTTCGACCTGCTTGATACGATGGGCGAGACGTAAGACCACCCCTCGCGGGATGCCCCGTGGGCAAGGTCGGGAGCGGCACGGCTGCGGAGGTCGGCTATCTCGGTGCTCAGTCGGCTCATGTTCGTCATCTACTTTTTCGAGGTGGGCCTCCTCCTCCTCCTCGTGCCCTGGTCCATGTTCTGGGAGCGGAACTTCTTCGTGGAGCACTTGTCCTGGCTCGGCCAGATCGCCCACAACTACTACGTGCGCGGTGCGGTGTCCGGCATCGGTCTCGTGAGCCTCGGTGCTGCGGTGACCGACCTGCTGTCATTACTGGGCCTGCGCCGCACGGCCAGCGAGCACGCCCTGGACAAACAGTGGGAACCACGGGGTCCCTGAGTTGACGCCTGGCCCGCCCCTTGCCCCTCGCCCTCGCCCATGCTGCCTCGCCCGGTCATTCAGCTCGTCACCGATCACACGCGACTCGGTCCGCGAGGATCATCCGCGGCCCTCGACGCGCTCGTCGATTGCGTGACAGCGGCTGCCAACGCGGGCGTTGATCTCGTGCAGGTCCGCGAGCCTGCGTTGTCGGACCGGGCCCTGTTCGAGCTCGTTCAGCGGCTGGTGGCACGAACCCGTCCTCGCTGTCGCATTCTCGTCAACGAGCGCTTCGATGTCGCACTGGCTGGCCGTGCCGCTGGTGTTCATCTGCGGGCGTCGTCGCTTGCTGCCTCGAGGGTCCGGCGCGCGGCTCCGCGTGGCTTTCTCATTGGTCGATCCGTTCACACGACTGCGGAGATCGACGGCGCCTGCCGCGACGGCGCCGTTGACTACCTGGTGTTTGGCACCGTGTTTGAGAGTGCCTCGAAGTCCTCTGCAGATCCCACGACGGGAACCGTTGGCCTGGCGGACGCCGTGCGGGCTGCGACCGTGCCTGTCCTTGCCATTGGCGGGATCACGGCGGACCACGTGCCCCTGGTTGCCGGAACGGGGGCCGCCGGTGTCGCAGCGATTGGCTGGCTGACCGATGCGGTCGGACGTGGCAGCCTTGCCGCCGAGCTCTCGGCCGCTCGTCGCGCGTTCCGTTAAGTGGTCGGATCACTAATTGGTCGGGCCACTAAGGACGAGCCCTAAGGCAGGCGACCTACGGTAAAATCAAGGCGAGGCCGATAGGTACCAAGGATGACGTTCAGCGACCATCTGCGAGAGGCGCGGGAGCGCCGCGGGATCACGCTGCGGCAGATTTCCGAGCAGACCAACATCGCCGTGCGTCTACTCGAAGCGCTCGAGCGCGGCGAGATCGACAAGCTGCCAGGCGGCATTTTCTCGCGGGGGTTCGTGCGCGCCTATGCCCGAGAGGTCGGTCTCGATCCGACGCAGGCGGTTGATCAGTTTCTCGCCGAATGCGCACAGTATCCGGTCGACGAGACGAGGAGTCCCGCGGCCGGAACGCCGGAGGACCACGCGCGTGCGGTGGCGGCTGAGGCTGGAGCGGTGCACAGGCGGACATCCTCGCTGCAGGCGATGGCGGCCATGGCTGGCGGCCTCTGTCTCTTCGCGCTGATAGGCTACGGGATGCTGCAGCTCTTCGGTCGGCCGGATCCGGTAGAGCAGCCGCGCCAACCGCGCCCCATTCCGGTGAGCCAGGATGCGCCGACTGTCGAGCCGCTCGCCGGGGCCTCTTCGGCCGCTCGGCCGGAAGGTGTCACGGTCAAGCACGTGCGAAGTGCTGGAGCCGCGGAGCAGCTCACCATTGACATCCAGCCACAGGCTCCCTGTTGGGTGCGCCTGGTCGTTGACGGACGCGTCGCGTTCGCACGCCTCCTCGAGCCAGGCGAGCGCGTCGTCCATCAGGCCGAGGAACGTTTCGTGGTGCGCGTCGGCGACGCGGCCGCCTTCCAGTACACCCTCAACGATATTCCCGGTCGGCCCCTCGGCGCCGCCGGCGAGGTCGTGACGGCCCGCATCGACAGGAACAACTTCGATCGGTACATCGTACGCCAGTGAGTGTGCGTATCGGTGTCGATACCGGGGGGACGTTTACAGACCTCGTCGTCCTTGATGAGAGGGGTCTGACGATCCATAAAGTCCGATCGACGCCCGAGGACCCATCGACTGCGATTGTACAAGGCCTCTCTGAAGCGGCTGGAGAGATCGCGAATGGCGAGATCGTTCACGGCTCGACGGTCGCGACCAATGCGGTGCTCGAAGAGCGCGGCGCCCGCGTGGCGTTGATTACCACCGCCGGCTTCGAGGACGTGCTACGGATCGGGCGGCAGACACGTCGGGCGCTGTACGACTTCATGGTGACGGCGCGACGCACGCTGGTGCCGCCGGAGCTGACCTTCGGGCTGTCCGAGCGTGTTGCGGCTGATGGCGAGGTGCTCGAGCCGATTCAGCCGGATCAGCTTGACGCCGTGATCGCCAGACTGCGCGCGCAGAACCCGGAAGCGGTCGCCGTGTGTCTCCTGCATTCGTATGTCAACGCGTCGCATGAGGAAGCCGTGGCCGCGCGTCTCTCGACGTGGCAGGTGCCGGTCTCCTGTTCGCATCACGTCCTCCCCGAGTATCGCGAGTTCGAGCGCTGGAGCACGACGGTCATCAACGCGTACGTGACGCCGCTCATGGCGCGGTATTTGGCGAGCCTCGAGGCACACATCGGTACCGCACGTCTGCGCATCATGCAATCGAACGGCGGGTCCATCGCGGCCGCGACCGCGAGGAGCACCGCGGTTCGAACCATTCTGTCCGGCCCTGCGGCGGGCGTCGTGGGTGCTCGAGCGGTGGCCGAGACGGCCGGTGTCTCCCGCATCATCAGCTTCGACATGGGCGGGACCTCGACCGACGTGAGCCTGATCGATCAGACGGTTGCGGTGACGACCGAGTCGATGATCGCAGACTGTCCTCTCCGACTGCCGATCATCGATATACACACGGTCGGTGCAGGCGGAGGGTCGATCGCGTGCATCGATGCGGGGGGCGCCCTTCGGGTCGGGCCTCGAAGTGCCGGCGCCGATCCGGGGCCAGCCTGCTATGGCCAGGGAACAGAGCTGACCGTCACCGATGCCAATCTCCTCCTGGGCCGGCTCGATCCCACGTATTTCCTGGGTGGTCGCATGGTGCTCGACGTGGAGCGGCCGCGGCGCCTCGCAGAAGACCTGGCAAAGCGAGCGGCGTTGACGGTCCGGGCGCTGGCGCAAGGCATCATTCGCGTCGCGAACGCCAACATGGAGCGTGCCATACGTGTCGTCTCCGTTCGGCGAGGATTCGATCCGCGCGATTTCGCGTTGCTCGCCTTTGGAGGCGCAGGCGGCATGCACGCATGCGAGATTGCCGCCGCGCTCGAGATGAGAACCGTGATCGTGCCTCGATACGCTGGCGTATTGTCCGCCCTGGGAATGCTGTTGGCAGACGTCAAGAAAGACTACTCACGAAGTGTCTTGCGACCCGCGGACACGCTCTGTGAAGGCGAGCTGCGGGAACTGTTCCAGCCTCTGATGGCACAGGCCGAGAAGGAGATGGCTGAGGAAGGGTTTGCTGACGCGAGCCTCGTGGTCGAGTGTGCGGTCGATGTGCGCTACATCGGACAGTCCTACGAAATCACGGTACCGCTGGTGTCCGAGTACCGCGACGAGTTCGACCGACGCCACGCCCGCCTCTACGGGTACTCGAATCCTCGGCGACCGATCGAAGTCGTGAACGCTCGCGTCCTCGCAGTCGGCCTGGCGAGAAAGCCGGAGCTTCCGTGGACGTCGTACGAAGTGAAGAGGCGCGCGACGGCTTGCCGCATGCGCGACAGCGTGTTCGATGGCCGCTCGTATCAGACCGCGATCTATCGCCATGAGGATCTCGTGCCGGGGTCCGGCGGCGACGGACCGGCGCTGGTGGCGAGCGAGATGGCGACCACCGTCATACCGCCTGGATTCCAGTTTCAGGTCGATGAAGCTGGGAACGTTATCGCCAGCGGGCGCACTCGGCGTCCGCGACGTGTCCGAAAGCCCGAAGACCTAGCCGCCGTTCAGGTCAGTTCCGCAGCTCGCTTCTCTGACGGTAGGGCGCGGCTTTAGCCGCGCCGTCCATGGGGATATCAAGATGAAATTCGATCCGGTCGAATTCGAGGTGTTCAAAAACCTGTTCGTCTCCATCGCCGAGGAGATGGGGGTGACGCTGTGCCGGACCGCGTTCTCGCCGAACATCAAGGAAAGACTCGATTATTCGTGCGCGATCTACGACAGGAACGGTGACACGATCGCGCAGGGCGACCACATGCCGGTCCACCTGGGGGCGATGCCCCTGTCCGTTCGAGCGGCCATCCAAAAGTGTGCGATGGCACCTGGTGACGTGGTGGCGCTGAACGATCCCTTCGAGGGTGGGACCCATCTACCCGACATCACCCTCGTGGCGCCTGTGTATCTGGCGCGTGATCGGAAGCCGGCGTTCTACGTCGCGAACCGCGCGCATCATTCCGATGTCGGCGGCATGAGCCCCGGGTCGATGCCGCTTGCCACCGAGCTGTTCCAGGAAGGGTTGATCATTCCGCCGGTCGCGCTGGTGCGTCGTCATCAAGTTGTGGCGGATGTGCTCCAGCTCATTCTGTCGAACGTTCGGACACCAGACGAACGAGAGGGCGATCTCACCGCGCAGATCGCTGCGAATCGGGTGGCGGAGCTGCGCCTGCGCGAAGTGGTGACGAAGTACGGCCGTCGAAAGGTGGAGCGATACGCCACCGATGTTCAGGACTACACGGAGCGCATCGTCCGCAAGACCGTCGCGGAGCTTCCTGACGGTGAGTACTGCTACGAGGACGCGCTGGACGATGACGGCCTGAGCGACCGCCTCGTGTGGATCCGCGTTGCCATCCGCATCGACGGTGAACGGGCCGAGGTCGACTTTACCGGTAGCGATCCGGAGACGAAAGGAAGCGTGAACGCGAACTACGCCATCTCGCTTTCTGCGACCTTGTATGCGTTCCGGTGTCTCGTGTCAGATGACGTGCCGTACAACGCTGGTGTCGGACGCGTCGTGCGCGTCATTGCGCCCGAAGGGTCCATCGTGAGCGCCCGGCGGCCTGCTGCCGTGGCCGGCGGCAACGTCGAGACATCTCAGCGGATTACCGACGTCGTGTTGGGGGCGCTCGCGCGAGCCGTCCCGGGACGCGTGCCGGCTGCGAGCCAAGGCACGATGAACAACGTCACGCTCGGGGGCACCGACCCGCGAAGCGGACGACGCTTTGCGTACTACGAGACCATTGGGGGCGGCATGGGCGGCAGAAACGGTGCGGCCGGCCTTAGCGGTGTGCACACGCACATGAGCAACACACGCAACACACCAGTCGAGGCCATCGAGCACTACCTGCCGGTTCGCATCCTGCAGTATCGCCTGCGCAACGGGAGTGGCGGGGGCGGTCGTTATGCCGGCGGCGACGGGATCATCCGCGAGTACGAGGTGCAGTGCGACACGGACGTGACGATCTTGTCCGATCGCCGGCGCAAGCCACCATACGGCGCCTGCGACGGGCAGGAGGGCGCACCTGGGCGGAACGTGCTCATCCGCAGTGGCAGAGAAGAAGCGCTTCCCAGCAAGGTCCAGTTGCACCTTCGGGCCCACGATCGCTTGCGTATCGAGACGCCGGGCGGTGGAGGCTACGGCCAAGGGGAGGGGTAAGGCCGCTTCCGTCAGAAGAGAAGGTCGTGGAATCGCGCGGCAGGATCTCACTCTTGCCGCAGGGCGACGATTGGATCGATGCGCATTGCGCGTCTTGCGGGTACGGCTGTCGCCACAATCGCGATGAGGAACAGGATCGCCGGTGCCGCCACGAGCGCCAGCGGATCCCGCGGTCCGACATCGAACAGCAAGGATGCCATCAGCGATGTGAGCGACATTGCCCCGATGAGACCCAGGATGATTCCAGCGAGCGTGAGCCCAACGCCCTGGCCAAGGATCAGCCTGAAGATGTCTCGCGGCCGTGCACCGTGCGCAATGCGAATGCCGATCTCCTGCGTGCGCTGTCCTACGGCGTACGACAGCATGCCGTAGAGCCCGACAGCCGCCATCAGCATGGCAACCAGGGCAAAGACGCCGAGCAGGCGCAGCGTGAGCCGCTCGGTGCCGACGGATGTCGCAACAGTCGCCGCCATGGTCGTCGTGCTGGCGATAGGCAGCGCCGGATCGACTTGACGAACGAGGGAGCGGATCTGCCCGGCGAGCAACGCTGGATCCGCGGACGATCGGACGACCAGTGACATGTCCGAGAAGTACGGATGCTGGGCGGCGGGCTCGTAGACCTGCAGCGTCGTCTGTTGATTGAGTCCGTACTGCTTCACGTCGCCGACGATGCCGACGATCTCGCGCCACTCGTCCGATCCTTGGGTCACGCGTATACGGCGGCCGATCGGGCTTCGTCCTCCGAACACTTTAGTAGCCACCGACTGGCTCACCACGGCCACACGGGGCGAGTCGGCGTCATCGGTGACGGCAACGCCGCGACCGCGGACCAGCGGGATGCCCATGGCTGCGAAGTAACCTGGGGTCACGGCGTAAAAGTTCGTCGTCGGTGCCTCGTCCGCGTTGTTGGGGTCCGTTCCCTCGACGATGAGCCCGGCTACGTGGTCCCCTACAAACGGGAGCGCATGCGACAGCCCGGCCGCCTGCACGCCGGGGGCCTCCGCGGCCCGTCGTGCAAGATCGTCGAAGAAGCGTGCGCGCTTGGGCTCTGGGTAACGGAGCTCCGGCAAGGAGATGGCGGCAACCAGCGTCTGCGACGGCTCGAATCCGGGATCCACTGCGACCAGTCGTACGAAGCTGCGCAACAGCAGACCCGAGCCAACGAGCAGGAGCACCGCCAAAGCCACCTCTGACACGATGAGCGCGTGTCGGGTGCCTCGCCCGAGCGAGGAGGCACCGCTGCGGCCGCCCAGGACGAGGGCATGCCTCAAGTCGGTCCTCGAGATCTGAAGCGATGGAATGAGGCCGAAGACGATCGGTGAAACGAGCGAGACGAACAGGGCGAACCCGAGCATCGTGCCGTCGAGACCTATCTGGGTGGCACGCGGTAGCACGTCGGGCGCCGTGGCTATGAGCACACGGAGCAGTCCCCACGCCAGGAGCAGACCACAGGCGCCGCCCGCGAGGCCGAGCATCAGTTGTTCGACCAGCAACTGTCGCACCAGCCGGCCGCGACTCGCACCGAGCGAGGCGCGCACCGCGAGCTCGCGCTGCCGCGCCGTGCCTCGCGCGAGCAGCAGGTTCGCGATGTTGGCGCACGCGATGAGCAGGACGAATCCAACCGCGCCCGCCAGGACGTAAAGCGCGGTTCGCACGCCGCGCACCATGTACTCGTGCATGCCACTCACCACGACGGTCCAGCCCTCGTTGGCCTCGTCTACCGTCTCGAGCTCGCGCGAGATACGGTCCATATCCTCGCGCGCGCGGTCGAGCGTGACGTCTGGCTTCAGGCGTGCCACGGCCCCGAGGTAATGCCCGCCGTAGACCTGGCGCGCCTCGGGCGAGAGCGCGAGCGGACGCCAGAGCTGCGTCTCGCGCGAGGGGAACCCAAATGACGGAGGCATGATTCCGACGATTGTCGTGGGCCGATCGTCGAGCGCAACGGTGGTCCCGAGGATGGCAGGATCACCTGCGAAGCGGGACTGCCAGAGGCTGTATGAAAGGATCGCCACGGCCGGACCGTCCGATCGGTCCTCCTCCGCGGTGAAGGTGCGTCCCAAGCTCGGTCGTACGCCGAGCGTTCCAAACAGCTCCTTCGAGACGCCTGCTACGCGAAGCCGCTCGGGCTCGCCGCGGCCGGTCAAGCTTACGAAGCCGTTCTGCATCGCCGCGATCGACTCGAAGGCCCGTGTGCGACGCTGCCATTCGACAAACCGTCCGGGCGCGACGGAAAACTCTGGAAACCGCGGCATCCAGGCGTCGCGTAGGACGACCAGCCGTTCGGGCTCGGCGTACGGCAGCGGGCGCAGCATCACCCCATAAATGACGCTGAAGATAGCTGTCGTGCCGCCGACGGCGAGGGCAAGCGTCAATGTCGCGACCGCCGTGTAGCCCCGATGCTTCAGTAGTAGTCGAACCGCGAGCCGTAGATCACTCATGACATCCTCTCAAGGAACGAGACCGACGCCGGGCTGTCATGGTTAGCACTGTAAACGAAACGACGTCGATGTGCGATCAGGAAAACGGTGCGAAGCAGGCTCAGCGAGCAGAGCTGGGAACCAGCGTGAGCGTCACTGGGCCGAAGAGGCCGGAAGGAATCGGCTGGAGGTCGCTCCATGGCTTGCCGCCGGAAGTCAGGACATTCGTCCGCGTGAAGCGCTGGGGCCGTGGCAGTGCCGCATCAGCAACCAGGCGATTGTGCCAGGTGTTGGTGACCTCGACGACCAGCTCGTTCTGGCCCGGCCGGAGCGCTTCCGTGCAGTCGACGCGAAACGGATCCGTCCACACGATGCCGAGCGAGCGGCCGTTCACCCACACGCTGCCGATGCTCCAAAGCGCGCCGAGATCGAGCAGCGCGCGGCGACCTGCGGCGTTCCCTGGCTGTGGCCACGTGGGCGGCAGCGAGAATCGCGTCCTGTAACGCGCCGTACCAGCGAATGCGCGCACGGCGGCATCCTCGTGCTCGGTCCAGGAGCTCAGGCGTGACAGCGGGACGCGTCGCGGCGTGCCCTGGCTTTCGGGGATCTCGAGCGTCCAGCCCGTGTCGACCCGGATCGGCGGCGGCACGTCGTCGGTCCGCGCTGGCTCGGCCGATTCGAACCGCGTCGTGGTCACTCCCTCCGCTCGCTTCGAGAACAGGACGAACGTCGAGCCGTGCTTCGGTAGCGTCAGCCTCATCGACGTCCTGCCATCGGTCACGTCGTACGCCGCAACCGACTGACGCTCACCGGTGACTGCGTTCCACAGTTCCGGCTGCAGGCCGGCAACGCGGAACGTCACCCTCGCCGATGCCTCACGGTCGCGTGTATTGCGGACGAAGTAGATCTCCGTCGCGCCATCGCGCCGATGGATGAAGTCGAAGGGCTGGTCGGCAGCGGGCGCGGAGCGAGCCGTCGCCGAGTCCGAGGAGCTCATGCTATTAGCCGGCTGCTGCGTGAAGTCCGGCGGGATCTTCAGGGACGCCAGGATCTCACGCAAAGGTGTGCCCCAGATGATCTTGCCCTTGCCAGACGCGCGCTCGCCCCGCGATGGGCTCTCGCCCGGTCCCCAGAGCCGATCCGCGCCCGCGCGCACCTGTGCATCGGCCGCCAGAGCATTCTCCAGACCAGGCGCACGCCGTGGCTTGGGGCCGACGACCGTGGCGCCGGCGGCGACAAGGTCCTCCAGCTTGGCCAGCACGTGCGGCTGGATGTCCTCGCGGTCTGGCAGCACGAGGATCGCGTACTCGCTCCCGCCAGGAATCGCGACACGGCGGTTGCGCACGGTCAGCGTTGAGAGCAGCACCTCGGTGTTGATGACGTCGTAGTCGTACCCTGGTCCGAGCGACGGGTCGTTGCGCCGAGGCCCGACAAACTTATAGCCCCCGTCGCCGTAGTAATAGAGGACGTCGCCAACGAACGTCCCCTGCTGGAGCAGAAACGACGCGCGTGACAGATAGTCGACCCACGGCCGAACCCGCGGCCACCACGTGACGTTCTGATTGACGTGCGTACCTGCGTAGTAGGCCCAGCCCGGCTGACCGGCTTCGGGCGGCGCGTGTGCCCACGTGTGCCAGACCATGTGGTTGCCGCCCTCGGTGAAGACGCGGTCTGCCGCCGGCTTCAAATCCTGTGGTCCCTCGGCCCAGCTCTCGTCGGAGGTGAAGGCCTCCATGTGAATCAGCCGCTTGCCGTACACGTGGCCAGCCGCGGCCGTCTCCTTCACAACCCACAGGCCATCCGCATTCCAGCGCTTCGGCCAGAACTCTCCCTGGATCTCGTCGACCGCGCCGTTCGCGAGCAGCGCATCCACCGGCACGTTGTGGATCGGCGGACCAGGACCGCCAGCCTCCGACTTGATCGTGAGACCCGCCGCAGCCGCAACGTCGCGCGCCGCGCGATAGTACGCGTCGACCAGGACCTCGCCGAGCGTCTTGCGATAGTCGAAGAGGAACCGGTCAGTCGTCTCCTCGTTCTCCAGCCGTCCACCGAAGACGACCGGCAGATACGGCGTCATGTCGTAGCCACGGCGCCGGCGGAACTCCTCGGTGAACGTGGGAGACCACACGGGTCCCCGGACTTCATAGCTCGCGAGGTACAGATTGCGGAGACCGCTCTCGCGTAGATCGCCGAAGGTCTTCTGCAGGCGCGACACCACGTGCTGCATGTACACCCGCGTCGCCTCTGCGCTGAGATGATCGGTCGCCCAGCCGTCGGAGCGCGGGCTCGGCACCTTCAATCGCTCGCCGGTGTTCATGCAGACGTAACGGAGCACGGTCCACTCGCTGCCTTGCGCGGGTCGAGGTGCGTCCCACTGCAGCCGACCTGCCGCGTCGACCTGCTTCGTGAGATCGATCACGGCGCTGCCGTCGCGGTAACGGAGCGGCGGCAGGCCAGCGGTCGCGAACACGCCGTCCGGACCGCTCACATCCCCGTCGTGCAGGTTGTCGAGATTCCAATCCGTGTCGTACCCGAGTGGCGTCGAATAGCGCAGCATCAGGGTGCCGGGGCGCCGGCGATCGACATGCCGCGACGCGGCGACGTTCTCCCCTTGCTGGTTGAGCAGTGAGAACTCGCCGAGCGTCCACTGCGGCCGGGTTGCGTCATGTCCGCTCAGCAGCGTCAGGCGGACGTAGCGGGCCTTGGTGCCGGCCGGGAGCGGGAACCGCGTCGGACCTGCTTCAGCCGGCAGGCTCACGCGTAGCACGTCCCGGAAATCCCGCTCGCGCGTGCCGGACGAGGACACGGCCAGCGCGATCTCACGCGTGGGCGTCATGGCTTCGGCCAGCGACGGCTCCGCGCTCGGCGTGCCATTGTCGAACACGGCCTCACGCACGTCGTTGACGCGATCCGGATCGAGCCGCAGCACGAATTCGTGACCGGTCACGCGCGTGTTCGGCACCGCCACCGTCGCCACGTCCTTCCAGAACGCCGGCTTGCCATCAGGCCCTTTCGGCGCCGCTGGTGGGGCGTAGGGAAACGGCAAGACGAGGTCGACTCGTCGGCCACCCTGGATGGTCGTCTCGCTCGTGTACAGGCCCATGCTGGCGTGACGTGGCTCGACCCACGGACCGCCGAGATCCCAACTGTTGATGACCGAGAAGTCGACCTGCAGACCCAGCGTGCGCGCGCCCCGAACGACCTCGCGGAAGGTGCGGAGCCAGTCGGCGCTGAGAAAAGCCGGGCCCGCGGGCGGCTGCAGCTCCTTCGGTCCGCGGGCGCCCATGTCGAACGCGAGCACGCCGCTGAAGCCGGCGGCTTTCATCGCCTTCAGCTCCTCCAGTGCCGCCTCGTGGTTGATGTACCCGTTCAGCCAGAGCCAGTAGACGTGGGGACGCGCCTCCGGCGGGGGATTCTCGAATCCGCGCGCGAGGTGCGTGGCGCCGCTACCCGCGGTTTGCGACCAGCCGCCCGCGGACGCGACCCAGCACGCAACGAGGACCGCGAAAGCTTTAGGCATAGGACTCTCCAGCACGATCCAAGTCCACTGGCTTGATGTCGCGAATCGCGAGAAGCAACAGCAACGCACAGATCGGATAAATCACACCGGTGGCTAGGAACACGGGCGTAAAAGAGACCCTTTCGACGACCCTCCCGATGAGCAGGCTCGCGAGGAACCCTCCGATGCCGCCGGCCGTTCCCGTCATGCCAACAACAGTGGCGACCATGCGGCTCGGAAACAAATCCCCAATCACCGTCATGAAGTTGGTGATCCAGAAGCCATGAGCGAACATGAGGACGCTCATGAGCGCGATGGCAGTCTCCACGTCGGCCACATACACCGTCAACACAGAGATCGGCGTGAGCAAGGCGGAGGCTAGCAGGATCGTCTTACGAGCACTGTTCACAGAGAGACCAGACGCGACCAGTTTGTCCGACAGCCAGCCGCCGATGACCGACGAGATCCCCAAGGTCAGAAAAGGCACCCAGGTCAACTGGCCGATCCGTTCCAGGGACGCGCCGCGCTCCTGACTGAGGTATTGCGGGATCCAGAACATGTAGAAGTAGAAGACGGGATCAAAGAGAAAGCGGGAAGAGACCAGACCCCAAACTTCGGACCGCTGCAGAAGGGCCTTCCACGGGACGGGCGGTTCCAAGCGTTCGACCCTGGTGATCCTCGCTTCCCGTACGGGCGGCTCCTTGTTGTCTTGTTCGATGTATTGACGCTCGCCTTCGGAGAGGAAGTGGGATTGCCCGGGCCGCGAATAGAAGACCAGCCAGGCCAACAGCCAGAGGCCGCCGATGAGGCCCGTCGCCAGAAAGGCGCCACGCCAGCCGATGCGGAACGACGTCCAGACGATGACCGGAGGTGCCACAACCGCCCCGATCGCCGAGCCTCCGGCCGCGACGAAGCCCATTGCGATGGCACGTTCACGCTTCGGAAACCATTCAACCACGCCCTTGGCGGCGCCCGGGAAACATCCGCCTTCGCCGACGCCGAGCAAGAAGCGGAAGCCCGCCAACTGCGCAACGCTATTGGCGGTGCCGTGGAGCAAGCTGGCCACGCTCCACACACCCACCGAGAGGGCCAGGCCGTTGCGAGTGCCGAGCCGATCGATGAGCCAACCGCCGACGGTGAACATCACGCTGTAGCTGACGATGAACGCGAACACCACCCACGAGTAGTCCACGTTGTCCATCCCGAGCTCTTCGCTTATCGGTGGCGCAAGTACCGATAGCACCTGCCGGTCGAAGAAGCTGAGAGCCGTGGCGCCAAACAGGACCATGGCGATCAGCCATCGGAAGTGCGGGATCGTCGACATGCGCGAGATCATGACGCGTATGACGCCGATTAAGCCGGCGGATCCGTGGGGACGTCAAGCGTCCGCCCGCCAGATCCTACGTGTCTTGCAATGTGAGACGCACGCTTCATGAGATAATGCCGTTACTTCGTTTACTTCTGAGCTCTGCACTGGAGACCACCGCTCAGCGGCACCATGTCCGGCGGGCGCAATGTCTCTCATTGCGATACAGCGGAGGCAATGGTGGCTCGAAATGGCGCCGACGCGGTTCAAGCGGTCCAGCGTGCGTGCCGGTTACTACGGGCGTTTCAGCGCGAGGGAGACGTGTTGCGCCTCCGGGATCTCGTCGAGCGCACCGCGATGCACAAGGCGACCGCCTCGCGCTTACTGCGGACACTCGAGAGCGAAGGCCTGGTGGAGCGTGTCGGCGCGGTCGGCTTTCGAAGCACGATCCGGGGCCCCGCGCGCACGACATACCGGATCGGATTTGCCACCCGTGGCGTCGATACGCCGTTTTCCCGAGCCGTCACCGAGAGCGTCGAGCGTGCGGCGATGGAGGCGGGATTCGAATTGGTGATGCTCAACAGCCACCGCAGTGCGCGGACGGCGCTCCGGCATGCCGAAGCCATGGTGCGAGAGGCGGTGCATCTCGTGATCGAGTTCCAGAGTCACGAGCGCATGGCCCCACTCGTCGCGGCGCGATTCATCGAGGCGGGGATTCCCGTCATTGCCATCGAGATCCCCCATCCCGGCGCGACCTTTTTCGGCGCGAACAACTACCAAGCCGGCCTCATCGGCGGACGCGCCATGGGCCGATGGATCAAAGACCACTGGCACGGGCGCGCCGACGCGGTGATGCTGCTCAGAGAAGATGCCGCGGGTGCCCTGCCGAGACTCAGGGTCAGCGGTATGCTGGCGGGCGTGCACGAGACGCTGCCAGCCGTGGAGCAGGCGCAGACGATCGATATCGACGGCCAGGGATCGCTCGAGAAAACGTTCGAAGCGGTCAGGCGGCGCCTCCGGCTGGGGCCACCGCAGGCGACAGCCGTCCTCGCCGCGAACGATCCGATGGCGCTGGGCGCGATTCGCGCATTTGAGGAAGCAGGGCGAGCCACGCGGTGTGTCGTCATGGGGCAGAACGCGTCGCAGGATGCGCGCATGGAGCTTCGGAGAAAGGGCACGCCCCTCATCGGCTCCGTGGCGTACTTCCCCGAGCGGTATGGGGACAGCGTGATACGGCTGACTGAAACGATCCTCGCCGGGAAACTGGTACCGCCCGCGATGTTCACCCGGCACGAGCTCGTGACGACAGGCACTGTCGACTCGCTGTATCCACTGGACGAACGACTTCCGCAGGCATTGTCAACCGCGGCCGCCCCATAACGTCTCGTATAGCGAGACGCTCCAACGCCTAGGACCGGCCCCTCTCTCACCGTTGACGGGCACACAAACGCGTTGTGCGCGCGGCCAAGGTCTTGCCACGCGAGACGTTTGGGCTTTGCGCTTTTCCTCATTGCCCACACGTTGCCCCGTCCACTACAAGCAGTGACACACACGCGTTTGAGCATGCGGGCGCACGTCAAGCGTTCTGCCGCAATGAGGTGACCGGGGAGGTGGGGCATGAGGCGATACCGACGATTCGCATGGCGAGCCGGGCTGGCGATGTCCATGCTTGTGGCGTGTGGGGTGTCGTCCTTCGCACAAGGGACGAACGGAAGCGTCGCAGGGCAGCTGGCGGATCCATCCGGTGGGGCGGTTGCCGACGCCAGGCTGGTGCTGCTGAACGAAGAGACTGGGATCGAGCAGACCGTGACCAGCGACGAATCCGGAAGGTATGTGTTTCCGAGCGTTTCGCCAGGAGTGTACACGCTCCTTGTGGAGACCATGGGATTCAAGACCTATGCGGTCGGCGGACTCCACGTGGAGGTCGCGCAGCAGGTCACCCGTGACATCCGGTTGGAGCTGGGCAAAGTGGAAGAAACCGTCGAGGTCTCCGGAGGCACCCCGCTGCTCAATCAGCGGAGTGCCGACGTATCTCAGGTCATCGGGCAGCGACAGATTGTCGAGTTGCCGCTGAATGGACGAGATTTCCTGGATCTCGCCAAGCTCGTACCCGGAGTGGCCCAACTGGCCGGGACGTCTCAAAGTACCGGACTGGCCATCAACGGCCAGCGCGCCAACCAGATCGGGTTCTACTTCGACGGGATGGACACACGCACGGAGGAGCGCGGCAAGCCGGCCTTTCGTCCATCTGTGGAGGCGATCCAAGAGTTCCGGATCCAAGAAAGCAACTTCTCGGCCGAGTATGGGCGCACCCCAGCCGCCATCAATCTGACTCTGAGACCAGGCACCAACGACGTTCACGGGACCGTCTTCGAATTCTTGCGGGACGATGCCTTCGACGCGCGCGACGTTTTCTCGCCGACAGTCGATCCGCTCAATCGCGATCAGTTTGGCGCCGTCGTCGGCGGTCCGATTCTCCGCAACAAGACCTTCTTCATGGCCAACTACGAAGGCTTGAGGACGAGCCGCGACGTGACACAGTTCCACAGCGTGCCAACGGACAAGCAACGACGCGGAAATTTCTCGGACGATGATCCCATCTTCGATCCGGCGACCTATGATCCACAGACGAGCGCGAGACAACCGTTTCCGGGCAACATCATTCGAACGGAACGATTCAGTCAGATCGGCAGAGCCGCGCTCGAGCATTTTCCTGAGTCGAACATCGAACCAGTGAGTGGCTTCAACTACGTTGCGGGGACCACGACAACAGACGATTCGGATCAGGTTCATGTCCGCGTGGACCACCATCTCAACGATCATTCACATCTGTTCGGCCGGTACTCCTACACCGACAGCAGCGCCGAGACGCCCTCAGGTCTCCCGCTCACGGGATCTATCGGCACGACGGAGGTCCACAGCGTGACCGTGCAGGAGTTTCATACGTTCAGCCAGAACAAGCTGAACCACTTCCGTGCGGGATGGACCTTTTTCGATACGCTGACGACATTCCCGACTGTCGCGAGCAATCTCGCCGTGACTGAATTCGGGCTCGGCAATGTGAATCCGCCGTCCTTTGCCCTGGGTCTGCCACGGATTGAGACCGTGGGGTTGAGCAACATCGGTGCGAACCCGTTTCAGCCACAGGGCTCACGCGAGCACGTGTACAGCATTGCAGACGACTTCACCTGGATCGCGGGCAAGCACGCGATCAAGTTTGGCTTCGATGGTCGATATTATCGGCCGGCCGGATTGGTTCAGGTGACGCCGAACGGGATTCTGACGTTCGAGAACCGGTTCGCGACACAGCCGGGCGTGACGGGGACCGGCAACGCGGTGGCCGACATGCTGCTTGGCGCCGTCTCGACGGCCCGCGCGACCACGTTTGCCGAAAGCAACGGACAGGTGAGCCTGAAATACTTCTACACAGGCTATTACGTGCAGGACGAGATTCGGCTGGCGGGCAACCTCACGCTGAATCTCGGGCTTCGCTACGAATATCAGACGCCCTTTAAAGAACGGTTCAACGACCTCGCGATCTTCGATCCGGACACGGCGAGATTCCTTGAGATGGGAAAAGACATCGATGATCTGCACGAATCCGACCGGAATAACTTCGCACCCAGAGTCGGCATGGCGTGGACGGTGGCCCCACACACCGTGATGCGAGCGGGCGCCGGGCTCTTTTACGGTCAACCGCGAGGCGCTGAGTTCACATCGTTTCAACTGTCGCCCCCGTTTGTGCTGGATCAAACGTTGACGGCGGATCCCAATGTCCCTGACCTGGGCGGCCAACTGTTTCCGGCGCCGCAGGTGAGAGACGCGGCGGGGAACATCATCGTGTCCCCCACCACCAACGTCTTTACACTCGATCCAGCCTTCCGCACGAATTACACGTGGCAATGGAACCTGGGAGTGCAACGCGAGATCATGCCCAACGTCCTCCTCGACGTGGCGTATGTGGGGAACAGCGCGCACGGCCTGACCGGGCGAGACCTCGTCAATCAAGCATTCCAGGATCCCGATGTGTCACAGCCGACCCCAGTACAATCAAGGCGGCCCAACCCCAACGTCGCGGACGTCAACGTGGTCAAGTCGATCGATGGCTCCCAGTATCACGCGCTGAACATCAAGCTCGACAAGCGGTTTTCCCACGGTCTCTCCGTGCTGGGTGCCTACACCTGGTCGAAGGCCACAGGGATTGGGGGTGCGCTGTCCGGTGATCAGTCCAACGCACAGGATGCGAGGAACAGAGACGCCGAGCATGCACGGCTCGAGTTCGATCAGACGCACCGGCTGACGGTCGCGTGGATTTATGAGCTTCCGTTCGGCAGCGGGAAATCCTTCGGCGCCAACCTCGGCGGTCTCGCTGGCGCCCTCGCCAGCGGCTGGTCCGTTCAGGGTACGTTCTTGGCCCACACCGGATTCCCCCTGACGCCGCGGTCGACCGTCTCCTCGAACGTAGGAAGGCAAGATCAAAACCGTCCCGACCGAGTGTGCGACGGAAAACTCGACGGGGGCGCACGATCCGTCGAGCGCTGGTTCGACACGTCCTGCTTCGCGAATCACCCTTTCGGTCGGTTTGGTAATGCCGGCAATGGCATCATCGAAGGGCCGGGGCTTCAGACGTTCGATCTGGCCTTGATGAAGAACAACCGTATCTCCGTGGCGGGCCAGGAGATAACGGTACAGTTCCGGGTCGAGGCATTCAACGCCTTCAATCACCCGGCCTTTGGCGATCCCAACATGGCTGTCGGCACGCCGCAGTTTGGAGCGATACAGAGTACGAGGATTGGAGGGCGTGAGCTGCAGTTGGGGCTGAAGCTGCTATTTTGATGAATGTCGCCGCGGCGTGACTGCCAAAAGGAGTGGGAGTGAAGCGATCGACAGACGAAACCGAAAGGCTTGAGCACCACGGGCGAGTGGCGGTACAGGCGGCGCGGCTGATCCCGCGGCGGAAGCCGCTCACGGCCAGGGTTGGCGTGTTGGGCGTGGGACATCAGACGTACTGGTCGCAATTCGAAGGCCTCCTCGACCACCTGCATGAGAAGCTACGGATATTCGAAGCGAAGGTGAGGGCTTGTGATGTCGAGGTCGTTGGTTTTGGCATCGTCGATCAGGCGCAGGTCGCCTATGCCGTTCGCGACCGGATGCAGGCGGCACAGCTCGACTTGGTCTTCTGCGACATGGTCACCTACGCGACCTCCGCGACCTTTGGGGTGTTGATGCGCGATCTCAACGTCCCGATTGTGTTGGTGGCCCTTCAGCCAAGCAAGGCCATGGACTACACCGTCGCCTCGACGTTCGTCCAGTTGTGCAACGACGACTTCTGTGCCGTCCCGGAGTTCACGGGCGTCGCGATACGGATGGGCAAGGCACCGCCGCCCGTCATTCTCGGCACGCTGGAGGATGACCCGGTGGCTGACGCGGAGATCGCAGAGTGGTGTGGGATCGCGCGGGTACTGCACGATCTGAAGCGCGCGCGAATCGGTCATATCGGGCATCCCATCGAGCACATGCTCGACATGCAGACGGATCAGACGGCGCTCATCGCCACCTTCGGCTGTCACATCGTCCAGACCGAGGCAGACGACCTGCTGGCGCACTGGCGAGCGGTGACGGATCACGACGCCGATGAGAAGAAGCGACAGATTCTCCGCGTGTTCGACACACCGGATCCGAAGTCGGACCCGATCACCTGCCGACTGACCGACGACGATCTCGACATGGCGGCGCGAGTGGCGGTGGCGCTGGACCGCTTTGTGGACCAGCACGACCTGGATGGGCTCGCGTACTACTACGAGGGCGAAGACGACAGCCTGACACGCAGATTGGTGACGAACCTGATCGTGGGGAACTCCTTGTTGACGGCAGCAGGGTTCCCGATGTGCGGCGAATCGGATCTAAAGACGTGTCTCGCCATGCTCATTGAAGATCGGTTGGACATCGGCGGCAGTTTCGCGGAGTTTCATCCCATTGACTTCAATGAAGGATTCGTGCTCGTGGGTCACGATGGACCGCACCACATCAACATTGCCGAGGGCAGGCCCGTCCTCCGCAGTCTGCTGAAGTATCACGGCAAGCCAGGCGCCGGCGCGAGCGTGGAGTTCAAGATCAAGGAAGGTCCGATCACGATGCTCAGCATCGGCGTGACAGGTGGCGGCCGGTTCAAGTTTGTGATCGCAGAAGGTGAAAGCTTACACGGGCCGATTCCACCGACGGGAAACACGAACACGCGCGGGTTTTTCCGGCCCGACGTCCGGACGTTTCTGAAGCGTTGGGTGGCGGAAGGCCCGACTCACCACTTTGCGCTTGGCGTTGGCCATCACGCGAGCACAATCGAAAAGATTGCCGCGATGTTGCGCGTCGAATCGGCCGTTGTCGGGAGGGTGCCCTCGTAACTGGAAAGGGTAAAGGGTACTTTACGCCTTTACGCCTTTACCCCTCTTCCCCTTCCGCGATCGCCTCAGCCCCCGTCGCAGCGCTTCGAGAGGGAGCGTATTCAAGACATCTTTTGCTTCGATCCAGCCGCGGCGAGCCGTCATGACGCCCCAGCGCAACCCGCCAAAGGCGCGGACCGAGTGCGCATCACTCGAGATGACGAGCTTGACGCCGCGATCCCGTGCAAGCCGCGCGTGTGCGTCGCTCAAGTCGCGACGCTCAATCAGACTGTTGATCTCGAGGGCGACGCCGTGCTGTGCGGCGGCAGCAATGAGGCGCTCGACGTGGATCGCGTAGGGGTCGCGCCTAAGCAACAACCGTCCGGTCGGGTGACCAATCACGTCGACGTACCGGCATTCCATCGCGCGCAGCACGCGATTGGTCATCTCTTCGGGACTTTGATTGAAGGCGGAGTGCACCGAGGCAATCACGATGTCGAGCTGCGCGAGGCAGTCGTCAGCCAGATCCAACTGTCCATCGGGCCGGATGTCGCACTCGATTCCCGCCAACAGCGTGACCCCTTCGATCTGAGCGGCCACCTCGCGAATCCGGCGCGCGTGCGCCAGGGCCTGAGCCTCATCTAGACCGTTCGCCATGGCCAGGGCCTGGCTGTGGTCGGTGATGGCGATGTACGAGAGCCCGGCAGCCTTCGCGGCTCGCGCCATTGTTTCTACATCATCGCGACCATCGGTGGCGGTCGTGTGCATGTGCAGATCGCCGCGGAGGTCGCTCAGCTCTATGAGGCGAGGCAGCGTCCCCTCTTTGGCTGCGTCGATCTCGCCACGCATCTCACGCAGCTCAGGCGGGATGTGCGCGAGGTCGAGCGCCGCATAGAGCGCTTCCTCGGTGTCGCCAGCGAGCCGTGTCCCGTCGGATGCCTGAAACAAGCCGTATTCGTTCAGCTTCCACCCACGCCTGAGGGCACGGTCGCGGAGCTCGATGTTGTGGAGCTTCGATCCTGTGAAGTATTGAAGAGCGGCGCCACGACTCTCCGGCACGACCAAGCGTAGATCGGTCTGATAGCCCTTTCGCAAGCGAACACTGGACTTGGTGTCTCCCTGCCCGAGCACGCGTTCGACATGTGGATGACGAACGAAGTGGGCCATCAGATCGGGGGCTGCACCGCATGCGAGGATGTCGATGTCGCCGCAGGTGTCCGCGCCGCGGCGCAAGCTCCCGACGATGTCGAACGTGGTATGCGGGGAGGTATCGCGCAGGTAGTCCACGACGCCAGTCGCGACCTCCCAAGCGTCCGGTGTGAGATGTCGACCTGCGTGCCGGCGCCATTCATCGATGGCTTTGAGGATGAGCTGCTCCTTCTTTGGGCCCAGCCCTCGAAGGCCACGGAGCGCGCCCCCGCGCGCGGCCTGCTCGAGCTCGTCGACCGACTGAATGCGGCGCGACCCGTACAGTAACGCCACGGTCTTCGGTCCGATCCCTTGCAGGTGCAGCAGGTCGAGTACGCCGGGTGGGAACTCCGCCAGCAGCTCCTGGTGATAACGGCACTGGCCGCTTTCCACGAGCTCACGAATGCGGCCGGCGATGTCCTTCCCGATGCCCGGAATCTGGCGGAGCGCTGGATCGGTCAGGTCGGCAATTCGCTCGCCGGAGTCTGTCACGGCACTGGCGGCATTGCGGTAAGCGCGGATCCGGAACGGGTTTTCATCTCTGATCTCGAGCAGATCAGCGATCTCGTTGAGAACGTGCGCGATGGCGAGATTGTCCACAGTCTCCAGCCTGCTCGAATCGCGCTCATTATAATGGGACCGAGTACCATCTCTGCGCGAACCTGATGCCACCAATCACGATGCACACCCTTGCAAGCCTCCGCGAGCGACTCGTCGAACATCTCGATGGCAGGCGCGTACGTGCAGACGTGGCGCTCGGGCCATACACCACCTTCAAGGTTGGCGGCCCAGCGGATCTCTTCGTGGAGCTGCGATCGTCGGCCGAGATGCTCGCGGTACTCGAGCTGGCGCGCGACGCTGGTGTCCCTGTGACGATGCTTGGTGGCGGATCGAATGTGCTCATAAGCGACGCGGGCCTGCGCGGGCTCGTGGTGCGCGTTCACGGTGGCGCCATCGATCTCGTGAAGCCGAATCGCGTGCGCGCCGAGGCAGGCGTGACCATCAACGGCCTGGTGCGCTGGACGATTGCCCGCGGGCTCGCTGGTCTCGAAGCTTGGGCAGGGACGCCTGGCACCGTTGGAGGCGCCATCCACGGTAACGCGCACTTCCAGGGCCGTCTCATGAGTGAGATCGTCGACTCGGTGCTGCTGGCGACGCGTGACGGTCGTACGAATGAACTGCCCGTCGGTGAGATGAGGTTCGGCTACGACACCAGCCGCGTCCAGCACACGGGTGAGGTCGTGCTTGCCGTCACCTTCAAGGTGGAGCGCGGCGATCCGGAGGTCCTTCGCCGGGTGGCGCGCGCGTCGCTCACGTATCGCAAACGCACGCAGCCGCTGCACATGCCCAGCGCCGGTTGTATTTTTCAGAACCCGCACCCGGACGATGGACCCTTGCCGCCAGGTGTACCACGGTCAGCGGGTGCGTTGGTGGATCACGCGGGTCTCAAGGGCTTTCACCTGGGCGGCGCCCAGGTCTCAGCCGTGCACGGCAACTTCTTCGTCTCGGACGGTGCCGCCTCTGCTGCGGACATCCGTGCGCTGGTCGAGAAATGCCGCGACGGCGTTGCGGCAGCCACGGGGATCACGCTCCGCGAGGAGATCGTGTACCTCGGCGATTTCGGAATCAGCGGCAAGTCCCCAGGGCGTTGAACCACATAGAAGAACACGAAGAACACGAAGAACACGAAAGAAGGGAGGGTAGGGCGCCCCTTTAGGGGCGCCAGGCGCGGCTAAAGCCGCCCACTCCACCCTGGTCGTGGTTGACTAATTAACTGTTGCTAACGACGCTATTCTTCGTTAAGGTAGAAGCATGAGGCGCTTGCGTCGTAAGGGTCGAAGGGTGATATCCCGCACGGTGCACGATCGGAGCACGCGGCGGCCGTCACCGTTGGCGTCGGTGGTGCGCGAGGTCGCGATTCCGTTTCCCTCCGCTTTGAAGCAGGATCGCACCCTCGATCGCGGCTCGGTCGCGCTCGTCGACGTGGAAGGGGACCATCTGAAGTTGCGCTTCTTGGGCCCTTCGCTCCTCGAGGATGAGAGCGCGACGCTCACGGCGCCCGAAGAGGCCGCGCTCGTGAAGGGTGGCGTCGAGCCGGTGTCCGAGGAGGAGGTGCGCGTTGTCAACGGTCGAGTCGCTGCGGCGTACCGGCAGTTGCGGATGACCAGCCTCAGCGTGGAAGAGGCGAGTCGGCGTCTCGGCGTCAACGCGAGTCGAATCCGGCAGCGACTGGCCGAGCGGTCTCTCTACGGTCTGAAGGAGGGCAACACGTGGCTTCTGCCGGCGTTCCAGTTCCTAGACGACGGGCTCGTGCCTGGCGTGGGGGTCGTGCTGAGAAGCCTCCCGCCGGACCTCGGCATGCTCGCCGTTGTCCGCTGGTTCAGCACCCGGAATCCGGACCTCTTCACGCGCGACGATGAAGAACGCCCGCTAACCCCCCTGCAGTGGCTTCTCGGAGGGAATCCGCCCGAGGCAGCAGCTGAGCTCGCCGCGGCCCTGTAGTGCCCAAACTTCCCGCGCCACCGTCTCGGGGACAGCTTGCGGCGCGCTTTCCCCCGGGCGTCAAGCGACTCCGCGAGGGGACGCTCGTATGGCGGATCTATTTTCGGGACGGACCTCATCCAGTTGGGTGGAGCGGATTCCGGCACTTCGGACCTGTACCGAGCATGCGATTCGACCAGCATTCCAGCCCTGCTCGCCGACAAGCCAGGGGAATCATGGATGGCGCGTTGCGCATCTACACGTGCTTTGCCGAGGTGTTCCAGCACACCCGGACAATCAAGCGCTCGAGAAAGCGGCCGTGGCTGGTCGGCTTCGAGTTGACTCGCTCCGTGTCGCTGCTGGATCTCATGGGCACCTGGCCCACGAAGGCGGGCGCCTCGATGGCATTGTGCTCCGGACGGCGTGATCGAGCCAGGGCGTGGTCATTGCGAATCTACGAGGACTACCCGGCCATCGAGGGGCTCTGCTATCCGTCCTCCATGGATCGCAACCAGCCGGCGGTGGCGCTCTACGAGCGGGTTCGCGACGCTCTTCCGGCCCGACCGGTCTTCCATCGGGCCCTGATTGATCCGACACTGAACAGCGCGATCGCAAGGGCCACGACTCTCTTCAACTACGGCGAGGAGCCATGAAAGACCGCACGAGGCACGAGGCACGAATCTAAGGAATGTCTACCTTACGTATCGTTGGCGGGCGGCCGCTGCGCGGTCGCATCGACGTGGAGGGCAACAAGAACGCGGCACTGCCGCTCATTGCGGCGTGTCTCCTCACGGATGAGCCGTGCACGCTGCACAACGTGCCTCGCATCCGTGACGTTCAGGCGATGCTCGATCTGTTGCGCGGGTTGGGAGCGGAGGTCAGCGGTGCTGACACGACGGACGTCACGATTTGTTGCGCGACGCTGGCGAGCGATCAGCCGGATCCGCAACTCGTCGGCCGTCTTCGTGGCTCCGTGCTGGTCTTCGGACCGCTGCTCGCTCGCCAAGGTCGGGTGAAGCTTGCGCCGCCTGGCGGCGACTTTCCCACGCGCCGCACCATCGACACCCACGTGCAGGCGCTCACGGCGCTCGGCGCACGCGAGCTGCCGGCCGAGGGCAGCGGTCACGCGTTCGAGGCGCCGAAGGGCGGCCTCATTGGTGCGTCTTTCTATCTGGATGAAGCGTCCGTCACCGCGACCGAAGCGGCGCTGCTTGCAGCGGCAGCGGCGGAAGGTGTGACCGAGATCCGGCACGCTGCCTGCGAGCCGCACGTCGTCGAGCTCTGCCGGTTCCTGCGGGCCATGGGTGTTGCGCTGGAAGGCGAGGGAACCCCGCAGATCCGTGTCCAGGGTACGCGAACGCGTCGTGGCGCCACCCACACGTTGCGCGGCGACTACATCGAGGCGGGGAGCTGGGCAGTGCTTGGCGCCGTGACGGGTGGCGACGTCGAGATTGCGGGCGCCGAGCCCGATGATCTGGAGCCCATCACATCGGTCATGCAGCGCATGCGTGTCGACTGTCGCGTGGATGATGACGGCGTGCTCCATGTTGCAAGGTCGTCCTGCGTCGCCATTCGTCGCCTCGTGACCGGCCTCTGGCCCGGCTTCCCCAGCGACATGGTCAGCCTGATCACGGTCCTCGCCACACAGGCTGAGGGGCGCACACTCATTCACGACTGGATGTACGAGCTGCGTCTCTTCGCGCTCGAGCAGCTCAGTGGAATGCGGGCCGACCTCTTTCTCTGTGATCCCCACCGCATTGTCGTCACGGGCCGGACGCCACTCAGAGGCCGCGATCTCGACAGCCGCGACCTGCGATCTGGCATGGCGCTCATTGCCGCGGCGCTCGCGGCCGAAGGGGAGAGCCGCGTCGCGCCGCTCGAGACGGTAGAGCGCGGCTACGCGCGCTTGGTCGAGCGCCTCACTTCCATCGGTGCACAAGTCCAGCGGGAATCGTGACGGAGGCCAGTCACGTGCCGTCCGGCTTGCGTGGTGGCTTCTTGGGCTCCGGCGGCTGTTGAGGCGTGCCGGCAGGCCCGGTCGGTGTGGTGGGACCTGGGCCTGGCAGCGGCGACAGAATGGGCTCTTCGTCCGGCACCGCCGAGGGATCCTCCGGCACCTGCTCCTCCCTCGGGGGGATCGCCTGCGGCTCGGCCGCGGGCTCGCGCGGCTCCGCTGGCGAGGACAACAGATCATCGCCGCGGCTGCGCGCGTCGGCGCGGAGTCGGAACGGTCGCAGATCGTCCTCGGTGAGATCGAGCACCCGCACGATCCGCGGCGTAATCATCAAGACGATGTCGGTCTGCTGCGCTTCCTTCTCGTTGGCGGCAAAGAGACGCCCGATGATGGGAAGGTCGCTGAGCCCGGGCATACCACGCAGCACGGTCCGCTCATCGTCGCGAATCAGTCCGCCGAGCATGCTGGTTTCGCCGTCGCGCAAGCGGAGGGTTGTGCTGATCCTTCGGTTGCCAAAGATGGGGACGCCGGCGAACCCGGTGCCGGCCAAGCTCGCGACGTCGATCTCGAGCTCGAGCGAGACGTCGTCGTTGTGGTGCGTGCGCGGAGTGATCTTGATGCCAACGCCGACCTGACGGAACTCGATCGAAGTAATGTCTTGCTGTGCGACGCCGCCAGCCGCAATCGGCGCAAACGAGACGTTCGGCACGGGCACTTCCTCGCCGAAGACGGCCTCTGCCACCACGCCATCGGACGCGCGAAGTTGCGGGTTGGCGAGCACGCGCGTCTGTGAGTCCTCCTTGAGGAGGCGATAGAACAACCGTGGCAAACCGGTGAACAGGATGTCGCTGCGACTGAGCGTGCGGAGGTCCTCGAGCGTCACCGACTCCTCTTCGCTCCCGACCCCGACGCTGCCGGATGGTCCGGCGCCGCCCGGGGACGCGAGCTGGAGGCCGTATTCCTTGAAGTGCTGGCGGTCCACCTCAATCAGCTCGACATCGATGACCGCCTCGGCACGAGCTTTGTCGACGGCACTGATGATGCGTCCGGCGGCTTCGATGCGCTCCGGCGTGTCGCTGATGGTGATGGCGTTGGTCGCCGTCACAACAGATATTCGCCGGCTGTCAATCACGATGCGCAGGAGATCCATCGTTTCCTTGAGGTCGGCGTTGCTCAAGTAGAACGTGCGGATGACATCCTCATCGTACTCCCGGCGCTTGGCCGCGGTGTCGGGAACGATCGTGATCGTGTTGTCAGCCGTCGAACGGTAGAAATGACCCGTGCTCTTCGACAGCGAGTCGAGGGCCGCCTGCAGCGATGTGTTGCGCAGATCAATCGAGAGAGGCGCGTCGCGGAACGCCGGGTCGAACACGACATTGATGTCAGCGAAGCGGGCGATCGCCGTGTAGATGTCGCGGCTGGACGCGTCCCGAAATACCAACGAATCCGGTAGCTCGATACCCGTCGGCAAGTCCGCGGCAGTGACCGACAGGGCGCGTGCGCGCTCGACGAGCGACTCCAGCGCCGTCTTGTCTCCGTCACGGACCGTCAGCTTCGCCTTCAGCTTCGTGCGCGTGTCGCGGAGCGCCTTGTCGATGTCGCCACCAGCGGGGTTGAGGTCTGCGGCAAGCTGGTACTCGATGAGCGCCTCGTCGAGCCGACCGGCCCCCGCAAACCGGCGGCCGCGCTGGAAGTGGTCGGCGGCCGCGCGCAGGCGAGCGCGCTGGAGCGCCGCACGTGCGTCGGTATTGTCCGGTCGATCGCGCACGGCCCTTGTGTACTCGACGACGGCACGGTCGTACTCGCCCAGGCGTTCCGCGTCCTGGCCCTTGCGGAGCGCCGCACTCGTGGCGCACGATGCCGCGGTCACGCCCACGAGCAGCGCGAACGTGAGCCGCCAGAGAGGCGCCGCTTGACGCGGTGCTCGCGCGTGCCCGACATGAGCGGTCCGCTCCTGTTCCACGTCAGCCTTGCCTAATGACATCGGCATTCCGCGGGATCTTGAAGACGAACCGATCGTCGGGGAGTCCCACGTTCTCGCGCAGGTTGGTGAAAGTGAACGTCGACGTGCCACCTTGTCCGTCGCGGGTCACGAGCTGACGGAGCACGAGGCTCTTGGTATCGACCACGAGCACCAGCCACTCGTACTCGGGCTCGCGCTTCTTCGGCGTGAGCTTGAGCGCATGGGCATCCGATGGCCACGGACCGCCGTTTGCCGTTTCCACCGTGAAATCGCGAAGCAGCTCACCGTGACCCGACAGAAATAGGACGGGGGTTGTCGCTCGATGCCCTTCGGGCAGCGCCTGCACCATGACCTGCTGGTCGGCGGGCACGTACGAGTAGACCTGGCTGCCGTCCGACACGAAGAGCTTGCGCTCGGGATCGGTGTACTCCCAGCGCATGCGGCCTGGCTTCTTGATGGCCACGCGCCCACGCTCGACCGTTCGCTGGCGTAGCACGCCACCTTGATAAGCTTGCTCGAAATCAGCGGTGAAGTCGCGCACGTTGTCATAGTGCGCCTGGACCTGGCGGGCGAGACTCTCGGCCGTCTGATCTCGTGCGGTCTGCGCTGCGGGGGCGGTCGACACCACGCAGATGATCAACGTCAAACCGAGGCTCGCTGAAATCCTCGAAAACATGGCTCTTCTCGCCACTGGCCGGATGATAGCACAGGGCCCGACCTGAAGGTCGGGCCTCTGAGTTTCTACATTTGTCTGCCCGCGCGGCCTGAAGGCCGCGCGCTACAGATGATTTTGGGTACGTAGCGCGGGGCCCTTAGGCCCCGCGGGCAGCACGCTTCCGCGCAATGAACGCCCGCACTTCATTGAGCGGGCGCGTGTTCAGCACGGCCGCTGGCATCACGCCAGCCCGTCTGGCCGTGCCGACACCAAACTCCATCTGGCGTCCGAGCCGCTCGGCCATGTGGCAGTCACTGTTGATGACGATTGTGACGCCAGCCGCGACCGCGCGCCGCGCCAACACGTCGTCCATGTCGAGGTGACCGGGTGCGCCGTCGATTTCCAGCGCCGTTCCCGTGCGCGCTGCGGCGTCGAAGAGCTGGTCGAAATCGACATCGTAGCCGCTGCGGCGGCCGACCAGCCGATTGGTGGGGTGCGTGATGACGTTGACGAGTGGGTGGCGAATGGCCGCCACGTATCGGGCGGTGAGGCGCGCTCGGTCCTGACCCGCATCGTCGTGCAGCGACGCCAAGACGATGTCGAGTCGTGCGAGCACCTCGTCCGGGAAGTCGAGACGGCCGTTGGGGAGAATGTCGACCTCGGCGCCGTGTAGAATCCCGAAGCCCGGGAAGCGTTCGCGTAGGGCAGCGACCTCGTCGCGCTGGCGCTCGAGGCGGTCGACGGTCAGTACACGGGATGCGGCCGCGCTCTGCGAATGATCCGTGATCGCCGCATACTCGTAACCCAGGCGTCGCGCAGACCGGAGCATCCGCTCGATCGGATCGCGGCCGTCACTCCACAGGCTGTGCAGGTGGAGATCGCCGCAGATGTGCGTGCGGGCCACCAACGCCGGTAGATCACCGCGCTCGGCACGCGCGATCTCGTCGTCGCCGTGTCGGAGCTCATGGGGAATACACGGCAGGCCGAGTGCGTCGTAAACCGCGGCCTCAGTGGAGCAGAGCTGTGGATATCCTCGTGGATCGAGCAGCGCCGTGGGCGTGAGCAGCAGGTCGCGCGCGCGCGCCCGCCGACCGAGCTGTTCCACGTGCGCGCGCGATCCCGTGTACCAGACCAGGGCGCAGCCCAACTCCTCGGGCGGGACCGCGCGCAGCGTTACTTCCTCGCCCTGAACGAGCACGGTGGCGGATCGCCGGCCACGATGTCGAATGTCGGCCGCGGCCAGCTGGTCGAGCACGCGCCCGAGCCAGGCGTTGGGGTCGGGCACGGCGACGAGCAGTGTGATATCGCCGACCGTTGCGTCGTACCGGCGGAGGCTCCCGACGGGTTGACAGGCGAGGATGTGCGCCGCCGGATGCTCGAGGGCGGCGTGCAGCGTGTCAGCGACCTCGACCGCACGACCCAGCGGCACTCGCCGACGATGGCGGCGGAGCCCTGGCAACGTGGTGCGAAGTCGTTGCACGAGGTCCGCCTCGTCGGGTGGGCCGCTCGCGCAGAGACCCGCGAAATCGGCGAAGGTCGTCGCGTCGAGATCCCGCGCCAGGCGATGGAGATGCGAGAAATCAAAGCCAGGCGTGCGGGCGAGGCTGACGAGGTCCGCGGGCAACCGTGCGAGCTCCGCGGCGATCGTTTGGTCGGCGCCCTGATCCGCGACAGCCGTACACAGCTCGACGAGGCGCTCGCGCGTATGATCAGCGCCTGCGGCGAGCGTTGCCAGCTCCTCGCAGGAGGGCCACGGACCCGCATGTATGGCGGCCAGGCGCGAGGCGAACGCGTCGAAGGCGAGCGCTTCACCCAGGTCGCCGCGAATGCTCGCGAGGCGCCCGAGCTGGCGAAACGCAGGTAAGAGCGAGGGGTCCTTCCGGCGAATCCGAAAGATAGCGTGCCTCCGTGAAGAAAGACCACCACTTGGAAGCCGCGGTCACATCCGTGGCAGGTGCACTGTTCGATCGGGATTGAGTGAGGTGTGGCCAGGCACCGATGGGTGGCTCCGGCGAGCCTAGCCGAAGCGAAGCGAAGGCCTAGGCTCGCGGAAGCGAAGGCTGGTGGACGGCAGGAGGCTCGAACTCCCGACCTCCGCGTTGCGAACGCGGCGCTCTCCCAACTGAGCTAGCCGCCCACTCTTTGGAATTGTAGCGCAAGCCCCGATCACCAAGACTCTCAGTGTAGCACCGTCGACGGGGGGAGGTGCAAAAAGAGGACAGTTCGCTGGGTGAGCCAGGTACGTAGCGCGCGGCCTTTTAGGCCGCGCGTTCGGCAGTCCGCTAAACCGGTCGTTCGCCCGAGGACGCTCGTTGGCACGCGTCTTGGTGCAGAGAGAAGCGGGAGGGACGTTGACGCGAGGAGGTGTCATCATGACGTTGAATGCTATCAAGAGTGCGATGACGCGTAAGGGCGCTCGCGCGACTGGTGTCGCGGCGGTCGGTGTGCTCGGCCTGCTGGTGGTCGCGACGGCAGCGGCATGCCGCAGCAGCGCAGAAGCGCGCGCGCTCGAGGCAAGCCAAACTGCAGCAGGACCGGCAGGCGCTCCCATGCTGGTGTCATGCCAGGCGGGGGAGCACGCGCTGATTCGGCAGACGGTCGTGAACGGCCAGACGGCATCGCAGGTTGAGTGTGTGCCTACAACGGCGCAGTCAGCGACCTCGGCCGTACAGCCGTACGCCGGCACCGACCCGGCCGCCGCGTACGGTGCGCCCCCGGCAGCGTACCAAGCTTGGCCACCCCAGTCCCAGCCACACGTCCACGCACCGAGCGCTACGACGGGCCTGCCGCCAGCCGTCGGTACCGCCGAGGCTGCCCGGCCGGCTGGGGCCGTGCCTGCGGTCTACGAGCCTGTGGCGCAGCCAGAGCCGGAACCGCGCGTCGTCTACGAACGTCGGCCTGAAGGCGACCGCAGCAAGCGCTCGTGGCAGAAGAGCGCGGTCATCATTGGCTCATCGGCCGCCATTGGCGCCGGTGTGGGTGGCGCCACTGGCGGCAAGAAGGGTGCTCTCATCGGCACGGCCGTTGGCGGTGGCGGAGCGGCCATCTGGGACGCCCTGACGCGTTCACGCTAAGAGGCCACGACGGGACACTAGAGAAGAAGGAACCGGGTCCCTTTTCCACGCGCAACACTCCAGGAAAGGTACCCGGTTCCTTTCTCCCGGTACTTCAGCGTCGCACGAGAGATATATAGGACAATGACAGAATGCGCCTGACGCGACAGCACGGCTCCCACCCCGCGTTGGAACGGACGGGTATGCTGAAGGTTGGGCGACTGGGCGTGCTCACGGGCGGTGGCGATGCCCCTGGTCTCAACGCGGTCATTCGTGCCGTTGTCAAGGCTTCCCATAATCACGGCATCGAGTGTGTCGGCATCGAGGACAGCTTCGACGGGCTGATCGATCCGAGTCGGTCCCGCATCGTCACACCGAAGGACGTGACGGGGATCCTGCGCTTGGGGGGCACGATTCTCGGCACGACCAACCGCGGCAACCCGTTCTGCTATCCGATCGGTGACAACGCCGTCGACTTCTCGTCACGGTGCATCGAGACATTCCATACGTTGGGGCTCGACGCGATGGTCGTCATTGGCGGTGACGGCACACTTGGCATTGCGCACGAGTTCTCCAAGCGCGGCGTGCCGCTGATCGGCGTTCCCAAGACGATCGACAACGACATCGTCGGCACGTCGAACTGCTTCGGCTTCGACACGGCCGTGGCGTTTGCGACCGATGCGCTCGATCGGCTGCACGTCACGGCCGAGGCGCACCATCGTGTCATGGTCGTCGAGGTGATGGGACGGTATGCCGGATGGATTGCGCTGTACGCCGGCGTGGCTGGTGGCGCGGATGTGATCCTCATGCCGGAGATTCCGTACGACATCGAGAAGGTCGGCGACCGAATCCGCGCGCGCGAGGAGCGGGGTGCGCGGTTCAGCCTCGTGGTCGTCGCCGAAGGTGCCAAGCCGAAGGGCGGCAGGGCAACCGTGCAGGAGGAGGCGCGCGGGGGGCATCTCGAACGGCTTGGCGGTGTCGGCCAAGTCGTCGCGTCGCAAATTGCGACGCTCACCGGGAAGGAAACCCGCAGCGTTGTGCTCGGACACCTGCAGCGAGGCGGTGCACCGACCAGCTACGACCGGATGCTCGCGACGCGCTTGGGCGCAATGGCCGTGGAGCTGTTGCTCGCCGGCGAGACGGGGAAGATGGTTGCGTTTCACCCGCCGGACGTCGGGACGGTTCCGCTTGCGGACGTTGTCGGCCGCACCAAGCTCGTGCCGCCCGACGGCGATGTCGTTCGAACCGCACGCGCGGTGGGTATAGGCTTCGGCGACGAGTAGGGCGCGGCTTCAGCCGCGTTGCTCAGCCGATTCGAATATCTGGCTGATGTCATGCAGGTCAGAGGAATAACCCAGCGCGATCATCAACCGCATCCGCGCCTTCAATCCGGACAAGCGCCCGGCGAACATGGCACCCATCTCGCGCAGCTCGTGCCCGCCTCCTTCGTAACCGTACCGCTCCCGCACGCTACCGGCCCCGCAGCGAGACGTGATCACGACCGGTAAGCCTGCCGCGATGACACGTTCGATACCGGCCTGCATCGGAGGTGGAACGTTGCCGCGTCCCATCGCTTCGACGACCAGACCGCGCGCGCCGCTCGCGAGGCTGCAATCGATGAAGCGCGCGTCGCCACCGGCGACGGCCTTGACGAGATCGACGCGCGTCTCGATGCCGCGGACGCGCAAGCAGGCCTCCGACCGTGGATCACGCCACGCCGAAAGCTGCGGAGAGCTGCGTGTGTACAAGACGTCGCCCGCATCCACGACGCCGAGGGGCCCGAACTCGCGCGCTTGAAACGAGCTCGCGGCTTCGGTGTGGACCTTTTGGACCTCGGCTGCCGCCAGGATCTGCTCGTTCATGGCGACGAGGACGCCTCGGCGTCGCGAGGCGGAAGCGGTGGCTACGCGCACCGCGTTGAGGAGGTTCAACGGTCCATCCCAGCTCGGCTCCGAGACCGTCCGCATTGCCCCGACCAACACGACAGGTTTGGGAGAGATGAGCGCCACGTCGAGAAAGTAGGCCGTCTCTTCCAACGTGTCGGTGCCGTGTGTGACGACGATGCCGTCGACTTCCGCACGCTCGAGCCATGCCGCCGTCCGCTGCGCCAACCGCCACATGTGCTCGGGTGTGACGTGCGGCCCCGGCAAGCGTGCCACATCCTCGACCTCGACAGCCGCGATCGTGTCCATGCCAGGCACGAGCGCGAGAATGTCGTTGCTGCCGAGCGCCGGGATCGCTGAGCCCGTGCGCGCATCCAACTGCATGGAGATGGTGCCGCCGGTGAAGAGAATGCCGATCATGTCTGAGCGGACCCAGCAGCTCAGGAGGGTTCATTTGCCGAGCAAGTCATGGTCCTTCTTTTTCTGGAGGTCGTCGATCTCGCGGATGTGGTGGTCAGTGATCTTCTGCACTTCATCCAGCCCGCGCCGCTCGTCGTCCTCCGAGACGAGGCGATCTTTGAGCAGCTTCTTGAGTCGATCGTTCGCATCACGGCGGACTTGTCGGGTCGCGTTGCGCCCCTCTTCAGCCAGCCTGTGCACGTGGCGTGAGAGGTCCTTACGCCGCTCATCGGTGAGCGGTGGCAATGGAATCCGCACGAGCTTGCCGTCATTGGAGGGATTGAGACCCAAGTTGGCGGCGCGGATGGCCTTCTCGATCGCTGCCAGCAGCGACGGGTCGAACGGCTGCGCAACGATCAGCGTCGGCTCGGGAATGGAGAGCGCCGCGACCTGGTTCAGCGGCATCGTCGCCCCGTAGGCCTCGACTTGTACCCCGTCGAGCAACGCCGTGGACGCACGACCGCTGCGCACGCCGGCGAGCTCGCGCCGCAAGTGCTCGACCGCCGCGTCCATACGCTTTCCTGCCTCCTCATACAGAGCCTTGAGATCGCTGGCTTCCATCGCTCATCTCCTCACAGCTCGGTAGTTGTATCGCGGCGCGGCTAAAGCCGCGCCCTACTTTCCCTCGCCCCTTGCCCCTGCTTTTAGGCCTGCACCATCGACCCAATATGGTCCCCCATGACCGCGCGCCGCATGTTGCCTCTCTTCCGGAGATCGAACACGATGATGGGAAGGTGGTTGTCCATGCAGAGCGAGATGGCCGTGGCATCCATCACTTTGAGTCCCTGCTCGAGCACCTGCAAATACGAGATTTTCTCGTAGCGGCGCGCGTTCGGTTCCACGAGAGGGTCGGCGGAGTAGATGCCGTCGACCTTGGTGGCTTTCATGATGACGTCTGCCCGGATCTCCATCGCGCGCAGTGCGGCTGCCGTGTCGGTCGTGAAATAGGGATTGCCCGTGCCCGCGGCGAAGACCACCACGCGACCCTTTTCGAGGTGGCGTACCGCGCGCCGCCGGATGAACGGTTCGGCGACTGCCCGCATCTCGATGGCCGTCAAGACGCGCGTCACGACGTCCTGTTTCTCGAGCGCGTCCTGTAACGCCAGCGCGTTGATGACCGTGGCCAGCATGCCCATGTAGTCCGCGGTGGCGCGATCCATGCCAATGACGCTCGCCTGGACCCCGCGAAAGAAGTTGCCGCCGCCGATGACGATGGCGGTTTGCACGCCGAGTCGCTGGATCTCGGCGACTTCGGTGGCGATCTGCGCGGCGACCCCAGGGTCGACACCAAATCCCTGGTCACCCATCAAAGCTTCGCCGGAGAGCTTGAGCAGGACGCGGTGATAGGCCGGAACGGACATGGCAGGCGGATTATAAGGGGTCAGGGGTTAAAAGACAGGGGTCAGGTGCCAGGGGCGAGGTCCAAGGGCTGCCTCAGGTGCAAGTTGCAAGGTTCGATGCTTGAGGTGGGGGTTCGAGATGCCCGGCCGCTTACGCCGACCACCAGGTGGATGAGCCTCTCACCTTGAACCTCGAGCCTGAGACAGCCCTTGGACCTCGCCCCTGGCCCCTCGCCCCTTGCTCTTGGCTAACCTTCGCCCACTTTGAAACGAGCAAACTCCACGATACGGACGGGGTGGCCCGTGACCTTAGCGACCTCGGCCACCAGATCCGCCACCTTGAGCTTACTCTTCTCGGGACGAATGCTCGGCTGATCGAGCAGCACGACCTGCTCGTAGAAGCTCCCGAGCTTGCCCTCGACGATGCGATCGAGGACGGCCGCGGGCTTGCCAGAGCCTTCGAGCTGCGCGCGGTAGATGCCCTTCTCCCTCTCGCGCGCTTCTGTCGGCACTTCTTCCCGGCTCACGTAGAGCGGGCTCGCCGCCGCCACCTGCATGGCGATCTCGTTGGCGAAGGTGGTGAACGCGTCTGCCGAAGCGGTCGAATCGTCCACCCCACCAAACGCCACGAGCACGCCAATCTTGTCGAAGTGGATATAGCTCGCGATGTAGTCACCGGCCAAACGTGCGGTCCGGGGGACCGCCATGTTCTCGCCGACCTTCGCCATCGCTGCCGAGAGGCGCTGGCCAATCGGGGCGTCCGGGGCCGTCAGCGTGGCC
>WHTZ01000090.1:0-650 GCA_009377495.1 Luteitalea sp.
GGCGGGGAAGACGACACCGACGTGCGATAGCTGGATCTGATGGCCGCCCACCGCACTCGGGATCGCCCCCACCTTCGAGCCCATGCCGAAGCCCTTGTCCCGAATCCAGTTGGTCACCGTGAGGTTGCCGAGGCCGCCGGACCCCGCCGTGGCCGCGAGCGCGCCGATGAGCCCCCAGTCGATGGGCTGCGGCAGACCGGTAAAGCTGAAGAATCCAACGAACGTCTGCGCCCAGTGCGACAGCGGCACGAACGCCACGTTCACCACGACGAGGAACAGGAACACGACGCCCAGCATCGTCCAGGCGAAGTACTCGAGCATCCGCTCGATGGTGCCGCCAAAGGAGAGAATCAGGACGACGGCCACGATGAGCCCCGTGGTGACCCACGCCTGTGTGGATTGATCTGGTGCGCCCGGCATGCGTCCCATCCAGGCGCCGAGCAGGGTCGCCGCCGCGCTGCCGGCCAGCGCGGGCCACCCGAGCTGAAAGAAGCCGAGCACCCCGTAGAAGGCTGCCCAGAACCGTGGCCCCGGCTTGAGACGCATGATCCCACCGTAGATCGGCTCGCCCGTGTACAGCGTGTAGCGAATTGCCTCGAGATTGAAGAACACCTGGAGCACGATGGCGATCGTGGCGATCAGGAAAATCG
>WHTZ01000090.1:660-24978 GCA_009377495.1 Luteitalea sp.
CCGACGAGTATTTGACGGCTGCCGCAGGTCCCACGAGCCACTCGCCCCCGCCGATCGAGGTTGCGGCCATGATCGCGCCGGGACCGATCACCCGGAACATGTTGCGCACGCCGAAGAGCGGCGGCGCGGGCAGGTCGGCGACGCTCCAGCGCGGCAGCTCGCCGTGATCCGCCGGAAGCACCGATGCATCCCCCGCGCCGTCGGGGCGAAGGGTGGCCGGATGGCTACCAGGGCCGGTCATTCCGTCGTTCTCCGGACGTGTCCTTTGCGCTCGGCCATCCTCGTCATCTCCTTCCCAATGCGCGTCGGTGGTCCACTCGCCAAGCACCTCGCTCCTACAGCAGACCCAGGTTGTCAAGGGTCGTGATGACCGCCAACACCGTGAAGAACAGCCCGGTGCAGACCAAAGTGACCCGTGTTCCCCAGCCAGGTCGCAGCTCGGAAGGCAGGAGCGTGACGTTGACGGCGAGTGTGTGCCAACAACTGACGCCGAGTGCGTAGTTGTAGATCGTGGTGGCCCACAAAATCAGCTTGGCTGGTGGGGCGAGCGCCAACGAGCACACGCCGAACACTGCGTACCCGCAAAGAACAGCAAAGTACACGTGACGGATCTTGTGCGGGTCCAGCTTGCGTAGCCGCGCGCTGCCCGTCCAGAAGACGTCGACCCACCGGCGCAGAAAGCCGTCGGCTGTCGTCGCGGCGCTTGGCGCCAGGACGAGAAAGCCGCAAAACAGCGTGAGGAACCAACAGAGGGGACCCACCGAGGGATCCACGGCAGACGAGACGGCATCGGCTGTCATCGCCGCGGCCGACCAGTCCGTGGCTTCGGTGCCTCGCCGGAGAAACTGAACCGACAGCATGCTGGGGAGCGCGACGCCGAGAAAGCAGGCCGGCATCCAGACGCCGAGCTGGTCGCGCAGCACGTGACGGTACCAGCCGCGGAAGCGCGCCGCCGTTTCGGGGGTGATCTCAAAGACCGTGCCGACGTGCGAAAGCTTCAATTGTCGGCCGCCGACGACGCTTGGGACGGCGCCGACGAGATGTCCCATGCCCCATCCTTGATCGCGGGTATACGCCGAGATCGTGGTGTTCGTCAGCCCGCCGCTGCCAGCGATGGCCGCGAGGGCCGCGAGAAAGCCGATCATGCTCCATTCGATGGTCGGCAGGCCGCGGCCTTCGATGACCGCCAGAAACACGTTGTCGACGTTGTCGCCATCTCGAATGCCGTCGCCGTCGACGTCGACGAACCGATCCGGTATGCCGTCGCCGTCTTGGTCGGCCCAGCGGTCGGGCCTGCCATCGTTGTTGCTATCGATCGTCGGTGGGAGGAGAGGCTCGATCTGATCGAGACGCCCGTCACCGTCCCAGTCTTCACCCGGATCGAGCCGGCCGTTGCTGTTCAGATCCTCGGATCGTTCGATCGGCACGGTCCCGAACTTGAACAACCCAGTCCCGATCTCCTTCCAGGTTGCCGCGGTGGATTCGAAGATCGCGAGAATCATCAGAAATCCCAGGACCACCACGATCTTGAACGACATCACGGCTTTCAGCGAGTTGTAGATCTTGCCGCCGAATACCAACGGGACGATCGCGAGCAGGAAGCACACGTATCGGAGCAGTTGGAGCAGGCCCAGGTCCGTCCACGTCTGCCCCACGATCGTGAAGGTGCCGGTCGCGCTCGGAATGCGTCCGAGCATGACCGCCGCAAGCGGTGTCGCGGCATTGGCGGCGAGATAGGGGAACAGCGAGCCGAAGTCGAGCAGGACGTACGCCCACAGCCAGAACTTGGGTCCTGGCAGCATCCGAAACTTTCCGACGAAGATCGGCTCGCCGGTGTACAGCGTGTACCGGCTAATCTCGAGGTTGTAGACGACCTGTCCGAGGATCGACAGCGTCGCGAGCCAGAGGAGCGCGCCGCCATAGCGTGCCGCGACGACCGGGCCGAGGAGCCACTCGCCGCCGCCAATCGCGGCGCCGCCCATCACAAGCCCTGGTCCGAGCAGCAGGGCCCAGCTGCGAGCCGTGAACCGTGGTGGGGAAGGCAGCGCCCCAACGTTCCACCGGGGCATCTGCGACGACCCCGGGTGGGGCGCGAGTTGCTCACTCATTCACTGCAGCCTGTCCGAAAGGGGTCGAAATCGCCTCCGCGAAGCGCCTGCGCCAGCGTACATTGAGAGGTTGGTGCGAACGGCCTGGCCTGTTGCTTGCCCCGCGATTCTACGGCTGGAACACGTTGCTCGTCTAGCGCTGTCTTCGTTGCGCATCGAGATCGGGGCTACGACGCCGGCGACTAGGCATCCGACGGTGACAGCTCTGGAGCGCATGCAGACGTCACCTGCCGCGGCACGCGGAAGCGTCGTAATCGGCGCATCACAATTTCTCATTGGCGTGGGACGCTACTGGGGGCTAGAGTCCTTCCCAACGCCGGGCCAGTACGGCGCGGCGCCATCGGTGCATGCGACCGGACGGGTGCCTCCTCTTGACTGGTTCCCGGCCGAAGCCGTTCTGATTCGTGCACGTTCATGCCGACGGGGACGGCTCGAGAATGGCCAAGACCACACTGCTCCTCACCCTCGCTGCCGTCAGCCTTGCTTAGGTCTGGCTGTGGGTGGCCCACGTCCGCCGGGTGCGCGGCGCTACCGGCCCGGGCGCCGCATGGCCATCACCGCTCATGTACGCAGTGGGGCTCGTGACGAACTTCTTCGACGCGCTTGGTATCGGGTCGTTTGCCACAACCACATCGGTCTTCAAGTTGAAGAGTCTCGTCGATGATCGGGTGATTCCAGGGACACTCGGCATTGGGCTGTACGCGCCAGCCATGATCATGGTCAGCCTCTTGGGTATGAGCCCGGCAGCCGCCTTTCCCATCATGATGGGCTCCTGTGCTTTCCTCATGCCCGTGGGAAGCCTTCAGTTCATTCGAAAGGGGAGCTACGATTGGCGCGCGGCTCGTGGATTGGCGCTTGGCGGGATTCCAGGTGTGCTGATCGCCGCCTACCTCGTCAAGTCGCTCCCACTGAGCGCCGTTCGCTGGCTGGTGGTCGTGGTGGTTGTCTACGCCGCGACAATGCTGCTCCGCGCGGCCCGACACCCGGCGCGACAACCAGGACCCTCGCCGGCCAGCGCCTTGGAGATACGAGCACCAGACGATCTCACGCGCTGAGACGCGCGTGCGGGATGCCCACGCGGCGGTGGCGACGCGCCGTCCGGCCTGACCGCACGATATAATGCCGTCTTCTTCGCCCGCACCTGCTCCTGGCGCGACGTCGTGGCGTACGGCGGTGCGCGTGAGGGGGTTTCGAATGTCGTTATTCGCGACGAAATCCATCAGCAAGCTCCGAGCGGAAGCGGCAGAGACAGGTGAGCACTCGCTCAAACGCGTGCTGGGCCCGCTGGACCTGGTCACACTGGGCGTCGGTGCCATCATCGGCACCGGGATCTTCGTGCTGACGGGTCAGGCAGCCGCTGCGCACGCGGGACCTGCCATCGTGCTCTCCATGGTGCTGGCGGGCACAGCGAGCGCGCTGGCAGGACTCTGTTATGCGGAGTTCGCCTCCACCGTGCCGGTCGCGGGGTCTGCCTACACCTACGGGTACGCGACGCTGGGCGAGTTCATCGCCTGGATCATTGGCTGGGACCTCATTCTCGAGTACGCGCTCGGTGCGGCGACAGTCGCTGTCGGCTGGTCGGGTTACGTGGTCAGCTTTCTCCACGATTTCGGTGTGCAGTTTCCCGCACACTTGAGCGCCGCGCCTGGGACAGAGGTGACGCTCGCGGATGGAGGCATCGTCACGGCAGTGTTCAACCTGCCCGCGGTGATCATCGTTGCCCTCGTGACACTGCTGCTGGTCATTGGAATCCGCGAATCGGCCTCAGCAAACGCCGTGATCGTCGTGGTGAAGGTGGGAGTCGTGCTGCTCGTGATCCTGGCGGGTGCGATGTTCGTCAACGGTGCAAACTGGCAGCCGTTCATCCCACCCAACACCGGTGAGTTCGGGCAGTACGGGTGGAGCGGCATTCTGCGCGGTGCGGGCGTGATCTTTTTCGCGTACATTGGGTTCGATGCCGTTTCGACGGCGGCGCAGGAAGCACGGAATCCGCAGCGCGACATGCCGTTCGGCATTCTGGGGTCCCTCATCGTCTGCACGCTGCTGTACGTGCTCGTGTCGGGCGTGATGGTCGGCTTGGTGTCATATCAGCAGCTCGGCGTCGCGGCACCGATGGCTGTTGCGGTAGACGCCGCACGAGGGGCAGCCGCTGGAACGTCGTTCGCAGGCCTCATGGGAGCCATGCCGTTCCTGGTGAAGCTGGGCGCCATTGCCGGATTGAGCTCCGTGATGGTCGTCATGCTGCTGGGGCAGTCGCGCGTCTTCTTCTCGATGGCCAGGGACGGTCTCCTCCCTCCGTGGGCGCGCGCAGTCCACAGTCGTTTCCGGACGCCCTACATCACGTCCATCGTTACGGGCGTTGCCGTGGCCATTGCCGCCGGCTTCACGCCCATCAACATCCTCGGCGAGCTCGTGAGCATCGGTACGCTCCTGGCGTTCGTCATTGTCTCGCTGGGGATCATCGTGCTGAGGTACAGGCGGCCGGATCTCGAGCGGCCCTTCAAGACACCACTCGTGCCGCTGATTCCGATACTTTCCGTGATCGTGTCGCTGGCGCTCATGCTCGGCCTGCCGGCCGAGACGTGGGAGCGCTTACTGATTTGGATGGCCATTGGGTTCGTGGTGTACTTCGTCTACGGGTATCGTCACAGCGTACTGCGGCACACCTCCGAGACGGCGATCTCCTCCGAGCCAAGGTAGGGGGATGCGCCGAGCCACGCGAGTCGACGCTGTGGCAGTGCTTCGGACCCCGTAATCTCCGAAAACGTTTGGTCCGGCTCGTGGGGACTCAGCTAACGCGTCAACTCGCGAGAACGCGTGATCTCATGACTGGTGACCTACGACGAGCGCTGCAGCATCACCGTAGGGCTTCCTTGTGATCTGACAGAGAACGTGGTCGCCGTCGTCGCATCGACAGTCTGTAGCGCTGAAGCGATAGAACTAGCGGTCAGCCGGTAGAAATCACGGTTCAGCCGGTAGAAATCACGGGACGGTTGCAAACCGGCGGAACATCCACCACCAGGATCCTTGTGGGACGGGAAGGAGGACGAGCCGTGTTGAGCTACCCGGCTGACGCCCAGAAAATCGGTGTCGCCTCCTGCGTGAGTTCATGGCCTTACTCAGTTGCGACAGGTGCGAACATGCTGCTCACGAAGCGGAAGTATGAGTCATTCATTGACGCGGCGATATCCAATGCGAAGGACCTGATTTCAGACGCCGAGCTGCTCCTCCACAAAGGCATCGAAGCCGGCGTCCTCCAACACGCGGTTCAGGCGCTCGTAGAACGGATGCGCCGCGGTCCGCGGCAGGTCACTTGTCGCCACCCACATGGTGGTCTGTCGGTGGCGACGTCGGCGTTTCCCCATGGCCATGTGCGAAAGGATACCTGTCATGGCGAGTTCTGGCGATCGATCTAAGTCAGTTACTTTCACCACGGGCTGCTAGCTTCGGCGATGGATCAACACAGCACCGTTCAGGTCACAGCAATAGCCCAAAGCGCTGACTCCCAAGCCATCGTCGTATCTCTGAACCCCCATCGTCATGGAAGAACACCCATATGCTACGAGACTTTCTTCGTCCATTAGCAGGCACAGGACAATATGGGCGTCTTGTGCTGACATACGTTGTCTTATGGCTCCTGCCGTTCGGTGTCACAAACGGCGGACAAGAGGCGGAACCGGACAGCGCGAAGGATATCGCTGCGATTGAGTCCATGAGCGCGGCGCGTGCCAAAGCCTTTAATGAACGCGATGCAGATGCGATCGCCATCCACTTCGCTGAAGACGGCATACTCATGCCGCCAGGCCAACCTGCCGTTACAGGAAGGCCGGCAGTGGCCTCTTACTATCGGACCATATTTGAGGAATACGCCGCGGAACTGACCAGTGGTTATAAGGAGGTCAAGGTATCCGGAGACCTTGCTATCGGAAGAGGACACGCCGAAGTGAGACTCACGCCTCATGCAGGTGGAGCATCTGTCGTCTCTACAGCCAAGTACCTCAATGTTCTCGAGCGCCAGCCGGACGGCTCCTGGTTAACCACCCACGATATCTGGAACGGGAATGAATGATTTCTCTGCCGGGCACTGTGCGTCGTCGCTGACAAACGTGAAAGAGCATCAGAGCTTCATTCGTCAGCAGGCTCGCAGCATCGAGTCCATCTCGGCGCGCCTGTGCCCGGTCGCTATTGATCTCTCAGGGCTTCGGTCGGATCGATTCGCAGTCCGCGGTGCGCTGGGCCGAGTGCGGCACGTGCTCCGCAATGGGCCCTTTACTGGGCCTCCCAGCTGCTGAACGCAAGAGCTGTGCGGATCAAGAAGCAGCAGCGTCTTGCCGATCACCGGCAAGTTCAATCCGGTCGACGCCATGGCCGAACGTTGTGCCACGTCCGGAGCGGATACGCGACGAGCGCGATAAGCGGCGCGCATCTCGCGCACTTTTTGGAGCTTCACTCGGTCGATTCGTTTAGTGCGTAGCTCTGGTGGGCTCAGGGGGCTTGCTTCCGCCATCGCGCCTCGTTGCCGTCGGACGTCAACTCGATCAGCGCGATGACGCGGCCGTCCGCATCGCGCTCGAACGCAACGCGACGCCAAGGTGCGCCTTCGACGAAGAACAGGTCGGGCTCGAGGGGGGTGAGTATCCGCGCCGGCCAACGCTCGCGCTGGATGACCAGCCTTCCGGACTCGATCCGGACGGCACGCGTTCCATTTGTACCGGGAAAGTCGTTCAACGGGTTTGCACGCGTAGCCTTCCGTGAAGTCAGCGCCGCGAGAGCCCAGCGGGCGTCCCGCGCCTGTGTCAGCGGCAGGTCGCGGCGCAGGACGTGTTCGAGCGCGACCGTGTGCGCCCGCACCAGTGATCGCTCGACGTCCACCGGCACATCCGGCTGCACCCCGACCCCTTCCCAGTTGCTCCCGGTCTGACGGTTGACGGGCGTATCCAGCGGCACGAACACTTCGAAGCCGTCGCCGAGATCGAAACTCATCCCAGGGTTGGCGGCGCCCGCCGTGCGTTCGCCGACAATCGTGGCTCGTCGCATCGCCTGCAGCGAGTACGCGAAGAACTCCGCGGCGGACCCAGTGCGCCCGCTGACGACGATGTAGAGCGGCACGTTCAAGCGGCGCCGGCCGCCGACGCGCTTGAGCGTACGACTCTCGTGTGTTCTCGCGCGCCCGTGCATCTCACTGAACACCACGTCTGGCGGAAGAAAGTAGCTGAGCAGGTAGTCTGCCATGCCCCCGCCACCGCCGTTATCGCGGAGGTCGAAAATCAGCGCATCGGCGCGCTCGACGACCGAAAGCGCGGCGTCTGCCACCCGTCGTGGCGCGGAGTCCCAGTCCGAAGCGGCATCGAGGTCTGCGAACTCGGAGAGCTCGATCAGGCCGACATTGCCCGGAAGGATCTCGACGCGGCGGAAGCCGAAGTTCCAGCGAGACGCGCGGACTTCCTCCGGCATGCGCTCCCGTCCGGCGCGTTGCGGCATCTCGAGATGTCCGGCAGGCGCGATCCAGCCGACGCGGAGATGGCCATCTTCCCGCCCCAACCGAGCGGATAATGCCGCCGCGAGCTCGCGGGGGTCGGCAATCGCGTCGAACTCGCCGCGAGCGGCGGCTGCGCGCAGCTCGCGCGCCATCGTCGCGGCCTTCGCCTCGTCGAAGTATTTCGATTCGATCAGGTCAGCCACCCGCACCACCAATGAGGCTGATGGAGGGGCATTTTGAGCGGGTACGGGTGACGCGCCCACGGCGAGCGCTGACGTGAGAAGGACCAGTACGGGGCTAGTCTGCATTTACGGTCTCTACGTAAAGAGCCGACCTGGCCTTCGCAAGGCGTTCGCCGAACGAATGCGCTTCCAGGCAAACGATGGCTTCCGCCAGCGCCTGCGACAGCGGGGTGGTCATCTCCCCATCGAGCGTGTGCGCCGCCGCTTCCGTCACGCGCCAGCAGGTCCGCAATGCCGGCAGAAGGTCTCGGCCCTTCCGAGCGAGCCGCACAACTCGCACCCGCGCGTCGTGCCGGGCCGGCCGCGAGTGCACGAGCCCGTCGCGGACCATCAACGCTACGGTCTGCGTCACAGCGGGCTGGGTGATCCCCGCGGCCTCGGCGATCTCGCCAATCGACGCGAATTCCCGTTCCTCTAGCACGCGCATGACGGGGGTGTAGCGGGGCCGATACGTAAGACCCGCGTCGGCATAGCTCGCCTGCACGGCGCCGTCGAGCAGTTCGAGCAGGTGACGCAGCTGCGTTCCCAGTCCGCGTTTCACGGTAGCCAATATATATAAGCGCTAATATATGTGCAAGCGACAGGGATTCCTTGCGGACCTGCAGCTCGTCCATCTCCGCCTTGAGCTCAGGACCGCCTTGACACTCGACGCGCACCGTCACCTCGACTACGGGTATGCGGTGACGAGCGTCCCTGATGATGGCGGACCCAGGTGTCCGCCACCTGCCTTCCTTCCAACGTCGTCCTCGATTGGGCGGCGGACGACGTTTGTCACCCCCAACACAGTGCGGTGAAGATCAGCTTCACGACGCAAGACCACGCAACAGCGCCTCGTGGAACTGGTCAGGGGCCTCGACCTGCGGGGAATGGCCAAGCTCGGGAAATTTGGTCAGCGTGGCATTGGGAATGGCCTCTGCCGCGCGGCGCCCGAGCTCAGGATAGTTGCCGAGCCGCTCGGCGATTTCCTTCGGCGCGCGATTGGCGCCGGGCGCGGTCCGGTCCTTGCCGCCGATCAGCAGCAGGGTGGGTGCCGTGATGCGGCCGAATTCGTGCACGACCGGCTGGGTGAAGAGCATCTCCGACGTCTGGGCCTGATTGTAGGCGACGATCTCCTTGCCCGCCCCTGCATACATGCCCGCGAGCATCGAGACCCACCGGTCATATTCCGGCTTCCACTGACCGTTGTAGTAAAAGCGCTGCTGATAGGCCTTGATGCTGTCGAAGCTGGTCTTCAGCTCGCCTATGTAGAGCTGGTCGATGGTCGCGTAGGGAACGCCTTCGGCCTGCCAGTCTTCGAGTCCGATAGGGTTGACGAGCACAAGCTGCTCCACCGTTTGCGGATAGCTCAGCGTATAGCGTGCCGCCAGCATGCCGCCCATCGAATGACCGATGACGGTGGCCCGCTCGATGCCGCGCGAGGCAAGAAGGGCATGGGTGTTGGCCGCGAGCTGGTTGAAGCTGAACTGATAGCCTTCGGGCTTGGTGGACGCGCAGAAGCCGATCTGGTCGGGCGCGATCACCCGATAGCCGGCCTCCGACAATACCTTGATCGTTCCTTCCCAGGTGGCGCCGCAGAAGTTCTTGCCATGCAGAAGCACGACCGTCCGGCCATTGGCCGTCCCTGTCGGCGCGACATCCATGAAGGCCATGGAGAGGCTCTTGCCCTGCGAGGAGAATTCAAAGCGCTGGATCGGGTGCGGATAGTCGAAGCCCTCCAACTGCGGTCCATAGCTGGCCTGGGGATTGGCGTTCGCCGATGTAAGGCAGGCAATTCCAATGGCAGCCGCCAGAATAGAAACGTGCAACTTCATCGTGATCCTTTCTTCAGAGCGTTAATTCCGACCAGGTCGATCGCGCGTGGCCGCAGGCTTCCATGCAGTCGCGACGGACGGCCCCACCCGCAGCCGCATCATGCCGCGGCGGACGCGGCCAGGGCCTCGAGCGCCAACGTCGCCGTAAGCGCCGAAGACGGCGGGTTCTGCCCCGTCACCAGTTTCCTCAAGGCGCTCTTCATGCGTCACCCTGGGTGCTGCTCCCGACATCAGATTCCTCGCCGAGCATTTCGCTTCCTCAGAGGTTGCGAGATCTCCGCTTGATGCGTGATCGACGACGACTGCCTTTCGAAGTCGCTATGGGGCCGCAACCCCTCAGACAGTGAGTCCACTCAGCTTCTTGCCCGTCGCCGCCATCATCGAACGAAGCCACACGTGTGCGGCGTCCGAGTGCAATCGCGGATGCCAGATCATCAGATACCGAAACCCCTGCATCTCTGCCGGCGGCTGAACCAATTTGATCGCGGGATCGTGGCGCTCAAGTTCCGCTAATCGCTTTGGCACGGTCGCGATGAGGTTGGTTCCACGAACGCACCTGATCGCGGCCGTGAAGTATGGCACTTCGACCGCGCATTTCCGCTTCTTCCCGAGCGATGCCAGTCGTTGTTCTGGAATGGTCTGCCGCCCTGTCAAGACGCCGACACCGACGTGCAACCCCGCCAGGTACTGCTTCAACGTGAGCTTCCGCGAGGAGCGACTGGCTCTTGCAACCACGCAGACGAACTCATCTTCGTAGATGACCTCACGATGAAACCGATCCGGCGTGTGGCCGTCGTCGGCGTTGAGCGCGAGATCGAGCCGTCCGCGCTCCATCGCTTCAAACGTGCCGTCATGCAGCGCGACGAACTGGCATGACACGCGTTCAGCGTAAGGAAGCACCATCTGGCAGAAGAGCGGGCACAGAACCTGGCTCGCGTTGTCGCTCACCGCGATTCGGAAGGCGGCGTCTTCGTCGGCCGGATCGAAGGTTGCCCCGCTCAACAGGCGATCAAGGCGTGGCAGCATGACCGAGAGTTCTTGCTGCAGGCGCTCGCCGCGCGGAGTCGGCTCGTAACCCGTCGGCGTCCGAATCAGCAGGTCATCGTGAAACATGTCCCGGAGCCGCTGCAATGCGCGGCTCAGCGCAGGCTGACTCAGGAACAAGCGCGAGGCCGCGCGCGAGACACTGCGCTCTTCCGCCAGCGCGGTGAACACGACCAGCAGGTTCAGATCTGCCTGCCGTAATTGCGTAATGCGCATATCCAGTATTGACAGTATGCATTGGACGTATGCCGCAGGCCAGCGCATTCTTGAACCGTGAGCGGGCGGACCGGAAGGGCAAGAGCCGCTCACAGAAGGAGCCATCGTCATGTCGGGCACAGCAATCGTTACCGGGGCATCGGGGGGGATTGGCCGGGCTGTCGCACGTCGGCTGGCGCGCGACGGCTTCGCAGTCGTCGCCAATTACGCAGGCAGCGCAAGCAGAGCTGAAGAAACCGTCGCCGAGATCGTCGCGTCCGGAGGGCGTGCTGCAGCCGTTCAGGCGGATGTGGCCAGCGCTGCGGATGTCGAACGCCTCTTCAAAACCGCGGTCGACATGTTCGGCTCGGTGCACGTCGTCGTGAACTGCTCCGGCATCATGCCCCTCCGGCCGATCGCCGGCGGTGACACCGAGGCCTTCGACAAGGTGATCGCGACGAACCTTCGGGGGACCTTTCTGGTGCTGGCGCAGGCGGCGCAACACGTGGAGTCGGGCGGACGCATCATCGCGTTCTCGACCAGCGTCATCGCCAAGGCGTTCCCCACCTACGGTCCGTACATCGCATCAAAGGCCGGTGTCGAGGGCTTAGTGCACGTGCTAGCCAACGAGCTGCGCGGTCGCAACGTCACCGTGAACGCCGTCGCGCCAGGGCCCGTCGCGACGGAGTTGTTTCTGTCGGGCAAGACTGAGGCGCAGATCGAACAGATGCGCAAGCTTCCTCCGCTCGAACGTCTCGGTCAGCCGGACGACATTGCGAGCATCGTGTCGTTTCTTGCCGGTCCGGATGGTGCCTGGGTCAACGCTCAGGTGCTGCGCGCGAACGGGGGGTTCGCCTGATCTGAGCGGAGCCTGCACGCGCCGCAGAATACAACGACGGCCCGTACGCAGGTGTCGCCGAGCAAGCGTTGCAAGGGTTGGCCTCGCTGGAACCCGCAGACGCGGACTTCCGGGCCGTCGCGGAGTCGATCGTCAGGGTGGGATCAAAGCCGGTCCGGTCGAGCTTACCTTCGCCCTTCTCCAGTTGCGGCACGCCTCAGCGGCCGCGGGAGCCATCAGAACGAGAAGCGCAAGCCGAGCTGGAAGAATCGCATGTCGCCATTGTCGGCGGTGCTGTTGATGCGTCCGGCGTTGGGACTGGGATCGCCCGGCACACCAATCGTGCTATCCGGGAGCCCCAGGTTCACATGATTGAAAAGATTGGTGGCTTCGATACGCACCTACAGCTGGCGGGTGCCCCCCATGCGGATGTTCTTGAACACCGACGCATCCACCTGCCAGAAGCTGGGGCCACGCAGCTCGTTGCGACCGATCGAGCCGAACGTCCCAGCCGCAGGGCGGCCAAAGGCGCTGCCCGGTTCGCCAATCGGCGTGGCGTTGAACCACTGGTCGCGCGTCTTTGGCCCGTCCGGGTCGCCAATGAGATCCGGACGATTGGGACCGACGTCCCGGTCGGCTGACGCCCCGCGGTAGTCAACGTTGAACGGCATGCCACTCAGGTTGGAGTAGTTCACGTTGAACTGCCAGCCGCCAATGATGCCGTCCACCAGCGGCGAGACATCGCCGCCGTAGCGTCGGCCGCGCCCGAACGGGAGCTCGGCCACCGCCGACACCACCAGGTTGTGCGTCCGATCCCAGTCCCGCGGTCCTTGCTCGAGGGTGCGGTCCCAGAAGAAGTAGCTGGAACCCTCCCCCCTAGCCCGCTGCAGGGTATAGGAAACTCGATAGGTGAGTCCCTGCGAGAACCGCTGCTCCAATTTGGCTTGCAGCGAGTTGTACCAGTTGATGCCGCAGATACAGTAGAAGTTGACTCCCTGTGTCCACCCGAACGCGCCGCCGAGGTTCTGGTTGGGCGTCTTGAGGCCGGCGAAGAAAGGACGGCGCTCGTCGATGGGCACGCCCGCGGTGAAGCCGTCGATCGTGGGCTCGTTCGCGTTGGGGGCGACGTCGTCACCCACGAACACCCGGGCCCCACGATTGCCGACGTACCCGACTTCGAGGGAGAGCGAATCGCTAAGTTGGCGTTGGAGGGTGACGTTCCAGGCATCAACTGCCGGCAGACGCTGCTTGTCTCGCAAGGCGGGCGTGGACACCTGATCGGGCAGGGGGAACCGCCCGTCCGGCCCCACCTCCACGAACGCCGGTGGCGGCGGCCCGTCGCTCAAAGTGAATACCGCATCCCCCTGCGACGGCGCATTGAGCTGCTGTCTCGACAGCACGGGCAGATTCTGCGTGACGACGCCCCCGAAGAGTGAGCCGAACACCCCGATGTCGCAACTTCGCCCGTAGCCGGCACGAACGACCGTACTGTCGTCGAATTGATACGCCACGCCAACGCGCGGCGCCCAGTTGTCACTGTTCTTGACGTTCCCATCCAGACCGACGCCGCCGATTCCGCCAACGAGCACGTCGCCCGTCGCAAGATCGAGCCAACCTCCGTTGCCTGGCCGTGATGGCGATCGCCGGCATGCCGGAGGTAAAGTCCGTATCGAAGTTCAACCCAGGAATCCCGGCGTCTGCTGCGGGTGTCGTGCCAAAGTCGAATGGCAGCACATTGACGTCGTAGCGGAACCAGCCGAAGCGGACATCAGCGAGCAAGGTCGGCGAGATGGTGTCATCGAGTCCCCACGCGATGCTTTGATTGCGCACGTCCGAGGTCCCACCAAGCGACACCAACTCCTTTCCGCCCGCTGCGCCAAACGCCGTCGGCCCATCGCTCAGGAAGTCACTCACGCTGTACCGCCCGAACGTGTTGATGCTGTCCTTCAGCCGGCCATCGACCCGAACGTTGAAGGAATTCTCGGTGAATGCCTCCGAGCCGGACGCCAGGAAGTTGTCGCGGGTGCCGTTCTCGGTTCCTGGTGCGTTCGGCAGCGGGACGGACTCGAGGATCGCCAACGCTTGAGGCGACAACCTTGCCGCCGGAATCCGGTTCCCCGCGAAGGGAGCTCGGCCCTCCGGCGTGCTCGGCGATCCTGTCGCCGGGTCGAAGATCTGATTCACGTAGGCGCTCAGATCACCGCGCCGGGCCGCTTCGGTCGGGACCGTCAGAAGCTGCGAACCGCCCTGTGTGCTTCGGGTCCCCTGATAGTCTCCGAAGAGGAACCAGCGGTTTCGCGTGATCGGTCCACCGAAGCTTCCACCGAACTGGTAACGGTTACGGTGGCGCCAGGCAACATGGCGCCGCTGGTATCCGCGACCGCGCCGGCGATGCTGCCGTACACGGCCTGCGCAGGGGCCAGTGTTGGGTTGCCGATCACGCAGGCCACGAGGAGGGAGATCAGCCCGCTCAGCGCCCGGTATCGGCGACCGGCAGGATGCCGGCTTGTCTCTCGACGGCCATCGTCCGCCATCGCACGCGGCCGTACACGGGCACGAGTATTCGCGCACATATCGGCGTCCCTGTCTGAGGCACGGCCGGCGTAGACGCGCGCGCGTAGACACCTAACGGGTAGGCAATCGCGCACTCACGTCCGGCGGACTCGCCTCATACTTGCGAGCTGGCTCGTCGCGTATGCTATGCACGCCTGGGTACAGAGTCAACCGCCCCCTTGGCTAGTTGTGGCTAGTGTGGAGACCGGGGCGTGCAGCGTACGAGCCTCGCTCGATGTCAGCCAGGATGTCCTCGCGACGGGGCTGCCACCCGAGCACGCGGCGCGCCTTCTCGCTCGACACGCGGCTGTTGTTGCCCAGGGCGAGCTCCCCGAGCTCGACACCCCAGACGCGCACCGCCTCTTCGAGCGTCCAGCTCACAGTGCGACCGTCGAAGCCGAGCATGCGGCTGATCGCCGCGGCAATGTCGCGCAGTGTGGCTTCGCTGGCGCCAACGTAGAACGTCTCGCCTGGCGACGCCTTGTCCAGTGCAAGGAGATAGACATCCGCGAGATCGTCGATGTGCACGTTGGACCAGCGATTCAACCCACGTCCGACGTGCACGCCCGCCTTGGCCTGAATGGACTGTTCAATCAGCGCCGGCACCTGGATACTGCTGCCGTTGCCGTAGATCATTGTTGGCACGATGACGATGGCGCGGATGTTCTGGCTCGCGGCGTCGATGACGCACCGGTCGATGGCGATGCGCGCCTCCTTCTCGGGAACGGGCGTCAGCGGCGTGTCTTCGGCGTAGACGCGCTCCGACGGTTCGCCCGCGGCGCGGTCGCCGACGATGCTGGAGCCGCTCGTGTGAATGAATGGCTTGCCGCTACCGGCGAGCGCCTGCGTCAACGCTTCGACCGCTCCCGTGTGATCGGCATCTGCGGCATCGATCACCGCGTCCGCGGCCCGTGCCGCGTCGCCGAGCGCGGCATCGTCATCGAGTGAGCCGAGGATCGGAACGATCCGGGCCTGTCGGAGCTTCTCGGCGCGCTCAGACGACCGGACAAGACCCGTGACCTGATGTCCAGCGGCGACAAGCCGCCGGGCGACTGCGCCGCCAATGTATCCACTGGCGCCAGTGACGAAGATATTCATGAGTGCTCCTTGTGCGACGCGACCGGCCGCGCCGTCTATATAGGCCATAACACGCAGCGTACCAAGAAAATTCCGAGCACCCGGCAAGAACCCGCCGGACCTCGCTGCTGGCGCGGTGTCAATTCGGGGATACAGTAGGCTCTAAACTTGACCAAGTTGGCCAAGCAGTGCTACGTTTGGCTCATGGCCATCAGTTACACCGTCGGGGAGGCCAAGACCCAGCTCTCGAAGTTGATCCGTGAGGCTGAGAAAGGCCGCGAGGTGGTGTTGCGACGCGGTCGCCGTCCAGTCGCTCGCTTGGTCGCGATCACAGCCGCTCAAGAAACGAAGCGACGTCCGGGCCGGATGAAAGGCCGCGTGCAGATTGCCGCCGACTTCGACGAGTGGCCCGAGGATGTCGCGCGAGCGCTCGGTATTGTCGACTAACGATGCGCCTGCTGCTGGATGCTCACGCGCTGCTTTGGTGGCTTGGTGACAATCGCCGTCTCTCACGTGAGGCGGCGCGCGCCATTAGCGGCGCAGACGAACCCTTGGTGGGCGCAGGTACGCTGGTCGAGATCGCCGTGAAGCGGTCGCTGGGCAAGCTTACGCTGGATGCGAGCTGGCCCGACGAGATGGTCGCCGACGGTTTCGGCGTGCTTGCGGTTTCGCTAGCGCACGTATCCCGCCTCCAGGATCTCCCATTCCCGAGGCTGGCCGGCAAGCCGCACCGTGACCCGTTTGATCGCTTGCTGGCCGCGCAAGCGCTCATCGAGAAGATTCCCGTCGTTTCGCGTGATTCAGCCTTAACCGCGTACGGTGTCACGACGATTTGGTGATTTGCCTGGTCGGTCCCATCGAGCTGCTGCCCATCAGCGATTGAACGTTGACGGTCGGTGAGGCGATCTCGTCACATCTCGCCGGCGATCCGACGGATGTAGGATGCCTTCGCCGCCCCCAGCGTCAGATCGGTCACATGCCGGATGACGCACATCGGGGTGAGGGCGTAGCTATACGGACGCGATGCGTTACCAGCAGGCTTGAGGAGAGATACCATGACGCGAACACCTCTTCTATACGTTGCGATGGCCGGGCTCGTGCTGATCCCCGGTGCAGCCGCCGAGCGACCGGCCCAGGACCACCACATCATGCGCGATCCGCTAAGGGGCCTCGCCACGGCCATCGACGCGCAGTTCGAACGCTGGCACCTGACCAGTGCCGAGCGTGAAGTGGCGCTGCTGATCCTCAAGGGGCTCAGTCACAAGGAGATCGCCGAGGTGCGCCAGACAACCGAGCGCACAATCCGCCAGCAAGCGCAGGCGATTTACGGCAAGGCCAATCTGAGCGGACGCGCGGCGCTCTCGGCGTTCTTTCTCGAGGATCTGTTGCTGCCGCTCGAGAGCAGCGCTAGTCCTCTCGCCGTGCGATCTTGCGCCCGTTCCCGTAGGAACTGGCCGCGCGGCCAGTTCGGCATGCATCGTGCGCCTTCTTGGAACATCGTCTCGCGTGCGTTCGCGTGTCCGCCGGGAACGGACGCGTGGTCACATGCCTTGTGCCGTACTGTCGCCAACGCCAGGTCGAAGCGCCTTGACAGCCACCGCGATCTCGCGGGTGTTCTCTTCCAAACCGAGCAGCAGATAGACGGCTTCACCAACGGCGTACAGACTCACCGCAATCACGCCACCATAGAGCAGGGCGATGAGACCGCCGAAAGCCCCTCCCAGAAAGCCTCTCATCATGGGAGCGCCGCCGCCGTGTCCCATCATTTCACCGAATAGCCCCATGCCAAAGATCCCCACGACCACCAAGAGCGTCACAATGGCCACGATCACGCCAAGCGCCTTGTAGATGCTGCCGATCAGGCGAAGCGTGTGGTACCTCGTCTCCATGATCCACCTCCCAAGAGATGCTGTGAGCAGGAGTCTAACAGGTGCGGCGAGTGCGCTGTGCCTGGGCAATGCAGCGGTGCGATGCCGATGGGCCTGTGGTTGGGGCCTCCGTCTCGAGGGGTGGACAGTACCCGCCGTCCGATACTGGGCGTTCCCTTAACCGCTCACCGGCGCGAAAACTGGCCTAATAGTTGCTATCGTCTGCGTGTCGGCCTACTGACAGCGCAGGTCATGGATCTCAGCACGACCGCCTATGGCATCGGAACAGGAGCCGTCAAGGAAGCCAATCCTCTGATGCGCTGGGCCGCGGACGATCCGGTGATGCTAGCCTCCGTGAAGGTTGGCGGCGCGGCGGGACTGGATTGGGCGCTTCGCGAAATCGCCAAGCGTGGCAACCGAAAGACGGCGATTGTTGCTGGGCATTGCGATCACGGCAGCCACGATGGCGGTCTCGATGTACAACCTTCGCGAGACTCGGCTCGGGCAGCGGTGAGCTTCGCGCAGCACTCAGCGGGGACACGGGATCCTCAGAACCTCCTTCACAATTGTCACCAGACGCGAGTCCGTGCATGATGTCACGCAGGCGAACTCGAGGTAGGCCCAGCACGCATCGGGAAGCGTGCCACTGAACCTGCGATAAAGGAGCTGGCGATGGACCAAACGACAGACAACAAAACCGCGACGCCGTACGATCGTCGGCATTTCCTTCGAACGGCAGGCGTGGCTGTGGCCGCCGCGAGCCCTCTCGTGAGCCGCCGGGCGCCAGCGGCTACACGTCCCACACCCGCGGACGAAAAGCTCGCCAAGATTGCTTCCAACACGTATCCGTTACGCTGGCTGTTCACGCGGCGGCGCGCTGCGAGGCAGACGAGCGACATGGCCGAGCAGATGAAGCAGACCTACGGCGAGATCACCATGCTCGACTTCCCGCAGTTCACCAAAGACACGTTTCCGGGCGTCCGCCACATGGACCTCTGGTCCTCGCTCTTTGGCGATGTCACCGACGACGCCATGTACGCGACGCGGACGGTCGCTCGTGGTGAGCAAACCCGCACGGTATACGAGTTCGACCCTGCCACGACGGCTGGCAAGAAGTGGCTGGATACGCTGGCGGACCGCATGGCAACAACCGGGGTGCAATGCCATCACGTCTCGAACAACGCGCCGCGAGACATCTCGGACCTCGATCCCGACAAGCGCAAGGCGGGCATCCAGGTGGCCAAGACGTGGCTCGACGCCTGTGCCCAGATTGGCGCGAAGAGCATGCGGGTCAATACGGGCGGACCGCGAATCGCGCCTTCGGCAACGGCCACGGAAGGTTACCCGCGAAACGACGACATCGTGAAGTATCTCCGCAACGCCATTGAGTCATTCCGTGAGATGGCCGATTACGGTGCCAAGGTCGGCGTCAAGGTCACCATTGAGAATCATTGGGGACTCAGTGCGGACCCGATGAACGTCCGAATCATCCTCGACGAGATCAACCATCCCTACTGCGAGGCCTCTCCGGACTTTGCCAACTGGGAGCACGAGTATCTGCTGTACCACGGCCTCGAGGCCCTGATGCCCTACGCGCATACCACGGTGCACGCGAAGTATTGGGACCGCTGGGGTGAAGTCGATCTCCGTCGGTGCGTGCAGATTCTCAACGAGGCCAACTACCAGGGCAAGATCGCGCTGGAGTATGAGGCCGGCCCGTGGGATGGTGTGGAGGGATGCCGCTACATGTTGAAGGAGATCCTGGCCGCCCTCTAAGCCCGGGTTGGTTGCGTTGTCCGGCGGGCTACAAAGCCCCGCGCTAGCGTTTCTACACCTGCCGACCTTTTTAGGTCGGGCGTCTGCGGGATTCACCCAGCGTCGCGCCGCGGCCTCGGTCGTACCCAAATCACGACGCGGGGCGCCAACGTTTCACCAGCCGGGAACGCCGAATGCGTTGGTCATGCGTGATCAGCGGCACCTGCATGACGCGACAGGTCGCAACGATCAGTCGATCGGCCGGATCACGATGAAACGACTTCGGGAGCGCGGCGACCTCGGCCGCAATGGTCGGTGTGATCGACACCACGCGCACGCTGCGCGGATGCGCAGCCGCCTCGAGCCAGTCGGCGAGCGGCACGCTGAACTGAAGCCGGCCGCGCTCGACGAGCATCGCGACTTCCCAGAGGCTAATGCCCGCCACGTACGGGCGCTCTTCAACCGGCAGCGTATCCAGGAAGTCCGCCGCGTTCCGCCCAATGCGCGCGTCGCGATCCACCCACCAGACCCAGGCGTGCGTGTCAAGCAGTGGAACCGTCACCGAACGGCCTCGATGTCGCGCTCATCGATCGCCGGCGCCAAGGGGTCACCCTTCCAGCGCGCCGTCCCGCGCACGCGCAGCCACGGGCGCTCGTCGCGGTCACCAGCCGGAACGAGGCTGGCGACGACGCGACCGCGCTTGGTAATGACGATCGACTCGCCACGTTCACGCACGCGGTCGATGGTGGCGAGGCACTTTGCCTTGAATTCCGTCGCGGTCATTTTCACGTGACCAGTCTAAATGACCGGTCACATTGCGTCAACACGCCACTGGCAGTCGTACACGCGCTGCGTATCAACCCCGTGACGTTGCTGCGCGGCGACCAATCCGCATCGAGGGATGAGTGTACCGGTCACGCGTTGTCTGCGAGCGCGGCGGCAACGTCGAAGGTCCCATCAACGACTTCCACGAAGTTCCGTTCTTCGCGAACAATGAGGCGTTGTGCCTGTGCCATGGCGAAGTTCTTGCGCGCGTCCGGATCGGTCCTCAACCTATTCCGGTATGCCTCGTACGAGGCGAGACTGTCGAAGGCGATCAATCCCCAAGCCACGTCGTTCGTGCCTTCATGAGGCAGGAAATAGCCCACGAGATGGCCGCCGCATCGAGGGATGATGCGGCCCCAGTTCTCGGCGTACTCTTTGAATCCGTCTCGCTGAAACGGATCGATCTCGTATCGGATGAAACAAGTTACGGTCATTGTCGCTCTCCTCGTGCGTGGTCTGCCGGACGAATCGCCATCGCCCTGTCGAGGCAGCCATGAAATGCCCGCCAGGCCCGGCCACAACCGCATCACGTCGCGCCGACTCGTTTGCTCCATTGCAGCCTCGCTCTTTTGCCGCTGGACGGTTCACGCGAAGAGCTCCTGCACGGGGCCAGCAAGCGTGCCAGCTCGCTGCAGTATGCCGATTGCACGACAGCGACGATTCGTCTAGCATCGAAATATGGATGTCGATGAATCCGATGCGCCGGTCTCCTCGATCGCTGCGGCCATCGGAGAGCCGGCACGCGCCCGCATGCTCTACTGCCTGCTGGACGGTCGGGCCCGCACGGCGACCGAGCTGGCGGTTGTAGCCGACGTGGCTCCGTCAACCACCAGCGCGCACTTGCAGCGCCTCGAGAAGCAGCGACTCGTGAAGGTGGTCGTCCAGGGTAAGCATCGCTACTACAGTCTCGAAAGCGCAGACGTGGCGGCGGCGCTGGAAGCGTTGAGTGTCCTGGCGGGTCGGTCGGCTCCGGCGCTCGTGCCCAACACGCCCGACCGCTTGCACGCCGCTCGGACGTGCTACGACCACATCGCGGGTACGCTGGGCGTGCTGTTGCACGATCGTCTGAAGGAGCTGGACTGGCTCTCTACGGCAGGTGATCGCGAGTACGACCTCACACGAGCAGGCGTGACCGGCCTCGAAGCGCTCGGCGTCGACGTGGACGCGACCCGCGCGCTCCGCCGGCGCTTTGCAACGGCCTGTCTCGACTGGAGCGAGCGGCGCTATCATCTTGCCGGCGCCCTCGGTGCTGCGCTGCTCGCCATCGCCCTGCGGCGGAAGTGGATTGTCCGCGATCTCGACAGTCGCATCCTCACCGTGACCCCAGTCGGCCGGCGCGAGCTCGAACGCCGCATCGGTCTCGACGCACCGAGATGACGACCGTATGAGCCGCTAAAACTAGTCGTGTCGGAGCGCGACCACGGGATCGATCCGTGCGGCCCGCCGAGCCGGGAGATAACCGGCCATCGCCGCGGTTACCATCAACGCGGCGGAGACGGTGCCAAGCGCAACGGGATCCAGTGGCGCGACATCGAAGAGGAAGCTCCGCATGGTCGTGGCCGCCGTCCAGGCGAGCGCCAGGCCGAGCAGGAGGCCGGCAGCAACCGGACGCAGGCCCTGCGCCAGGACCGACCTCAAGAGATCCGACCGCTGCGCCCCCAATGCGAGACGCACACCAATCTCTTGGGTCCGACGCGCGACCGCGTAGCTGGTGACGCCGTATACGCCGACTAGCGCGAGGCCGAGCGCAAGCAGGGCAAACAGGAGTACCAGCGTCGTTTGGAACTGCCGTGGCGCAACCGACTCGGACACGATCTCACGCATGGTCCGCATCGTCTCGACCGGGATGCTGTTATCGCGCTTCCATATCTGAGCGCGGACGGCTGCCGCAAGCGTCTCTGGATCTTGGGTCGTACGGATCACAACGGTCATCGCTCGCGCACGGCTGCGCGTATGCGGCACGTAGAGCGCTGGTATCGGATCGCGATCGAGGGCAGCCGCTCGAACGTCACCAACGACGCCGACGATGGTGGCGGGATCGTCGGTAACCTCGTGTATCTTGATGCGGCGGCCGACCACGCGTGAGAGCGGAGCGTCGGGCCAGAGGTGCCGTGCGAGCCCCTCGCTCGCTACCACATGAGACGCCGGCTCCTCCGCCTCGAGAAATCGGCCGGCTGCCAGTGGAATACCCATGGCTGCGAAGTAGCCCGGCGTCACGGCGCGAGAATGCGCAAGCGGCCGATCGAGCCGGGCCTCCGTGTCAGCTTCCAGGTAGATCAAATAGGTGTGGCCTTCGGACTCCGACGTCAGTGGCAGGATACTGATTGCGCCCGCCGACGCCACGCCGGGCATCGCCCGCACGTTGTCGAGCAGATCCCGATAGAAGGCAACGCGCTGACTCCCTTGGTATCGCTCCGGCGATAACGCGAGATCGACCGAGAGAATGCGCTCGACCTCGAATCCCCTGTCCACGCCCATGAGGTTCACGAAGCTGCGAAGGAGCAGTGCTGCCACCACGAGCAGTGCCGCGCACAGCGCAACCTCCGACACAACGAGCGCTCGCCGCACGTAGCCGGATCCCCTCCCCATCGTCGTGCCGCGACCACCATCCTTGAGGTTGCCGTGGAGATGGCTGCGCGCCATCTCGAACGCTGGTACGAGCCCAACGGCCAGCCCCGCTCCGAATACGACCGTCATGGCAAACAGGAATACCGGGCCGTTGATCGACGTGGCGTGGGCGGCGGGCAAATCGGACGGACCGAGCGAGACCAGCACGCGCGTCCCCCAGGCGGCAATGGGGAAACCGACCGCACCGCCGAGCAGCGCCACGACCACGCTTTCAGTGAGCAACTGCCGAACGAGCCGGCTCCGAGGCGCACCCAGCGCTGCACGCGTCGCCAGCTCTCTTGAGCGGCTGCTCAGACGCGCGAGCAGCAGGTTCACGAGATTGACGCAGCCGATGACGAGCAGCAATCCGACCGCGCCCATGAGCATCAGGAGACCCCGATGCACATTGCCAAAATAGACGTCGCGTATCGGTGTGATCAGCGTGCGAAGCTCCAGGTCGTCGAGGCCCGACACGTTCGTGCGCAATCGCTCGACGATGCCCTGTGCGATGACGTTGAGATTCGCTTGTGCAACCTGATGTGGCGTTCCAGGCTTCAAGCGCCCAATGACTCCCCAGCTGAAGCCAATCAACTCGTCCTCCAGCTCGTCTTGATCGAACGCCGCGGGTCTCCACACATCGATGCGCGGCCCAAGCTCGACCTGGGGGTTGAGCTGCCTCCCGGTCGGGAACAAAAATCCAGCCGGCATGACGCCGACAACGAGGTGCGGCTGTCCGTCGAGCGACAGCGTGCGGTTGATGATGCCCGGATCGGCTCCGAAGCGCCTGTTCCACAGGTCGTGGCTGATGAGCACCATCCCCTCGCGCCCCGGCGTGTCCTCTTCGGGCAGAAAGGTGCGCCCGAGCTCGGGCTGCACACCGAGCAGTGGAAAGAGATTCGCCGAGACGCGGGCACCGTACAAGCGCTCTGGCTCGCCGCGACCCGTGAGGTTGAAGTTTCGCTCGCGAATCGCCGCCATGTCGGAAAACACGCGATTCGACCTGCGGAACGCTTCGAAATCGAGAGCTCGGATCGCGAGGCTCGGAAACCTCGATTGAAGCGCCGGGACGTACACTGAAATTGCAACCAGCTCGTCGGGATCCGTATAAGGCAACGGCTTGAGAAGCGCCGCGTAGACCACGCTGAAGATCGCCGTGTTCGCGCCGATGCCCAAGGCCAGCGTGCAGACCGCCGCGAACGCAAAGCTCGGGCTCTTGCGCAGGCCGCGGAACGCGAAGCGAATGTCCTGCGCGAGCGAATCGAGCCACGGAAGTAGCTTGATATCGCGGCTCTCCTCGCGCAGGCGCAACGGCCGGCCGAGCTGCTGCAGGGCGAGCGCCTCGGCCGCCTGCCGCGACAAGCCGTCGCGCACGAGCGCTTCGGTCCGCTCCTCGACGTGGAACCGTAGCTCCTCGTCCAGCTCGGGATCCACCCGCGATGTCCGAAACACGTTGACAACCCGGGAGACCCAGGACATGGCGAACCTCTTTCAGCTCACGCCGAACATCCGGCGGCAGGGTGCTAGGCGTGCTTCAGGATGTGGCCCACGGCGCTGGTGACGGCTCGCCATCGGACCTCTTCCGCTTCGAGCTGCCGGCGTCCACGCGGTGTAATCTCATAGAGGCGCGCGCGGCGTTTCCGTTCGGTGACGCGCCATCGAGCCCTCACCCATCCTGCCTCTTCCATGCGGTGGAGCGCCGGGTACAGCGAGCCCTCCTCCACGCGCAGCACCTCAGAGGACATGCCTTCGACGTGCGTGGTGATCGCATAACCATGCAGTCGCCCGCGCCGGGCGAGAATCTTCAGCACCAGCATGGGGAGCGTGCCATGGAGGGAGTCGTAGCGCGGCATATGTAGATAACTTAGTGAATGGTCTGATTATATCCACGGGACGTGGCCTGTCAAGAGGCGGGTGCG
>WHTZ01000090.1:24988-25435 GCA_009377495.1 Luteitalea sp.
CGCTCACCGGCGCGAAAACTGGCCTAATAGTTCAATAGTTCCGATCGTCCACCCAGCGCCGCGATGACGATCTGCCTCTCATTGTTCCGCCCTGAGCGCCTCGCTCGGGTCGATCTTGAGGCCCTGGCGCGCGGGACCGAACGCAGCGAAGAAGCCCACGACCACCATGAGCAGTGCGATCGCGGGAACCACGAGCGGCGCTCGCGCACTCGTTGTCACATCACCAGTGAACCGTTCGAGCAAGATCGCTCCTGCGATGCCCACCACCACTCCAACGCCGACCTGGCTCGCCACGCGGGAGAAGAGGCTCATCAGCACCCGATACGGAGACGCGCCGAGGGCGGACCGAATCCCGATTTCCTTCCGACGCTGGGAGACTGTGAAGGACATGAGCGCGTACACACCGGCCGCCGAGATCCATCGAATGTCGCGCACGTGGATGAGCCG
>WHTZ01000091.1 GCA_009377495.1 Luteitalea sp.
CGACGGGCAGCGACAGACCGCTGGTGAGTGTGGCCGCGGCGTAGACGAGGCCAAAGCGACCCTCCCCCATGGCCAACTCCGACAGGAGGTACGGCACCGACAGGGCTATGAAGAACGTTTGACCGAAGCTCGATGCGAACGCCGCGAAGAGACCAAACGATAGGCGACGGGCATGACCCGTGAGTAACTCGACCATGGATGTTGAGAGGCCGGAGAATGACCGGGCGAGGACCGAACAGCCCGGTCAACAAGACCACCGCGGTATAGCGTGGCGCCCGCGACGCCACGTTCCGCAACGGTTACTCGACGCCCAGAAGTCGGACCGGCAGGGCCAGTTTCGGTAGGCGAACCACCTTAGTATCGCATGAACGAGGCGGCAACGCACGTAAAAGCTCTGTCACGAGCGGGCTCATGAAGCCGACGCCGCACCGCCTCGGTCGGAGCTCGAATTGCCGTACAGTTGATCATCTGCCTTTGCCCGCTGTAGAAGAACCACACAAAGTTGGCATGCACATGACCCTTCCCCTAGGTGAGCTGGACTCGTGACGTCGCCAACCGGAACGGACCGCGCGCCCGAGCGGGCATGGCGCAAGCCGATGGTGGCTCGCAGCGCCACCGAACAGCACCGCCCTGCCACCACGCTGGAGCTGTTCTTCGACCTCTGCTTCGTTGTTGCCGTCGCCGAGGCCGCCGCGGCCCTGCATCACGCGCTGTCAGAGAACCACATCGAGCATGGCGTGCTCGGTTTTCTGCTCGTGTTCTTCGCCATCTGGTGGGCGTGGATGAACTTCACGTGGTTCGCCTCCGCTTACGACACCGACGATGTCCCATACAGGGTGGCGACGCTGGTGCAGATCGTCGGTGCCTTGGTGCTCGCCGCCGGCGTGCCTCGGGCCTTTGCGTCCTTCGACTTCGCAGTGATCACGCTCGGGTACGTCATCATGCGGATGGCCCTGGTCGCCAATTGGCTGCGCGCTGCGCGGACCGACGCCGCGAGGCGATCGACCGCGTTACGGTACGCGGCGGGGATCACGGTCGTGCAGGTCGGCTGGGTCTTGCGACTGGATCTACCCAGCGAGTGGCTCCTGACCGGATTCCTGATGCTCGCGGCGGCCGAGCTCTTGGTGCCGGTATTGGCCGAGCGCGGCGCACCAACCACGTGGCACGCGCACCATATCGCGGAGCGCTACGGCCTGTTCACCATCATCGTCCTCGGCGAATCGGTCCTCGCCACCGCGGTCGCCATCCAGTCGGCGTCCGAGGCGGGGTACAGCCGCGACTTGCTGTCACTCGGCGGCGGCGGCGCGGTCATCGTCTTTTCGATGTGGTGGCTCTATTTCGACGAGCCTGCGCACCAGGTGCTGACCTCGTTGCGCGTGGCCTTTCGTTGGGGCTACGGCCACTATCTGATCTTCGCCTCGGCAGCGGCCGTGGGCGCGGGCCTGGCGGTCGCGATCGACTACGACACGGGCAAGGCCCATTTACCGGCCGTGCCAGCCGGCTACGCCATTGCGCTACCAGTGGCCGTCTACCTCGTCACGGTCTGGACAATGCACATCCGTCCGCGCGGACGCCGGATGGTCGTCGCGGCGTACCCCGTGATCGCGGCACTCGTGCTCGTGACGCCTTTTGGTCCCCACCCTATCCACGTGATCGCGCTGCTCCTGGCCGCGCTCGTTGCCACGACGGTGCTCGCCAACCACGCGACCGATTGGACGCCGTGGTAGAAGGCGCGCGCGCCTGACCCTCACGAGCCACTCACGACCGGTTGAACGAAAAGGGCCTAAGATCGTCTATCGTCTTAGCCGGCCACGGAAGGTTCAGGCACTTCCAGGCCGCTGCTGCTAGGGGCGCACCGCCATTGGCGCCGCGCGGCCTCAACTACGCAACAAGGAGGTGGGTTCATGGCAGGTCAGGGCTCCGCGGGCAACGTCCTCGCCGCTCTGTGCAGCTTTTTCATCCCCGGCTTGGGACAGCTCCTGCAGGGGCGTCCGCTCATGGCAGTGGTCCTGTTCGTGCTGGCGGCGGCGCTGTGGTTCTTCCTGCTCGGGTGGATCATTCACATTTGGGCGATCCTCGACGCTGCGCTCTGGAAGCCCAAGACCGCGTGACGACACGCGAGACCGAGCAGCGTGAGCCCGACCGCTTGACGCATCACCATCCACACGACCCCCGCTCGACCCGCGCCTAGGGCGTGGCGCGCATGCGCTCGGCTTCGGCGAACAGGTCGAGCCAGGGCGCGTTGTCTGGCACTTGCGCGCCCTCGTCTTCGCGCATGGAGAGCACTGCGTCCACATCGGCTCGTGCGTCCTCACCGGCCGCAGCGGCAAGCCGCGCGCGCTCGAGACGCGCCCGCGCCTGCAGATAATTCACCCGGTTGCCGCACCCGTCGAGCTGCACGGCGCGATCGAGCGTGTCGAGCGCCCTGCCGATCCACTCGCGGCGCTGCGACGCGCGGGCCATCTCAATCTGCAGCTCCGCCAGCGTAATCGCCGCGTCGTGGCGGTGGGGATGCTTCTCGTGAACCCGCGCCGCCAGCTCGACGCCGAGCGCGAGGCCATCGCTTGTACCGGTCGCTCGTGCGTCGACCAGCTCCGTGCGCGCGAGCAGCACCTGGGCCGCGGCGAGCTCGCTATGGGCGTCGAGCGCCCGCGTGAGGCACGAGCGCGCGTCGGCGCCTCTGCCGGCCGCGAGATGCACCTCGGCCATCGCCACCCACACGTCATAGTTACTCCGCCGGATCTCGGTGGCCCGCGCGTACGACGCGAGCGGATCCAGTCCGGCCCCGCGCTGCACGTCTCCCTTGAGCTTCCATACCTCTTCGAGATCCGGATCATCGGCCAAGATCTCGTCACAGATAGACAAGGCGCCTTCTACGTCGGCACTGGCCAGTCGCAGCACGGCATCGGCGTAGCGCATTTGCCACGCCGGCAAATCCTGCTTCAATCGTCGCGCCTCCTCGAACGCAATGGCGGCCTGCTCGATACGCGTGTGGGCGGCGCGTACTTGATCTTCAGCGCCCACGCGGCTCAGGTGCCACTCCGCCGCATGGCACTCGCTGAAATGCAGCGCGAGATACAGGCGACCCAGCTCGAGGTACGCACCCGAAAGGTCGCGCACGCGGTCGATCGAGCGCTCCATGTCCTCGAGCGCCCGGCGCAGCTCGCCGCGACGGAACCACGCCACACCGCGGTAGAAGCGCGCCCATCCAATGGCAGGCTGCTGATCGAGCACGTGATCGAGGCGCGAGATGACAGCATCGAGACGCGGGAAGTGACGCACGAGGTCGCCGCGCACCCGGTAGAGCTGCGTGTCCCATGCGGCAATCTCCTGGGCAACCTCCAACGCGGGTAACCAGTCGCGCTCGAGATCGACGAGGACCGTGGACGGGGCGGGCGCCTCATTCACCTGCTGTCGCACGTACGACGTGAACCATCGTGGCGAGACCTCCCGCCGTTCCCGACCGTGCAGGTACCGATCCAGCGCGTCGATCACCAGCGTCATCGACTGGAAGCGCTCCTCGCGTCGCTTCGACATGCACCGTAGGATGATCGCTTCGAGGTCGCGCGGAATGTCGCCGTTGTACCGGCGCGGAAACGGCGGATCCTCGTGGATGACGAGGTGCAGGAGATCCACGAGATGATCAGCCACGAACGGTGGCTGGCCGACCGTCTTCCAGTAGAGCGTGGCGCCGAGCGCGTAGATGTCGCTCCGCGCGTCGACCGCGTGCACCTCGCCCCGCGCTTGTTCGGGCGCCATCAAACCCGGTGTGCCGAGAATCTGACCGTCCTGACTGATCGTGGCACCCAGCTCGCTGCGAAGATCGCGCGCGATCCCGAAATCCGTCAGATAGGCTCGCCCGTCCAGGTCGAGCAGGATGTTCTCCGGCTTGATGTCGCGATGGACGATTCCTTCACGGTGCGCGTGGGCCAGCGCGGCGGCTACTTGTCGCATCGCGTGGACCGTCGATTGGATGTCCAGCGTGGCACTTGCGAGGTTACCGCCAGGGACGTACTGCATAACGAGGTAGGGATACCCATCGATCTCGCCGGCCTCGTACACCTGAACGATCGAAGGATTGTTCAACCGGGCCACGAAACGAGCTTCCCGGAAGAAGCGCTCGAGCTCCGCGGGTCGGTCCTGACTGAGATACTTCAACGCCACAGAACGGCCGAGCTGCGTGTCGCGGGCGAGAAACACCTCGCCGCCACCGCCGCGGCCCAGCGCGCGAATGATGGCGTACCGCTCGGGCGCCGGTGGTGGACCGTCTTCTGCCAGGCCCGCGGATCCGAACAGATCTGCTGCGATCGCGGTCTCCGCGAGCTCCTGCTCGTCGTGCATAGAAACGGTGATTTTACCACGCGTCCGAGGGTACACTCGTCGCGTGTTCCCGACGACGATCTGGGATGTTGTTCACGCTGCCGGCGAGCGCGACGCGGCCGCGCTCGACCAGATTGCAGAACAGTATCGCGCACCCGTCCGAGCCTTCATCCGCGGCCGAGGCATCGACGCCAGCCTCGCGGAGGACCTTTGTCAGGATGTGTTCGTGCGGCTCCTCGCTGGGGATGTGCTGGCCAAGGCAGACGCCGAAAAGGGACGGTTCCGCAGTCTGCTGTGCACGGTCACGATGCGCGTCATCCAGGACTGGAGCCGCCGCCGCCACGACATCCCGACAGACGCCGTGGACATGGCCGTCGCCGCGCCGAGCTTCGACCGTATCTGGGTGCGACACCTCCTCGAGCGAGCCCTGGCGAATCTCAAGTCGGCGAGCCCGCGCTCGTACGACGTGCTGCGGTCCCACCTCGCCGAGGAGAAGACAAATCGAAACAAGCTCTGGATTGCCCGCCGAAAGTTGTCGGCGCTGATGCGCCGCGAGATTGTCGTCACCTGCCGCTCGGCCCGCGAGATCGAGGACGAGATTGCCCGCCTGTCACCCTACCTGCGTCCCGTGATGGGGCAGCAAAAGGAATGAGACACCTCGCCGGTTTCTGCGAATAGGTTGGGTAGGAGGTATCTATGAGCGTGGTCCTGTTGGTTGGCACCGAGAAAGGTGCGTTCGTGTGTCGCTCTGACGAGAAGCGCCGCGATTGGCGTATCGAAGGTCCTCTATTCAAGGGCTGGAAGGTCACTGCCTCGGGGCGAAGCCCGAGCGGTCGCTACCTCGTCGCGACCGCCAGCCAGGTGTATGGACCTGCCCTCCACAGCGGCCCCGACCTCGGGAGCTTGCGGCAGATTGAGAATGGCCCGGCGTACGCCGAAGGTGAGGAGCGCAAGCTGAACCAGATTTGGACGTTGCGCTGCGGAGAGTCCCGGCACTACGCCGGCGTCGACGCAGCCGGTCTCTTCACGAGCGAGGATGACGGCGAGACGTGGCAGGCAGTGAGTGGACTCAACGATCATCCGAGCCGCCGCGCGTGGTTCCCCGGTGCCGGCGGCCTGTGCGCGCATGTCGTGCTGGTTGACCGGACAAGGCCGGAGCGAATCTGGTGCGGCATCTCGGCGGTGGGTGTCCTGCGCTCGGACGATGCCGGCCGCAACTGGGCGCCGAAGAATGACGGTGTTCGCCAACTCATCGAGGACAAGGAGTTCCCCGGCATTGGGTATTGCGTGCACGGCCTGGTGCACGACCCGGACGACGCGAACACGGTCTTCCGTCAAGATCACACGGGGATGTTCCGAACGCGTGACGGCGGTGACCACTGGGAGCGCATCGAGAACGGTCTACCCTCCTGGTTCGGCTTTCCCATCGTCATCGATGATCGTACGAGGACGCTCTTCTCGTTTCCGATGGAGAGCGACGAGTACCGGCTACCTGTAGACGGCAAGTTCCGCGTGTATCGGAGCCGTGACGGTGGGGATTCGTGGCAGGCGCTCGATCGGGGCCTGCCAGATCATTCATATGCGAGCGTGCTCCGCGGCGCCATGGCCGTGGACGGCCTCAGTCCGGCTGGCGTTTACGTGGGTTCCACCGCGGGCAACGTGTTCGCCAGCGCTGACGCAGGCGACTCGTGGCAGGCGCTGCCCTGCACGTTGCCGCGGATCCTCAGCGTCGAAGCATATGTGCAGGAGTCGTAACATGCCGCACGCCACGCTGGAGCTACCCTCATTGTTGTACTCGGTGGTCGGGATCTCGACGCTCACGGTCGAGGGCGACACACTCGAGAGCGCGCTCGAGGACGCCTATCGGCAGCTCCCGACCCTCCGTGTTCATCTCTGTGACGAGACCGGACACTTCCGCCGTCACGTTCTGTGCTTCCTGAACGACGTGAACACGCGGTGGCTCGAGGACGCGCAACAGCCGTTGAGTGACGGCGATCAGATCACGATTCTGCAGGCCGTCTCTGGCGGGTGATCGCGGAAAAGGGGACAGGCCCCTTTTCCGCGCCATCTTTATCACGACTTCATGGCTTCATGGCCGGCATGTTCGCCCCGACGGCCAGGCGCCACTCTTCGAGCTGGCGCCGGAGCTGCTCGACGAGCTCCGGCTGGGATTCCGCCAGGTTGTTGCGCTCACCGATATCTTCTTCGAGGTCGTACAGCTCCGCCGTTCCGGTTTCGAAGAACTCGATCAGCTTGTGATGGCCGGCTCGGATCGCGCCGGCCGGCGTGGTTCGCCATTGGCCTTCGTCTGCCACGCCTTCGAGATACCCGGGGAAATGCCAGTAGATCGGCGGTCGCGACAACGGATCCGATTCCATCCCGCGCAGAACGTCGTGGAAGCTGACACCGTCGATGGGACGGTCCGAACGGAGCTCCGCACCCGCGATCTCCAACAGCGTCGGGAAGAAGTCCACGCACATGACGGGCACGTTGGACGTCGAGCCCGGCGGAGTCACGCCAGGAATCCGTGCGATGAGCGGCACGCGCACGCCACCTTCGTAGAGCATCCCCTTGCCGCCTCGCAGCGGAGCGTTCGAGGTGACTTCGAGCCGCGCGCTAACACCGGCGGCTGAATATCCGCCCACTCCACCGTTATCGGAGTAAAAGAAGACGACCGTGGAATCAGTCAGGTTCATTTCATCGAGCGCTGCCAACACGCGGCCCACCCCCTGGTCGAGGCTGTCGATCATCGCCGCATACTCCGGGTTGCTGTGGCCGGCCTCGTCTGGTTTCGTTTTATATCTCGCGATGAGATCCGGCTTGGCTTGGATGGGCGTGTGCACGGCATAGAACGGTAGATAGAGGAGAAATGGCTGTTGGGCATTGCGGTGGATGAGCTCTACGGCTTCTGCCGCCAGCCGATCCGTCAGGTATTCGCCGTTCGGCCCATCGGGGAGCTGGGGGTTCTCGTAGGGGCTGAAGTGGCCGCCGCGCGGCGAGCCGGAATCGTTTCCCGCCACGTTCACGTCGAATCCTTGATCCTCGGGCAGGTGGCCCACACCGCCCAAGTGCCACTTGCCGATGTGTGTGGTGGCATAGCCGGCGCCGCGAAGCACCTCCGGGAACGTGATTTCCTCGAGCGCGAGGTCGGTAATGTTGTCAACCGGGGTCATCAGCCGGAATCTCTCGAGTCCGCGCGCGCCGCTGCCGACCGTGTAGACGCCGGTCCGGGCCCCGTAGCGGCCGGTCATCAGCGCCGCCCGGGTCGGGGTGCAGTTTGGATTCGCGTACGCCGCCGTAAACCGCATACCTTCGGCGACCAAACGGTCGATATTGGGCGTTTCGTAATACGTGCTGCCGTAGGATCCCAGGTCCGTCCAGCCAAGATCGTCCGCCACGATCAGAACGATGTTCGGCGGGCGCTGTTCCTCGACCTGTGGCGGCGGCTTCAAACGGCCCTGGCTGTGGGCGCTACAGCCAGCCAGGAGGAGAACAGCCAGTGCCATTTGGCCAGCCGCGCGTAGCAGGTGCCACTGCATTTCTCGAGACATACGTCAAATATTAGCTCGCACCGTCAATGAACACATCGAGCTGCTGTCCCACGAAGAGCGGCAGGTCGTCTCGTTCGACGCGGTAGATCACCTGAAGCACGCGCGTGTCGACGCGTTCCGTGCTGGCTCCCGTCAGTGATCGTTTCGGCACGACGAACGGCTCGATCCGGACGAACCGTAGTGGCATCTTCAGGTCCGCGTTGCCCCGTACGTGTCCTACGGCCTCGGCGCCCGCCTTGACGCGCCACGCTTCGTGCTCGTCGACATCGACGCGGACATGAAGGGGCGTCGACCGTCCAAGCAGAATGAGCGGCGTCGTCGTCGCGGTGGCTGGGGCGTATTCACCGGCCCGCACCTTCACCTGTAGCACCTCCGCATTGAGCGGCGCGCGCACGAGGCTCCGGTCGATCTCAACCGTGACGGCATTCACCTGCGACGCTGCCGCGTCCACCTCGCTTCGCGCCTGCACAACCTCCGCGGCCGCCGTCTCCACGGCAGACCGGCGACGCGTCAGTTCCTGAGCGCTGATGGCGCGCTCGTCGCGTACGCGCACCTGCTCGGCAAACGCCGACTGTCGCCGGAAGTCGGCGAGCCGCGCGTCGACCGTGCCTACCCGGGCTCGGGCCACCGCCAACGTGTGCCCCCGAACGGCGAGCTCTGCACGGAGGTGACGTGTGTCGAGCTCGAAGAGCGGGTCCCGCGCCTTGACGCTCTGGCCGGCTGTCACGAAGACTCTCGCAACCACGCCCCCGAGCGGTGTGCCGACGGAGATGTTCTCCGTGCTCGCTTCAACGAGGCCAACTGCCGCAACGTGATCGGAGAACGAGGCGGCCGGTGGCGCGGACGGCGGGTCCGTCCGCTCACGGTATGGCTTCGTGCGCGCGATCGAGAAGGTCGCCCACAGCGCCGCGAGGACGCCAAGAGCCGGGAGAATGAATCGCGTCATGGGTACGTCTCTGTGAGAGCGGTGGCTGGGTGCCGTTCCGCACCTCCCGACGCCTCGCTTGGCGTCGTGGTGCTGACGATGCGGCCATCGTCCATGTGGGCGATGCGGTGCGCGTGCCGGAAGACGCGCGCGTCGTGGGTGACGACGATGACGGCGCGGTCGGGACGGACGGCATTGGCGGCGAGCAGCGCCATGACCGCCTCGCCGTTCGTGTGGTCCAGTGCCGCCGTTGGCTCATCGCACACGATGAGCCGCGGCTCGTGGACGAGGGCTCTCGCGATGGCGACGCGCTGTTGTTGTCCTCCCGAGAGCGTGGACGGCAGCGCCCCTGTCCGTGCGCCGAGCCCGAGCTTCGACAGAACCGCGGTTGCTCTCTCCCGCGCAACCCGACGCGGGACGCCGGCTACGAGGAGCGGGACGGCGACGTTCTCGGCTGCCGTGAGCGCGGGAAGCAAGTTGTACTGCTGGAACACGAATCCGAGGTGCGCGCGGCGGAAGAGGACACGCTCTCGTTGCGGCAGCTCGTCCACGCGGCACCCAAGAACAGTCAACTCACCGCCCGTCCGGTCGAGCAGTCCAGCAATCACGGAAAATCAGCGTCGTCTTGCCGCAGCCGCTGGGTCCGACGAGGAAGCTCAGCTCACCCAATCGCGCGCTAAAATCGACGCCACGCAACGCATCGATCCGCGTGTCGCCCTCCCCGAAGTGCTTGCGCACATTCCGGCACGAGACGGCGAGCGATGACTCTGGCGACATCGTCAGGTCCGGAAGACCGAAGCAGGCTCCAGCACGAGGACGCGGCGGATGCTGAGGAGGCTGGCAATCGTGACGACGAGGAGGATGGCCGCCCCGGTCAAGGCCACCGACTGCCACATGAGCACGATGCCTCGTGTCGCCAGTTGACGCAGCGTGAGCTCGAAGAAAGTGGCCGCGATGCCGGTGCCGAGGGCAAACCCGAGGGAGCCCGCGGTGAGCGCCTGGAGCAGAATCATCCCGATCAGTCGCAGGTTGGTGACAGCCATTGCCTTGAGCGCGCCGAACTGCTTCAGGTTCTCGATGGTGAAGAGATAGAAGGTCTGACCGGCGACAACCGTGCCCACGATGAGCGCCACGCCGATGGTGATGCCGAAATTGACCGGGATGCCGGTGTTCGTGAGGTAGTAGCGGATGCAGTCCCACATGAACTCGTCCGCGGTGCGCGCGCGGAGCCCCGTCTGCGCCGTGATCCGGGCCGTCAGCGCCTCCGGGCTGACATCAGGCGTGGGCCTCGCAAGGACGAAAGAGAGCTGCGTCCGCTCTCGGCCGAGCAAGTTCACGGCCTCGCTGTAGCGGGCGTGCATGATCGGGAGGCTGGCAAACAGCGGCGAGGCGTCTGAGATGCCGACAATGGTGACCTTGTGATCGTTCATCTCCAGCGTGCGGCCCAGCTCGTACGGCTCGTCAGGAAACAACAAGACGTACCCGGCTCTATCGACAATCACCGAGTTGGGCTCACGTAGCCGCTCCCAGGACCCCATGAACATCTTGCGTGGCGCGCCGGTGAGTGTCGCGTCGTCGAGGCCGATCAAGAACGCGGCCGCGAACTTTCCGCTCGGCGTACGGGCCACGGGCGTTCCCTTGAAGAGACGGACGGCCCAGCGCACGCCCGGCACACCTCGCACGCGTGTGAGGTCGGTGTCTTTCAGCGGCTTGGTTTGTTCCCAGTACTCGGTCTTCCGATCCATCACCCAGACCTCGGCATCGGTCACGTCGAGAACCTGGTTGCCCGTGCGCGTCATGATGCCGGCGAAGATGGAGGTCTGGTTCTCGAGGAGAAACGTGCAGAAGGCAATCGCGAAGACGAGCCCGAAGTACTTGGCCCGATCGCCCGTCAGCATACGAAGGGCTACGAAGTTCATGTATTCACCCGCGACGTGAACCGGCGCGGCTAAAGCCGCGCCCTACGCCGATTGAGGCGCCTTGTAGGGCAGCCCTTCAGGGACGCCGGCATCCGTCACTCGATCACGCTCGACATTCGTGACAATATGACGTACATAATATTGTCATCGTAGTCAGGTCACGGCACCGCTGTCAAGCACTGGGGTGTCTCATGCGGCCAGTAGCCTTGTCCGGGCGCGCTTACCACCATATGATGGTGGTCATGATTGGAGGCCACTGATGCCTTGGCCCAAGAACCACAAGTCTCGGACGCGCGATCGGATCGTTCGCGCCGCTGCCGCAGCGTTCCGCGCGCGTGGCGTGTCCGACGTGCGCGTGGACGACATCATGGCTGGCGCCGGCCTCACACACGGGGGCTTTTACGCACATTTTTCGTCCAAGGATGACCTTCTTGGCGCGGCCTTGGTGCGCGCAAATTGCGAGACCATCGACACGCTCGCGAAGGCGCTCGAATCCATTCCCGCCGGGCAGCGTCTTCATGCGGTCATTGATACGTACTTGAGTCCGCAACACGCCGCGCATCCTGAAAAGGGATGCCCCGTCGCGGCCTTGGGGCCCGAGATTGCGCGAGCGAGTGGGAAGAAGCGACGTGATCTCGCACGCGAGCTGAGGATCCGACTCGACTGGTTGCGTGGCGTGGTCTCGAACGAGGGGCGCGATAACGTCCAGGAGGAGCACGTAGTCGGCGCCATGGCTTGCATGGTCGGTGGGCTGATCCTGGCGCGAGTGGTCGACCGCAACGACTCGGCGGCGCTCCTCGAGATGTGCCGTGAGTTCTTACACCGCGCGCTGGGCGAGACGTCACACGCGGCCGCAACGCGTCGACCGGCACGGCGCAGGCGCCAGCGTGTTCCCGAGCGCCGCGTCTCGTAGGGAGTCTCGCCGTTCGCTGCCACCGTTCGTTGCCTTCCGCCTGACGCTGCCGGTGCTACACTGAGCCGATTCCGCGCGGCGTACCCAACAGAAACATGACTCTTCGAATCGTCCCCGCACTCGTGCTCCTCTGCCTCGTCGCTTTCCAAATCGGGTCCGCGACGGCACAGACATCCCAACGGATGGTCGTGAACGCTGATCTCGGACAGGACACCATCAGTCGTCACCTCTACGGCCATTTCGCAGAGCATCTCGGTCGCGGGATTTACGATGGGATCTGGGTGAAGGCGAAGAGCGGCGGGTGGCAGGTCCGAGAGGACGTGGTCGAGGCGCTGCGGGCAATTCGCATCCCCAACCTCCGGTGGCCTGGCGGCTGCTTCGCCGATTACTACCACTGGCAGGACGGAATCGGCCCTCACGACGATCGTCCGACGATCGTGAACAATCTCTGGGGCGGCGTCACCGAGGACAACAGCTTTGGGACACACGAGCTCATGGATCTCGTCGAGCAGCTCGGCGCCGAGGCGGTCGTCGTCGGCAACGTTGGAAGCGGAACCGTCCAAGAGATGTCCCAGTGGTGGGAGTACATGAACCACCCCGGCACCAGCCCGATGGCCAACCTGCGTCGGCAAAACGGCCGCGACAAGCCGTGGAACGTCCGCTACTGGGGTGTCGGAAACGAGAGCTGGGGATGCGGTGGAAACATGCGTCCAGAGTACTATGCCGACGAATACAAGCGGTTCGCGACCTACCTCCACGCGTATGGCAACGTTCGCCCGTTCCGTATCGCGGCAGGTGCCGCCGGGGACAACTACGAGTGGACCGAAGTGATGATGCGGGAAGCCGGCTCGATGATCGACGGCATCGACCTACACCACTACACGATCACCGGAACGTGGGAGAAGAAGGGCCGGGCCACGCGCTTTACAGAGGCGGAGTGGCTCGAGCTCATGAAGAACTCCTTGCGCTGGGACGAGCTCCTCACGCGCCACTCGGCAATCATGGACCAGTACGACCCGGAGAAGCGCGTCTGGCTGATCGCGGGCGAGTGGGGAACCTGGCACGAGGGTGAGCCCGGCAGCAATCCCGGTTTCCTGTACCAGCAGAACACCCTCCGCGACGCGCTCTCGGCGTCGTTGGCGCTCAACATCTTCAACAGGCACGTGGAGCGCGTCAAGATGGCCAACATCGCCCAGACGGTGAACGTGCTCCAGGCAATGATCCTCACCCAGGGCGAGCAGATGATCCTGACGCCCACCTACCACGTCTTCGAGCTCTACAGCGTTCACCACGACGCCGTGTCGCTCCCGATCACGCTCGACGCGGGCCGCTATGAGCACGGCGGAGAATCGATCCCGGCGGTGAGCGCTTCCGCCTCGCGCGACCGGGACGGCCGCATCCACATCACGATGACGAACGTGGATCCGAAGCAGGCGCGGACGGTGAACGCTACGCTTCGCGGACAGCGCGCTTCACAGGTCTCCGGCCGCATCCTAACTGCAGACGAGATGAACGCGCACAACACCTTCGAACAACCAAACGCGGTGCAGCCGGCATCCTTCAATGGCGCACGGCTCTCCGGTGAGAGGCTCACGGTTCAACTGCCGCCGAAGTCCCTCGTGGTGCTCGAGCTGCGTTGAGACGGCGTGAGGGCTTGACAAGTTGCGCGTCCCAGCCTACATTCAACCTTTAGGTTGAATTATGCGGGACATCGCAAGTCAGCGCAGCTTAGACCACACGCTGATAGCGCTGGCCGACCCGACGCGGCGAGCCATTCTGCAGCGTCTTTCGGAGGGAGAGGCGCGGGTCACCGAGCTTGCGCAGCCCTTTGCGATGTCGCTCAACGCAGTCTCGAAGCACATCCGCATCCTCGAGCGCGCTCGTCTCGTGCGACGCCGGCGGGCAGGCCGGGAACACCGGCTGTCTTTCAATCAGGGACCACTCGATGCGGCTGCGGCCTGGATCGAGGCGCGGCGTGCCCTCTGGACCGCTCGCCTGGATGCCCTCGACGCCTTGCTATGCGCCGAGGACTGCGCGGCTTCGACAGCGCCTGACAAGGTCTCGACAGGTCAAACGAAGAAGAAAGGACGATCTCGATGACGGTTGAACCGCCGATCCATCTCCGCGTCACTCGCCGATTCAGCGCATCGCCGGAGCGTGTCTTCGACGCCTTTCTCGATCCTGCAAAGGCGAGACAGTTCATGTTTGCGACGGCCTCGGGCCAGATGGTGCGTGTCGAGATCGATGCGCGCGTGGGAGGATCGTACAACTTCACGGACCGGCGGGATGGCGAGGACGCCGAGCACACGGGTGAATATCTCGAGATCGACCGGCCACGGCGCCTCATGTTCACCTTGCGTCAGGGCTCAGACGTCTCCCGCGTGATCATCGAGATCGTGCCGCTCGGTACGGGCTGTGAACTGACATTGACGCACGAAATCAACGCGGAATGGGCCGAGTATGCGGGCCGCACGAAGGAAGGTTGGACCGGCATCCTCGACGGGCTAGCCGCGACGCTCGGCTAGCTCGCCTACTCGGAACGCAAGACGAGGAGTGGCCGGGGCGAGTTGGCATACGCCTTGCGCCGGAGTTGCGACGGGCCTGACCCGATCGCGGCCTGCATTGGCGTGTTGACCAACGCGAAACCGGTCCCGTATAACAGACTGGGGCGAGATAGACTGCTTCAGAGGCGAGTGCGCAATGGGCGCCACCCCGATTCCTGCGAACGTCGCCGCCGTCATCAACCTCTGTAGTTATGCGCAGTCCGAAGACGGCTCGATATCGTCTCCGGATGTGGAGTCCTTCATTTACTCTAGCGAAACCGGTGAGCGCATCGACACGGTCCAATATCACCAGGAGAGACTGAGCCGGGAAGCGTTTCAGAAGCTCGAAGCGCTCGGTCGCAAGATCGCATCCATCCTCGTAAAGCATCGCATCGGGGTGTTGGAAGAGCCCGTTTTGAATCTGCCGGTGCCAGCGCTCGAGGCGAGCGAGGATCTCTTCCTGGAAGCACCGCTGCGGGTGCGGGACGCATTTTTCTTTCGCGGCATGTGAGCCACGCCGTCGACGTCAGACTCGTCGTGGTCCGCCCTCAACGCCCGGGGCCGTTGTCTTCGTCCTCGTCTTCGTCCTCGTCCTCGTCCTCGTCTTCGTCCTCATCGTCCCAGTCCTCATCATCCGCGTCGTCCTCGTCCGAAACACCGCTCGCGATGGCCAAGGTCTCGTAGACTGCCTCGACGATGTCCTCGTCGTCTGACTCTCTGAGATCACTGAGGACCCGCGCCGCCTCCCGCGGACGGATGCTGCCCACGGCATCGATCGCTGCCAGCAGGAGACGCTTGTCGGTCCGCGCCGCAGTGACGAGGCTGACGACGTGTGGCCATGCTGCACGCACTTCCCAATTGCCGGCGGCAGTGACCGCATGGTAGTGGATCTCGGGGTTCTCGGAGTCCAGGGCTTCGAGAATCTGCTCATCGAATCCGCGAACATATTGCATGCAAAAGACGGCAGTGAGCTTCCAAGCCTCGTCGTTGCTCGAGAAGGCGGCGCCAACCGCATCCCGCTGCCAGTCCTGGGGCGCGCGCACAGCTGCCTCCAGAACCCGCCGTCGCACGCCGGTGGGAACCTTGGCATCCAGGTAGAGCCTCCGCGACGATTCCTGGATCCGGTGGAATGTGCCTTTCGTAATGGGAACGTCACCGCCGTCCTCAAAGCCCTCCGTGTCGGCCTGCTCGAGGGCGGGACCCAGAGCGATCGCCGCCGTGCCGCGGACTTCCTCGGACTTCGAGTCGTTGGATAGAACGTCGAGAAGCGCGCCAGCCAACTCGTCGTTGATGACGGTGTAGTCACCTGCCAGCTCGGTGGCCAAATCGAGGTCCGACTCTGCTGTTCGCTCATCGCGAAGGATGTCGAGCAACATCTGCCCGGTGCCTTCAGGCCATTCCCAGGGCGGCAGGTTCATCAAGGTTGTCAAATTCGTCTTCGTCGTCATCGCCCACCTCGTGTCGTCGAACGCCGACCGCTAACATGCGCGTATCATTCAGAATCATACGTTCGGTTGGCGACGATGCCGTTAGTTTTTCGGCAGTACTCAGTCACCAACGTTCGACGACCGCACGGCATTGGCATATTATGCGAACCTGATTACATCCTTGTGATCGTCGATTTGAAGATGGTGAGAATGCAGATGGGCATAGTCGCCTTGACACTCGATGCGGCCCTTCGACTGCGCTCAGGGCTCCGCTGCTGCCTTGACACATCGCGTTGCTAGGTATAGCATCACGAGGAATGAAGGCCGAAGCCCTCAAAGGCCATCTCGATCTGCTCCTCCTCGCCGCCGTGCAGCCGCGCCCAGCCCACGGCTACGCGATCGCGGAAACCGTGCGCGCCCGCAGCGATGGCACGTTCGACTTGCCTGAAGGCACGCTCTATCCGGCGCTGCACCGCTTGGAGCGCGCCGGGCTCATGTCGAGCCGGTGGTCGGAGGTCAACGGCCGCCGCCGGCGGGTCTACCAGCTCACAGCGAAAGGTCACCGCGCCCTTGTCAGACGGCAAGGTGAGTGGCGCGCCTTCGCTCGTGCCGTCCATGCCGTGGTGGAGGGTTCCACATGACCTCTGAGCAATTCCAGGCCTATTTGAATCGGCTTGGGCGCGAGCTCAGGAAGCGTGGGCTCGTGGATCCCAGAATTGTCGAGGAGGCACGTGACCATCTCGTCGATGCTATCGAACACGGGCTGCAGCGCGGATTGTCGGCCGATGCTGCAGAGCGTGAAGCGTTCGCGCGGTTTGGCGCACCGGAAACTCTCGCGAAACAGTTCGCCGCGGAGAGGTATCGCACGCTCAATCGTTGGCTCTTCGTCGGAGCCAGCGTCGTCGGGCTGATCATCGCGTATGTGGACTCGCAACCCACGTGGGACGGTGCCGGCATCACGGCGTTCGCGATGCTGTTGGCTGCGGGCGTGCTCGGGATGATGGGCCCGCATCGACCCTGGTTGTGGGCGCTGGCGATCGGCATGTGGGTTCCCCTTTACACGTTCGCGCACACGGCGTCCGTCCGTTCACTCGGGACGCTCGTGGTCCTCGCATTCCCGCTCGCTGGTGCGTACGCGGGCAGGGCGCTTCGCTATTGGGGCATGGCGGTTCGCCGCCTCCGAGGCGAAGGGTGGCATTTGAGCGAGCATAGCGACGTCTCGGGACGAACAGTTTGGCACCTGACCCAGGGAACGTCCTCGATAGCTCGCCGCATTGCATCCATCTATCGTCCGGACATCTCGGACCGAGGACACACCGGCATCGCAGATGCGGACGCGAACGCGACCGAGCGCGTGAGGCAGGTCATCGTTGCCGCGGCAAGGGGAACCCTGAATCCCGCCTTGATCGCGCCCGCTGCACGCGACGAGCTCGTACCAGCCCTGGAGCTCTTTGGTCCGCGCAAGCTCGATCCTATGGGGGCCCTCGAATTGCTAACGGTTCTTGAAGACAAGATCTACGCGAGCACGCATGTCCGGCGGTACCGGGCGGCGTTCGCCCTGGGCGACACCCTCATTTTGACGGTCGTACATGCGTCAGATGGTGCCGTCCTTTTCCTTCCGCGAATTGACTCAGCCGATCATGCGACCCTAGGCGCGATACCTCTCACGAAACATGAGATCTTTTGGTTACCGCCTGGTATATTTCCGCGGGCCGCTCGGAAAACGACGGCAAGCCAAGTGAGCGCGTCGTGGAAGGTCTCGCTGCCTTCATCAGCATCAGGCCCGCAACGGCGAGCGCACAGGCGGCAAAGATAGCGCTTCCGAAGCCAATGGCCTCGACACCATAACGCTCCACGATCCCTCCTCCTGCGGCTGCGCCAAGAGCGATGCCGAGATTGCAGGCGGAGATATTGAGCGACGCTGCGAAAGCTGGCGCGCTCGCACCCGCCCGCATGACGCGCACCTGGCAGAGAACGAAGGCGGCAGCGTGCGCGGCGCCCCAGACCACCAGAAGTGGTAGTAGCAGCGACCAGTTTCCGCCGACGAGAGAGACAGCCGGCATCACGACCACGAGCGCGAGAGCAGCGCCGGCCGTTGCCACCGTCGGGCCCTGGCCCACCGCACGGCCGGCGATCCAGTTGCCGAGCAGTCCGGCCAGGCCAAAGCCCACGAGAGCGAGCGCGATACGCCGGCCATCCAAGCCTACAACCACCTCGAGGAACGCCGCGAGATAGGTATAGGCAACGAACATCGCCGTGAAGAGAGCGGCAGAGAGCAGAAGGTGCACCTGAAACGAGGGCTCCGCGAGAATGAGCGCCTGTGCCTTGATCGATGGCAGGCCGGCACGTTCGAGCCGCGGGAAGGCCGCACCGACGGAGACGGCCGCGGTCAGTGCCAACATCGCCAGGCCGACGAAGCTCGTCGACCAGCCCGCGTGATCGGCCAGAAAGACGCCGGCGGGCATCGCGAGTACCGCCCCGGCGATCACGCCCACATTGACGAGCGCGAGGGCCCTTCCGTCCTGGTCCGGCCCGGCGATGCGGGCGACGGCCGCGCTGCCCACGCTGACGAAGACCGGCAGCGCCGCGCCCTGGACGACACGGACGGCGACCAGGATTGGATAGCTGGGAATCACGGTAGCCACGAGGTTCCCGAGCCCGAAGACGAGCAACGCCAAGACGAGAACAGGGCGCGGCTCGACCTTACTCGCGGCAATGGTGAGTGGTGGGCCGAGGATCGCCGATGACAGAGCGAACCATGTCACAAGCCGACCGGCTTCGAGGAGGGAGACGCCAAGATCCCGCGCCATCATGGGCAACAGACCGACGACGATGAACTCGGTTGTCACCACCACCGCCACCGCGAAGGCAAGCAGGGCGATCGTGGCGTTCAACGAGCGCATGAGCGGCCGCCCCGATGCCGGTTGGAGTCGAGACGCACCGTTCACGCGTTGGCTCCGCCGTCGATGGTCAACGCCGCGCCGGTCACGAAGCGCCCTTCCGTGCTCGCGAGCCATGCGACCAGACCGGCGACGTCGCGCGGCTCGCCGTAGCGTGGGATCGCCATCAGGCTGCGCTGCTCGTCGGCGAGCGGTCCCTCGGCAGGATTCATGTCGGTGTCGGTGGAGCCGGGATGGACGACGTTCACCGTGATTCCACGGGGGCCGAGATCACGCGCCATCCCCTTGGTGAGCCCAACGAGTGCCGCCTTGCTGGCCGCGTAGAGGCTGAGGCCGGGCCCGGGAGCACGCTCGGCCAGATTGCTGCCGATGGAGATGATGCGCCCGCCTTCATCCATGTGACCCGCAGCCGCCCGTGACGCGATGAAGACGGCGCGCACATTCACCGAGAACGCTGTATCGAAGTCTTGAAGGCTCAACGTCTCGAGCGGTCCCGCCAGAAAGATGCCGGCATTGTTGACGAGAATATCCAGCCGCCCGAGGGCCGCCACGGTCTGTCTCACGGCGGCTTCGACGGCGGTGGAGTCCGTATTGTCCGCCGCGATTGCGAGACTTCGCCGCCCGACAGCCTCGATGTTGGAGACGACCGCCCGTGCCTTCTCCACGGAACGCGCGTAGGTCAGTGCCACGGTGGCACCCTCCTCGGCGAGCTTCATGGCAATCGCGGCTCCGATGCCGCGGCTACCTCCCGTCACCAGCGCAACCTTACCTTGCAGTTTAGACATCATTTCGATCCTTTCTGTATCGAACGATACAGAATATAATTGGGCTGGTGTTCTCACGTCAAGAGATTTATATATTGATCAGTACAGAAAGCGGGGTCCAATGTCAGAGAGAGGGCGTCCGCGCAGCTTCGACCGCGACGCCGCGCTGCGGCGGGCGATGGAATTGTTCTGGGCCAAGGGCTACGACGGTGCGTCTCTGTCCGAGCTGACGACCGCCATGGACATCAATTCACCCAGCCTGTATGCCGCCTTCGGCAGCAAGGAGGCGCTCTTTCGGGAAGCGGTGCAGCTCTATGGCGCAACGGAGGGCACCGAGATCTGGGACGCCATTCCGGACGCGCCAACGGCGCGCAGGGCGATCGAGCGCTTCTTGCAGGCGACGGCGGAAGTCTTCACCAGGCGGGACAAGCCCAGAGGCTGCCTCATTGTGCTCGGCGCCCTTCACGCCCGTGACCCGTCGAACGCGAGCGTCTGCCGCGAGCTTCGGGATCACCGCGCCCAGAATGCCGAGACGCTGCGCGGCCGGCTGGAGCGTGGAGTCGCCGAGGGAGAGCTGCCCAAAGGCTTCGACTGCCGTGCGGTCGCCACGTTCTATGCGACCGTGCAGCACGGCATGTCCATTCAGGCTCGCGACGGCGCCTCGCGCGAGACGCTCCTGGCGGTCGCTCAGTGTGCGATGGCCGCGTGGGACGAGCTCCGGCTGCGTTATCCTGTCCGTGCCCAGCCCAAGAGGCGCTTGCGGCCCTCGAAGGCGCGTCGAGGCCCGGAGAAGCAGAGACGCAGCCGCTCGCGCGTTTAGAATCCAAGGCTGCGCGACATGGCCGCGAGACGTCATGGCAAGGCGTCCGCGTGGCGCGCATGTTCGCGGGAGTGAGCCACCATGGATGATCTCCGCCAGGCGTTTCGCAGTCTACGCAAGCAGCCAGGGTTCGCGGCGGTCGCGATCCTGACCCTCGCCTTCGGCATCGGCGTGAATGCCAGCCTCTTCTCGCTGGTCAGCGCGTTCTTCCTGCAGCCTTTGGCCGTGAAGGATCCGCATCAGTTGGTCCTGCTGATGCAGCGGGGCCACGCCGTGAGCTTTCCCTACGGCCATTCCTTTCCGGACTATCTGGACTACCGCGAGCAAACGTCGGCGTTCACGGACATCGTCGCCTACATGCCGACGCCGGTGCACTTGAGTACCCGCGGCGGCGAGCCACCCGAGCGAACGTGGATCGAGGTCGTGTCGCCCAACTACTTTGCCCTCGCGGGCGTCGAGCCGGCATTCGGCCAGCTCCTGCGCCGCGGAGAAGGCGAGAACAAAGGCGCGGCCCCGACCGTGGTCTTGAGCCACACCTACTGGCAGCGCCGCTTCGCCGGAGATCCTTCGGTTGTCGGTCAGCCGATCACGCTCAACGGGAGGACGTTCACGGTTATCGGTATCACCCCGGCGGGCTTCACCGGGCTCTCATGGTCGATGGCGGTAAGCGCGTTCGTTCCTTCCGGCGCGATGGGCGTGCTCAGCGACGGGGGCGATAACGTCCTTGAAGATCGCGGCAACGCGGCTTGGCAGCTCATGGGTCGGCTGGCGCCCGGCAAGACGGTACAGGATGCGCGGAACGAGGTGGAGGTCGTCGCAAAGCGGTTGGATTCTGAATATCCCGCCGAGCACAGCGCCAGCCGGGGCGGCACGCGTGTCCTGCTCATCCCGGAGAACCGGTCCCGTCCCCATCCGGCGATGGCCGACTTCGTGCCGGTCTTCGCCGCGCTGTTCGCGGCCATGGCGGCGCTCGTGCTGTTGATTGCCTGCGCCAACGTGGCGAACTTGATGCTCTCGCGTGCACTCGTGCGGCAGCGTGACCTCGTCATACGTTCCGCCCTCGGCGCCAGCCGTTTCCGACTTATTCGCCTCCAGGTCGTCGAGAGCCTGGCCCTGGCCGCAGTCGCCGGCGCGCTCGGCCTCGTGCTGGCACACTGGGCCGGTCACGCACTGGCTGGGCTCACGCTCCCCGGAGCCGGAGACCTTCCTGTCAACGAAAACCAGCCGTGGGACTGGCGAGTCTACGCGTTCACCTTGTTCGCCTCGGCGGTTGCCGGCGTCGCCACGGCCTTCTGGCCGGCGCGAAGAGCCACGCGGTTCGATCTGGTCGAGTCGCTGAAGGAAGGCGGGAGCAGCCTCGGCACGTCCCGTCACGCGCTCCGGAACCTGCTGGTGATTGGACAGGTCACGATGTCGCTGGTCGTGCTGGTCAGCGCGGGGCTCTTCCTCCACAGCCTGCGGCAGATGCAGCGCATCGCCATCGGGTTCAAGGCCGAGGGCCTCCTCATGATGTCGGTGGATCTCGGGCGGCAGCAGTACGGTGATGAGCGGGGTCGGCGCTTTCTCGAGGAGCTATTGACGCGAGCCCAGGGCCTGCCGGGCGTTCGGTCGGCGACCGTCGTCTCCAACGTGCCCTTTGACAACCGGATGCAGATCACCGATGTGGCAATCGACGGAGCGATTCCCGGCTCGGAGGACGACCGTCTTTCCAGCGTGCTCAACATCGTGGGGCCGAGGTTCTTCGACACGACTGGAGCCACTCTGGCACGTGGCCGCAGCTTCGAGCGAGGTGACGACGAACGTTCCCCACGCGTGGCTATCGTCAATGAGACCATGGCCCGCACGCTGTGGCCTGGCCAGGACGCGATCGGCCAACGGTTCCGCTGGCGCGGTCATTGGATCGACGTGGTGGGCGTGGCGGGCGACGGAAGGTACGTGATGCTCGGCGAGAAGCCACGCGCCTACTTCTGCATGCCGCTCTCCCAGGAGTACCGCTCGCAAATGACCCTCATGGTGAGATCCGCATCGGACCCGGCGGCTCTCGCGAACCCGCTGCAGCGTCTGCTGCGCGAGATGGACCCCGACCTGCCCGTGTACAACGTCGGCACGCTGGAGGAGCACGTACGGCACAGCGTGTTCGGGCTCATGCCGCTGCGCGTGGGAGCGTCTATGGCCGGCGTGCAGGGTCTCATCGGTCTCTGCCTCGCCGTGATGGGTCTCTATGCGGTCGTGTCGTCTGCCGTGACCCGACGGACGCGTGAAATTGGCGTGCGGATGGCGCTTGGTGCGCAACCTCGCGATGTGCTGCGCCTCGTGGTGCGGGAGGGGATGCGGCTCTCGGTGGTGGGGGTCGCCATCGGTCTACTGGTGGCGTTCGGCGTGGGCCAGGTGCTATCTCGAGCTCTCTACGGCGTGGCGCCCATGGATGTTGTGGTGCTCGGTGGTGTCACGGCGTTGCTTCTCGCGGTGTCGGCACTTGCGTGTTACGTGCCGGCGCGCAGGGCCACGCGGGTGGACCCCCTGGTCGCGCTGCGCTACGAGTGACACCGCAATGAAGGCGTCCCTACTAATCCTTCCTCACGCCGGTCCTCCAGGATCAGGGCGATCGCATCCGCAAGGTCTTGGCGGGCTTCCTCTTTCGTCCGGCCCTGGCCGTTCGCGCCCGGAATCTCAGGACAGTAGGCAATGCCTGTGCCTCGCGGGTATCGCCTGGTTGCCGAACTCGTGTGACAGGGATAGGCTAGATTCATGAGCACGGTCGAAGAAATCCGGACCGCGATCAAACGTCTCCCGAGGAAGGATTTGGTGCGTTTCCGCAAGTGGTTTGCCGAGTACGACGCCGGCGTATGGGATCGCCAACTTGAACAGGACGTTACGTCAGGTCGGCTCGACAGCGTGGCTCGCGAGGCACTGCGAGATCACCGCGCTGGGCGCACCAAAGCGCTGTGACTCACCACGCCAGTCCCCGGTTCTGGCGCGGCTATCGTAAGTTGCCTCGGGAGGTCCGAGAACTGGCGGACCGGAACTACGCAATTCTCAAAAGCGATCCGAGTCATCGGTCCCTGCACTTCAAGAAGGTCGGCACATTCTGGTCGGTGCGGGTGGGCTTGCACTATCGGGCCTTGGCTGTCGAAGCAGAGCGCGATCTGGTGTGGTTCTGGATCGGCTCACATGCCGACTACGACAAGCTCGTAGGTCGGCAGCCGACCAAGAAGGCGGTGGAGGCGGCCAACCGCAGGAAGCACCAACGTAGGCGACAGAAGCCGTCGCGTGCGTCTCGCGGCTGACCGTCGAGTCGGGCCGGCCCGCGCGTCGATAGAGAAGCCTCGATGCGCGGTCTCTTCTCGCTGCCATCGGTACTCGGTTTGGCGACGGTGGTTCACATCGACTGACATTCCCCCCAACCGCTTCACCATCGAATCGGCCCAAACGGCCCGACAGCTGACGAACCCACGGCCTGATGTCCTTGTGCGAACGGCACTCGGCGCGATACTAATAACTCGGGCCGAACGGGAGAGGCGAGCTCGCATCGGCCAAGGAGGGGACACGGTGGCCGGAAAACACGTAGCGCTGCTACGCGGCGTCAACGTCGGCCGAGCGAAGCGGGTGGCGATGGCTGATTTACGCGCGCTCGTCGAGAACCTCGGCTACCGCGACGTGCGTACCCTGCTCAACAGCGGCAACGTCGTCTTCACCGTTCCAGGCGTGAGCCGCGGCGATCCCGCCGCCCGTATTGAGAAGGCGATCACCACGCGGCTCGGCCTTTCGTCAAAGGTCACCGTACTCACCGCCAAGGAGCTCGCGGCCGTCGTCACCGATAATCCTCTGCGTCAGGTCGCCGACAACCCGTCCCGCCTGTTCGTCTGCTTTCTCAGCAATCCAGCGGATCAAAAGGCGCTCAAGCCCTTGGTGCGGCAAGATTGGGCGCCGGAGATCATGGCCATCGGCCCCCGCGTGGTGTATCTCTGGTGTCCCGAGGGCATGCTCGCGAGCCGCCTGCCCGAGGCCGTTGGCCGTGCGCTCGGCGACGCCGTGACCACCCGGAATTGGGCAACCGTGATGAAGCTCCACGTCCTCGCCAAGGACGAGTGAGGAGAGCTGAAGATCCATGGGCGCGATGAAGGTCGTCTTTTTCAAGTCCCCTGCTGACTTGCGTAAGTGGCTCGACAAACATCACGCCACAGCGCAAGAGCTATGGGTCGGGTACTACAAAAAGAGCTCGGGCAAGTGCAGTATCACGTGGCCCGAGTCCGTCGATGAAGCCCTGTGCTTTGGCTGGATCGACGGCGTTCGGAAGAGTGTGGATGAAACCAGTTACGCGAATCGCTTCACTCGGCGAAAGCTTGTCAGCACGTGGAGCGCGATCAATATCACACGCGCCCAGGAGCTGATCAAGGAAGGGCGTATGCAACCGGCCGGTCTCCAGGCTTTTCAGAAGCGCCAGGAGAATAAGGCTCGCTATTCGTACGAACAACAAGGCTCGACGCTTGGCGAGCCATATGAGCGGAGACTGAGGGCCAATCCGAGGGCCTGGAAGTTCTTTCGAGCTCGAGCGCCTTGGTATCAGCGAACGACCAGTTGGTGGGTCATGAGCGCGAAGAAAGAAGAGA
>WHTZ01000092.1 GCA_009377495.1 Luteitalea sp.
CGACGCGGGCCGCTAGCCAGCACTGGTTTGTCGGGTCCCGGACGGGACCCGACGCAGCGGAGGCGGTTAGCCGCGCCGGAATCGAGAGCGACGCGTCATGCTGGACGGGGTGCTGGTCATCGACAAGCCCGCGGGCCTGACGTCACACGATGTGGTGGCAGCCGCCCGGCGCGCCACTGGCCAGAAGCGGGTGGGCCATACGGGCACACTCGATCCGTCTGCCACCGGCGTGCTGGCGCTCGTCCTCGGCCGCGCAACCCGTCTCTCGCGGTTCCTGACCGCGTCCAGGAAGCGGTACGAGGCGGGCGTGCGGCTCGGCATCGCCACCGACACCTACGACGCGGCGGGCACCGCCGCGGGCGAGGCGGCGTCAGCGGCCGCCATCGAAACGATCGGCCCGACAGCGGTCGAGGCGGCCCTGGGGTCGTTTCGCGGCAGCTTCGAGCAGGCACCGCCGCCGTTCTCGGCCAAGAAGATTGGGGGTATACGCGCTTACACGCTCGCGCGCCAACAAGCGCGCGTGGCCCCGCCACCAGTGATGGTGACCGTGCACGCGCTCCAATTGGTCTCGGTGGACGGCGGCCTCGTGACGCTCGAGATCGCGTGCTCCGCTGGGTTCTATGTGCGATCACTCGCACACAACCTCGGCCTGGCGCTCGGCGTTGGCGCCCACCTCGAGCGCCTCCGGCGCACGGCCAGCGGAGAATTCACGATTGAGGAGGCGTTCCCGCTGGAGCGGTTGCTGGAGGGAGGCGTGGCGGCGGCAGAGTCGCGGCTGATACCCCTGGATAGGTTGCTCGGCGACTGCCCTGGCGTCCAGCTCACGCAGACGGGCGCACAGCGTATCCGGCACGGGCGAACGATTACCGGCGATGAGATTCGGCAGTGGCTGACGCCGCAATCAGGTGAGGCCACCACGGACGCGCGAGACCGGCCACTGCGCCTGCTGGGGCCCGATGGACGGCTCCTCGGCGTGGCAACGCCTGGCGCAGACGGCGCGGCTAACCGCCTCCGCCAAGGCTACGGCGGTCCGCCGAAGCTTTATGCGAAGGCGGAAGCCGCGCCCTACTTGCCTGCCACTCAGGGCAGCCCCGGGAACGGGGCGCGTGTCCCGCTTTTGCACCCGACGGTCGTGCTGGTCTAGAATGAAGAGTTTGCATTTGCCGGGCGATCTCGTTCGGCACGACGACGATTCCTGGAGGCGAACTGGGCCGTTCGTGGAGGATAAAGTGGCGCTGACGAAAGAACGCAAGACTGGTCTCATTGAAGATTTCCGCACGCACGTCGCGGACACTGGCTCACCCGAGGTCCAGGTCGCCATTTTGAGTGATCGCATCAGTTACCTCACCGAGCACTTCAAGACGCACCCCAAAGATCACCACTCACGACGCGGGCTGTTGATGCTGGTTGGCCAGCGGCGGCGACTGCTCGACTATCTGAGGAAGCGAAATCCGGAGCGGTACGCGGAGATTATCCAGCGGCTGAATCTCCGCAAGTAAGGACGTATGCACACCAGAGCCATTACTATTGGGCGTAACAGCCTCTCGCTCGAGACCGGCAAGCTCGCGAAGCAAGCCGACGGCTCCGTCGTCGTGCGCTATGGCGACACGATGGTGCTCGTGACCGCGTGCCATGCCTCGAATATGCGCGAGGGCATTGACTTCTTACCACTCACGGTCGACTACCGTGAGTACACCTACGCGTCCGGACGTATCCCGGGTGGCTTCTTCAAGCGCGAAGGCAAACCAACCGAGAAAGAGATCCTGTCGAGCCGGTTGATCGATCGGCCCATTCGTCCACTGTTTCCCTCGGGGTGGCGGTATGAGACGCAGGTCATAGCGCTCGTGCTCTCGGCGGATACGGAAAACGACTCGGATGTGCTCGCGATCACGGGTGCGGGCGCGGCGCTTGCGCTTTCCGAGATCCCGTTTCTCAAGACGGTCGTCGCCGTACGGGTCGGCCTGCTGGATGGCGAGTACGTGATCAACCCGACGTACGAACAGCGGCGCCGCAGCCGGCTGGATCTGGTCGTGGCGGGGAGCGCGGACGCCATCTCGATGGTTGAGGCGGGCGCGCGCGGGACGACGGAAGCGGAGATGATGGCCGCCCTCGAAGCGGGCCACGAGGCGATTAAGCAGATCGTGGCCACCATTGACGACCTCGCGCGGGAGGCTGGCCGCCCGAAGCTGCCAGCGCCGAAGAAGGAGCACGCGCACGACTTCTATCGCGAGGTCGAAGAAAAAATCCGTGTGCCGTTGAGCGAGGCCATGCGCGTGCGCGGCAAGCTCGAAAGCTACGAGCGCGTCGACCAGGTGTTCGAAGACCTCATCGCCTCATTGCCGGAGGGTGAAATCGAGCGCCGTGTCGAGGCGAAGCAGATCTTCAAAGAGGTGCAGGAACAGGTGCTGCGCGAGGAGGTCCTCGAGGCCGGGCAGCGGCTCGACGGCCGGGCGTTCAATGAGATCCGGCCGATCTGGTCGGAGGTTGGCGGGCTACCGCGCGCGCACGGGTCTGCGGTGTTCACGCGCGGCGAGACCCAGGCGCTCGTCACGGTGACGCTGGGGACGGGCGAAGACCAGCAAAAAGTGGAGCTCGTCGACGGCGAAACTTACAAGCGCTTCATGCTCCACTACAACTTCCCACCGTTCTCGGTCGGAGAGGTCGCGTTTCTGCGCGGTCCTGGCCGGCGCGAGATTGGACACGGCGCACTGGCCGAGCGGGCCCTGCTGCCGGTCATCCCAGAAGAGGACGTCTTCCCGTACACCATGCGTGTGGTGTCCGACATCCTCGAAGCCAACGGCTCCACGTCGATGGCCACCGTGGCCGGCGGCTCGCTGGCGCTCATGGACGCCGGCGTGCCGCTCGAGGAGCCTGTGGCTGGCGTGGCGATGGGCCTTATTCTGGACGAGCAGAGCGGAAAGTTCGCCGTCCTCACCGACATTGCGGGCGCCGAGGACCACTACGGCGACATGGATTTCAAGGTGGCCGGAACTAAATCCGGCATCACCGCGCTACAGATGGACATCAAGGTCTCGGGCATCACCATCGAGATCATGCGGACGGCGCTCGAGCAGGCGCGTGAGGGCCGGTTGTTCATCTTGGACAAGATGGCTGAAGCGATCGGCGAGCCCCGCGCGAGCATCTCCGGCTTCGCGCCTCGTATCGTCGCGATCAAGATCCCAGTGGACCGTATTCGCGACGTGATCGGCCCCGGCGGCAAGACCATTCGGGGGATCATCGAGAAGACGGGCGTCAAAATCGACGTCGAGGACGATGGCCGCGTCAATGTCGCCTCACTCGACGGCGAGTCGGCGGCCAAGGCCATCGCGATGATCGAGGAGCTCACCGCGGTGCCGGAGCTCCACAAGACCTACCTCGGTAAGGTCGTGCGCATCGCCGACTTCGGTGCGTTCATCGAGATCCTGCCGGGTATGGACGGCCTGCTCCATGTCTCCGAAATCGCGCTGCATCGTGTGAAAGATGTGCGTGACGAGCTCAACGAAGGCGACCAAGTGCTCGTCAAGGTGATCAACGTCGATCCGTCGGGCAAGATTCGTTTGAGCCGAAAGGCCTTGCTGCAAGAGCAGCAACCCGCAGAGGGGGAGGCCACGCCCCCGCAGCCGACAGAGCGGCATGATCGCCCAGGTGGGAGGCCTTACCATCCGGGCGACAGCAAGCACCAGGTACGAAAGTAACGGCGGTCCGCGCGGCCTGCCCGCCTTCGCCAAGGCTACGGCGGGTCCGCCGAAGCGCTAAGCGCGAAGGCGGAAAGGCCGCGCGCTACAACCGAGTGTCCGCGCCACCCGGTCGCTCCGGTATCCCGCCATCCCTTACCCTCCAGCGGCGCACGGCGGCAATGCGTTCCCCGACGGGCGGATGCGTGAGAAAAGTGACCTCGACGAAGCGGGACGGCTGCTCTTCGGCGAGGTTCTGTTGTCCCAGGCGCCGCAGGGCAGAGATGAGGGCGTCCGGTCGACGGGTCAGCGCGAGCGCGTAGTCGTCTGCGCGACGTTCCGCCGCACGCGATTGCGCGTGTGCGAGGGGCTGAAGCGCGAGTGAGATCGTGCCACCCACGAGCAGCATGAGCGGGAGGGCCGCCATGTCTGCCAGGTCACGCAGCCCCAGCGATGGTCCGATGGTCCACACCGCAACTTGCACGGTTCCCCACGCGACCGCCGCGATGGCGGCTTCGAGCGCAAGGCCTCGCCACACGTCGGCGTGCACGTGATGTGACAGCTCGTGTGCGAGCACTACCTCGATCTCTTCTTCCGAGTAGCGCTCGAGCAACGTGTCCGACAAGAGAATGCGCCGCGTTCGACCGAGACCAGCCAGCGCGGCGTTCGCCTTGCGTGTCCGTCCTCCCACCTTCCACTCGTAGACGTCCAGCGCGGGTCGGCCCGCCCGCGCCGCTAACGCCAGCAGGCGCTCGCGCAGCCCGAGCTGCTCGAGCGGGCGTACACGATAGAACAGTGGCAACAGCAGGACCGGTGCGAGCGCCACGATCAACACCGATAAGCCGAATGTGCCGAGCGTCGCCCACGCCCACCACCAGCTCGCTGCCTCTCGCGCAATCCAAAAGAGCACCTCGACCCCTGCGAGGCCGAGGAGCAAGACGATGAGGGATGCTTTCACATGGTCCCGCAGCCACGTCTCGAATGATTCCGAGGTGAGGCCGTAGCTGCGTTCTAGGACGAAGCTGCGCAGGAAGTACCAGGGCAGCGCGACGAGCTCCAGGAGCACCGCGAGGCCGATGCCAAACAGGAGAAGGCCCACGGGCTCGCGCCAGCGGTCCGGCAAATCGAGCGCCGCCGCCATGCCCAGCACACCACCGCGCGCCGCTAGTGGCACCCCAGACAGAACGACGAGCACCAGCGCCGCCCCGACGAACGCCACCTCGAGCACGCCTAGCCGGCGACGTGCCCGGTGATACCGCGTGCCCTTGTCCTCGTTCATGGGAAAAACGGGGACAGCCCTCGTTTGACCAAACGCGAAAACCGTAAAAAGGTACCCGGTTCCCTTGGAGAAAAAGGAACCGGGTACCTTTTCACGCCGTTCGTAAAACGGGCTGGTCCGGCTCGTGCTTAGTTCAATCGCAATGAGATCAGCTTGGAGACGCCTGGTTCCTCCATCGTGACGCCGTAGAGACGATCGGCAATCTCCATGGTCTTGCGGTTGTGGGTGACGAGGATGAACTGTGTGCGCTCTTGCATCCCGCGCAGCATCTCGATGAAACGCCCGATGTTCGCATCGTCGAGCGGCGCATCGATCTCGTCCAGGAGGCAGAAGGGGCTTGGACGGTAGCTGAAGATACCGAACATGAGGGCCATGGCGCTCAGGGCCTTCTCACCGCCCGAGAGCAACTGCACATTCTGGAGGCGCTTGCCCGGCGGCTGCGCGACGATGTCGATGCCGCTCTCGAGGACGTTTTCCTCGTCGATGAGAACGAGGCCGGCACGCCCACCCCCGAAGAGCGTCCGGAACGTCTCCTCGAAATTTCGGTTCACGGCCACGAACGCCTCATGAAATCGCTCACGTGTGGTTTTGTCGATGCGTCGGATCGCTTCACCCGTCTGCGCGATGGCGTCGACGAGGTCCTGCCGCTGAGTGGTCAGGAACGTGTGCCGTGTCTCGAGCTCCTCGAACTGCTCGATGGCAATCATGTTCACCGGACCGAGCGCTGCGATCTTTTGCTTGAGCCGCGCGATATGCTTCTCGGCGCTCATCGACCGCGACGTCTCGTCGGCACTCGCTGCGACGGCCTCGTCGATCACAGCGTCCTCCGCCGCGTGTGCCACCTCCCCAGCGCCCTCCGCCACGTCGACCGCGTCTACACTCGCCGATTCCTCCTCGTCGTCGTCCTCCTCCTCGGTCTCCGCGACTGTCTCCGGCACTGGGGCACCTTCCGCCGCCAGCATCTCGGCCTCGGTCGCGACCTCGTCGAGCGTCATCTGGAGCGCCTCGTCGCACGCTGCTGCGAGATGCGTCAGATCAGCCTCGGCCGTGGCTCGCTCGACGTCGATCCGGCTGACCTCGGCGCGGACCTCGTCGAGCTCGCGCCGTGCTTCGCGCGCCGACGCGTCGTGCGATTGGAAGCCGGATTGGATCGCGCTCACGCGCGCTTCCGCCGCACGCACCTCGTGCAGCAAACCGTCGAACGCCGCGAGGTCCTCATCCAGCCGTTGTCGCGTCTCGACGATGCTCTGGGTGAGCTCGTCGCCGCGGTGCTCGGCCGAGTCCAGCTCTTGCCGGCGTCCAGCAATTCGTGTCCCCAACTCCGCGGCCGCTTCTTCCAATCGCCCGATCTCGGTCGCTACCGCCGATGCCCGCTCGACCATTGCCGCGTGGGCGGCCTTGGCCTCGGCGGCACTCGCCAGGAGGCTGCCCATGTGTTCACGTGCGTCCTGGAGCTGCTGCTGCGCACGGCTCAGCGCCGCCTCCAATGCGTGCTGGCTCGTCTCGAGCTCGCCGATCGCCTGCTGCGACTCCTGCTGGCGCGCGCCAAGCGATCCGCGCTCTTCCTCTGCACGCTGGCGCTCGGTCTCGACGAGCTCTTGGCGCCGACCGACGCGCACCGTGTCGTCGCCCGCACGTGCCACCCGATGCTCGAGGCTGAGGATCTCCTTTTCCCCCGTGTGGACATCCGCCGACAGCGCCGCAAGCGCCTGCTCGGCGTCGGTCATCTCTGCAGCCAACGCCGTCACGTCCTCCCCAAGCCTTGTGAGGAGCGCTTGCTCGCCTTCGAGACGGTCGCCGAGCTCCTTGATTTCGCGACGGGTCCCCAAGATACCGCGGTTCTCGATCCGGCCGCCGCCGGTTACCAGATATCCGCCACGCACGAGCTCCCCTGCCAGGGTCACCACGACGCCGCCGAGCTGCAACGATGCTTGCACGGCTCGCTCGAAGCCGTCCGCCACCCACACCTCGCCCGTTGCGTGGCGGATCAAGCTCGCATGCGGGCCTGTGATCTGTAGCACACCGGCGAGTGGCACGATGTCACCCACGGGGCCCTCGAGCGGTGCCGGCACCGCGCGCGGCGCGCCTTCGGCCACGAGCACGTTGCAGCGTCCCAACCCACGCTCGCGCACGAGCGCGAGGGCCGCCAGGGCATCGGCGTGACGCGGGACGATGATCGATTGCAGCAGGTCGCCGAGCGCAGCTTCGATGGCCGCCTCGTAGCGATGATCCACTTCGACGTAGTCAGCGACCGAGCCGGCGTGGGGAATCTCCGGATGCTCCTCTGCCAGAATGAAGCGCGCCGCATCGCCGTAGGCCGCTCGCGCTTCGTTGAGCTCCTCGAGCGAGCGCCGACGCGCGTCCAGCGCCGAGATCTCCTTCTCCTTCGCACGCGCCTGCTGCGTGTGCGCGTCGTGCGCCACGCGCAGGCGCTCCAGATCCGCCGCCCGCGAGGTGCGTGCGCGCCGCGTGGACTCTAGGGCCTCCTGCGCCATGGCAAGCGCCGCCGCCGCGCTCCGATGCTCGGCGGTTGCCCGTTCGAGCTCCGCCGTCAGATCCGACGCCTCGACCTCGAGACGTGCGAGCTCACCGGCGATGCGCTCCTGCTGCGCGCCCGCGTGCTCAATCGCGTGACGGAGGGCGCTCATCGCCTGAAGGCCGGCATAGACCTCGTGGCGCGCCCGTTCGACCGCCGACTCCGAGGAGTCGATCTCTTGCCGCGCGGCTGCGACGTGGGCCTCTGCGTCCGCGAGCCGATCCGCCGCACGATCCCGCTCGCCGTCTGCCTCGGCGCCCGCGGCGCGACGCGCTTCGATCTCCTGCTTCGCAGGCTCACGCCGTGCCTCGAGCTGGGCGAGCTCGTCTCGCAAGCTCGCGCTCAACGTGTGGAGCGCGTCTACCTGCTGGCGGTCGAATGCGAGCTGCTGTTGGCGGCGCTCGTTCTCGATCTCCTGTTGGTGCGCACGCTCGCGTGCTCGGGTCGCCTGCTCGTCGGCCTGCGCGAGCTCGAGCCGCAGGCGCTCGAGCTCGGTCTCGAGCGCCGCAACGCGGGCGCCCGCGCCCGTCTCACGCTCACGCGCGTCACCGAGGCGGCGCCAGGCGCTCGCCACGCTCTCCTGGAGCGCACGATACCGGGCGGCAAACAACACCTTCTCCCAATAGCGCAGCTCCTCGCGCAACCGGCGATAGCGCCGCGCCTTCGCCGCCTGGCGTTTGAGCGCGCCACGCTGCTTCTCGAGCTCGTAGATGATGTCTTCGACGCGCACGAGATTCTGCTGCGCCGCCTCGAGCTTCAGCTCGGCCGATCGCCGTCGCGACTTGTACTTCGTGATGCCAGCAGCTTCTTCGATGAGCTGACGTCGCTCGAGAGGCTTTGCGCTGAGAATCTGGCCAATCTTCCCTTGCTCGATGACCGCGTAACCTTTTACACCAACGCCCGAATCCATCAACAGGTCTTGAACGTCTCGGAGCCGGACGACGTGCCCATCAATCAGGTATTCGCTTTCGCCCGAGCGATAGAGCCGGCGAGAAATCTCGACATCCCGCAGCACATCCGAGTGTCCATTGCCGTCGGCTTCGATGGCCGCCACCACGATGGGCTGCACCAGCCCTGGCTCGGCCGGCGGGCGTGCCGCGTGCACGGCGTTGGCGCTCTGGGTCGTGCCGTTCTGCCCGTTCGTGGTCGGCACACGCCCTGGCACGCCGGTCAGGCGCAATCTCACCTCGGCGGCGCCCGTGGGTCGCCGCGCGTCGCTCCCTGCGAAAATCACGTCCTCCATTCGCTCGCCGCGCAGGCTCCTCGCGCTCTGCTCCCCAAGCACCCACGTAATGGCGTCGACGACGTTGCTCTTGCCGCAGCCGTTTGGGCCAACGATGGCGGTCACGCCGCGGTCGAAGTGCAGGTCGGCCGGATCCGGGAAGCTCTTGAAGCCCGTCAGCTCGAGGCGTTGGAGGCGCATGGCTCGGACAGAAATTCCTGCGGGGCCCACAGGAGGGAAGCGCCGGCCTGTTTCTGGGTCCCGTCAGAGTCTAGCAGGCGCTATGGGTTGGGGCAACTCGAAATGTAGCCACTAGATAACGTGCTGGGGTGCTGGGTGCCGGTGCTGGGTGCTGAGGTGCCGGGTGCCGCGGAACCGTCCCGGCCCCTCTGAACCGTCACTACTTGCCCGCCCTCGTGGTCCTCTTCGTGAGGCGCGTGAGGCGCTCCGCCTCTGAGAACGAGCTCAGCGCGAGCTGCGCTTGCGGATCCGTGGCAATGAGGTTGCGCTGCGCCTGGTCGATGCCAAAGAGATCCACGTCGATCTCGAAGTGGATCATCGCCTTGATGAAATCGAGATCTTTGGCGAACGCGTCCTCGTCGATCTTGATCTTCTGGCCCTCGAGAAACGTGTGGAAATCTTCGACCATCGCGTCGTCGACCACAAAGTCACGACCGAGCGTCTTACGGCCGCGGGCGACCGCGTCCACGCGTGTATCGTCCTCCGACGAGAACTTTTCCGAGTAGTCAACGAAGACTTGGCGCGCCCGGAGCATCCGGCCGAATCGGGTGGGGTTGAAGCCGTCCATCGGGCCCGCCAAGAAGTGATCCGGCTCGATGCCGCCACCCTCATACACCTTCCGGCCGGCGTCCGTGTATCGGAGCTGCCCTGCATCGTGTGACCGTCGACGAACATCGTCGCGCAGGTTGTGGGTGAGATATTCGTCGAAGCTCTCATCCCACGGTCGCTGAATGACACGTCCGCTGGGCGTGTAGTACTGCGCCGTGGTGAGGGCGAGGCCAGCACCTTCGCTCACACGGAAGATGGATTGCACGAGCGCCTTACCAAACGTTGTCTCGCCAACCACGAGCGCGCGATCGTGGTCCTGCAGCGCGCCGGCAACGATCTCCGAGGCGCTGGCCGAGTTGCGGTTGACGACCACCACGACTGGCATGCCGTCGAGATCCTCCGCGTCCATCGCGGTGTAATCCGAATCCGAGTTGCGCGTGCGACCGCGCGTGTAGACGACGAGCTGCCCGCTCGGCAGGAAGCGATCAGCCACTTTGATAGCCTGGTCGAGGGGACCGCCGGGATTGTCGCGGAGATCGACGATCAGCTGCTGCATACCTTCGGTCTTCAGCTCGTCGATCGCCGTGCCGAGGTCGCGATCGGTCGTCTCCGAGAAATCACCGATGCGCACGTAACCGGTGGCGCGGTCGACCATGAACGAGCCACGAATGGTCGGAATGTGGATCTCGTCTCGCTCGACCGTCATCCTAATCAACTGGTCGTAGCCCCGACGCTGGATTCCGAGCTTGACCTCCGAGCCCTTCTCCCCGCGCAACACCTTCACCGCATCCTCACTGCTCCATCCCTTCGTATCCGCGCCTTCGATCTCCGCGATGATGTCGCCGCGGCGCAGCCCGCTCTTGTAGGCTGGCGTGCCCTCGAAAATGCTCGTCACCGTGATGTCACCATCCACCGGGAGGATGCTGATGCCGAGGCCGTGATACCGACCTTCCTGACGCTCGCGCAGCTGTGCGTAATATTTCGGGGTGAGGAAGCTGGAATGCGGGTCGAGCTTCTGCAGCATCCCGCTAATCGCGCTGTACACTAGACGGTCCGACTCGATCTCGCCGGCGTAGTTGTTTTCGATCTCAGCCACGGCAGCGGTGAAGATCTTGTAGCGCTCCGCGAGCGGATCATTGGTAGCGAGGGCGCTACGCCCGACCGCGCCACCTAGCACGGCCGACACGACGACGGCGCCCAAGGCGATCGACAGGGACCGTAGACGAGACATACACTGCAGGGTAGCAGACGCCGGGGCGGGTCGCAACAAGGGGTAAAGGGGTAAAGGATAAAGGGGTAAAGACAGGGGCGAGGGGCACCTGTCTTTGTCCTTTATCCCTTTACCCCTTTACCCCTATAATTGGGTGAGGTAGTGGGGTCGAGGTCGATCATCCCACTGGGATTATGCATTCTCGTGCACCCGCGAGCGCGAGCGCGCCCGCGAGAGTGTCGTCCCCGCCAGTTTTGCCCACCCGGGCCACGAATCATTGCCTGGCCGTCCGGAGGAGTCCGGTAGTGTCATGGCTCGACCGCTGGAGAGCGTCAGTCGCCACTTGCAAGGAGCGAGGACATGTTAGGGCCACTTGGGATGCCGGAGCTCATCATCATCTTCGTGGTCGCGCTGATCGTCTTCGGTCCGCGAAAGCTACCGGAGTTGGGGCGGTCGCTGGGCCGGGGCCTGTCGGAGTTCAAGCGCGCGTCGAACGATCTGCGCAACAGCCTCGAAGAGGAGATTCGCCTCGAGGACGAGCGCGACGCGCGAACGCGAACCGAGAAGCCCGCAGCGTCCACGTCCGAGGCCGCCGGCCCGCGGCCGGTCGAAGGATCGACGCCCCGGACCGAAGAGCCCAGCCCCCGCAACGAGACACTCGACGCGTAGCCCTCAGTAATGGCGCTCGCCCCCGTCCCCACACGTCCGGGACCGCTTGGCCCCGTCGAGCCGGATGAAGACCCCGATCTCGGCGGAAAGATGAGCTTTCTGGAGCACCTCGATGAGCTCCGCACTCGACTGATTCGCTCGCTCGCCGCCCTGATTGTTGGGTTCCTCATCGCCCTCGCCTTCATCCCTGAATGGGACCTCGGACGCGTTCGAATCCCGGGGATTGAATGGGACCTCGGACACGTTCGAATCCCGGGGATCTTCAGGTTCATCATGGAGCCTCTGACGGCCGTGTTGAAGGATGGAGACTCGCTCATCTACACGGTGCCCACCGAGACGCTGTTCCTGCAGCTGAAGATGGCAGCGCTCGTTGGGCTCATCCTCGCGTTGCCCGTCGTCATGTGGCAGGTGTGGCGGTTCGTCGCGCCTGGTCTGTACTCGCACGAAAGGCGAATGGCCGTCCCCTTTGTCGTGTTGACGACGACGTGCTTCGTCGGAGGCGCGCTTTTCTCGCACTACATCGCCTTCCCGGTTGTGTGGGAGTTTTTCGCAGGCTATACGACCGATTTCCTCACCTTCCTCCCGAACGTGGCGGCGGCCTTCTCACTCTACGTGCGATTGATGCTCGGGTTGGGCGTGGTGTTCGAGATGCCCGCCGTCGTCTTCTTCCTGGCGCGCATCGGGCTGGTGACGCCCAGGTTCCTCACACGAAACTTCAAGTATGCCGTTCTCATCATCCTGGTGATCGCGGCGCTGGTCACGCCTCCAGACCCCGTTAGCCAGATGATTGTGGCGCTACCCATGATCGGTCTGTATGGGCTGAGCATACTTATTGCATGGGTGTTCCGGCGGAGAGACGGCTGAACGGCTCAGGTTCAGGGCGCGTCCACGTCGCAACCTCAGCCGTCGAGCTGCCGGCCTCCTATCACCTCGAGAGGCCGGAAGCGATCAACATCTTAGTACTGGGCATCAGCACCCTATTAGGTATTCATGAGTAAAGTTTAGCGACCATCTCGAGGCGTAGGCGTGGGCAAACCGCTGATAGCTCTACACATCTCGCTGCACCGTATTGACTTATGTCGGGTGAAGTTTTACGATTGTGACGCCGATACTGGTGCAGGAGGTCGTCGCGAGATAGTCGTTGGAAGGGTCAACTTCAAGGTCAACCTGCTATGAGACGATTCAAACGGGTAGGACTGATCGCACTGCTCGGCCTGGGCCTGGCAACGCCGTCTGTCTGGGCGCAAGAGCCCCAACCGGCTCCACAGGAACCCACCGAGCAGCCCAGCGCGGCGGAGGAGCAGCCTGCTGAGGAGCCGTTGGCTTCCGACGGGACGCGCCGCGCGACTACCACCTTCCACGGCGACTCCGGCCTGTGGTTTGTGCCGATCGCCGAGGTGCTTCCGCACGGGATGTGGTCCCTCAGCGGATATCGCGGCAATTTCGATCGCCAGGAGGGCTTCACTGACTATTCACAGTGGCCCGTGACGTTTGGTGTCGGCGTGGGGAACCGCTTGGAGCTGTTTGGGAGCTTCCAGGTCGTGAGCCGCATCGACCGCGACGTGCGCCCGATTTTCGTCGATGGGAACGAGGCGGGTGGACCAGTGAACGAGCTGCCGCTGGTACCCCAGGGATGGTCCGACAATCAGGTCGGCGACCTCTACGTCGGCGGCAAGATCAACTTCGTGTCCCAAGCAGACCAGAGGCCGCTGGCGTTTGCGGTTCGGCCGATGATCAAGCTGCCGACGGGTGATTCGGACACGGGCGCGAGCAGCGGCGAGGCCGACTTCCTGATTGACGCCATCATCAGCGGCGAGGCAAACCAGTCGGCGGAGCTCTCTGGCTACCTCGGCTGGGTCCAGCGTGGTGATCCGGACGGTTTGGATATCGCCAACGGCCTCCGGTACGGGTTCGGCGTGGGCGTGCCGTCTCGGAGTCCGCTGCGACTAACTGCAGAGTTGGTCGGCGAGGCGCATTCGGATGATGTCATAACCATTGACGACGGGGCCCTCGTTGCCGACGACGAAACCCTGGCGCCTCTGGTGAGCCAGATTCGAAACCCCCTGGATCTCAACGTGGGCCTCACCTATCTCTCTGCCAATGGATTCTTCCTCGGCGGCGGTGTGAGCTGGGCGCTGGCGCACGACAGTCGCAGCGACCACTTCCCCGACTTCGAGGATCGAACGGGCGACCCGTTCGGCTTCCAGTTCCGGATTGGCTATCACCCGGGCGTGCGCGCGTATGCGCCGCCACCGCCGGCGCCGGAACCGATTCCCGAGCCACCGGCGAATCGACCGCCAACCGTCAAGGCGCGCTGCGAGCCCTGCACCGTTGAGGTCGGCAAGAGCTCGACGGTCACTTGCGACGGTCAAGATCCGGATGGTGATCCGCTCACCTACAAGTGGTCTGGTCCAGCGGGGACGTTTGCCAGCCCCGGCGATCGCCAGTCGCTGTGGACCGCACCCATGCAGGAAGGTCCGGTGCCGGTCACGTGCACGGTGGACGATGGCAAGGGCGGTACGGCGACCGACACGGTGACGATTCAGGTGGTGAAGCCGACCGTCGAGGAGATCGTCTTCGAGGACGTCCACTTCGACTTCGACCGCTACACGTTGAGGCCGGAGGCCACGCGCATCCTCGACGAGGCCGTGACCGCCATGCAGAAGGATGAGACCCTCAGGCTCGAAATCGAGGGCCATACCTGCAACATCGGCACGGCAGAGTACAACTTGGCCCTCGGCGACCGTCGAGCGCGTGCGGTCAGCAGCTATCTCGCGTCGCGCGGCATCGGCGCCGACCGTCTCAAGACCGTGACCTACGGCGAGGAGCGGCCGAAGCACGACAATGCCCGTGAGGAAACGCGTCGGCTCAATCGACGCGCCGCCCTCATTGCTCGCCTCACCCAGTAGGGCAGGGTCTTTAGGCCCGCCTACCGGCCGAAAACACGAAGGGCTCCCGGACAGACGTCTGGGGGCCCTTTTCGTTTGTGCGATGTGGGTTTTTTGGATCGCGATCCAAATGACGCTCTACTCACACTGCCATCAGCAGCCGTTTCATGGCCACCTTGGATACGGGTAGAATGCCGTTGGGACGACATGGGACCGTCCCTAACACCTGCCATGCCTGTCTCGGCCCGCGGTTCACGGCCGCCGCTCATTGACGCGTTGCTCGAGGGCGATGAGATTGCGCGTGAAACGGCCGCCGCGCGCTTGGCGATTCGAGGCAACGCGGCTGTCCGCGGCCTGATCGCCGCGCTCGACGCCGCCACGCCCGACGGCCAGGTGCGCATTCTCGGGCTCCTCGAGCGCATAGGTGCTCCAAGCGCTCTCACGCCAGCGTCGCGCCTCCTTCCGCATGCCAATCCGGATGTGGCCGTCGCGGCCGTACATGCGGTGGCCGTTCACGTCGTCTCGCCGCAGGATCGGATCGCGACACAGGCTGTCGATGCGCTCACCGCCCTTGCGCTCGACACGACGCGTGACGAACACGTCCGAGCCGCCGCGCTCGACGCCCTCGGCCCCCTCGAGGAGACGGTCACGGCGCCGCTCCGTGCGCGACTGGCCAGCGATCCTTCGCCGGTCGTGCGGGAGAAGGCGCGCGGCGTAGTCGAGCCGCGCGAAGAGGCCACTGGTCCAACCGATTGGGCGCAGCTCATCGAACAGGCGGCCGCGGCCGTGCTGCCGGGAGATCCCGATACGCTCCGCCGCCACCTGTCCCGGGAGGCAGGCCGCACACCGCTCACCACACTACATCGGCTCATCGTCACGCTGCGGGAGCGAGAAGCCACCGAATCGGACGCTGAGCGCTGCACGGGTTGGCGCCTGTGCCGCGCCACCGCACACCAGGCGCTCGCATCTCGCGGCAGCCGCCTCGCCGTTTACGACCTGCGGGAGACGATCGAACAGCTCGATCGGCGCGTGCCCGTGGGATTTCTAGCCGCCCTGACGGAGATCGGTGACGCCTCGTGTATCGACACGCTTGCCACGGCATGGACGGCCAGTGACGATCGGTGGTTCCGCCAGCAGCTCGAGTCTGCGTTTCGGACGATTGTCACCCGCGAGCGCATCACGAAACGGCACGCCGCCGCCAAGCGAATGTCCTCACACTGGCCCGACGCATCTCGCGTGCTGTGGGGGAGGAAGAGGGGCGAGGGGCAAGGGGCGAGGGCCAAAGACAAGGGATGAAGGGGTGAGGAACCGCTGGCCTCGAGACTCAACCCTTGCCGCCTGCCCTCGCCCCTCGCCCCTTCAATAGGCCTTGGCGAACCAGGCATAGACCACCGCTGGCCTGTCGCAACGGACGCACCGATGCCGTGGCCGCTCCGTCTCGGCAAAAGGCAGATTGCGAATCGTGGCCTGCGTCTCGGTCTTGATGGAAGCCTCGCAATCCGCGTCGCCGCACCAAGGGGTTACCACGAATCCTGGACGTCCCTCCATGGCCTCCTTGAACGTGTCGTACGAGTCGGTACGGCGCGTGCGCTCGTCGCGAAACCTGCGCGCGTGTGCGAGCAGCGCCGTCTGAATCTCCGCTAGCATCGTCTGCACGCGGTCGGTCAGGCCCTCCGTGGGCACGGACACTTTCTCGCGCGTGTCGCGCCGTGCCAAGACCACTTGCGATTTGTCGATATCCTTCGGACCGATCTCGAGGCGGACCGGCACACCCCGCATCTCCCACTCGGCAAACTTCCAGCCAGGCGTATAGCCGTCACGGTCGTCGAGGTAGACGCGCACACCCTGCTCTACGAGACGATCGCGAATCTCGCAGGCCTTCGGCAGCACGGTCTCACGCCAATTCCCCCGCGAGATGGGGACGATGATCACGTGGTATGGCGCGATGCGCGGAGGAAGCACGAGACCGCGGTCATCGCCGTGCGTCATGATGACAGCCCCCACGAGCCGCGTCGTCACGCCCCACGACGTCGTCCAGGCGTACTCGAGCGACTTGTCACGGCCCTGGAAGCGGATCTCAAAGGCCTTTGCGAAGTTCTGACCGAGAAAATGCGAGGTGCCCGCTTGCAGCGCGCGGCCGTCCTTCATCAGCCCCTCGATCGAGTAGGTGCGCACCGCGCCTGCAAACCTCTCGCTGTCGGTCTTCTGCCCATCGACGACCGGAATGGCCAGCTCCGTCTCGGCGAGCTCCTTGTAGAGCGCGAGAATCTTGAGCGTCTCTTCCTGGGCGTCCTGCTCCGTCTCGTGCGCTGTGTGTCCCTCCTGCCAGAGGAACTCGGTCGTCCGCAGGAACGGATACGTCTTCTTCTCCCAGCGCACGACGTTCGCCCATTGGTTGACGAGCACGGGCAGGTCACGCCACGACTGAATCCATTTCGCGTAGAGCGTGCCAATGATGGCCTCGGACGTTGGCCGGATGGCGAGCCGCTCCTCGAGCGGCTCGGTGCCACCTTGCGTCACCCACGCGACCTGCGGCGCGAAGCCCTCGACGTGCTCCGCTTCGCGCGAGAGCAAGCTCTCCGGCACGAAGAGTGGGAAATACGCGTTGACGTGCCCCGTGGCCTTGAGTCGGCTATCGAGCGCTTGTTGTATGTGCTCCCAGATGGCATAGCCGTACGGCCGAATCGCCAGGCAGCCCTTGACCATCGTGTAGTCAGCCAGCTCCGCGCGACGCACAACGTCGAGGTACCAGCGGGAGAAATCCTCGGACTGCGGTGTGATAGCAGTCACCAATGTATCTTTCTGCTGTTCGGTCATTCAGTCTCCGGTCTCAGTCACGTTACGGTTGCATCAGCACATCGCCGCAGTGTTTCCTCCATACGTGATCGTCGCGCTGCGGGCAATCGACGCGGAAGTGCGTGCCGCGGCTCTCCTCACGCCGCAGGGCAGCCCGAGCCATGAGAAAAGCGACCGTCACGAGGCTCGCGTGACGAGCACCGTCGATCGACACGGGCGCGCCATCGGGAAGGCCGAGCCAGGCCGCCTCGAGCTCGGCCGCCGCGTGGCCGAGGGCGCCCGCCTCGCGGAAGAGCGCGACATTCCTCCACATGAGACGCTGAACATCCCGCATCGTCATCGTGAGCGACTCACGGCGCTTGTTATCGGGCTGAATCGACGCGAGATCAATACCCTCGGGACCCCGCCAACCTGAGGTATCCCTGTCCCACGCACGCATCGCGGCGCCGGCGCGCGCGCCGAACACCAACCCCTCGAGCAACGAATTGCTCGCCAGACGGTTTGCTCCGTGCACGGCCGTGCACGCGACCTCACCTGCTGCAAACAAACCTGGCACCGACGTGTGACCGTCGAGGTCCGCGGCGACACCACCCATCACATAATGCGCAGCCGGGCTCACCGGGATGCGGTCGCGCGCCAGATCGAGGCCGGCCCGGCGACACGCGTCGGAAATCAGCGGAAACCGCGCGTGCACAGCGTCGGCGCCGAGATGTTGCAGCGAGAGAAACACCGCGTGGCCCGTTCGCTCACGCTCTCGGACGATCGCGCGCGCGACGCGATCGCGCGGCGCCAGCTCGCCGAGCGGGTCTTCACGCACCATGAACCGGTCGCCAGCGGCGTTCACGAGCTGCGCGCCTTCGCCGCGCAGTGCCTCGGACAGAAGAAAGCGCGGCGCGCCAGGCACATCGAGCACCGTCGGGTGGAACTGGACGAACTCGAGGTCGGCGACCGCGGCTCCGGCGGCAAACGCCATCCTCACGCCGTCGCCTGTCGTGACCTCCGGGTTCGTGGTCTCTGCATACACCTGCCCTGCCCCGCCGGTCGCCATGAGCGTGGCTGCCGCGTCTACGCGACCGGCCTCGCCTTGTTCGGTCAGAAACAACACCCCGCAGCACCGACCGTGCTCGGTGACGAGGGCACACGCGAGCGCGTGGGAGACCATGCGCAAGCCGGTCTGCGCGGCGGTTCGCCGACCGAGGACGCCGCCTATCTCGCGTCCGGTGGCATCGCGGGCGTGCAGGACGCGGCGCACGCTGTGCGCGCCCTCTCGTGCGAGGCTCAGCGAGCCGTCTGGCTGGCGGTCGAACGCCGTGCCCCAGTCGATCAACTCGCGCACGTAGCGCGGGCCCTCCTCGACGAGGACACGGACGGCGGGCTCGTCGCAGAGCCCAGCACCGGCCCCGATTGTGTCGGCGGCGTGGAGGGCTGGCGCGTCATCGGGCGCGACGGCCGCCGCAATGCCGCCCTGAGCGTAGCCCGTGTTGCCCTCGGCAGGCTCGGACTTCGTGAGGATGAGAACGTCGCCCGCTCCCGCCAGCTCGACCGCTGCACGAAGCGCGGCGATCCCGCTCCCAATAATGAGAAAGTCGGTCTGAAGATGTATCAAGGCGCCAGCCGAAGTGCACGCTCCACCCACGCGGGGCTGCGACCCTTGTTATCCTACCATTCGACTCGCCGGACGGCTCGCCTTCGGCGAGTCGTCCGGCTCGCTCATGGCGGGCCCAGAAGCAAGGCGAATGCCCTGAGCGAGCGACCGACGGGAGCGAGTCGAAGGGCTGATTCCTGATTCCCGATTCCTGCTTATGCGCATTCCCGTCCACGCTGGTCCCCGCGAAGGTTACGCGGTCGAGATCGAGAATGGCCTCCTGGGTGGCCTCGCCGAGATTATGCGGTCGGTCTCGCCCGAGGGTACCCGGCGCGTCGTGCTGTCGAGCCCGCGCATCTGGCGCCTTCACGGTGCGACCGTCGCGGCCGGTCTGCCCAGCCCTGATCCCATCCTCGTCCCAGACGGGGAACGGGCAAAGCAATTGACCACGGTTCAGCGCGTGTACGAGGCGTTGATCCGCGCCAACGCCGACCGGACCGCCCAGCTTGTTGTCGTGGGTGGCGGCGTGCTTGGTGATCTGGGAGGGTTTGCGGCGGCCACGTACCTGCGCGGCATCGCCTATGTGCAGGTGCCCACGACGTTGCTGGCGCAAGTGGACAGCGCAATTGGCGGCAAGGTGGGTGTGAACCATGCGCTTGGCAAGAATCTTATCGGGGCGTTTCATCACCCGCGACTCGTTGTATCGGATCCATTGGTACTCCGCACGTTGTCGCGCCGGGAGTTCCGTGCCGGGTTATACGAAGTGGTCAAATACGCGGTCATTGCAAGCCGGCCGCTCTTCGACCGTCTGGTGGAGGATCTGCCACAGATTGTCGCGCGGCAGGCGGCTGCGCTCCTGCCGGTCATCAGCGAGTGCTGCCGGATCAAGGCAGAAGTGGTGGGCGCCGACGAGCGCGAGCACGGACTCCGGCGCATCCTCAACTTTGGGCACACGGCCGGCCACGCGCTCGAGGCGGTCACGAAGTATCGACGGTTCCGCCACGGCGAGGCCGTGGCCTACGGCATGCGCGTCGCCGCCTGGCTCGCGCGTGCGCGCGGCGCGCTCGCGCCGGACGCTTACGACGGGCTGGACGAGCTGCTGACACGCCTGGGGCCGCTGCCCGCGGTTGGCGATGTCTCAGCAGCCGCGTGCCTCGAAGCGATGCGACACGATAAGAAGGTGCTGCGCGGGACGCTGCACTTCGTGTTGCCAGTCGGCATCGGTCGCACGGCGATCGTTACCGACGTGACCGAACCGGAGCTCGCAACCGCTCTTCGGGCGATCGGCCTACGACTCTAGCGGCAGTAGGGCGCCCCTTTAGGGGCGCCGTTCAAGAACTCGAGACATGCCGTACGACGTCCATGATCCCGAAATTCTGTGATCATTCGCCGAGCCGCCACGACAGAACGCGCACGGGAGCCGGATACGGATCGGGCCGCGTGACCGTTGCCTCGACTGCACGCCGGCCATAGCGCACACCGAATGCCTCGCTGCGCAGGACGAGCGTGTCGTTCGTGTCACGCTGTGGACTCCCGTCCCCATCCGCCTGATCATCGGCGACCCAGACGACAACGTAGGGCAACGGCGGGCCGTCGAGCGTGAGCGCGATGATCTGCGACAGGTTGCCGTACACGAAAAGGCGCCAGCGCGGGTCGTCGGGCCCCCACGGTCCACCTCCGGATGCCTGGATCTCCTGCGTGAGGTCGACGAGGTTCACCACGCGTCCATCCGGCAGTCGGGGCGACAGCGTGCCGTCTCGAGAGCGCGAGACCGCACCACCATCGATCACCGCGGTCCATTCTGAGAGGTGCGCCAGTTCTAGGAGCGCGCGCTCGAGACCCGCATCAGCGGCGTGCAACAACTCTTCGGCATCGCGATTGTTGGCAGTGATGAGATGCTCGGTCGCGACCGCCACGACCAGCGCACCGCCGATGATGGTCACCACCATCGTCACCAGCATCGCGAGGATGAGCGCTGCGCCGCGATCGGTGGGTGGAACGGCGATGGGCTGAAGCGGGTGACTACCGCCCAAAGTTGAGGTTCCTGGGCGCGACATGGAGCTCCCATCCGAAGTCTGGTACCAGTAGCCGGCTGCGGGTGGCATGACCAGGGTTGACGAAGAAACGCGCATCTCGTCCTCGCACTGCGGGGTCTTGCGCTTGCACGCGCACCTGGACGCGGATGGCGCGCACGCGCAGCAAATCCGCGTCCCATCGATTCGCCGGCTCACCACAAAAGGGGCCGTCGGCAAATGCAGAAGGTGGCAGCTCGACCAGCGGCGCCGGTACCGGACCGAGCGGCGGCAGCACGGCCGAGCCATCTCGGTCGATCACGCAGCTGGCTTCTCCCGGCGATGGCAACGGTGAGACAGGCGGCGCCGGATCGACGACGTATCGAAAGTCGATCTCGACCACCTCGTCTACGACCGGCAAGTCCGACTGATCGCCGTCGTAGCGTCGTAGCTGCCGGCGCCTGGCGTCGTGATACAGCACCTGCACGTCTGCCGCGACCACCTGGGCCTCGTCTGCTGGTCCGTACGACTTGGAAAGCATCGCTGGCCAGTGGCTCAGCGCGTTGCCGGCGACGTCAGTAATCACCATGAGGTCCCACGCGCCCGTTCGATCGAGCACGAGCGCACGCGCCCCCGGGGTGAACCCGCACGCCGAGCGGCCCACCGGACATCCAGCATCCGTAGCGACCTCCAGGCGTGCGCCTCGAGAGCTCATTGGGCTCGCGACGGTTGCCTGCAGTGCAGTGCCGGAGATCGCCATGATGCTGATTCGATCGCCAAAGGCACCGGTGGGCGGATCCGGCGTCCAGCGTCCCACCCGCCGCGGCAGCACGGGAGGCATCCATTGCACCAAAGGACCGCGGCGTTCCGCGCCGTAGACACCGGCACCTGCCACGCGGAGCGCGCTCCTGAGGACGTCGGACGCCACGCGTAACCGCTGCCGCGCGTCGTTCGCCTCCGACTCCCGTCGGAACAGGTCGTACACGGGCTCCAGGAGCAGCGCCGCGGCCGCGCCCACGGTGAGCGTGATCGCCATTGCCACCACGAGCTCGAGCAGCGTCGCGCCGGCAGCATCGACAATGTGGTGTCGTGCGATTGGCGGCGTCATGATCGGCTTCGCGCCCTGAGTGAGACGAGCCGAGCAGCCTCCCACTGCGTGCTCGTGCTCGCGTGCCGCGCCTCTTCGACGATGGCCGAGACCACCACGATGAAGACGAGGGCATCTTCGGGATCCGAAGCCAGCGGCACGACGGCCCACCGGCGAACGTAGTGCGCTTCCGGGGCTGGCGAGGAACCCGTGCCGACCGTGCGCCCCTGTGCATCGACGTAATCCACATATCCTGGCGTATTGCGGTTGGCGCTCTCCGCCGGCGACGGCCGGAGCCCAGGGCCGCCGGCGGTGGCAGGCGTCTGCGTGATGTCCGAGACAAGATCCGAAACCCGCAGGTTGGTGCCATCGCTTCGGTGATCGACCCGCCACGTCAGCATGCGCAGCTCCTCCATCTTCGCCGCGGCCAGGGCCGTGGCGACCGTCCGGGCGTGCGCTTGGCGCCCGGCGTGCACCGCTCGCTCCACGAGCGTCGCGCCCCCGAGCGCCAACACGACGACAATGGCCAGGGCCAGCACACATTCGACGAGCGTGAAGCCTCGCGCTGCACGAGGATGGCTTCCCTGCGGCCCGATCATTCAAAGGCGTAATGCAAGCACCGAGCCAAGCGGACGGAGGAAGAAACGCTGCGTTATGCGTGGTGATGCCCGGTGATGTGGATGGGCTCGTGGCAGAACCTGCACCGCTGTGCCCCGAAGAAGATTGCAGAATGTGCGAAGCTGTCTGTGCAGTGCGACGACGCCGTTGGTCAGTGTGGTAAGGGGGACGTCGATCGCAAACCCAACTCTCACCCCTTCTTTTCCAGAGCCTCGCGAAGGCGCCGGGCCACGACTCTCTCTTCGCCGGGACGCATCATCCAGACGCCAACGACAATGTCTTCGCGGCTTGGCCGGATGCCGATGGAGGGATCCCCGTCGCGCAGAGCCCGGCCCACGTCCGGGGGTGTTACGCCCAGTGCCTGGGCGTTCCACGAGATGCGCACATGTGGAACGTGGTTGGCGACCTCTGGCACGAACACCTCGGCCGTGACGCCGGGCACGGACACTGCGCTCTTCCGAATCGCGTCGGCGCGCTTTTCGAATTCACGCTTCTCCTTCTCGTGATCCTTTTCGACGTACAGTTCCAGAGCCACGAGCATGCCGAGGATCTCTTCCTTGTTCACTTTCATCCCGCGGCCAATCGTGTTGCCGTTGGGAGGAGCGTTGAGGCGCGCCGCCGCTATCAGGTCCTTGCGGCCGAGCAGCAGGCCGGCGCTCTGAGGTCCGCGGATGCCTTTGCCTCCGGAGAACGTCACCAGGTCGAAACCCATCTTCGTGTACTTCCACAGGTTGTCGACCGGCGGCACATCGGCAGCGGCATCGTTGAAGGTGGGAATACCGTGCTTCTTTCCGAGCTGGGTGAACTCCTCGTCGCGGATCTGTCCTTCGGAGTTGTTGTTGTTGTAGAAGAGCATCATCGCGGTGTTCGGACTGACGGCACGCTCCAGATCCTCCCGCGTCTCCACCTCCACCAGGCGCACGCCGCAGTTGCGAACCGCATGGTCGTAGCCGAAACGGTGGCATTTCTGGATGATGACTTCGCTCTTCATCCCGGCCAGGTTCGGGAGATTCACGATCTTCTGCTCGTCGGTGCCCGTGAGAACGCCCGCCGTTCCCAGCGTCAGAGCCGAGGCGGCTCCGGCCGTGACCATCGCGGCTTCTGCGTGCACCAGCGAAGCGATTCGCTCTCCGACCTTGTCGTGCAGCTCGGTCAACATCACGTAGTGTTTCGACGCGTAGTTGATCGCGTCCATGACGTCGGACGGCATCAGCGAGGCCGTCATGTCGGTGTACGTGCCGGCGGCGTTGATGAATGGGCGGACTCCGAGGTCGCGGAAGTAGTCACGTCCCGGTCGAGCCGCCGCTTCGGCCGCCACCGGACTTCCCTCCATGAAGCCTCCAACGAGCGGCAGGGCCGCAATGCTCTCGAAAAAACGTCTTCGGCTCCACATCCTGCTATTCCTCCCGGGTCCGGTCGACGACAGTGCCTTGCATCCTGGCGCGATAGTCCTGCCCATGGGCATGCGGTACCGGGAGCAACACGAAGAGCGCAACGAGAGAGCCGAAGATTCTGCTCATGTATTCCCGGGTGAAGAGATGACGAGCGTTAACTCGGCGACGCTAGGTGACAAGAGACCACGTTTCCCTGGCCGCTCGAGCGCTCCGCTTCTCGGTCAGTCGGCTTGGTTGTGTGGCAGTCTAGTGTCCTGCAACTCATTCTGCCACGGAAAAGGGTGGGGTGCGGTCATGAGCACTTGTTCCAATCCTGCAGTTCACTTGGACGATAGAATAGGAGTCCCAGGTGATCATGTCACGCGCGCCATCCCATCGGCGGAATCAATTGCGGCGGCTTGCATTGGCCGGTGTGGTGCTCACTTTGATCGTAGCATGGTCTGCATCCACTTCTTCGAAGGCTCACCCGGTCAATGCGATTGTCCTTCGTTAGTGAGCGTCGAGGGGAAATGACACGCGGGACGTCGAGCAGGGCGCGCACGCCGATACCCCACACGCGAAACGGATACACGAGCAGATGTCCGGCGGCCCGCCCAATCCGTTCCTCACCGCTTCACCTGCCAGCGGGCCGCTTGGCGCGAGGCCAGATAGCCGTACGAAGCTTCGACTTCCCGCACGCTTGGACTTATCGGCACGGCGGCGGCGAAGACGCCGGTATCGGGACCGGTCTCACGCACCTCGATCTTGCGCGGCTCGGCTTCGTCCTCGGACCAGAGCACCCAGCCGGCCTCGGCCTGCTTCGGATCGAAATTGAGCGCGGCCCGCAC
>WHTZ01000093.1 GCA_009377495.1 Luteitalea sp.
TCGTTCCCCCGAGCAGCGAAGCAAGCCGTCACCCGTTTGGTTCTGATTGTGGCGAGGGACAGGACGGTTTCGTCTCGCTGATGCCGGAGCACGACATCGGGGAACACTGGATCATCGAAGGGTCGGCCGAGACCTGGTCGCTCCACGACGGGATGATTTACTGCGCCGGCTCGCCGCGCGGATTCTTACGCTCGAAGCAGAGCTACCGCGACTTCGTCTTCCGCGCCGAGTGGCGGTTGTCACCGGCGGGTGGAAGTAATCCGCGCCCGACCACTGGCCCAATGCGGGATTCTTCATCAACGCTCAAGAGGTGCAGGACCGTTGGCCGCGCTCCCTTGAGATCCAGGGGCACTACGGCGAAGCCGGAAGCCTGTTCGGCGTACGCGGCGGCGAAGTGACCGGCGCGCGACGGGGGCCGATCGACAAGCATCGCATTCCGTTCGGGAGCTGCGACCACGTCGAGGTCCGTTCCCAGGGCGGGGAGGTCACCGTGATCCTCAACGGTCGAGAGGTCAACCACGGGATCGTCGTCAGCCCGAAAGAGGGCGCCGTTTGCCTACAGACCGAGGGCTGGCCGCTGTACTACCGCAACGTGGAAATACGCGACCTGACAAGGAACTAAGCAACACGATCCCCCTGAGTCCGCGCCGATGCGCACTCGTCGCTCGGCTACCGCTCGACGAAGCCCGGATCGTCACGGCGCGCTCGCGGTCACGTTGTCCAATCGCCACGTGCGGGCGCTGCCCGTCACTCGCCTTCCACGCCGTTGCCCTCTCGCAGAGCGGTGTAGGTCAACGCCATGTTCATCTTCAAGAGATCGAGCGCGCGTTCGTGGTTGCCGTTCTCAATCATGCGGAGCAACTCGTCGTGCTGCCGGATCGATCGCTCGGTCCGTTCTGAGCGGGAGTAATACCACATCTCGAGGCGACTGAGCTGCGAACGCACATCGTTGAGAAGCTCAGCGAGGCGCCGATTGCCGCTCCGTTCGGACAGGAGAGCATGGAACTGGTTGTTCAATTCCACAGAGGCCCGGACATCCTGCCGCTTCATGGCGTCGCTGAGCTCCACGTTGATCTGGTGGAGTCGCGTCAGGTCCTCCTCTCGCAATCGCGGGAACGCAAGCTCGCCGGCCAAAAGCTCAAGCGATGACACGATCGGATACAGCTCCAGCAGATCCTTGAAGGATTCCATCGGCACCCGAAATCCTCGATGCGGGATGCGTTCGAGGAAGCCTTCAGTGGCGAGCCGGGCGAAGGCCTCACGCACCGGCGTTCGGCTGACGCCCATGGCCGCAGTGGCTTCTTGCTCCCGGATGAACTCGCCGGGACCCGGATGGCCCGCGAGGATCTGGTCACGTACGGCCTGATACACCCATTGGCCGAGCGTCGTCGGCGGTTTCTGAGGCCAGGAAGACCGGGGCTGAGTTGCCATCTTCTTCAGTCGTCATGAGACGTTCGTGGTGGTGGTCATGACGTCACGCCAGGCGCGACCAGTCTACGTTCTTCCGCATCTTTTTCGGTGCCACCGCAGAGCGCGGACGTTCAAGGGTCTCGGGAAGGCTAAGAAAGACTTGGGGGGCAGCAAGGACTCTGCGGCCCCTTGACAAAAGGTGTATTGTACACAAAGTATAAGATACAATCAAGTTTCTTGAGACTCCAAGGATCTACAGGTTCCGCGGCCGGAACCGGAGCGCCTGACTTTGCACTTCAAGATCACCGAAGTGGGACCAAACCGCATGGGGGACGCGCACATGAACCTGCAGCTCGTCCTCGAGTCCGGCGAAGTGCTTGAAACCGCTAACACCAAGGTCACGCTCGACGAGAACCCCCATCGAGCTGGGACCGGAAGAGATCGGCGGCTCGATCCGCCACCGCGGCTGGACACTCGAGGTCGATCCAACCGCCCGGCTGACCTGGCCGATCTACCCGTACAACCCGTACCGCGACGCGCCGGAAACGGAGCTGCGGCACGCGGTCGGGCGGCTGTCGGTCCCGTTGAAGGTCGAGCCGCAACCCGACTGGGCCCTGACGTGGCGACGCCAGGAGATCGAGTTCGCGCTGGAGACCACTTCTCCGACAGAGTCGGCGTCGCGGTGACCCCGCGTGCTCCGAGTGAGCACAGGACGCCGAGACCGTCGGCGAGGCAATCCGTGAGGCGGCGGGTCAAGGGTGTGCGTCTGCTCTGAGGCCTGGTTCAGTGGGCAAGGAATGGCCATCCGCTCGGTGATTGATCCGGATCGACTGCAAGACGGTCCGCCAGGTTGCGGGCGTGATGGACTGAAGCTTTCCACGAGGAGGGAGGACGTGATGACAACAAGAGTGTTGACCGGCTCTCTGGCGGTCCTGGCCACTTTGTGTCTCCTAACCACAGCGGCCAGTGCTCAGGCTGTCCGTATCGTGGGCACGGTCACCGATACAGCCGGAGGTGTGATTCCGGCAGCCGAGGTCACTGCCATCGACGTGGGCACCGGGTTTCAGCGCAGTGTGTTGACCAACGACGAAGGCTACTACGTCATTCCGGGGCTTCGTCGGGGTGAATACCGAGTCGAGTGCGAGCTTGCCGGCTTCAAGAAATTCGTGCAGGAAGGTGTCCTTCTTGAAGTGGATCAAGTCGCCCAGATCGACGTTCAGCTAGACCTGGGTGAGGTGTCCGACGTGGTGGAAGTCAGCGGCAATGTCTCGAAGGTAGACACGCAAACGGCTACCCTGAAAGAGGTTATTGGTGAGCAGCGAGTCCGAGAGCTACCACTCAATGGCCGCGACGCTACCCAACTCGTACTCTTGGTTCCCGGTGTTATAGGCACGACCAGGGATACCAGTGGACTTCGGCAGGGTGGATCGGGACGAGGCATCGTACAGCCGGGAGTGTCCTCCAACGGGGCGAGATCGAACATGGTCAACTATAACCTTGACGGAGCGTTTCACAATGACACGTATGTGAACGTCGCCATGGCCATGCCTAACCCCGATGCGCTTCAGGAATTTAGCGTTCAGACGAACAATTTTGATGCCGAATACGGACGGAGCGCCGGTGCGATTGTCAATGCAGTCACGCGCTCGGGAACCAACAGTTTTCATGGCTCAGTCTTTGAGTTTCATCGCAACCACGCGCTCAACGCCCGGACCTTCTTCGCGCGCGAAAGCGACGGCCTCAAACGGAACCAGTTCGGTGGGACGCTCGGGGGACCCATCACTCGCGACAAGACCTTCTTCTTCGTGACACATCAGGAGACGCGAGAGAGATCGAGACCATCAGACAGGAGCACTGTCGTCCTGACCGAAGCGCAGCGGAATGGGGATTTCTCTGGCTATCCCGATCCATTGATCGATCCGCGAACCGGCCAACCTTTTCTCAATAATCACATTCCAATCGAACGGTTGAATCCGATCACCAAGAACGTCTTCGACCGGCTACTCCCCCTGCCCACGGAGCCGGAGACGGGCCTTTTCTGGTACTCAGTTCCCAACAACACTGATCTCAGACAATTCGTGACCAAGATCGATCACGAAATCAATCAGAACAGCATTCTGAATGGACGCTACTTGTACAACCATTATGAAGACCCGGGAAACCCGGTGGAACTGGTATTCGCCAATCAACTGAAACGGACGACAGCAAGTCATAATGTCATGCTTAGTCACACCTACATTCTTAATTCGCGCCTGCTGAATAGCTTCTCGTTCTCGTTCAACCGGCGCACAGATCTTGGTGAACCCAACTGGACCGTCGGCTTTGACGATCTGGGTGTGCAAAATATCTACGTTGACCAGCCTACCTCAAACTTTAATCTCAACGTCATCGGAGCTTTCAACATGTCGGTGACGGAATGGATCAAAACAGAGCCGATCGCCTACAACTTCAAGGACGTGGTTCGCTGGACCAAGGGGCGGCACGGACTTAGTATGGGATTTGAGTACCGCTACCAGCGCCTCAACAAGGAATACAGATGGCTACTGGATCCCTATCTTACCTTCCATGGCGATCATACCGGCTATGGACCAGCAGACTTCTTCTTGGGTCTCCCGTCTCGTATCATCCAGAAGGGAGCTGGAGAGCTTGCAGATCAGCATTTTCCAGCCTATGCGGCCTTCATTCAGGACATCATTCGTATCCGTCCCGATCTGACTCTCACATTGGGCTTTCGCTACGAACCTTACATTCCCTACGCAGACGACCAGATTCGGATGAGTGTCTTTCGGCCCGGCATGCAGAGCCAACTTTTCCCCCATGCTCCTGAAGGTCTTCTTTTCGGGGGGGAACAGGGAATCCCTGAGGGAGGAACGGAATCCGATCTGAACAATGTTTCTCCTCGAATCGGAATTGCGTGGGCTCCATTCGGGGACAACAAGACCAGCATCCGTGCTGGGTACGGCATATTCTACGATTCGGCCATGATGAGTGCGATCACGAACGTTTTCCAGAATGTGGCACCTTATGGTACGAGGATTGAGCTGCGGCCTGCACCTGGATCTTTTGAGAATCCCTACGAAGGAACGAATCCCTTTCCGGTGCCTTTCCCACCTCCCGGAGACGTCACGTTTCCGGAGGGATTGACGATGGCGACCTATCCTCAGAGGTTCTCAGCCCCTTATCTCCAGAGCTGGAATCTGACGATAGAACGAGAACTGTTCCCGACCTGGGTTGTTCGAGCTGCCTACGCAGGCTCGAAAGGCACACATTTGCTTCAGGGTATGGAGAGCAACGCAGCAGTTTACATTCCAGGTGAAAGTAGCTTCGAGAATCTTCAGGAACGCAAGCCGTATCCAGACTTTTCCAGTATTCTGCTGGTCGATAGTACGGGCAGTTCCAGCTATAACTCTCTCCAACTGACCCTGGACAAGCGTGTAGGAGAGACGTTTGGTTTTCTCACCCATTACACCTGGTCCAAATCGATTGATTACGGTTCCGGAGGTGGAACCCTCTGGCCCGACTATTCGAATCCTTTTGATCGAAGTCATAGTCGAGGCTTGTCAGACTTCCACCGTACCCATCGTTTTGTCACGTCATGGATATGGAACTTGCCGGGCGGCGCTCTCGACTCAGGATTAGCTAGAACCGCGTTGCATGGTTGGGCTATTAATGGTGCAATTATTCTCCAGTCTGGGCCGCCTTTTGCCGTTTTCAGTGGTCGCGATAACTCTCTCAGCGATGCTGGAACAAACCGGGCCGATATCGCGGGAGATCCGTCTCGTCCTGCGAGAGTTGACCCAGTCATGGAATGGTTCAATACAGGCGCCTTTGTTCAGAATGCCGAGGGCACGTGGGGTAATTCCGGCCGGAATATTCTCTTTGGACCCGGGTACGCCAATGTAGACATGGCCGTGACAAAGAACTTCGCAGTAGGGGAAGAATCAACGCTTCAGTTTCGATTTGAAGCCTTCAATCTGCTCAACCGGCCCAACTTTGCTCTTCCGGACAGCACCTTGACATCTGGAACCTATGGCAGAATTACGAGCGCCCATGAGCCGAGAATTCTCCAATTTGGGTTGAAATGGCGTTTCTGATTCCGGAGAGGCGCGGTGGCCACCCGCCGCCGTTGTGTCGAGCCATATCGTCTATCGTCTTCTTTCCCTGGGGATCCGATGAGACTTGTATGCCCGAGCCTCGCTCTGAGGGGACTTTGGCTGATGGGTGTCGGGGCGTTTCTGGCGGCCCAGGGGGCGTGGGCCTCCGACGATCGAGGAGGCGCGAAGCCGCCGCGAACCCTCGCGGCGTCGGAAGCGCACCTAACGCTGGATGCGCGCCTCGATGATCCCTTTTGGACGCGCATCCCGAAACACGCCTTCGAGCCGGGCGAGCAGGGCGTACCGCGTGAGCTCGGGGGACGTCTGCGCGTCGGGCTGCGCGGCGGTTATCTGTGCCTAGGGGCTGAACTTCCCGAACCAGGCGGTAAGGTGCTGGCGCGTTCCATCGGACGCAATCCGGCCTGGGAAGCCGACGACACGTTGTCTCCTCCTGTCGAAGACCGGCTCGCCATCTCTCTCAGCTGGCCCGCTGTCACAGGGGCCGAGCGTCAGCTCAGCCTCGAAATCAATCCCTGGGGCGGCTACCGGCTGGAGGCCGATGGCGACGAGATCATTCACCTCGAACTTCCTGTGGCCGCTCGGGTGGACGCCCGGGGATGGACGGTCGAAACCGCGTTGCCGCTCGGCGAGTTGGGCTTCGCAAGTGACGCGGCCGCTATCCGCTTTCAAGCCAAGCGCATTCGTTCTCGGCGACCCTTAGCCCCGGAATTTCATTGGTATTGGCCGGCCAAGGGCGAAGTTGCGGCGTACCGCGCAGCGGCCGACTTGCGGAGCTCTCCCGGCCCGCCCGATTTCCAGCCGCCTGCCCTCGGCAACACCGACCCGCCGTTCGAGGTTGGGCGCGTCCTGCAAGTACCGCCCGTTGTGGCCCGCTGGGATCACCCGGCCTGGAGCGGCGTCCCCGCCTTCGAGCTTCCTCGCAACGATCCGCTCGCCCCGCAGCCGAGCTATCGGACACGTGTGAAGTGGATGCATGATGGCTCGACGCTTGCGGTGCTCGCCGAGGTGAGCGAGCCCGAGCCGGTGATCGCCGACAGTGGGGGCCGCGACGCCCGAGTCGACGACGACGATCATCTCGCCCTGTATCTGGCGACCAGCGGATCACGCTTTCTTGAGATCATCATCAACCCGGTCGGGGCGATCCGCGATAGCCTGGCCAGTGGTCCGCACATCATCCGTCCGGACTCCAGCTTCAAAGCCAGGATTGACGTCCAAACCGAGATCCGGCATGGCGGCTGGATCGCCCGCGTCGATATTCCGCTCGACGAGTGTGCGCACGCGCTCGGAGAGGTGAAGACACCATCGGATTGGCGCGCCGTGCTGGTTCGGCATCGGGCGCCGCGTGCGGGTGAGCCTGCCGAAGTGAGCGCGCTGCCGGCGTTGGGGACTCCTAGCTTCTTCGGCCCGGTGCGCTATCGCCGGTTGCATCTGGTTGACACGAGCCCCACCGACGTTTCGGTCCCCATCGTTCCCGCGCTGCCCAAATCTGAAGGACTGGCTGCCGAGCTGCGGCAGCTTGATCCGAACGTGTGGTCCCGCTTCGAGCGCAACGCTCGCCAGGTCCGCTCGATGGTGCGGCGGCACCAGCGGCTGCGGGCGGAGAAGGCGATTCGCGCCGAGCGACGGGATTGGAGGAAGGTGGAAACCCGCGAGGATTGGGAGCGCTTTCGCGACGAGCGTCTGAGCGCGCTGCGCAAAGTCATCGGTGAATTTCCGCCCGAGCGCCCTCCCCTTGACGTCAGAGTCACCGGCCACGCTAAGGGAGACGGCTATCGGCTGGAGAATCTCGTCTTTCAGGTTCGTCCCGGCCTCTACGCCGCCTCGAATCTTTACCTGCCGCTCAAGCCAGCGTCGTCTCGGATGCCGGCCATCATCATCCTGCATAGCTTCCATTACCCCCGGACACAGGGAGAGTTGCACGACATGGGTGCCCTCTGGGCGCGGACGGGAACGGCCGTGCTGCTCGTCGAGCGCCTCGGCTTCGGAGAACGCGTCGAGACCTCACCGTGGTATCGCCAGCCCTATGCGTCCCGCTTCACATTCAAGAAGCAGCTTGGCCTGATCGGCGAGACGTTCATGGGCTGGATGGCGTGGGACTTGGTTCGCGCCGTGGACTATCTCCATGAACGCCCCGACATCGATCCGGATCGCATTACCTTGATTGGGTCCGTCGCCGGGGGAGGCGAGCCGGCGGGCCTGGCGGCGGCGCTGGATTCCCGAATCGCCGCGGTCGTGCCCTACAACTACGACCAGGGGCATGCCCGGCTCGACGCCGATATCTTCGGCGAGATCGCTCACCAGATTTCGCCGTGGGTCGTGATGGCCTCGGTCGCGCCCCGCCGCTACGTCCGGGCTTTTGAGTTCGGCTGGGAGGGCGCCGAGCAGCCGGAGTTCCCGCATCTTTGGACCGACGGCTGGGCCCGGTCGGAAAAAGTCTGGAACTTCTACAATGCGCGCGAGAATCTCGGCTCCACTCAGGGCTATGGATTGATCCGCCTCAGCACGGAGCGCGTCAGCCATTGTTTCAGCGTCGGCCCGCAGCAGCGTCAAGGCCTCTACCCGTTGTTGCAGCACTGGTTCGGGATTTCGTTTCCCAGTGAAGACGATCAGAACATCCTTCCTGACTCGCGGCTCTCCACCAACCCCTGGCGCGAGGAGGCCCGGCGTCAAGAGGCCCAGCGCCGACGTCCGAACGCGGACGTTTTGTGCATTTCACCCGCTGACTCAGCGAAGCTGCGACGCCGGCCGCTGCACGCGATCGCACTCGAGATGGGCCATAAGCGACTGAAGAAGGCCCGTGCCGAGAGAGCCTCGCTGAACCCCACGCAGCGCAAAACCCGGTTGTGCGAACAGTTGCGGCCGAGATTGGGGGATGTCGAGCCCAGCTCCACGCCAGACGTCGACGCGCACGGGACGCGGACCCTCTCGGGCGCCGTCGTCGAAGCGCTGTCTCTGAGTGTGGAGGACGGCATCGCGGTGCCGCTGCTGCTGATCCGGCCCTCGCCGACAGCCAGTGCAACGGCGCGGACCGTGGTCGCCGTTGCCCAGGGGGGCAAAGAGCGTTTTCTGGCGCGTCGTGCGGCCGAGATCGCGCGATTGCTCGAAAACGGCGTGAACGTGGCGCTGCCGGATCTGCGTGGTACGGGGGAGACGGCGCCGGATCGCCAGGCCGGGGACGCAAGCGCCCGCCGTGGCATGGCGGAGCTCGAGTTCGACCTGGCCAGCACGCCGATCGGGTCCCGGCTCAAAGATCTGCGGACCGTCCTCGCCTATCTGCGCCAGCGGCCGGACGTCAGCAGCCTCGCCCTGTGGGGCGCATCACTCATGCCCGAGAATCCGCCCGACCTGTGGCTCGACGAAATGGAATACCACTCGGCTCCACAAATCCAGCATCCAAGCGCCCCACAAGGCCCGCTGCTCGTCATCCTGGCCGCGTTGTTTGAGGAGGATGTTCGAGCCGTGGCCGTCTCCGGGGGGATTCTCAGCTACGTGTCTGTTCTCGAGAGTCCCTTCACCTACATGCCGTTCGACGCCCTTGTGCCTGGCTTACTCACCGTCGGAGACGTCGCCGACCTGGCGGCCGTTCTCGCGCCGCGGCCGCTCTTGATCGAAGCGGCGGTTGACGGCCCCAACGTCCGTGTGGGACGTTCGGCGTGGGACGAGCAGTTCGCGCCGGCGCTATCGGCTTATCGCCGGGCCGGCGCCGCGGGGTCGCTCGCGTTCGCTGAGGAACCAGGTGGAGCCGCCCGCTGGCTGCTGGAGCGATTCCGGTGAGGAACCCCGAGCGCTGGCCCGTGTCGGCTGATTCCGGCTGAGAGCGGACATTCTGCCGCTTCATCGCTTCGCGTACTCCGCATTGATCTGGTGGAGCCGCCTCAGGTCCGCCTCCTACAATCGCGGGAACGCAAAGCGCGCCGGCCAAGCGCCAAGCGATGAGGAGAAGCTTGACATTCAACACCGGCAGGAACTCGAAGACCCTTGACAGACGATTGTGTCGTATACAAGGTATAAGATACAATCACGCCTTTGAGGCTTCAACTCATCTGCGGTCCAGGGGCGTCAGATGCAGGAATCATCGATGATCATCGCATCCAGCGAGACGGGCACGAAGAGGCAGCCGGAAGTGGGTGGCCGGCTCTGTAACTACATCGGCGGATGTTGGAGTGAGTCGACCCGTTCCGAGTTTCTACCCGTGACGAATCCGGCGACCGGTGAGCTGCTCGGCGAGGTTCCGATGTCGAGCCGGGCGGATGTGACGGCCGCGGTCGAAGCCGCAGGGCAAGCTTTTCCGGCCTGGCGCTCGACGCCCGCTGTGGAGCGCGTGCGGGTGCTATTCCGACTGAAGATGTTGCTGGAGCGGTATGCGGATGAGCTGGCGGAATGCCTGACGCGCGAGCATGGCAAACCCCGTGCGGAGTCGCGGGCCGAGCTGCAGCGGGGGATCGAGAACGTCGAGCACGCGTGTGGGATTCCGACGCTCATGATGGGCGAGACCCTGGAAGACATCGCCCCTGGCATCGACTGCGAGACGATCCGCCAGCCGCTCGGGGTGTTCGCGGCCATGACGCCGTACAACTTCCCGGTGATGATTCCGCTGTGGTTCTGGCCGTATGCGGTGGCGACGGGCAATACGTTTGTCTTGAAGCCGAGTGAGCAGGACCCCCTCACGCACCAGCGCGTCGTGACGCTCGCGGAGGAAGCGGGCCTCCCAGCGGGCGTGCTGAACGTGGTCCATGGCGATCGGGAGGCGGTCACCGCGCTGCTCGAGCACCCAGACGTTCAGGGCGTCTCATTCGTGGGATCGAGCCAGGTGGCGCGCATGATCTATGCGCAGGCGGCCGCGACCGGCAAGCGGGTGCAGGCGCTGGGCGGTGCCAAGAACCATATGATCGTGCTGCCGGATGCGGACTACGATCAGGCCGCGCGGGTTGTTCTTTCCTCCGCCTTCGCGTCGACGGGGCAGCGCTGTCTGGCGGGGAGCGTCGTGGTAGGCGTGGGGGAGGCCTATGAGCCGGTCCGGGACAGAGTGGTGGATGGGGCGGCCTCGCTGCGCTTGGGCAACGGGTTGGACGCGGCGGTGGACATGGGTCCTGTGATCTCGGCCCGGCATCGTGGGCGGGTGGTCGGCTACGTCGAGCAGGGAGCACAGGAGGGCGCTCACCTGCTGCTGGACGGGCGCGGCGCCACGGTGCCAGAGCTCCCCCATGGCCACTGGATCGGTCCGACAGTCTTCGAGGGTATGACACCCGGGATGGCCATCGGGCGCGAGGAGATCTTCGGTCCGGTCTTGGGCGTCACGCGAGTGGACTCGCTGCGCGAGGCCGTTGCGCTGATGCACAAGATCGAGTACGGAAATGCGACGTCGATCTTCACGACCAGCGGGCGGGCTGCGCGCGAGTTTCGCTACCGTGCCGGGATCAGCATGATCGGAGTGAACATCGGCGTGGCTGCCCCCATGGCGTTCTTCCCGTTCGGGGGTTCTCGGGGCTCGTTCTTTGGCGATCTGAAAGCCCAGGGACGGGATGCCATCGAATTCTATACCGACCGGCGTGTGGTGATCTCGCGTTGGTAGTTGCCTGATGAGTGTGAACAATGGCCGGAGATACCGCAGCCGCAACTGTTGGCGCATCTACTGCCGCGACGAAAGCGGGGCACGACGCGTTCCTGTTCCCCTGCGTGGCGCCGTACTACCGAGATCCGCTCGTCCTGGTCGAAGCGAGTGGCGTCAAGGTCGTCGACTCGGCAGGCCGCGAGTACCTGGACTTGTTTGCGGGGATTCTGACGACCTCACTCGGCCACTGCCACCCGGAGGTCACCGCGCGGGTGACGGAGCAGTTGGGGAAGCTCGGTCACACCTCCACGCTGTACATCAGCCAAGAGCAGGTGGAGGTTGCCCGGCTGCTGGCCGACCTGGCTCCTGGCGGCCTGAGGCGAACCTTCTTCACGAACAGCGGTACCGAAGCCGTGGAGACGGCGATCATGCTCGCGGCCATGTACACCGGCCGCAGCGAAGTGATCGCGCTCCGGCTCGCGTACTCAGGTCGCAGCCTTCTCGCAACGGAGATCACCGCACACGCGCCGTGGCGGCCAGTCGCGAGCTGGGTGGCCGGGATCAAGCACGCGCGACCACCGTATGCCTATCGCTGTCCCTTTCGTAGCCCCTGCGATGACACGTGCGTGGAGGCGTTCGCACGCGAGCTCCTCGAGGTGATCGAGACGACGACGACGGGGCGACCCGCCGCGCTCATCGTCGAGCCGATTCAGGGCGTGGGCGGGTTCAACGTCCTGCCGCCCGCATACCTTCGCCGTGCGGCGGAGATCATCCGCAGCTACGGCGGCCTGTTCATCAGCGATGAGGTTCAGACCGGCTTCGGCCGGACCGGTGAGCGCTGGTTCGGGATCGAACACGCGGACGTAGAGCCCGATATCATGATCATGGCGAAGGGCATCGCCAACGGATTCCCGGTAGGCGCGACGATGACGACCGACGAGATCGCGGCGGCGTGGACCGCGAAGACCATCTCGACGTACGGGGGCAACCCGATCGCGATGGCCGCAGCGGGGGCCACGCTGGAGGTGATGGTGCGGGAGAATGCACCGGCGCGATCGTCCCAGCGAGGCACGCAGCTTCGCGCCGGCCTCAAGGCCCTTGCGCAGGCGCATGACTGGATTGGTGACGTGCGCGGTATGGGGCTCATGCAGGCACTCGAGCTGGTGGACGATCGCACGAGCAAGGCACCGAGCCCGGCGCGGGCGACGGCGCTCCTTGAGGCGGCAAAGGCGGAGGGACTCCTGGTGGGCATCGGCGGGCTTTACGGCAACGTCGTCCGCATCGGGCCCTCGATGTTGATCACAGAGGCGGAGGTCGCGGACGGGCTGAGCCGGCTCGGCCGGGCATGCCGGGTGGTCAGTGCTATTAGATCCAGAGCAAGTTGACCCGGTGACCCGAGCGAGAGCACTAGGAGGCATGATGATCGCAGGTCTTCCCTGGACCGCATGGCTCTTGCTCGTCGCCGCGGTCGGCATCGGCCTGGCGCTCGAGCTCGGCTTTTACTTCACCCATCGGCCATAGGGCGCATCGGACACGATCCTTCTGCACCGACGACTTGAGCCTCATGGCTTCGGCAACCATCGTCGCTGTTTTAGTCTTCTTCCTCTTCATCCTGCTCGGCATCGGCTACTGGGCACGCACGGGGTCCGACAGCATGGCGGGCTATTACGTCGCCGGAAAGCGACTGCCGTCGTGGGTCATCGCGTTTAGCTCGAACACGACAGGAGAGAGCGCATGGCTTCTGCTGGGACTGACAGGGATGGGGTACGTCGTGGGCGTCCATGCGCTGTGGATCGTTCTGGGCGAGGTACTCGGGGTCACGCTCGGGTGGGTATGGGTCGCGCGTCCGTTCAAGGAGTACACCGATCGCTACGATTCCATTACCGTTCCCGACTACCTGGAAAGCCGGTTCCGTGACACGCAGCACGTGCTGCGGTTCGTGAGCGTCGTGATCCTCTTCTCGATGGTGATCGCGTACACGGTGGCACAACTGACCGCCTCCGGGAAGGCCTTCAGCGCGTTTCTGGGCACGAGCTATACGTCGGGTGTGCTGATCGGCGCCGCGATCGTCCTGTACTACACGACCGTGGGCGGCTTTAAGGCCGTCGCCTACAGCGATCTCCTGCAGGGCGTGCTGATGTTTGTCGGCCTGCTGGTGCTGCCGGTGGTCGGCATCACCGCCGCCGGTGGATGGTCTGCGCTCATGGCGCGTCTCGCAGCCGTCGATCCTGCGCTCCTCCGGCCGATGGGTGAGTTTGGCGTCTCCGTTGAGGGGGTGACGAGCGCGGTAAGCTTTTGTGGGATCGGGCTGGCGTTCCTCGGCGCACCGCAGCTCCTCGTGCGCTTCATCTCCGCACGCGACAAGAACGAGATCGTGTCCGGCAGCCTGATCGCGGTCGTCTGCATCATCGTGTTCGACACTGGCGCCGTGTTCGCGGGGATGGCCGGCCGTGCACTCTTCCCGGGGCTCGCCGACCCGGAAACGATCATGCCGACCATGAGCGCGGAGCTCTTCCCAACCGTGTTCACCGGGATCTTCCTTGTGATTGTCCTCGCCGCGATCATGTCCACGGTCGACTCACTGCTCATGCTCGCGTCTTCGAGCGTTGTCCGCGACGTGATCCAGACCATCTATTATCCCCACCTATCGGAGGGCCGGCTGTCGCTCTATGGCAAGCTGACGACGGCTGTCATCGGCGCGGCGGCGTTGGGTTTCGCGTTAGCCGAAGTGCGCGCGATCTTCTGGTTCGTCCTCTTCGCGTGGTCCGGCATCGCCGCGGCATTCACACCGGTCATCCTGTGCTCGCTGTTCTGGAAGCGGACGACCCGCGCCGGGGCCGTCGCCGGCATGATCGGCGGATTCGTCACGACCGTTGTATGGGTGCTCGCCTTCAAGCACCAATTCTTCGATCTCTACGAGATGATTCCGGGCTTCGCGGCCGGGCTGCTGTTCACGATCAGTGTCAGTCTGTTCACGGACGCGCCCGAAGGCGCGGAGGTGGAGCTCGCTTCGGTTCACGCCGCCGTGGGACACCCCTTCCGGAGACCCGGACGCGCGATGGCCTGGGGGGTGCGCCCGCGGTACGGCTCGGCCGAGCGTGCGTAACAGGAGCACCGCGTGGAGCTGCGTCAGTGATGTATTCCCCGCGCATGCTTCACCGGAGCACAGATTGAAGATGCTGTCGGACTCGCACGATCGTTACCGGTCGCAGCGTTCGTCGAGAGGGAAATGCTTATGCCGAGCTACACGCGTGGCGAGTTCTTGAGGATGGGCGCGAGCCTTGTTGCGGCCCTTGGGCTCGGTCATCCGCCAGGGGACGCGGAGCCACCGGGGAGAGGTGGGGCACAGCAGGGGGGCTCCAGGGGAGCACGGAACCGGATCTCGCTCTGATCAACGGGCGGGTCTTCACGGTGGACGATGCGCAGGCGGGCGGAGGCGTTTGCGGTCAAGGACGGGCGCTTTGTTACGGTAGGGAGCACGGACGAGGTGCGGAATCTGATCACGCCGCGTACCGACGTGATCGATGCCGAGGGCATGACGGTGACCCCCGGGTTCATCGATGCGCACTGCCATCCCTCAGGCGTGCGGGAGCTCTCCGGCGTCGATCTGGGGAACGCCCGCACGATCGCCGACGTGCAGCAAATTACTGCGGCAGAAAGCCCTGGATCGCGGCCGGCGATGCCGCGCTCGCCTTCGATCCGCTGTCATCGCAAGGCATCTTCAAGGATGCAGGCTGGCCTCGCGCTGGACGCCGCGCTGGCGGGCGACGACACCGTCTTCCTCGTGCGATCCTAAGCTCATCAGTAATAGGCCGGTGCGGCGATGCATGACGTGCCTGTCATAAAGCCGTCGTGCCAGCCCGTCCTACAGACTCTGTAGCAACGTCACAGACACCGGACACCGGACGGGAGTCCGGCTGGGGAGCGGACCGATGGCTCGAGACTGTTGGCAACGCGCGAGGCGGGCGCTGGTCGTCGTCGTGCTGGCGTGCGCAACACTGCTGGCCGGCGCGACACTGCCCGCCAGGGCCGCGCAGATGGAGATGGCCACGCTGACTGGCACGGTGCACGACGAGCAGAAGGGCGTCCTGCCTGGCGCCACCGTGACCGTCGTCAATACCGGCACTTCTGCCGTACGTGAGGCGGCCACGAACGCGGAGGGCAATTTCGTGCTGCCCCTCCTGCAGCCCGGGCGATACACCGTCACGGTGCGCATGGAAGGCTTCGCGCCCGTCGAGCTGCGCGACGTGATCCTCGACGTCGGCGATCGGCGCAACCTCTCCCTGACCCTTTCCGTCGGCGCGGTCGGGGAGACGATCGTCGTGCAGGCCGGGGCCTCCGTCATCCAGAGCGACAGCGGCGCCATCGGCAACTCGCGCTACGAGGCCCAGATCCGCAACCTGCCTGTCGCCGTGCGCGAGGTGCAGCAGATGATCGGCCTCACGGCCGGCGTCCCGCAGGGATCGACCACCAGCGTCGGCGGCACGTTCGCGCGCGGCAGCCGCAGCGCAACACAGGTGCTCGCCGACGGCGTCCAGGTGAACCCCCTCCAGACCGAGGCCTGGCCGGCCATCGACGGCATCGGGCGGCGGGCCGACCTCAACATCCCGGGCCTGGACACGCTGACCGAGGTGAAGGTCGTCACGAACGGCGCGAACGCCGAGTACGCCCAGCCCACGCAGGCCATCATCGCCTCGAAGTCCGGCACGAACCGGTTCACCGGCAGCCTCTTCGAGTTCTACCGGTCGGGCAACATGGCCGCCCGGCGCTGGGAGGCGCCGGCCAAGGAGTCGTTCAACCGCCACCAGTTCGGCGGCACGGTCGGCGGGCCGCTCGTGCGCGACGGCATCTTCTACTTCGTGGGCTTCGAGGGCTTCCGCCACAAGGCGACGCAGAGCTTCAACGCCCGCTATCCCACGGAGGCCGAGCGGAACGGCGACCTCAGCGCGCTGCTCACGCGCACGAACGCGCAGGGGCAGCCCGCGCCGATCCGGATCTACGATCCGCTCACCGGCGAGCCGTTCCCCGGGAACATCATCCCGGCGTCGCGGATCAGTCCCGTCGCGCGCGAGCTCCTGACGATGATCCCGGCCGCGACGTCAACCGGCGGCACGCTGACGGCGTTCAACGCGAGCTTCTCGAAGCCGCTCTACGACTACTCCGAGAAGTACGACGCGCGCGTGGACGTCGCCCGCGGCACGCGGGATCGGTTCTTCGGCAAGGTCACGCTCGGCCGCCTGGACCAGTTCTCCCGCTTCCGCGGCCAGGTGCCGGGCGACTACGGCTTCTCGACAAAGAACCAGTGGACGCACACGGTGGTCGGCAACTGGACCCGCACGGTGAGCGACCGCACGCTGCTCGTGCTGCAGTCGTCGTTCCGCAACACGCCCTTCATCAACGTCCCGTCGCATGGGGAGACGCCGTTCGCCGTGCCGATCCAGGACGTCACCCCGGCCGCGCCGTACGCCGGCCCGCCGGCGATCGCGATCGGCACGAACGGCCTCGGCATCAGCGGCCTGTTCGACCGCGAGCTGTTCAATGTCAGCTCCGACTACTCGTTCAGCATCGACCCGAGCCTCACGCGCACGATCGGCAACCACACGCTGAAGGTCGGCATGACCTGGTGGCAGGGCTGGAAGACGCGCGAGCTCGCGTCGCCGCCCTACGGGCGCTACACCACGTCCTCCGACTTCAACAACCCGCAATCCACGTCGTCGGCGACGGGTATGCGGATTTCCTCCTCGGCTATCCGTCGAGCACCGACGTGACGGTCGGCCGGGTGGGCGGGTTCTTCCGGAAGCGCAACGTCTCCTTCTACGTGCAGGATGACTGGCGCATCGGCTCGAAACTGTCGCTGTACCTGGGCCTGCGCTACGACAACTACGGCTTCTTCACCGAAGAGCACGGCTGGTACGCCAACGCCAGCTTCGCGCGCGGGCTGGTGGTCGTGCCCGACGGCAGCCTGGCGCAGGTGCATCCGGGGTTCGCGCCGTACAGCAGCCTGTACATCGAGGCGAGTCAGGCGGGCCTGCCGGACACGCTGGTGCAGCCGAACAACCGCGACTTCGCCCCCCGCGTCGGCGCGAGCTATCGCGTGTCGCCGCGTACCGTGCTGCGCGGCAGCTTCGGCGTCTACTTCGTCGACTACACGGCCAACTCCTTCCATGCCGCGCTGAACGCGCCGCCGTTCGTCCGCCGCGCGCAGCTCACGCGCAGCCAGCTCCTCGGCGCGGGCGTCGACGTCAACGCGCTCTATACCTTCGAGAACCCGAGCGCCAACGGCAACGACGCGGGCGCGGCCACGCAGCTCGCGAACCTCGTCGGCCTGCCCGACGAGTACCCGACCCAGCGGTCGTATTCCTGGAACCTGACGGTGGAGCAGGAGCTGCCCTGGTCAACCGGCGTCCGCGCGAGCTACGTGGGGAACCTCAATCGCCACATGTCGCGCAACGTGCGGGTCAACGCCTGTCCTCCCGGGCCGACGGAATGCCTGTCGCGCGCCGCCACCGCCGCGGACGGGCGGCAATGGCCCGTCTTCAACACGAACATGGGGCGTTCCATGAACGACGGCGATGCGAACTACCATGGCCTCGAGCTGGAGGTGCAGCGGCGGCTCGCCGGCGGGCTCATGTTCAACGCGAACTACACCGTCGCGTCGCTGAACGGCTACGCGCAGGACGCGACGAATCCGGTCAGCGATTCCTACTGGCAGTACGACTGGGGGCCGATCGGCATGCCGCGCCACATCGCGCACGCGAACGTCGTGTACGAGCTGCCGGTGGGCCGGGACCGCCGTTTCGGCGGCAGCCTGCCGCGGGGCCTGGAGGCCGTCCTCGGCGGCTGGTCGCTCTCCGGCTCCTACAGCTGGCAGTCGGGCGAGTTCCTGACGGTGAGCGCCGGCGCGGGCCAGAGCCCGACGGGCGCCGCGGGCAACCGCGCGGATCAGATCGGCGACCCCGCGCTGGACGCTGATCGCCCGCGCAGCGAGCAGGTGCTGCGCTGGTTCGACACGGCGGCGTTCGCCGTGCCGGCGTTCGTCGACGCGAGCGCGAGCCGGCCGACGCGCCAGTTCGGGACGGCGCCCCTCGGCTCGGTGATCGGGCCGTCGTTCTGGTCGCTGGACGTGGTGCTGCAGAAGGCCTTCGCGCTCGGGGGGACGCGCCGCCTCAGTCTGCGGGCGGAAGTCTATAATCCGTTCAACGTGCCCATGCTCGGAACGCCCGACCTCAACGCGTCGAGCCCGAACTTCGGTCGCATTCTTACGTCCAACGCCAACTATGTGCCGCGCACCCTGCAGATCGGGACGCGGCTGGACTGGTAACGTGCCGCGACCGCACCGCGGCCCGGCTCTTTCCGCGTATCCCATCATGTCTCGTCATCGCCTGCTCCGCCGTCTCGCCACGGCCTCGCGGCTTCGCCGCGGCGCCGGCTCGATCCTCGCCGTGCTCCTCGTCCCGACGCTCCTGGTCTCGACCGGGACGCGCTGGCTATCCGCGAACGACGAGCGCGAGCTGTTCGCCGACGACTTCTCGCGCTTCCCGCCTGGCTGGCTCTCGTCGCCCGTCGGCACGCTGAACATGGCGATCCAGGAGTACCACTACCTGCCTCACCGTGGCGTGCCGACCGCCCCGTGGGAGCAGGTGATCTGCCATCTCGACGCCTGGATTGCCGGCGACGAGGAGGGCACGCCGTACGTTGAGCAGCACACGACGCACCCGATGCCCGAGCTGTACATGCCCATGTTCGTCACGGGCGATCCCGAGTGGCAGGACTACCGGGTCGAGGTGAAGCTCAAGCCGCTGTCGACGAGCGAGCGCGTCGGGCTCGTATTCCGCTATCGCACCAACCGGCACTACTACATGCTGGAGCTGAACGGCGGCAAGACGGCGCGCCTGGTGGTGCGGCTGCCGCTGGAGCAGCAGTACCGGCGCGCCGAGTTCCACGAGCTGGCGAGGGTGCCCTTCGCCTACGACACGACGCGCTACTACACGCTCAGCGTGGCGAACGACGGGCCGCGGATCCGGGCCTTCATCGACGGCACGCCGGTGATGGAGGCCCGCGACGACGAGCTGCTGAAGGGGAAGGCGGGCCTCGCGGCGAACGTGCCGGCGCGCTTCCAGCAGTTCCGCGTCACGGCCGGCGCGGCCGCGATCGACGGCGTGCGGCAGCGCATCGCCGCGCGCGAGGCCGAGCTGACACGGCTGCGCGCCGACAATCCCCGGCCCAAGGTCTGGAAGCGGTTCTCCGTGAAGGGCTTCGGGGCGGGCCGCAACCTGCGCCTCGGCGACCTCGACGGCGACGGGCAGCTCGATCTGCTGATCGCCCAGAACATCCCGCGCGTGCGCGGCGACGCGTTCGATCACATCAGCGCGCTGACGGCGATCACGTTCGACGGCAAGGTGCTCTGGCAGCAGGGCCGGCCCGATCCGCGCAACGGGCTCCTCACGAACGACACGCCGTTCCAGATCAACGACATCGACGGTGACGGCAAGACCGAGGTCGTGTTGGTGCGCGACTTCCAGCTCCAGATCCTCGACGGCCGCACGGGCCAGCGGAAAGCGGCCGTCGTCATGCCGCCCGCCTCCACGGACCGCAAGGAGCGGCCGTACGATCTCAACAGCGGCGACTCGCTCGCGTTCATCAACGTCTCCGGCGGTCCCGTTCGCGGCGACATCGTCATCAAGAACCGGTACGACGCGTTCTGGGTCTACAACAACAAGCTGCAGCTCCTCTTCGAGGGCCGGGGCCAGACCGGCCACTTCCCCTATCCGTACGATGCCGACGGCGACGGCCGCGAGGAGCTGTACATCGGCTATGCGAAGTGGACGCCGGACGGCACGCAGGTCTGGTCGCAGGATACCGTGCTGAAGGATCACGCGGACGGCGTGATGGTCGGCAACCTGTCGGGCGATCCGAAGGGCCCGCTGCGCGCCTACTACTCGGGCAGCGACGAAGGGTTCGTCATCATCGACGATGCGACCGGCGCGATCCTGAAGCACGTGCGGATCGGCCATTCGCAGGCACCGACCGTCGGCAGGTTCCGGCCGGACCTGCCGGGCCTGCAGTACATGACGATCAACTTCTGGAAGAACCCGGGGATCATCACGCTGTTCGATCACGACGGCAACATGCTCGCGCAGGAGGAGCCGATCCACACCGGCACGGCGCTGCAGCCGGTCAACTGGCGCGGCGATGGGCAGGAGTTCGCCATGCTCTCGGGCAACACGCGCGAGGGCGGCATGATCGACGGCCAGTTGCGGCGCGTCGTCATGTTCCCCGAGGACGGGCATCCCGAGCTGGCGTTCATGGTCGCCGACGTGACCGGGGACGCGCGCGACGAGATCATCCTCTGGGATCTGGAACAGGTCTGGATCTACACGCAGGACCGGCCGTTCACCGGTGCGAAGATCTACGCGCCGCGCCGCAACGCGCATCACAACGAGTCGAACTACCGCACGGTGGTGTCGACGCCCGGCTGGGCGGATCCGAAGGCGTCCCGCCCGGAACGCGGACAACGCGGACAACGCGCGCGGCGATGACCGGATCCCGGAAGCCCGCGGACGCGATGCTCCTCACGAACGGCGGCGGCGCGCTGTCGCTCGTGCTGGGCGCGGACGCTGCGCGGTCCATTCCGGACTCGCCGCAGAGCGCCAGGCTCGAACGTCTCGTCACCGAGGCTTTCGAAGAGCTCAGCCGGCCGATCTTCCGCTACGTGCGCGGGTTCGTGCGCGATACGACCGTGGCGCGCGACGTCACCCAGGAGGTCTTCGTGCGGCTCTGCACGGAGCTCGCCGCCGGGCGCGCGATCCAGGACGTGCGCGCCTGGCTGTTCCGCGTGGCGCACAACCTGGCGATCGACGAGCAGCGTCGGCTGCGCACCCGCCAGGCGCACGAGCGTGCCGCGGAGCTCCTGCTCGTGTCGTCGGATCCCTCGCCGAGCGCCGAGCACGATCTGCTGCGGCGCGAACTGCACGGGTGGCTGCGCGACGCGCTCCCCCTGCTGTCGGCGCAGGAGCGTCGATGCCTGTTGCTGCGGGCGCAAGGCCTGCGCTATCGGGAGATCGCCGACGTGCTCGACATCAGGATTCCGACCGTGGTGACGTTCCTGACACGAGCCATTCAGAAGCTGACGAAGGCCCGTCGATGAGGAGCCGCGTGCTGCGATCCCAGTGTGAGGCCGACTGGCACGCGTCCGACGAGCAGCTCGTGGCGCTCAACGACGCCGAGCTCGGCGGCCGCGAGCGGACGCGCGTCCGTCGTCACGCCGACCGCTGCTGGCGCTGCCGCACGCGCCTGCGGGAGATCGAGGAGATCGTCAGCGCGCTCATGACCGTGTACGCGGCGTCGCTCGACGACGACGGGGACGAAGAGGACGCAGACCTGCGGACGCGCGGGCTCGCGGTCCGCGGGCCGGCGGCAGCTCGACCTCGCCTGCCGCGGGAGGCGCTGGACGCCCTGCACGCGGCCGCCGGGCGCCGCACGGCCTCGGCCCGCGGCCTCCGCACGGCCGCATGGGAGGCCTGCCGGCGCCTGCTCGCCGGGCGGGCTCGCGACGCCGGATGGACGATCGGCTTCCCGCTCACCGCCCGCGTCGGCGCCGTCTGCGCCACCGCGCTCATCGTCGTGCTCCTCTCGGGGAGCCCGCCGCTGTCCGCGCGGCAGCTCGTGCGCCAGGTGGACCGCGCGGAGCGCGCGGAGTTCGAAGGCGCGCGCGCGCCCGTCGTGTATCAGCGGCTCGAAGTGGCGACGCGCCGCCTGCCCGCCCGCACGGTCACGGGCGAGGGTACGTGGGAGATCTGGACGGAGGTGGCCGCCGGCCGCCACCGGAGCCGCCCCGTCGGCGCGGGCGCGCCGGCGTCGTCGCTCGACGCGCTGCTGGCGGTCTTCGAACGCCATCGGATGACGGGCGGCTGGCCGGTCTCGCTGCGCTCGCATCAGCGCTGGCGCGAGCGCGGAGAGGCCGTGGACGACGTCGTGCACCAGGCCGTGACGCCCGCGGGCGAGGCCGTCGTGACGCTCGAGAGCACGGCAATCCGCGGGGATCGCGCGTACGGCGTCGTGCAGGCGGCCCTGACCGTGCGCGAGCGCGACTGGCATCCGGTCGAACAGCGCCTCGTCGTGCGCGATGGGCAGAGCACCACCGAGTTCGTCGTGCGCGAGATGGACTTCAAGGTCATGCCGCTCTCCTCGCTGCCGGTGGCCTTCTTCGACGAACGGCCCGGGCCGCCGGCGCCCGCGCCCGCCCCGGTCGCGGGCGAGGCGAGACGACGGCTGGCGCCGTCCGCGAGCGACCTCGTGACGGCCGAAGTGCAGGCCATGTACGCCCTCCACCGCTTCGGCGTGACGGCGGAGGACGAGATTACGGTGGAGCGCGGCAAGCATGGCGTCCAGGTGCGCGGGCTGACGACCACGGAGGAGCGCCGGCAGCGGCTCGTGCGCGCGCTGGCCAACATCCCGCTCGTGCGCGCCCGCATTCGCACGGCGGAAGAAGCGCTGGTCTCGATGACGGCGCCCCGCGGCGTTGCGGCGACAAGGCCGTCGTCTGCCGCGCCGGCCCCCGGGGGTGCAAGGCCGACCAGCACGACCTCCGCGACGCCGAGCGGCGCCGCCCCGCCTGGCGCGATGCCAGACGGCGCGGTACCGGTGCCCCTGCGCTTCGATGAAACGCGCATCGAGGCGGACCGGCTGCCGATGCAGGCGCTCGCCGGGCTGGCGCCGCCGCGCGGCGCGGCCTCGGGCGGGCCGGCCGGAGCGCCGGCGTCGGACGGCCGCGCGGACGAAGCGGCGATGCGCCGCGCGCGCGACGCCGTGCGCCAGTCGCTCGCGCTGCTCGAACGCGCGTGGGCGCTCCGCCGCCTCGCCGAGTGGTTGCGGCGCACGCACTCCCTCCCGACGACGCCGGGCACGCACGACTTGATCGAAGTGATGGCCCGCGAGCACGCGGAGGCCGCATCGGCGGTGCTCGCCGCCCTCGACAGCACCGTGACGCCGGTCCTGCCGGCACTCGCGGCGAGGCAGCCGGCGTCGGCTCCGGACGGTCGGAGCCGGAACCGCGTCCCCCCTGACGGGCCCGTCGCGACGTCCGCCGCTCCGGCGCCCCCGGAGGCGGGCGCGAGCGCGTCCCCGGCCGCGGATCGCGCCCGCCCGTGGGCGGAGCTGGCGACCGACTTCTTCGGCATCGCCGCGGAGATCGACCGGGACACGCGGCGGCTGTTCACGGCGAGCACCACGCCGGCCGCCGCCGTCGATGCGGCGAAGGACGCGCAGCGCCTCCGCCGCGGTCTCGACCGCGCCGCGCGCGGGCTCGAAGCGCTCCAGCAGGCGCGGCTGTGGCTGCCGTAAACGTCAGCCCTATCGAGACGTGTCGACAGGCTGTCCTTCGCCAAAAAAGGATCCGGCGTCCCCCTTTGGTACCGTGGACCGCCTTCTAGGCTAGAGCTGGTGACGTCAGGAACCGAGCCTGATTGCCGACCTGCCGCGTGGTGGGTGTGCCGGTTCGTACGGGGGCGGAGATCTTGCCCGTTAAGCGGATGCCGCCCTGCGGGATGCGACGCATCGCGTCAAGCTACGCGGCGCTCGTACCAATGGTGGAGTCCACCGACTTCCGCGAACGTCACCACGCGACCTTCCGTCGGCGCTTGGATGCGTCGCGGCGTGGGCGCGTCTTTCTCGAGCGAGAGATGGGTTCTCGCTCCATGATAATAGGAGACTTGGGGGTATCCATTTAACCGGACCTAACCCAGCCATTATTCACGGGCGGTTCGC
>WHTZ01000094.1 GCA_009377495.1 Luteitalea sp.
ACGTTCAGCGCGACCTCCGCTTCCGACGGCAGCGTGAACGGCGGCATCACCGCCAGGATGGCGTCGAGCAAGATCCAGGCGAGCAGCACGCCAAGCGCACCGCCGACGATCGCGAGCGTGACGCTCTCCGTGAGGAACTGCGCAAACACCCGTCCACGCGACGCGCCGAGGGACGCCCGCACCGCGACTTCGCGTAGCCGCGCCGTGCCACGCGCCAGCAACAGGTTGGCGACGTTCGCGCACGCGATCAGCAGCACGAAGCCGACGGCGCCGAGCATGAGCCAGAGCGCCATCTGCGTGTTCTCAGGGAGGAAGTTGTTCTTGAGCGGCTCGACGCGCGCGCTCCAGCCTTCGTTGGAGACGGGATGGACCTCGGCAATCCGCTGGGCCACCGCCTGCATGTCCGCGTTGGCCCGCTCCAGCGTCACGCCGGGCTTCAGCCGTCCCATCACGAACAGCCAATGCACGTCGTGGTTGATCTGCTCCGGCGTGAACGCGAGCGGCAGATACACGTCGCGGGCTTGCACGCGGTCTGCGGGGCCGGCTGCGAGGACGCCCACGACCGTGTGCGGCGTGCCGTCGAGGCGGACCGCGCGCCCCACGATGTCGCGGTCGCCACCGAACCGGCGCTGCCAAATCCGGTGCGTCAGGATGACCACCTGGTCGTGGCCGACTTCTCCCTCGTCCTTCAGGAAGTCGCGCCCCAGGAGGACTGAATACCCGTGCGTCGTGATGAAGCCGGGCGTGGTAGTCCCCGCTGAAAGCTGCTCCGGCCTGCGGCCGGTTCCGAGACTCACGGGGCGCACGGTCCAGGCGTGCAGGCCGTGAAAGACCGTGCTCTGGCGCTTCCAATCGAGAAAATCGGCAGCCGCCACGGAATTACGGTTGTATTGGATGGTGCGCGACCACACCATCACCAGTCGATCCGGGTCCGGGTAGGGCAGCGGCGCCAGCAGCGTCGCGTACACCACGCTGAAGATCGCGGTGTTGGCGCCAATGCCGAGCGCCAGCGTGACGATCGCCGCGGCGGCGAAGGCCGGGCGCTTCAGCATCGACCGGAGCCCGAACCGAGCGTCCTGCGCGACATCCGCCAGCGGACGAAAGCCTTGGACGTCGCGATGCGTCTCTTTCACCTGGTCCACGCCGCCGAAGCTCCGTCGCGCGGCCCGGCGGGCCGCCTCGGGCGACAGGCCGGCGCGCAGGTAGTCTTGCTCCGCCTGCTCGAGATGCGCGAGGACCTCCTCGTCCAGCTCGCGCTCGAGCTGCCTCCGGCGCACGAGATCCAGGAACCGTGCCGCGATTGCGCGCAACCTCATGACAACGCCTCCAGGAACCGAGCGACCATGGCGGTGGTCCGCTCCCAATTCGCCACTTCCGTCCGCGCCTGCGTCGCGCCGGCCCTCGTCAGCGAGTAGATCTTGACGCGGCGCTTGGTGTCCGACACGCCCCACGCGGTGCGAATCCAGCCCTGGTGCTGCAGGCGCAGCAAGGCCGGATAAATCGACCCCTGATTCAACCGGAGCAGGTTGTCCGATACTTGCTCGATCCGCCTGGCGAGGCGATAGCCGTTCATCGGTCCCATGGCTTGGAGGGTCTTCAGCACGAGCAGGTCCAGGGTGCCGTACGGCACGTCGGTCTTCGGGTCAGACATGTTGACTCGCTACAGATTGAGCATACCGTTCTATCTGTGGTCTGTCAACAGCTCGTGCCGGAACGAGTTCATGCAGATAACGCATGCGAAGCGATCAAACAATTCCCTTATGTTCTGCCGGGGACCTTCATCGGCGCCGTTCACGGTGGGCCCGAGCCGAAACCCCTGGCGGGTCGCCTTTCCAACCAAGTTCCCAACCAGCGGAGCAGCTCGGCAGGCGGATGATATGAGAGTCACCTATGCGGAACACTGCTGACACCGCACGCGTACTGGACAGTGCGCAGATCGAGCAGTTTGTCGAAGATGGGTTCGTGAAGATTGAGGAAGCCTTTCCACGCGGTGTCGCGGACGAAGGCCGCGCAATCCTTTGGCGAGACACCGGCTGCGATCCGGATGACCCAACGACATGGACCCAGCCGGTCATCCGTCTTGGCCTCTATGGACAGGAACCCTTCGCCGAGGCCGCCAACACGCCGATCCTGCACAACGCGTTCGACCAGCTTGTCGGACGGGGCCGCTGGCTGCGCCGCATGAACCTCGGGACGTTTCCCGTAAGGTTTCCGTCCCCTGACGATCCGGGCGACGCAGGCTGGCACATCGATGTCAGTTTTGGCACCGAGGCAACCGATCCGAACGACTTCCTTGCTTGGCGGGCAAACGTTACCTCGAAGGGGCGAGCGCTGCTGATGCTGTTCCTCTTTTCGGACGTCGGGCAGGACGATGCGCCGACCCGCATTCGTGCCGGATCGCACGTCGACGTTGCCCGGATGCTCGCTCCGACGGGTGAGAATGGCTTGTCGCTGAGAGAGCTCGCCGCGAACGATTTTGCGGAGACGGCGAGGCGGCGGGAGGTCTTGGCGACGGGAGAGGGGGGAACAGTCTACCTATGCCACCCGTTCCTTGTACATGCGGCGCAGCCTCATCGCGGCACGCGGCCGCGCTTCATGGGACAGCCGCCCCTGCTCCCAGCCGAGCCCTTTGTGGTGAAGCGGGAGAACGGCGATTATTCGCCCGTCGAGCAAGCGATACGGAACGCCCTGCGCGACGTTCTCTAACGCGCGATTAGCGCTGTTCGTCTTCAATGCCACGCTGCGCGAGAACATCGCCTGTAGCAGGCCAGACGCCCCGATGGCTGACATTGCGGAGGCGGCGCACGTGGCATTGTTTGGAATAGTTGCCATTGTCGTAGCGACGCTGCGACAATGGGAAAACAATCCAAACGCAGGCCAGCCCTGCGTCGCGCTTCCTACGCTCAGCGCTGACAGATTCAGGCGCGAGCGGTCAAACCGGAAGCGTCCGAGCAACCTCGAATCCTACTCATTCGAAGCGGCGGGCCAGCTGTTCCAGTGACAAGCGCGAGCCGGCCTCGTTGTCCTCCGCCCTTAGGCCTGGCGGTAGGTTCTCGAACACTAGGGTCACCTCCGTTCCGCCAGACACCTCTTCGAACGTTGCCGTCATCGTCATCTCACCGAGCAATGCCGGATCGGCGGTGACGAAGCTCACGGCTTCGACGATCCTGCGTGGAGAGGCCAATTCCATGAATCGCACGTTGACCATGTCTTCCTTGTCGGACGTCTTGCCACGGAAGTTGCGCTCGTTCGGCGGGTAGAACAGTGACATCCGATATCCGCCCCCGACCCGTGCGTCGAACTCGTGAACGTGGCCCGTCATCTCTGCTGGAGGGAGCCAAGCGACGAGAGCGGCTGGATCTATGAAGGCCGCGTTTCTTCAAGTGTCCACGAGAGTCCTCGAGATTGGTGGGAGAAGCACAAGCCGGCGTGGCTGCACGCGTCGCCGGTGCACGCCGGAGAGGTTGCTGCGGCGGCACGGCTACCGGACGCCGCCGCTCTCTTCAATGACGCTCACATCGACATCCATGCCGCGGAACGACGAAGTCGGACCGATGAACGTGCCCCACAGCGGGAGCGCGTTCCGCTGATCCCACGCCACGGTCACACGAATGAGGTTGCGATTTCCCACGATGCTGTTGGTGGGGTCGAAGTCGACCCATCCGGCTCCCGGCAAGTACGCCTGCATCCAGCCGTGCGTGTTCCCACCACCGACGGCGGCGGCGCCGTTCACCTCCGGCACGAAGATGTAACCGCTGACGAAGCGAGCGGCGAGGCCGAGTGAGCGAACGGCTTCCATCATGAACACCGCGAAGTCCCGACAACTGCCGCTGCGGCGCTGAAGCGTCTCGCCCGGGCTCTGGACACCCTTCGCATCCCGGCTCAGATACACGAACTCCTCCTTGATGCCACGCGTCATCGAGTGGAGCAGGGTCATCGTGGTCGTCGATCCAGACGCTGGCAGGAAGCGCGCCGTCCACGGACCGAGGTCGTCGCACGGATACTGGCGCTCCAGAGCTCTGATGAGATCAGGCCGTTCGTCATCTGAATAGCAAAAGGGATAGGTGTGCGCCTCGATCTCGAGCGCATAGTCGGGCAGCGTCGTCTCGATGTGCTCGAGGGTGACCGTGCTGTCGAAACGAAGCTCGGACGCCGTTTCGTCAAACGTGGCGATGGCCACCGAATTGTCGAGGACGTCGTGAAGCCAGCGAAGGTCCGACGGGCGCGGCAGGATATTCAGGTTCGTGCTGACGAGCCGGAGATCGTGGCTCTCGCGTGGCCGAAACATCATGCGATGCTCGCCAAATCTCACTGGCTCCGAATATCGGTAGGTCGTGACGTGCCGCACGGTCAGAAGTCGCATGTGGTCCCGGCCGAATTGCCGAATCCTGCCTTCTCGAGAGGGCTGACGTCGTCCGTCCAGACCGTGAAGCCCGCGAGCGTGTTGGGACCGAACGTGTTGCTGATTGCCACATCCGTCGCATCGCGCCCACGGGCGATGAGCACGCGGCCGATCCGCGGGATGTTGTTCCGCGGATCGAACGTGTGCCAATGTCCTCCGATATAGGCCTCGAACCAGCCGGCGAAATCCATCGGACCATAGGGCGGCGGAGTGCCGATATCGCCCAGATAGCCTGTGCAGTAGCGAGCCGGAATGTTCATGCAGCGGCAGAAGGCGATCGCCAGATGCGCGTAGTCGCGGCACACGCCTTTGCCTTCCTCGAACGCCTCCAACGCCGTTCTCGTCGATCGGGCATCCTGGTAGCTGAAGGTGATGTGGCGATGGACGTAGTCGCAGATGGCGTAGATGCGGCGGGCGCCGGCGGGCGTGTTGCCGAACAGGTCCCACGCGATGCCGGTCAGCCGATCCGTCTCGCAGTATCGGCTTCCGAGGAGGAAGACGAGTGACTCCTCGGGAAGATCTTCCACCGCATGCTGGTGCTCCGATAGCACGATCGGATCGGGCTCGCCGGTGTCGTTCAGCACAGAACTGGCTGAGAGGCGCAGCCGGCCTGCCGGCGCAAGAATGCGCGTGCACCAGTTGCCAAAGCCATCTCGGTAGGGCGTCATGGGGACGAACGGCTCCGCGATCATGCGGTCGGGCACGATGATGTCGCTGGCGCGCGTGTGATGGATGTTCAACATCAGCACCATCGGCGTCTGTTGCGGACAGTCGTAGATCAGCTCGTAACCAACACGGATCTGCATGGCCCTCAAGCCATCATACGCTACCGGTGAGCCACGCATCAGCTCGACGTTGGGAAGAGGTGAGGTCTCAGGCCGGGACCGGCTGGTCCGATCTTCCCGGCTCGCCATCGGCCAGTCGAACGACGTCCACGTGCACCCGAAGCGAATGCGCCCCGCCGCCGAGGATGACCCCATGAATCGGGCTGACGTCAGTGTAGTCTCGTCCCCACGCGAGCGTGACATGCCCGTCGGACGGCAGCAGGTTGTTCGTGGGATCGACCGGGATCCAGCCGACTCCCGGACAGTAGACGGTCAGCCAAGCATGCGACGCGTCAGCGCCGAGCAGCCGTGGAGTGCTGGGCGGCGGAACGGTCTCCAGGTATCCGCTCACGTACCGGGCGGGAATACCGAGCGAGCGGAGACAGGCGATTTCCAGGCGGGCGAAATCCTGACACACGCCGCGGCGCGATGCCAATACTTCGGCAAGCGGGGTCGCAACGGTCGTGGCCTTCGGATCGAAGGTGAACTCGTCGTGGATGCGCGCGGTCAGCTCCAGGACGGCGTCCAGCAGCGGCCGGCCCGCTGGAAACGACGCGCGCGCGTAGGCGTCCACGCTCCAGGGAGGTCTCGATTCGGGGGAAGCGAAGACGAACTCCACAGCGTCGAACGGCAGCGCCGCGCGGTCCGCGGCAGCTTCCCACGGCGGGGTCTCGCGCGGCGGCGGCCGCTCCGGAGCGCTCACAGTCACCGTACTGCGCGCGCGAATGACGAGTCGCTCGTGCGCACCCTGTACCGCGAAGAACGTCACGAGGTTGCCGAAGTAGTCCTCGTACGCGCTCGTCACGGCCGGTGCCGGCGTGATGGCAAGCTCGTGATGCAGGCACTCCTGGTGCGGCAGCGTCCGCGGCCTCAGATGGGCGACGTGGTGGGCCACGACCACCGATTCGCTGTACTCGTATTCGGTCGTATGAGTCACGTCGCAGCGCATCGTCGGATCAACTCACCCGCAGTTCTGCGTGGCTGAAGTAGAAATAGGTGATGGCGTCCGACGTCGCCTGCAGGTCGTCTGCTATGGAGCCGAGCAGCCCGTCGAGGGCGGCGACGTGATCCTCCGACCACGACTGGGATGCGATGACGTCCGCCTGGCCCAGAGTGTCGCGCGCATGGGCGATCAACCGTTCCTCGCGCGTCGGCGATGGCGCCCTCGGGTCGCGCGGCAAGCGGAGGATGTGGTCCGAGACCGCCGCCAATTGAAACGCGAGGCCGCGCGTATTCGTCTCGTCGACGAGCAGGAGGTGCAGCGCCGATGCGATCCGCGGCTGGGCGTAGTATCGTCGACGGTACGTCATCGAGCTGTCGGCAATCTCGAGCAGAGGCTCGACAATCGCGCTGTCTGCCGTGTGCGCAACGCCCAGCGCCCCCCGCAGCACGCCGACGAGATTGACTGATCGCTCCAGGCGTCGTCCCAGATTCAGGAACCGCCAGCCGTGGCCCCGCGTCATGTTCTCCATTTCCATTCCGCTGAAGGCCGCCAGATCCGCGATGATGCGGTTCAGGTGGACGAGCACGTCCTCGAACTGGATGCGGCCGTGTCCCAGAGGCATGTCCTGATGCAGCAGGTTCAGGATTCGCCATGTGTCGATCGACAGCCGGTCGCGAACGACGCTGGCGAGGCGGTGCACCTCGTTCAACGCGTTCCGCAGGCCGGTGTGAGGGCTCTGATTGGCGATGAGGTCGATCGTCTCCTCTTCGAGCTTGCGCAGCCAAGTGTTCTGGCCGAGCTCTTCGGGCAGCACACGAAGGCCGACCAGCACTTGGAGCAGCGTCGACACCTGACGGGGATCGTCGGTCGTGTCCTGATCGGCCAGCCGCGAGACGAAGCTGCGTAGCAGCCTGACGATGTGCTCCGCGCGCTCGACATAGCGGCCCAGCCAGAACAGATTTTCGGCCACACGGCTGGGAAGCTCCGTGGTGGCTGGCTTCAACCGAATCGGATCAGTGGGGGCCAGCAGCGACACCGCGCTGACCGGACCGTCAGAGAGAACCCACGTGTCTTTGCTTCTGCCCCCGCGCTGCATCGAGACGATCGGAACGTCCTGCGTGCTCGACACGCGCGTCAAACCGCCAGGCATCACCGCGAACGAATCTCCGGCCGCAGCCACGTACGTCCTGAACACGACTGATCTCGGCTCCAGGCCGTGCCGGTGCCACACCGGCGCGCTCGACAACTCCACGTGCGCCTGGGCGACGAAGTCCTCGGGCCTCGCACGGATGGCCGCAGCCAGCCCTTTTCTTTCACCGTCGCTGAGCTTTCGTCCAAATACCGGTTCCTGCCCCTTGGACGGAAACGCTGGCTTGGCGACCAGGCCTTCCAAATGCTCCAGTACGTAGGATAGATGCGCCGGCTGTCCGCACCACCATGTGGCGACCGAGGGGAGCAGCAACTCCTCGCCGAGCAGATCACGGCAGAGGGCAGGCAGAAACGGCAGGATGGCGGCCGTCTCGATCACACCAGACCCCAGCGCGTTGGCGACGACGACGTTGCCGGCGCGCACGGCGGCGACCAGCCCCGCAACGCCTAGGAAGGAATCGCCGCGGAGCTCGAGCGGATCGCAGAAGCTGTCGTCGAGCCGCCGGAAGATGACGTCGACCGGCTGAAGGCCTTCGAGCGTCTTGATGAACACGCGGCGATCGCGCACGGTCAAGTCGGCGCCTTCGACCAGCGTGAAGCCGAGATACCGCGCAAGATACGCATGCTCGAAATACGTCTCGTTGTACGGTCCCGGCGTCAGCAGCACGACTCTGGCGGGCTGGTGCTGAGTCGGCGTCAGCGCGCTCAACGTGTCGCGCTGCGCGCGGAAAAAGGAGGCCAGCCGGTGAATGTGACAGCCACGAAACGCTTCCGGCAGGCTGTGCAACAGCACGAGCCGGTTTTCCAATGCATAGCCGGCGCCCGACGGCGCCTGCGTGCGATCGGCAAGCACCGCCCACTGGCCATCCGGCGATCGCGCCAGGTCCACGCCGTGCATGTGCAGGTAGATGTCGCGCGGCACACGAATGCCGTGGCAGGGGCGAAGAAACGCCGGATTGGCCAGCGCAAGCGACGGAGGCAGCAGGCCGCTGCGCAGGAGCCGTTGTGGACCGTGCAGATCGAGCAGAATCAGGTTGAGCAGCCGCGTCCGTTGAATCAGCCCTTTTTCGAGACGGCTCCATTCGTCCGCCGACACCACCAGCGGCACCATGTCGAGCTCCCAGGGTCGATCGATGCCCTGCGGATCGCCGTACACGTTGTAGGTCACGCCATTCTCGCGGATCGCACGCCGCGCGTTGTCGTGCCGCGACGCGAACTCGTGCGGTCCCATCGACTCCAGGCTGTGCACGAACGCCTCGCAGTGCGCGCGCAGCTTGCCGGGACCGGCGAGCATCTCGTCGAACACGCCGTCGATCGGCTGGTACTCGTGGAGAAACCGCCACGGGAGCGTGGGTTCCTGGATGTTCGTGATCGAGCTCATCGCAACCCGACCACGTGCCGGTCGTTGGCGCTCGGCGCGGGCGGACGACGAAGGTCGAGCGTCAGGGGATAGTCCGGATGGCGCTCCTCGGCGGGCACGACTATCGAACCAGGCGTGTGGCCGATCGCTGAGAACCGCGCGAGCCGACGGCCTTCCGCTTCGTACGCGTTGACCGGAAACGTTTCGAAGTTGCGCCCGCCGGGGTGCGCCACGTGATACGTGCACCCGCCAAGCGATCGCTGGTTCCACGCGTCAACGAGATCGAACACGAGCGGCGCGTGCACCGGGATGGTGGGGTGCAGGCAGCTTGGCGGCTGCCACGCACGGTAACGAACGCCGGCCACGAACTCGCCGGCGGTGCCTGTCGGATGAAGGGGAACCGAGCGACCATTGCAGGCGAGGAAATGCCGCGATTCCGTCATGCCGGTCACCTTGACCTGTAATCGCTCGACCGATGAATCCACATGTCGCACCGTGCCGCCAGCACCCGGCTCCTCGCCCAGCACGTACCACGGTTCGAGGGCCTGCCGCAGTTCGACATGGACGCCGCGCCGCGTGATGGAGCCGTACACCGGGAACCGAAATTCCAGGTGCGGCGCGAACCACTCGGGCTGCAACGAATATCCGTGTCGCCCCAGATCGGCGAGGACGTCGCGAAAATCATCGGCCACGAAGTGCGGCAGCATGAAGCGATCGTGGAGCGCCGTGTCCCAGCGAACCAATGTCTGATTGTAGAGGGTCTTCCAGAAGCGGGCGATGAGCGCGCGCAGCAGCAACTGCTGCGCCAGGCTCATCTGCGCGTGAGGCGGCATTTCAAACGAGCGCAGCTCCACCAATCCCTGCCGGCCCCCGCTCGTTTCGGGCGCGTAGAGCTTGTCGATGCAGAACTCGGCGCGGTGCGTATTGCCGGTCAGATCGACCAGGAGGTGGCGAAACACGCGATCCACCAGCCACGGCGGCGACTCCCCGCGCTCCGGAATCTGCGCAAACGCGATCTCGAGCTCGTGCAGCGCATCGTTCCGCCCTTCATCGACGCGTGGATGCTGGCTCGTGGGGCCGAAGAACAGACCCGAGAACAGGAAAGACAGCGAAGGGTGGTTGTGCCAGTAGCCGATCAGGCTGCGCAGGAGATCCGGCCGCCGCAGGAGGGGGCTGTCGGCCGGTGTGGGACCTCCCAGCACCATGTGATTTCCGCCTCCCGTGCCGATATGCCGGCCGTCGAGCAGAAACTTTTCCGTCCCGAGCCGCGTGTGGTGTGCCTCTTCGTACAGCGTGGACGTCTGGTGGGTGAGCTCAGCCCAACTGTGCGCGGGATGCAGGTTGACTTCGATGACGCCAGGGTCCGGCGTCACCGTGATGTGGTTGAGGCGAGGATCGGGCTCCGGCGGCGTCCCTTCGATGATGACCGGCATCGCCAGGCTCGCAGCCGTCCGCTCGATGGTCGCAATCAGATCGAGGTAATCCTGCGTGGGCCGAACCGGAGGCATGAACACGTGAACGCGGCCGTGCCGCGGCTGCACACAGAGGGCCGAGCGAATCACGCCGGCGGCCGATTCTCCTCGCCGCGGCGGCTGTGTTGAGAAGCCGGAACCGGGCGGCCGGGCCGCGCGATCGCCGACGCGGACCACGAGCTGTCGCCGAGTCAGCGGCTGAAGGGGTGCGAAGGGGTCGATCTCGGGTATCGCCTCGACGTCGTGCGGCGCCGCCCACGGCAGGGAGTCGAGCGGCAATCGGTAGCCGATCGGGGAATCGCCGGGAATCAGGAACAGGTGCTCCGAGCGCAGCAACCAGGGCCCGCTGATCCAGCCGGCCCCACGCGTGGCCGGTCGACGCTGCACGGGGAGAACATAGCCAACCACTCGGTCGAGCCCCCCCTGCTCGAAGACTCGCGCCAGACGCGCGCGCGCCTCCTCGTCCTTCAACGCCGACTTCAGCGGATCGACGTTCACCGGCAGCCGCCGCTCGGCCCCGAGATAGTGCCAGACATCCTCGTAGGCCGGGATGACATGCGTCCCATCCACGGCAAGCGCGTCGGCCAGCGCCAGGATGAAGCGCCGGGCTTCGGCGTCGCCGTGCTCGTAATCGACGGTCTCGTCAGCAACGAGGCTGTCGTCCTGCCAAACAGGTACGCCGTCCCGGCGCCACCAACAGCCCAGCGCCCAGCGCGGCAGCGACTCACCCGGGTACCATTTGCCTTGTCCGAAATGCAGCAGGCCGCCCGGGGCGAATCGCTGCTTCAAGCGCCGGACGAGCGTGCCGGCCAGATGCCGCTTGGCGGAGCCGAGCGCCGTGAAGTTCCACTCGACGCCGTCCACGTCGTCGATCGACACGAACGTCGGCTCGCCGCCCATCGTCAGGCGCACGTCGGAGGCGGACAGCTCCTCGTCGATGTGGCGGCCAAGCGCATCGATCTGCCGCCACTGTTCGTCCGTGTACGGCTTGGTCACGCGCGGCGATTCGTAGATCCGCCGCAGGCTCATGTCGTGACTGAAGCTCACCTCGGACTTGTCGACTGCGCCGGTGATGGGAGCGGCGCTTTGCGGATCGGGCGTGGCCGCCAGCGGAATGTGGCCTTCGCCCGCCAGCAGCCCAGAGGTGGGGTCGAGTCCGATCCACCCGGCGCCCGGCACGTACACCTGGGCCCACGCGTGCAGGTCAGTGAAGTCGGCTTCAGGGCCGGCCGGACCCTCGAGCGCCTTGACGTCCGGCGTGAGCTGAATCAGGTAGCCGGAGACGAATCGCGCGGCCAACCCGAGATGGCGGAGGACCTGGACGAGCAGCCAGCTGCTGTCTCGACATGAGCCGGAGCCGAGGGAGAGCGTGTCCTCCGGCGTCTGCACGCCCGACTCGAGTCGGATGACATACTTCACCTCCCGCGCAAGACGACGATTCAGCGCGACGAGGAAGTCCAGGGTTCGCTGCGAGCGGGTGTCGACGGCGTCGAGAAAGCCGCGAAGCTTCGGACCTGCGGGCAGGCGCTCGAGAAACGGCGCGAGCTCTTTGCCAAGCCACGCGTCGTATGAGAAAGGAAACGCCTCGACCGATGGCTCGAGAAAGAAGTCGAACGGGTTGAGCACCGACATCTCGGCGATGAGCTCCACGTCGACCACGAGTTGCTGGGTGCGCTCGGGGAACACGATCCGTGCGAGGTAGTTGCCGTGCGGATCGTGCTGCCAGTTGATGAAGTGCTTCTGAGGATCGATCTTGAGCGAGTAGCTCAAGACGTGCGTCCGGCAATGCGGCGCCGGCCGCAGACGGATGATGTGCGGCGACAGCAGCACGGGCCGATCGAAACGGTAGCGGGTGTGATGGCGGAGCGCGACGTGAATGGCCATGACAAGGAGAGCGTGTGTGCGCCTACACAACCGTACGTGACTGTACCCTTCGCGCCTTCGCGCTCTTGCGGACCGGCATGCCCAGACGGGGGCCCGCGAAGAAGATCTCCTGGACGCCGGCGCCGACGAGGTTCATGCGCGTCTGCAGCCGGTCCAGGTACTCGTGCAGGCCGGCCGCCACGATGTCGTCCACCTGGGCGTAGTCCAGCTCAGAGCAGAGCTCACCCAGGAGCTGTTCGACATGATTGCGGAACATGCCTGCCGGCGTCCCTGAAATGGCATGGACCGATTCCCGTGCCGCCTTCAAACAACATTGAATGGCGCGCGGAAACTCGCGATCGAGCAGCAGGAACTCGACGATACGGTCGGGGGATAGGCGGCCGTAACGCTTCCGGTACATCTCGAACGCGCTCGCCGACCGGAGCACCGCCGCCCACTGGATGTCGTCGTCGGTGGTGCCGATATCCGCCGCCGTGGGAAGGAGGAGAAAGTACTTCACGTCGAGGATTCGCGAGGTCTTGTCGGCGCGCTCCAGGTGGCGGCCGAGCCGGCAGAAATGCCAGCCCTCGTTGTGCGTCATCGTCGCGTCGGTCACGCCGGCGAACTGGTGGCTCGACATCTTCACGGACGCGAACAGATCCTGCGGGTCGCTCAGGCTGTTCGCGTCGAACGCCGCCGAGTTGACCATCAGGTAGAACTCGTTCACCTGTTCCCACATCTCCGACGAGATGACTTCGCGCACCGACCGCGCGTTCTCGCGGGCCGCGCGGAGGCAGGATCGGATCGAGTTGGCGTTGTCCGGATCGAACGTCAGGAACTGGATGACGCGCTGCTGCGTGGCCACTCCATGCCGCCGCGCGAACTCCTGCGCATCGCCCGTCGTGTCCACCAGCGGTTGCCACTGCTGGACCGAGCCCACCGGCATGTCGAGCATGAGGTTCAGCGTCACGTCGATGAAGCGCGCGACGTTCTCCGCTCGCTCGATGTAGCGGCTCATCCAGTAAATCGAATCTGCGACCCGGCTCAACATTGTGACTGTGCCCCAACGGCTCTGGCGGTCGTCTCGGACGCAGGTCTCGGCGCAGACCCGGACGCCTCATCGGTGTGCGGATCATCGGCGAGGACCCAGGTATCCTTGCTGCCGCCGCCTTGCGACGAGTTGACGACCAGCGAGCCCTCTTGGAGCGCGACCCTCGTCAAACCACCCGGGAGGACGAAGATATCCTCACCGTACAGAATATAGGGCCGGAGATCCACGTGGCGTCCTCTGAACGCGCCGTCCACGATCGTGGGCACGCGCGACAGCGACAGCGTCGGCTGCGCGATGTAGTTGCGCGGCGCCGCCTCGATGCGTCTGGCGAACTCGGCTCGCTCGTCGCTGGTGGAGCGCGGGCCGACCAGCATGCCGTAGCCGCCGGACTCGTTGGCGGCCTTCACGACCAGCGCGGGGAGATTCGACAACACGTGCTGCCGCTGCGCTTCCTCGGCGCAGAGGAAGGTGGGAACGTTCGGGATGATGATGTCCTCGCCCAGGTAGTACTTGACGATCTCCGGGACGTATGCGTATACGACTTTGTCGTCGGCAACGCCGGTCCCCGGGGCGTTTGCCAGGGCGACGCGGCCGGCTTTGTAGACGTCGAACAATCCCGGCACGCCCAACACCGAATCGGCTCGAAAGGCCGTCGGGTCCAGAAAGTCGTCGTCCAGACGCCGGTAGATCACGTCGACGCGCTCGAAGCCCTTGGTCGTGCGCATCCACACGAAGCCGTCCGAGGCCACGAGATCGCGGCCCTCGACCAGTTCGACGCCCATTTGCTGCGCGAGGAAGGAGTGCTCGAAGTACGCCGAGTTGTACTGCCCCGGCGTCAGCACCACGACGCGGGGCGTGTCGACGTCCGACGTGCTGAGACACTCGAGCATGTCGCGCAGCCGGCTCGGGTAGTCGTCCACCGGACGGATCCTGGACGACTCGAACAACTGCGGGAAGGTCCGCTTGATGACGAGGCGGTTCTGGAGGACGTACGACACGCCGGATGGGCAGCGCAGATTGTCTTCCAAGACGTAGATCTGCCCGTCGCTGTCGCGAACGAGATCGGTTCCGGTGATGTGACACCAGATCCCGCGCGGGGGCGTCAGGCCCACACACGCCTCGCGAAAGCTCGTCGCGGTGCGGAGGATCTCGGCGGGGATGACGCCGTCTTTGATAATCAGCTGTTCGTGGTAGACGTCGTCGATGAAGAGGTTGAGCGCGTGGATGCGCTGCTTCAGACCGCGCTCGATGAGGTTCCATTCCGACGCTGCGACGATTCGCGGTACCAGATCGAAAGGAAAGATCCGCTCGGTCCCGGCCCGGTCGCCGTACACGCTAAAAGTAATTCCCATGTGGAGCAGCGCGCGTTCCGCCGACTGCTGGCGACGAAGCAGCTCTCCGTTCGGCAGCGTCTCGATGAATTGGCTGAGCGCACGCGCCGCCGAACGGGGCTCGCGGTTCGCGTCGAACATCTCATCGAAGAAATCGCCGGTCTCGTAGTGGGCAAATCGCATGGAGCTCGGGTGCGTCGGAGCGTTGACCGGCTGGCACCCCCGCAGCCGGTCAACCTCAATTCTCTCAGCTTTTGTAACCCGGCAACCCCCCTTAATTCGTGGGACAACATTGTCACCAAACTCAGACAGGAATGTCTGAAATGCAGAACCCGCGACCGACGGCTTCCAGAGCGAGACACCGCGCGACGCTGGTGAACCAGGCGTTCACTCGCAAGTTCCTGACTGACGCAAAATCCGATAGGCCACACTGTTCGGACCATAAGGCTCAATGCGCCGGCAGCCAGAGCAATCGTCGGGCTGGTGGCCGACGCGGTCTACTCGACGAAGGAGTAGAGCGTCAACATGACTAAGGAGCACGATCGCGTCGTCTTGACGGCACCGGTGTCCGAGGAACAGCTCGAGATTGGCGATGTCTGGACGGTCGTCCATGTCTACGGCGACGGCCGGGCCTTCGAAGTCGAGTTCGTCATGCTGGATGGCAGCACGGCTGCTGTTGTGACGGTGCAGTCCTCTCAGGTCCGACCCGTCAGGCCGCGTGAGATCACGCACGCTCGGGAGTTTCGCCGAACGCTGAAGATGTGCCGCGGCCAGTGCAGCGCGCGCGCGCCGCTAGATCTGCTGAAGTCGGCGCGGAGCCTTGAACCCCTTCAAGCGGAGCAGCTTCGGCTGCCGTTCGTCCTTGTGCGGCTTGCACCACAAACAGCCCGCTCGCTGATGCTTCGGTCGTCGTCTCTTGTGGTGCATATCGGTGGTTCTCCCGCCATCCGGTCGCGGCGTTTGGATGCGCGGATACGCGCTGATTCAGTCACCTGCCAACGATAGGGCGTGTTCACGAACGGCATCTGACCTCGGTCAGTTCGCTCTCGGCCCTACGGCCGGAACTGGCGACTGACTGCGACCCGCAAGCACGCCCTTGGGGAGCGCGTGCGCTCCTCCGCGCCGTGCGGCGCGGGGAAGAGGTGATGGGTGAGGAGTCGATGCTAACGCCAGTGAGTGGCGGGCGTCAACGTGCGCGACTCACGGTGATCAGTGACGAACTGAGGCAAAGGGAGAGACGATGAGCACATCAACGCACAGCCCGCCCGTGTTCGACCGACCACCGCACCCGTTCCGCGACGAACGCGGTGAACGGCGCGATATCCATGTCGATGCTCGCTTTGTCCAGGGCGGACAGGTATGAATCTCGGTCCTCGACCCTGATCACTGTCCAAGGGTAGCCGCCTGAGGCCAGCATCGCATTCATTACGAAGCGCGCCATCCGTCCGTTGCCATCCGGGTACGGATGGATATGGCCGAACAGCCAGTGTCCTAGGACCGCACGGACGCCGACGTGGCTCTCGTTCTCCAGCAGATCGAACAACGCCGGCATCGCGTCGCGCACCGCCTCCCATCGCGGCGGCACATAGCGCGAGGTGCGTAGGTAGACAGCATCATGTCGATAGCCCGCGAGAGCGGCAGCCGGAATGACGCCAGCGGCCACGAAGGGCTGAAACAATTCGCGATACCAGTCCATGTGTGATGCGCGCGCGCGCTGGGATTCGCGCCTGCAATGATGTCAGCGATCGCCTCCCTCACCTTCTGGAAGGCCTCCCAGTAGCCGCGCGCCGCGAAGGCGTCGCGGTTCCTACGGTCCTCCTCGTGGTGAGCCGGATCCCAGTTGCCCTGCTGCACCCGCTCGATCAGCGTGGGCGTCACGCTGTAGCCTTCGATCGACAGCGAGTGGTACGCGTCGCTTTTGTAGATGTCATCTACAGATTCGAGATACCTGCCTTTGTCTTCCGGGAGCCCCGGCGCTTCCGGAAAGTTCTCCCCGACCACGTCGCGCATTGACCTCCACATCGCCGGCATGCGGGCGACGATGGGCGACGCTGCCTGTGGGAGCATGCCGAACCTCTGCGCAGGTTCGAACGGGTCGGTCTCGCGCACGTCGTAGCCGGCGGCCTTCATCGTCTTGACGGCTTCGTCGGCAAGCTCGGGCCGGCCAATCCGGCGTAGCGCTCCGGCGATCACACCGGCCTTGACCGAATTCCCGCCGGTGAGAAGGAACCGCAGCAGGTTCGACGCATCGCGAAGACCTGCTAGCGCGACCTGCGCCTCGATCGACTGCCGGACGAAAAACGACGCGGGCACTTTCACGAGCGCCGCGGACGGCGAAAACAGCCGCAGGCCATTTTTCACGATCACATCCAACGGGCCTGGCATCTCTGCCTGTTTGAGGTCGTACAGTGAGGTACCGAAGAGCAGCTCGATGTTGTGGTTTGTTCCTTTCGGGCTATAGACCACGACCTGCCTCGGGATGACCGTGTTTTCCGCGAGGAGGAGCAACGACTGTTCAGGCGACAAGTGCCATTCGTCGCCGAAGCGCTCGCTGCAGTAGCGCACGGAGAAATCCCAAAAGGACGCGTACCACGGCGTGCTGTCACCGTCACGCACGCCGGGGCTCGACGAAATCAGCCAGCCTTTCATCACTTCCTGAAGGAAGCCGTTCGCGAGCAAGCGTTCCCTGTGAGCGCGGCTCAGCTCTCTTGACTGGAAGACCCGTCGTCCACCCTTTTGCAGGGCTTGTAGGGCCGTGAGCGATTCGGCGAGCTTTTCCTGGGGCGCTGGCATTGCGGGTAGCCCCGTACTATCGCAAGCTTTTGCTGCCGTACTACTACAAGCATATCATGCCGCGCTGTCACAAGCGTATTATGTCGTGCCGATCCAAGCATATTGCGCTAAAGAACTGTGAAATAAAGGCATATGAAGGTTCTGAGCGGTGATCCGGTTTGCCGCCTGAAGACTTCGAGCGACAGGCCTACGGCAGCCGGCACTCCTGGGCGCGTGGTTGGCAGACGATGCGACACTGGCAAGACTCACAGCATGCGAATCGTTGCGCTCAGCGATCAGCACGGGTTTCTGCCGGACATCCCGCCGTGCGACGCTCGACAGGTGCAGTACAACAGGGCGAACGGTTTCAGACGAGGTGATCGAGGATCGCCGGTGACGTTTGAAGGGTAATCTGATCGTTGTTGACTGCGAAGCTCCCTTCGGCGTCGGCGCGCCCTCTGTCGGTGACATGACGGAGTGTGGTGCCGTCGACGTCAACGCACTTCGGGATGGGCGGGTCGAGACGTTCCACGGCGTCGACTGCTCTGAGGACACGTTTCGACAATTCCGGGATTGGCTGGCCCCTCGGATGCCTGTCGTGTTTGTGTCAGACAATCCCGCATACGACTTTCAATGGATCAACTTCTATTTCTGGCGCTACTTCGGACAGAACCCGTTCGGGCATTCCGGGCGCCGCATCGCCGACTTCTACGCGGGGCTGATGGGTGATTTTCGAAGCACTCAGAAGCGGAAGCGTCTGCGTCGAACAAAGCACGACCACCATCCAGTACACGACGCGCTCGGGAACGCCGAGGCGCTCATTCGACTCTTCGACGGCGAACGATGAGACGGCCCGGGATCAGGCCTCTGTCAGGCCATAGCCCACCCTAAACGCCATGGTAAACGCTGCGTTTAGCATGGGGGTGGCCGGGTCCCATGTTCAACGTGAGCTGCCATTGGAGCAGTTCGGCAGGAGCTCGCGAGGCTGGCTCTATTCGAAGGGCACGATCTCTCTGCTAAGGCGTGACGATGGTTGCCAGTTCTCGGTACCTGCAGAGCGCGTTCGCCAGCGCGATCTGTCGCGGAGTCTTACAATCCGGCACAAAGAGACGTGGGTTCGCAACAACGAAGACCGCGCAGCGGGCACGCGACGTGGCGACATTCAGCCTGTTGAGGCTGTACAAGAACTCAAGCCCACGTGGGGCTTCCTCAGGGGAAGAAGTCGCCATCGAATAGATAACGACGGGTGCCTCTTGGCCTTGGAACTTGTCGACGGTTCCTACCGCAACGCCTCGGCGTTCTAGCCTTTCCGCTAAGCGACTGACGTGGGCGTTGAAGGGCGCCACGACTAGGATGTCCCGACCTGCCATCTGCGCTTCACGTCCAGATTCATCAACCCACCGCGACCCAGGTTCGAGGAGCGCCGTCACAACCCGATCAACAGCCGTCACCTCCTCGTCCGACGCGTTTCGGTTTCCCTCGTGACTGACGTCGACCGCCCACAACGCGCCGCCGGTGAACGCACTTCCGACAAGCTGTTGCCGCTCGAGGCCGGGCTTCGAACGAAGGCGATCCTCGTAGAACACCTCGGAAGTGAACTTCGAAATAGCTGGTGACAGACGCCACGTTTCGGGAAGGAAGATGCCACGGTCCGGCGGAATCGTCACGTGGGAGCCAAGCATGTGTTGAAGCGCTGAAACACCAACTCCCTCAGGATGCGTTCCCTTCTTCGGCTGTTCGAGCTGTTGAGGATCACCGAGGAGCACGATGTTATGGGCAGACTGCGTGATGGCCAATGCGTTGGCGAGCGACATCTGGCCCGCCTCGTCCACGAACAGAACATCAACAGACTTGGCAAACTCGGGTCGGGTCCAGAGCCACGCGGTTCCCCCAAGGACATTGACCCTGCCAGATTCGAGCGCCTCGAGCGCAGCCTTGTTGTCGCCGAACGCCGATAGCGTGCCGCTGTCGTCCGACTCGTCGACTTTATGCCCAAGTCTCACGTCGTTCCGCCCGAGCGACGCAGCCGACTCTGCGACCGCATCGAGGAGGTTGCGGATCACGCTATGCCCGGTCGCGATTACGCCAACGCGTTTGCCTTGTGCCAAAAGCGCGCAAATCATTCGGGACCCGCTGAACGTCTTACCCGCTCCGGGAGGACCTTGGATCGCCAGGACGGTCTCAGCCAGATCACCGGCGACGCGCACAGCGTAGTCAACAGCCGTCTCGCCGGAGCGAACGTCGAACGTTCCAGAAACCGTCGATGGCGCTTCCGCCCGCAGCATGCGAACCGCAAGGCTGTCGGCATCACCGCGCGCCAATCCCTCTCCCATTGCGGAAATGACGTCTTCAATGACATCGGTATACACGTGCCTGTGCTCGAACACCGACGTTGGGTGCACCTCTGCCATCGTCGGACCCTTGCGGATGTCTATGGTGCGCTCGGCGCGGTTGACGCGGACCACGTCGCCGAGCCTTTGTTCGGTATTCAGCTTCAGCTCATCGCCCCGCCTGATCTCCATCTCCTGAATCGGATAGCGATACCGGTCAACCACAGATCCGGTTGGCTTCCCCTTCTTGCTGAGGATCAAGTCTGCGCGCTCGACGAATTCAAGGCCCGCGATTGCCTGCGGTTCGTCGAAGAGGTCTTCCTCCGGGAGCTCGAGCAGTCTGTAGTATTCCCACCACGCGGCCCTGTTCTCGCGGCGGTGCCAATCCAGCAGATATGCGAGCAGCCACCTGGCCTGCTGGTCCACGTCTCGAGCCTTTGCCTCGAGCGGTACGCCCTCCAGTAAGTTGGCTCTGAGCGCTTCGACGCGTTGCTCACGTTCTGTAACATTCCCTGACGCCTCACGATCTTTGGGCTGAGGACGAGGGACCTCCTGGTCCTTTGCCTCGAGACCGTTGCGGAGGCCCTCGAGCCAGTCACGGAGGCGAAGAGCCGAAACGCAGTCGTCTCTGTTGTAGCCCTGGATCACGTCTCGGATCTCCTGAGTGATGAGATCCGGCAGATCGAGCTCGAGTGCCTGTTCCATGGTGCGCAGGCTCCGGTTCGCCTCCAGCAGTGGTACGCCGCGCGTAAAGCCATAGAGTGGCTCGAGTGCCTTTATCGAATAGCGTTCGACGCCTGCGCGCAGCCCTTGTCGAACGACGGCATAGAGATCGACGAACCGTCCCGCGCGAAGCAGGTTGTCGATGTCGGTTTCTCGCCGCGCGAACCGGCCCATCAAGCGCTTGAGGGCGGTTGGCTCATACGGAGCGTAGTGGTACACGTGCATCGCGGGATGAGCAGCCCACGCCTCCATGATTGCCGAGACGACCTCGCTGAACGCGTTGGCCTCGCCTTTCACTGTCAGCGCCCAGCGCCCCTGATATACCGGTTGCCCTTGCTCGTTCAGCGACACGAGCCCGAACAGGTATTCGCGACCACCCTCACCTGCGAATGGGTCGCCTTCCAAGTCCAAGAACAGGTCGCGTGGCGAGGGTTCAGGTAGCCGACAAAGCCCCTTGCCGGCCTCGATTGGCTGAAGCAACTCGAATACAGGCTGGTCCGTCGATCTCGCCTTCGCCTGCAGGCGTGCTTGTTCTCGAACGCGAACGTAAGAGTCCAGCGAGCCTCGCCGTGGCTTGAAGGTAAGCGGCAGGGGAGTGTTCGCAAGGTCCGCAAGCGTATCGATGGTCTGAGCCCGGAGCTCATTCCGTTGGATGCGAGTGATCCCCGCAACCAGCGACAGATGGTCATCGCGTCGCCGCTTCTTCTTACAGACGGACAACCAGGCACACACGTCGCAATGGTCGACCGGCTCTGGATAGTTGGCGGCTGCGAGCGCATCGTCATCGCCTTCGACGAAGGCTTCCAAGCGGTGTCGAACCAATCGGAAGTACGCCGCGTAGTCGTTGACGCGATGCGTCTTCACGGGGGCGTCGGCATCTGGGGTGACGACGTAGAAGCGCTCTGGTGTCAGCGATTGAACGGCGGTGAGCAGATCGCAGTACAGGCCCAGTTGAAGAATGGTGCCGGCGCGAGTCTCTGCCGCGAGCTTGGTGTCTGCCACCTCGTAGCTCCAAGCCCCGAGCACGCTCGGCGAGTCAACCCGCAGCAAGACGTCGGGACGACCATACCACCGCCCTTTACCAAGCGCCCCCTGAACGATCACGTCTGCCCCGCTGCGCATGCCTTCCAGCGTGGCGGCGAGCGCCTCGTCACGCGACTTAATCTCGCTCAGGTCAAGCACCTTCTTGCCGGCCGCGCTGAGACGCGACACGTAGTTGCGCTCGTGTTCGAGGCCGCGAGCGAAAAGGGCTTCGAGGAGGGGATCCGTCCAGACCGGTCTCTTGTGTTTGCCGCGCGCTTCACGCATCTCCAGCGCCGTGCGGTGCCTGCAGTTCAGGAAGTTCGACAGATCGGTTGCCGAGAGAACCAGGGTTCCAGCGTCTACACGCATGGGAGGTACATCAGCGCTACAAGCTCGGCACCTTGGCCAAAGCCAGAATCGACGCCCGTCGCCGACTTTCCTCTTCTGTCGCAGGCGAACGCTCAGTTCGGAGGGGCTTCCGCCAACGGAAGAGGCCACACTCCTTTGAAGGTTGCGATGACCTCGATCTGGGAAACGACGGCGTCGAGCTCCTGAATCAGCAGCGGGTGATGTCCCGCGCGCTGGAACGCGTCCACCAAGCCTCGATAGTACCCAATCACGCCGGTCTTGCCCGCTTCGGGATCGAAACGATCGAACAGCTCGTCTCCATGTGCTCGATAGTCCCTCAGAATGGCCCGAGCATTGTGCAGTTTGTCCGCGGCCGACACCAGTAGAACGGACTTGGACGCGGACGCCAGGTGGGCGATGTGCGCCTCCTTGCGCCATCCGATCGTCGCCTTACGCTCGGACCTCTAAGCCGCCAGCCAACAGAGCGTGGCAGCGCCGGCATACGCATACGGCTTCGCTCGATCACCACCAGCGGCGAAGATGTGACAGCTGAAACGCCTTATCGCTGGCGTGCGTAGTGGAGCCCCACCACACCGCTCGGGTAGGGCGTTGCGGAAGTCAAGCGAAACGTTGAGTGGACGCCATTTGGCAGCACTCGCTTGCCGCTTCCCAATGTCAGCGGGTACAGGAGCAGGTGCAGCTCGTCCACCAGGTCGTGCGCGAGCAGCGCGTGCACGAGTTGACTGCTGCCGTCCGTCACAATGTTCCGGCCCGCCTCGGCCTTCAGGGCGCGCACCGACTCGATCACGTTGTCGCGGATGATCGTCGTCTCCCGCCAGATCGGCTTCTCGAGCGTCCGCGAGACGACATATTTCTTAGGCGCATTCATCATATCGCCGAACGGATCACCCGGCGGCATCGGTTCGAACGCTTCGGCGTGAACCACGTAGGTCCGCCGACCGAGAAGGAATGCGTCGACATCCTGCATCAGCGCGCCGAAGGCCTCACCGATGCCGTCGTGCCAGTAGGGCATGGTCCAACCGCCGTGCTCGAACCCGCCATCCCGATCCTCGTCCTTCCCACCCGGCGCCTGCATGACACCGTCCAAGGACATGAATTCAGAGACAATGAGTTTTCGCATACAGCCCTTTCAGGTGCCGATCGATTCGGCATCAATTCTCAGAATAAGTGTGAGGCCAATCTGTCGATGAGGTCTCGCCGGTTAGCGATGCTTGCGCTCGATCTCCGCGAAGAATGCCTTCGCAAGCTTGACGAAGTCGCCCTGCCTCACCCGAATCTCGTCTCCAGGCTGGTATTTCAGAATCGACTCCTGGGGTGCGAGCTTGATTGCCTTGTCGGCCATCATGACATTGTTGCTCTGGAGCATCGAATTGCACAGGACTCGAACTTCAGGAACGAGCGCTCGAGAGCGGGATCTGGCGCGACGGTGATGATTCAGCGTGGCATGCCTATGGCGCGAGGCGATAGACACGGAAGCGTGTGTTCCGGTACACCTCCGACAAGGGCAGCGATCCCTCTGTCACCACGTGCGTCAGATCATACCGTGCGGTGAGCGCCCGCAATCGTCCTGCGCTCAAGCTGGAGAAGTCGCCAAGGGCCGCGTCCCGCTCGCTCACGCGCAGAGCGACGCCACGATCGTAGAGTCCGATGGCGCCATCTTTCACCTCTTCGAGAAACACGTCCCGTTCGGCCGACACGCGCAGGCTGGTGCCGTAGCGGTACGCATGGCCGGGGTCGGCCAGCAGGTGCGCATGCTTCGGCGTCTGGCTTCGCAGCCACCGCGAGACATCCCGCCACGCATCGTCCGGCAGGTCCAGCTCCACGAGCGCACGCCCCGGATGCGCCACCGCCAACCCGTACCAGCCGCGCGCGAGTGCCACGATCGCGAGCACGCAGGCCAGCGCCGGCGCGCGCCACCGCACGCGCGCGACCTCGGTTCCCCACCGGGTCGCCGTCCCCTCGGCGACCCACCACACCG
>WHTZ01000095.1 GCA_009377495.1 Luteitalea sp.
GTGGCCCTGCTGGATTACGACAACGATGGCCGCCTGGACATCTTCTTCACGAATGGCGCCAAGATTGACGATCCGCAGCCGTCCGGTAAGCTGCCCGACAAGTCCGACGGGAAATTCTGGAACCGGCTATACCAGCAGAGCAAAGATGGCACGTTTGTGGACGTGACGGCGAAGGCGGGTCTCACCGGAATGCCACAGAACTACTACGGCATGGGCGTCGCCGTGGGCGACTACGATAACGACGGCTTTGCAGATCTCTACGTCACCAACTACGGCGCCAACACGCTCTACCACAATAGTGGGAACGGCACGTTCAGCGACGTCACCAAGAGCGCTGGAGTCGCCGCGGCCGGATGGAGCGCGAGCGCCGGATTTTTCGATTACGATAACGACGGTTCCCTCGACCTCTTCGTGACCCGCTATGTGGATTGGACGTTCCAGAACAACGGCTATTGCGGGGAAAAGAAGCCCGGCTACCGCGCCTACTGTCATCCCGACAACTATGACGGGGTCACCAATCTCCTGTATCACAACAACGGCGACGGTACGTTTAGGGACGTGTCCTCGAAGGCGGGCATTGCTGGGGACATCGGCAAGGGGCTTGGCGTCGCGTTCGCTGACTACAATGATGACGGGTTCGTGGATGTGTACGTCGCCAATGATTCGGTGCAATCGTTCCTGTACGAGAACAATGGAGACGGCACGTTTACCGAGGTCGGCCTGCTGGCGGGCGTCGGGTTCAATGAGGAGGGACAGACGTTTGCCGGGATGGGCGTGGATTTCGCCGACTACGATAACGACTCTCACCCCGACATCGTCGTGACGGATCTCTCGCACGAGCGCTACAGGCTCTTTCGCCACAACGGCGACGACAGCTTTCGAGATGTGACCAACGTGTCCGGTGTGGGCGGCGCCACGCATCTGTTTTCCGGCTGGAGCACGCGTTTTTTCGATTACGACAACGACGGCTGGAAGGATATCTTTGTTGCGCAGGGACACGTGATGGACACGATCGAGAAGACGGCGCCAAACTTGACGTACCTGCAACCACCGCTGCTGTTGCGGAATCAGGCCGGGCGTTTCGCGAGGGTGGCTCCCGGCGAGGTGTTTCAAAAAGACTGGGCCGGTCGCGGTGCCGCCTTCGGTGACCTGGACAGTGACGGCGACATCGACGTGGTGGTCGGCAACGTGGGCCAGCCGGCCTTCGTGCTCCGGAATGACGGCGGGAATCGCAGCAATTGGCTCGGGATACGAACCGTGGGAAAGCAATCGAACCGCGATGGGATCGGATGCCGCGTGAAGGTGGTGTCCGCATCCGGATTGACGCAGTACTTCACCATCAACACGGCCGTAGGCTATCTCTCGGCCAGTGACAAGCGACTACTGGTGGGCCTCGGCGACGATGCCTCGGCCAAGCTCGTCGAGATCCGTTGGCCTTCTGGAATCGCTCAGACCTTCGAGAACGTCGAGTCGGGACAGACATTGGTCGCGACCGAATCAGCCGAATGATCACTCGTCGTCAACTGATAGCGCTGCCCTTCCTGGCGTGCGCGGCCAACACTGCGCTCGCACAGGGCGTCGCCTCGCGTGGCGTCAAGCCACAGCCCCGCGGAAAGCCTTCCGGCCGTCCTTTTTTGGCGCGCTTCACCGACGTCGCCAAGCAGGCAGGTCTGACGCAGCCGATTGTGTACGGCGGCATCGACACGAAGAGCTACATCATCGAGGTGGTTGGGTGTGGCGTGGCGTTTCTCGACTACGACAACGATGGCTGGCTCGATCTGTTCGTGCTGAACGGCACTCGTTTGGAAGGCGCGCCGGCCGGCACGACGAATCGCCTGTACAAGAACAATCGCGACGGCACGTTCACGGACGTCACCGAAAAGGCCGGACTGACACGCACGGGTTGGGCCTCGGCCGTCACGGTGGGTGACTACGACAACGATGGTCTTGACGACCTGTTCATCACCTACTACGGCCACAACGTCCTGTACCACAACAACGGTGACGGCACGTTTACCGATGTGACCGAGAAAGCCGGCCTCCGCCAGGACAGCGTACGCTACGGTGCCGGTTGCACGTGGGTGGACTATGATCGCGACGGGCGTCTGGATCTCTTCGTCGCCAATTACCTCAACACAACGCTCGAAAAGCTGCCCAAGCCGGGCGAGAACCCTGACTGTCAGTGGAAGGGCGTGCCCGTCAACTGCGGTCCTCGCGGTCTGCCTACTGGGTTCGTCCAGTTGTTTCACAACAATGGTGATGGAACGTTCACCGACGTGAGTCGGCCATCCGGGGTTGGGGCGGCGGAGGGATCGTATCCCATGACCGCAGTGGCGGCGGATTACGATAACGACGGCTGGCCCGACATCTACGTCGCGTGCGATTCCACGCCGAGCTGGCTCTTCCGCAACCAGCACGATGGCACGTTTCGCGAGGAGGGCCTGGAGCGCGGCGTGGCGTTGAGCGAAGACGGGATGGAACAGGCGGGCATGGGCATAGCTATTGGTGACTACGATCTCGACGGGAACCTGGATATTTTCAAGACGCACTTCTCCGATGATACGAATATCCTTTACGGCAACGACGCCAAAGGCTACTTCAACGATTACACCATCCGCGCGGGCATCGGCGTGGAGACGCGGTACGTAGGCTGGGGAACGGGGATGGTCGATCTGGACAATGATGGCTTGCCCGACCTGTTCCTGGTGACCGGGAGCGTCTATCCAGAGGTGGAGCAGAGACTGCCAGCCTACCCATTCCGAACACCCCGTTTGGTGTTCCGCAACCTGGGTGACGGCCGGTTCGAGGAATTGATTGAGGAAGCGGGGAGCGGGGTGGCTGCGGCGCACACCAGCCGTGGCTGCGCCTTCGGCGACTTCGACAACGACGGAGACGTGGACATCCTGGTGATGAACATGAACGAGCCGCCGTCCCTGCTGCGCAACGACGTAACGGGCAATGGCCACTGGCTGAAGGTCCTTCTCGTCGGCGTGAAGTCGAACCGTAGCGCGATCGGCGCGCGCGTGACCGCCCGCTACGGAGGCCGCACTCAGGCGCAGGAGGTCACGGCTCAATCGAGCTTCTACTCCGCCAACGACCGCCGCGTGCACTTCGGGCTGGGTGCCGAAACCTCGGCAGACCTGACGATCCGCTGGCCCAATGGCGCGACGGAGAAGATCGCAAACGTCGCCGCAGACCAGCTCGTCGTCATTCGAGAGGGCGCGGGAATGGTCCGCAAGGAGCAGTTCAACAGCTAGCCTTGGACGCGATCCCGCGTGACGTACATCGCCCTTCCCGACGCCTTTTGCTTCGTTGGTCGGAAGTTACTCTGCCGAAACAGAGACTTCTCTGTGCCGTTCCTGCCTCTCCATCCTTAACGCGAAAGCATAACGGGCGGAAAAGTCGGCGACTTCCCGATCAATCAACCATATGCCTCAGCTTGGCGGAAACGTTGCATGTGGTATCCGCTGGAGCTCCCATTCACGGCTCGACATCGCCGTGCGCACCGGCACGCCATTCGACACATCATGATTCCAGGAAGGAAATACTCCCCCGAAGACGTGCTCGCGATCGCGTGGCGCCGGCGATGGCTCATCGTGGTGCCCTTCCTCATGGTGGCCGTGGGCTCCGCGCTCGTTGCGTACAAGCTCCCGTCACGGTGGGTATCGACGGCCGTCATCTCGATCGTCCCCCAACGCGTGCCCGAGTCCTACGTGCGGTCGACCGTCACCATCGGTCCGCAAGACCGCCTCGAATCCATCCGGCGCGGGATTCTCAGCCGCCCGCGCCTCGAGCAGATCATCCTCGAGTTCGATCTGTATCCGGATCAACGGAAGGCGCGCGTCATGGACGACATCGTCAACCGGATGCGGAACCAGGACGTGCAGATGGCGGCCGCGAAGGGTGACGCCTTCGAAGTGAGCTTCTACGCGGCCGACCCACAGCTCGCGCAGCGAGTGGCGGCGCGGCTGGCCGGCCTCTTCATCAACGAGAACATCAAGCAGCGCGCCGAGCTTGCCGAGGGATCCAGCGACTTCCTCAAGAACCAACTCCAACAGGTCAAGAGCCACCTCGAGACGACGGAAAGAAGGCTCGAGGCCTATCGCCGCAAGTACGCGGGCCAGTTGCCGGACCAGGTGCAGACCAACATGCAGGCGGTTGCCAATACGCAGATGCAACTGCAACAGGTTCGTGAGTCCATCAACCGGGACAGGGACCGACGGCTGATGGTGGAGCGGCAAATGGCAGACGTGACCGACCTTCAGGCCGCCAACCTCGCACGTGCGGATCAGCCCGGCGCGGCCGACCAACCCGCCGCGGGCTTGCCCGCGGCCGAACGGCTGCTCCAGGCGTCCGCGGAGCTCGCGTCACTCGAGCGCCAACTCAAGCGAGAGCACCCGGATGTGATCCGCGCGCGGCGTGCCGTCTCAGAGCTCGAGGAGGAAGCCCGCTCGGAGATGCGGCGGCCGGTCACGGCGTCGGTAGAGCAGCTCCCGAGGACGCCAGCGGAGCTCGGACGCCTCAATCGCCTGCGCGAGCTCGAAGCCGAGTTGGCCACCATCGACCGGAACATTTCCAGCAAGCAGGAAGAAGAACGAAGGCTCCACGGTGTCGCCGCGGAGTATCAAAGCCGGTTGGATGCAGCGCCCGCGCGGGAGTCCGAGCTGACGGCGCTCATGCGCGACTACGACACGGTGTCGGAGCAATACAAGGAGCTGCTTGCCAACAGCAAGGCCGCTGAAATGTCAGAGGACCTGGAGCGGCGGCGCGGCGGCGAGCAGTTCAGGCTCGTCGAGCAAGCTCGCGTGCCGCAACGGCCAGTCAGCCCCCAGCGCTCGATCATCGTCCTCCTCGGCGCGGTCGGAGGCTTGGGACTGGGTGTAGGCATGGTCGTGCTGCTCGAGCTCCACGACCGCAGCTTGCGAACCAAGGACGATGTGCTGGCCGCCTTGGCGCTTCCGGTCCTCGCCGTGGTTCCGGTGATGACCACGGCGCGCGAGCGCCGTGCGCGCCGCACGCGCGCGCTGGCGGCGTCGGCTGCGACGGCGTTGCTCTTCGTGGCGACCGCTGTAGCGGTGTGGAGCGCACTCACGCGATGACTAGACATCTTCTAAGGCCGAAGTCGTGAGAGTTGAGCAAATTTCTGAAGGAGCGGCCTTAGAAGCTGTCTTAGGCGCGGCCGCCGTCGGCGGCCGCGCATCTAGTAGCGAAGATCCGCCCCACCCTGGTTCGCCTAGGCTCGGCGGTTTGAGGCGGAGCTTCGCTACGGTAACGGAATAGCGGCGTGTACCGGCATTTCTTCGGCCTATCGGAGCGCCCGTTCGACCTCACGACCAACCCGAGGTTCCTGTTCCTGTCGAGCGGGCACCGGGAAGCCTTGAGCCTCCTGCACTACGGCCTGGCAGGCGACAAGGGCATCACGGTACTCATTGGCGAAGCCGGAACCGGAAAGACGACGCTGGTGCGAGCCGCGCTGTCCCACTACCAGGGTTCGGAGGTGGTGAGCCTGTATTTGAACAACCCCATGCTGACGCGGCAGGAGTTCTACGAGTTCGTCGCCCACGGCATGGGACTCGGTGCAGAGGTCGCTCAGTCCAAGACCATGTTCCTGCGCGAGCTGGACGACCTGCTCAGCCAGCGGCGCCAGGCAGGCATACTCACGGCCTTGATCGTCGACGAAGCGCAGGCGATACCCACCGAGATCCTCGAGGAAATTCGCATGCTGGCGAACCTCGAATCCTCGACGACCAAGCATCTGTCGATCCTGCTCACGGGACAGCCCGAGCTGGCGGCACGACTGAACGAGGCCGCGCTCGCTCCGCTCAAACAGCGAGTCGCCTTGCGGACGACGCTGCCGCCATTCGGCCTGCAGGAGACCGCCTGCTATCTGGCCATGAGGATACGGGTCGCGGGCGGCGAGCCGTCCACGATCTTCTACCGGTCGGCGGTGGAACAGATTCACCACGTGTCGAAGGGCATTCCCCGCACGATCAATGTCATTTGCGACAACGCCCTGATTACCGCCTTCGCCCTTCGGATGAAGCCGGTCTCCACCGACGTCATCACGGAGGTGTGCACGGATCTCGACGTGCACGTGGGCGGCGCAGAGCCTGTTCAGACAGAGGCACAGGCGCCGCGGCCTGGCGCCGCGGCACCCGAGGACGTGGAGCGCCGTGAGGCCCCAGAGGCGACGGCCGTGCGACTGCTCGGCACGCCGAGGCCGCTCTCTGTCATCCACCACATAGAAGGTAACGCGGATCGCGTGAAGATCGAGCAGGCGGCGTCGGAGTCCAACGAGACAACGAGGCGGGGTCGTACTGCGATCTTCTCTACTGCCGACTGATGGCGCTGCTAGTAGCGAAGATCCGCCAGCACCGCGCCTCGGCTTGGCTCGGCGGTTGGAGGCGGAGCTTCGCTACTGCGAGGGTGAAAATGAGCCGGATTGGTGATGCACTGTTGCGGGCGAGCGAGGCCGCACAGGAGCGCGGGGAGCCCGTGCATCGGGATGTGGCCGGAGCGGCAGCGCTCCGACCTAGCGGCGAGGATCCATCACACGTGGCTCCATGGACATTCGACGAGTCGCAGCCGTCGAGGCCGCACAGGTCATCTCTTGCCGACGTGTCGAGGATGAACCGGTCTGCCACGACAATCCGTCCTTCGGTGACGCCACGGCGCAGGCACGAGCTACTGGCCACGTTCCGGGGCGTCAATCCGGAGATCGAAGAGCGTATCGTCGCCTCAGGCAGCGTCTCGGCCGAGGGGGTCGAGCAATATCGCCAGCTCGCTGCAACAACACACCAGGCTCAGCTCACCCACGGCGTCCGTGTGGTCATGATCACGAGCGCGGTGCTCGCCGAAGGCAAGTCGTTGACGGCGACCAACCTGGCGCTGACCTTGAGCGAATCGTACCGGCGCCGCGTACTGCTCGTCGATGCCGATCTGCGACGGCCGACGCTTCACGACATCTTCCAGGTGGGCAACGCGAGCGGACTGTCAGACGGCCTCCGCCGCGAAAGCCCGACCACCTTCCCCACGCTCGAGATCTCGGATGCCCTGGCGCTGCTGCCGGCAGGCCGGCCCGACCCCGACCCGATGGCCGGCCTGACCTCGGCCCGGATGCGGCAGCTGATTGAGGAGGCCAGGCTCAAGTTCGACTGGGTGGTGATCGACACGCCGCCGGTCACCCTCATGCCCGACGCGAAGCTGCTTGCCGGGATGGTTGACGCAGTAGTGCTCGTCGTGGGTGCAGCGCACGCCTCCTTCGACATCGTCAAGCAGGCTGCGAAAACGATCGGGCGCAAGAAGATTCTCGGCGTCGTCCTCAATCGCGCGGCCTCCCAGCCGATGCCCTATTCTTCGTACTAGGCGCGAATTCTTTGTCGATGGCGACTTTAATCGCTGTAGCGGCGATGTGATGACATCCAGCTCGGTGTCGAGCGAGCGAAATCGGCAAAAACCGGACAGCAAAGATCTGGCGTTGGATTTGCAGCCGAGGTTGAGTACCTCCCCGTGGAAACTCGCCCAAACATAACCGGGTATGTCAGCGCACCGGACCGATCGCCGAGCACCCCATGAGGTGTACGACGAGGACGCATTCCGGCACTTCCTTGCGATCGAGCGAAGGCGCGCCGAGCGCGCCGGACGCTCCCTTCTATTGCTGCTGGTGGATATCAGATCCGAGCCCAACGGCAGTCGTTCGATTGACGCCCCGGCGGCAGAGGCGTTGTTCTCCGCGCTCGCGATGTCGGTCCGGGAGAGCGACGTCATCGGCTGGTATCGGACGGGCCGATCAGCCGGCGCCGTGGTGACGCAAGGAGCCAACGGACCAGCAGCCGACGTCTCGCGTCAGATTGGCGAACGTGTCGCCGCCGTGCTCAGCAAGCACCTCCCCTCTCGTTTGCGGGCCTGCTTCGAGGTGCGCGTGCTCCAATTGCAGGCCCCGCAGAAGAACCGCCATGCATGACTGGATGACGACGTTCCACTGGAGCGAGGAGACGCCGATCGCCGGAGCCGCTCGCGCTCGAACCCTTGCGAACCCGAAACTCGACGCACTGTGTCAAGTTTTGGGGTTCGCAAGTGAGCGTCGGGGGGCGCGGCCCGAAGGGCGCCGGCCCGCTAGAACCCGCGCCCGTTCACCGCGGCGGGCGGACGGCTTGATGGTGAATCAGGCCCGCAACGCCGTGGTGGCGGGTGGTCGGTCCACGGCCTCGATGGCCGGAAGCCACGGCATGGAAGAGGCGACTGGCCGACCGAGCGTGGGGGCCGAGCCACGCGCCAGTCTGCGGATGCTCAGCGAGGATGTGTTCAGGAGCGCGCTGATTCGCGAGCGCCGACGGGCGGATCGCTTCGACGAGGTGTTTGCGCTCATCACGATCAAGGTGGATCCGGCGCTCCTCGCGGTCGTGAGTGCCGCCGTGGCGGCAGCGACGAGCGACATCGACATGACGGGATGGATGGAACAAGGGGTGACAATCGGCGTGATTCTGACCGAGCTCGCCAGGCCGGGCGATGCGAACGTTCGCCAGTTCGAGGCACGCGTGCTGCATGAGCTGATGCGCCGTCTCGACACGGCTGCCATCGAGCGGCTCGAGATGCGGTGCTACGTCCACCGCGGTCCCAGTCTCGAGGGCGCCCAGCAGCTGTCCGAGATGGATCCCATGCTCGCTGAGCTCCGCTCGATGCACGCGCACCGGCCCCTCTGGAACGCCCTCAAGCGAACGCTGGACATAGTCGGAAGCGCCGCGCTCCTGGTGCTGACATCCCCGGTGTTCCTGCTCGCGGCCGTGCTCGTCAAGCTGACCTCGCCGGGACCCGTCCTTTTCAGGCAGGTGCGCGTAGGCTACATGGCCAGGCCGTTCACGATGCTGAAGTTCCGGACGATGTACGTGGACAACGATCCGGCGCTGCACCGCCAGTACGTGACCGACTTCATCAAGTCCGGCGGCGACCTGCAGCCGAGCGAGCGACGCGAAGCGCCCTTCAAGATCGACAACGATCCACGGACGACGTCGATCGGGCACCTGCTCCGCAGGACCAGCATGGACGAGCTCCCACAGCTCTGGAATGTGCTGAAGGGTGACATGTCGCTCGTGGGGCCTCGCCCACCGATTGCCTACGAGCTCGAGCAGTATCGCGCGTGGCACTGGAGGCGGGTCCTCGAAGCGAAGCCTGGCCTCACCGGCTTGTGGCAAGTCACCGGCCGAAGCAGCACCACCTTCGACGAGATGGTCCGGCTGGATCTCAGATATGCCAGGACCAAGTCCCTTTGGTTGGACCTCAAGATTCTTCTTGCGACACCGCGCGCCGTCATTACCGGCAGAGGCGCGCGTTGACGCCGACAATCGCCACACGATGACTCAGCAGCCTATTCCGTTTCTCGATCTGATCACGCCCCACCGCGAGCTCGAAGAAGAGCTCGTGGCCGCGTTTCGTGACGCCGTGCGATCGGCCGCGTTCATCGGTGGACCACAGGTCGAGGCCTTCGAGCAAGAATTTGCCGCCTACTGCGGCACGAAATACTGCGTGGGTGTCGCCAACGGCACCGATGCGGTGCGGTTCGCGCTGATGGCAGCCGGCGTGGGCCGTGGCGATGCGGTTGTCACCGTCTCGCACACGTTCATCGCAACCGTCGAAGCGATCAGCCAGGGCCGTGCGGACACGGAGCTCGTCGACATCGACGAGCGCACGTACTGCATGAGTCCCGACAGGCTGGCGCAATACCTCCAGCGCTGTTCGAAGGATCCGCAAACCGGCCGGCCTCTAGGCCGACGTTCGGGCAAGCCAATCAGCGCCGTGGTTCCCGTGCACCTCTACGGCCAGGTTGCGGACATGGATCCGATCCTGGAGATCGCCCGTCAGTACGACCTCCTCGTGATTGAAGACGCCTGCCAGGCGCAAGGTGCGGAGTATGACTCCGCGCAGGGAGGCTGGCGGCGCGCCGGCTCGTTCGGCAAAGCCGGTGCCTTCAGCTTCTATCCCGGCAAGAATCTGGGCGCCTGCGGTGAAGCGGGCGCCGTGACGACCGATGACGAGCAGGTGGCGCGCACGATCAAGATGCTGCGCGAGCACGGGCAGGCCCAAAAATATCACCACGACCTCGAGGGCTATAACGGCCGGCTGGACGCCATTCAGGCAGCGTTCCTGAGGATCAAGCTCCGCCACCTGGAGAGCTGGAACGGGCAGCGGCAGGCTGCCGCGGCGCGCTACAACGAGCTCCTGTCGGGAATTCCCGGTATCGTCACGCCGTTCGAGCCTGCCAACAGCAAGGCGATCTATCACCTCTACGTCATCGGAACCAAGGAGCGAGACGCGCTTGCCGAACACCTGAAAGCCGAAGGCATCTTCACCGGGTTGCACTATCCCCTGCCGGTCCACCTGCAGAAGTGCTATCGAGACTGGGGCTACGGCAGAGGGGATCTCCCGATCACCGAGCGAGCGGCGGTCGAGACTCTGTCGCTTCCGATGTTCCCGGGGCTGACGGCAGATCAGCAGCAGCGCGTCGCGGCGTCGATCGAGGCGTTTGCGTCGGTCGCAACCGGACCGTAGGCACCCCAGCATGAACAACCGTTCGCTGAAGACCCTTTCCGACGTTGTCGACTGGGGGCTCTGTATCGGGTGTGGAGCCTGCGCTCATGCCTGCAAGAAGGGCGGCGTGCGCATGGTTCACGTCGAGTCTGAGGGCTTTCGGCCCGTGTTCGACGATCCGCACTGCCAGGAATGCCACGACTGCCTGGACATCTGCCCCGGCGCCCGGGTCAACGGCAATCTGACGATTGGCGGTCTCGCGAAGCAGACCGAGGCCGATCATGAGCTCGGGCCCACGCTCGAGATCTGGGAAGGCTGGGCGACAGACCCGGACATTCGATTTCGAGGGTCGTCCGGGGGGCTGCTCTCCGCACTTTCGCTGTATTGCCTCGAAGTCGAGGGGTTTGCCGGTGTCATCCACGCCGGCATGGATCCGGCAACACCCTGGATGAATCGCAATCATGTGAGCCGGGGGCGCCCGGACATCCTTGCTCGAACCGGTTCCCGTTACGCGCCTTCCGCGCCGTGCGCCGCGTTGAGCGATATCGGACGGGATGCTGGCCCCCACGTGTTCATCGGAAAGCCATGCGACACGGCGGCGGTGAGCGCGCTCCGCGAGCGCGACCCTGACGTGCAGGCAAAGGTCGGCCTCGTTCTCACATTCTTCTGCGCGGGAACGCCCAGTACATCTGGAACGCTCAGTCTCATGGAGCAGCTCGGGGTCAATCGAAGCGATGTCAGGGAAGTGCACTATCGCGGTGAGGGCTGGCCGGGCAATTTTCGCGTGATAGGCCCGGCCGAGTCGAACACGAAGGCGCTGTCGTACGAGGAGTCCTGGGGACGATTGACGTCTCATCGTCCCCTCCGCTGTAACTTGTGCGCCGACGGTCTGGGTAGGGTCGCTGACATCGCGTGCGGGGATGCTTGGGAGCAATACGAGCAGAACGGGGACCCCGGTAGGTCGATCGTCCTGGTGAGAACGGAGAAAGGGCGCACGATCCTGGCCGGAGCCGTGCGCGCCGGCTATGTCACGCTCGAGCGGGCAGGAGCGGAGAACGTTCTGAGAGCGCAGTCCAACCTTCTCGACCGCCGGCGAGGGCTGTTCGGCCGGCTACTGGCGTTCCGGCTGTTGGGCGCGCCGATTCCCACCTACGAGGGATTCTCCCTCTTTCGCAGCTGGCGACAGATCGGTCTGCGAGCACAGCTACGCACGGTTCTCGGAACGCTCCGTCGCATCGTCCAGCGTGGTTGGTTCCGCCGGAGGGACAGTAGCGAAGCTCCGCCTCAAACCGCCGAGCCAAGCCGAACCGCGGCGGGGCGGATCTTCGCTACTGAGATGTCTAGTGCGGCTCAGCGGCCGTTGCGTGTGTGCCACCTGGCTTACTCGTTCTACGAAAACGACAACCGCGTGATCAGGTACGCGGAGGCGCTTGCCGCCCGCGGTGACGAGGTCGACGTCATCGCGCTACGGCGCGACCGTCAAGCGTCGAAGGGTCAATCGAAGCGCGTCCACGTCCATCGGATACAACGACGTGCGGTGACAGAAAAGTGGCCCGGGGATTACTTGCTGAAGATTTTGTGGTTCTTCGTCAAGTCGACGTGCCTCTTGACCGTGCTGCACGTGCGGCGACGGTACGACATCGTGCACGTGCACAATGTTCCAGATTTCTTGGTGTTCGCAGCCATCGTCCCCAAGCTGATGGGCGCAAGGATCATTCTGGACATTCACGACATCCTGCCTGAGCTCTATGCCGGAAAGTTCGGCGTGCGGGAAGGATCTGCCCTGTTCCGAGCATTGCTCGCAGTGGAGCGCTTCTCCTGCCGTTTCGCGCATCACGTGGTCGTGGCCAACCACCTTTGGCAGGACAAGCTCGTCCGCCGGACGGTTCCTGCACACAAGTGCACGACCATCATGAACTATCCCGATCTCGCTCTCTTCAGACCCGTGGCGGAGGAGCGAAAGCGTCGCGACGGGAAGTTTATCGTTCTCTATCCAGGCACACTCAATCACCATCAAGGAGTCGACATCGCGGTCAGGGCGTTTGCACTGGCCAGCGATCGCATGCCTGGCGCCGAGTTTCACATCTACGGAGAAGGGCCAGCCCGTCCCGCGCTGAAACAACTGGCCAAAGAGCTGGGCCTCGAAGAGCGCGTCAAGCTGATGGATCGGGTGCCCCTCAGCGAAGTGTCTCGTGTCATGGCGTGTGCGGACGTCGGCGTCGTGCCCAAACGGGCCGACGGCTTTGGCAACGAAGCATTCAGCACGAAGACTCTGGAGTTCATGGCGTGCGGCGTGCCGGTGGTGGTCTCGCGGACACGCGTTGATTCGCACTACTTCGATGACACGTTAGTACGGTTCTTCGCGTCGGGCCAAGAGGCCGATCTCGCGAACGCGTTGCTCTGGGCGTACGACCACCGCGAGCAGCATGGCGAATGGATACGCGCTGCCCGCGACTTTGTCGTTCGCTATAGCTGGCAGGAGCGGGCGATCGATTACCACGGACTTGTCGACGGGCTGTCACGCACGGCGTCGCCCCGGCAGGTCATCGCGAGTTGATCAGTCACGGCGATGCAAGTAGACAGGATTGTGAGCGTGTTCCTGGCTCAACCGCTCCTCACTGCGGGACTTTTTCGCATCGAGCCGGGCATCCCGATACTCATGTACCACAGCGTGTCGGACGACCCGGAGGTCGGCGTCTCGCCGTACTATCGCCTCACCACGTCGCCCGCGAGATTTCGCGAGCAGATGCGCTGGCTCCACAAACGCGGGTATGCCGTGATCGATCTCCTGGAAGCGCAGCGGCGCCTCTCGACGGGCATGCTCGAGAGCGAGCGCGCCGTTGTTCTTACCTTCGACGACGGCTTTCGCGACTTCGCGACCGAGGCCTGGCCCCTGTTGGCAGACTTCGGGTTCAGCGCGACCGTGTTTCTACCCACGGGCTTCATTGGTCGAACGCAACAGTCGTTCAAGGGACGCGCATGCCTGACCTGGCCCGACGTGCGACTGCTCAATCGGCGCGGCGTCCGCTTCGGCGCGCACACGGTGACGCATCCGGTGTTGTACGAGCTTTCCTGGGCGGATATCCGACGAGAGCTTCGTGATTCGCGACGGCAATTGGAGGACGAGCTCGGCGACACCGTGAGCACGTTCGCCTATCCGTACGCGTTTCCTCAGGAGGACGGGCCGTTCGTGGACCGGATGCGGCAAGAGCTTCACTCGCAAGGGTACGTCGCTGCGGTCACGACGGCGCTCGGAACTGCGCGACGCGGAAGTGATGCGCTGTGGCTCAGGCGCCTCCCGGTGAACGAGACGGATGATCCGTTTCTGTTCGCCGCCAAGCTGCTCGGTGCCTACGATTGGGTCGCTCCTTTGCAGGCCTTCGCGAGGCGCGCACGAACACTCGCGAGAGAAACGTGAGCACCTCGAGTTACATCGTCATCACTCCCGTCCGAGATGAGGCGGCGTATATCGGTAGAACCATCGAATCGATGGCACGGCAAACGGTGCGGCCGCGCCGCTGGATCGTGGTCGATGATGGCTCCTCCGATGAGAGTCCGCAACTCGTCGAGGCCGCGGCCGCACGGTTGCCCTGGATCGACGTGATTCGCCGGAAGGATCGGGGTGCACGCCAGTCGGGGGCAGGAGTGGTCGAAGCCTTCAATGCAGGGCTGGCAGCGATCCGCGATCTGCCGTGGGACTACCTTGTCAAGCTCGATGGCGATCTGTCGTTCGACGAGAGTTACTTCGAGCGCTGCCTCGAGAAATTCGCAGTCGATGCCAATCTTGGGATCGGAGGGGGCGTCGTCTGCGTGATAGACCAGGGCCGCCCGAGAGTGGAATCCGTGGGCGACCCGTGCTTTCACGTGCGTGGCGCAACGAAGATCTATCGTCGTAGCTGCTGGGAGGACATTGGCCCGCTCGTTCAAGCGCCTGGTTGGGACACCATCGACGAGGTACGTGCGAACCTGAAGGGTTGGACAACGCGCACCTTTGGCGACATTCAACTGATTCAGCACAAGCCGACGGGAACCGCGGACGGGATCTGGCGCAACTGGTACAAGAATGGCTTGGCAAACTACATCACCGGATACGACCCGCTCTTCATGGTCGCGAAGTGCTTGAAGCGGGCGTTCTCGACATCTCCGCGCCTTGCCGCGGTTGCCCTTGCAGCGGGATTTTGCTCTGGTTACCTGAAGCGGCGGCCGCAAGTGCTTGATTCTCAGGCAATCGCGTACCTGCGTCGTCAGCAGCGGCGGCGACTGTTGTTGCGGTCCAGTATTTACGGCTAGTGTCCTGACGTGGACCTCTCAATCATCATCGTCAACTGGAATTCGACAGAGTACCTGCGTGCGTGCCTTCGGACGATTACCGGACAGACGTCGAGACTCCGCTACGAGATCATCGTCGTCGACAACGCCTCATTCGATGGCTGCGGCGAACTGTTGGTGCGCGAGCATCCGGAAGTGGTCTTCCTGCAGAGCCATCAGAACCTGGGCTTCGCGTCCGCGAACAATCTCGGCGCGGCGTGCGCCAGGGGCGAAGTATTGCTGTTCCTGAACCCGGATACCGAAATCAGGGGCAACGCGATCGAGCGCCTCTACGAGGCCCTGACATCCCTCACCGACGCAGGCGTGCTGGGATGCCGTTTGCTGAGCTCAAACGGTTCGTTGCAGACGAGTTGCGTCCAGGCCCTGCCCACCGTGTGGAACCAGCTCCTCGACGCGGAGGTACTTCGGTGGTGGCTTCCGCAGGCCCGAATCTGGGGCACAGCCGCGTTACATGATGGTGGACCACTTCCCTTCCCCGTCCAGGCTGTCTCGGGGGCTTGCATGATGATTCGTCGGAGCGCGTTCGAACGAGTGCAGGGATTCAGCGCCGACTATTTCATGTACGGCGAGGATCTCGATCTCTGCTGGAAGATGCGGTGTACCGACCTGAACAACTACTACCTGCACGAGGCCGTCGTGGTCCATCATGGCGGGGGAAGCTCGCGGCAAGCACCGAGCGCGCTGTCAACCGTCATGATGCGACAGTCTGTCGCTCGGTTCCTGCACATCTCGCAAGGGCCATTCGCGAGTCGGAGCTATCGCGTTGCCATGTGGCTGTCGGCTACGTTTCGACTGGGGCTGTTGGCAGCCATTTTCCCCCTCGCAATTCTGACCTACAAGTTGGACTGGTGGCAGTCGGTGGCGCGAAAGTGGTGGGCCATTTGGCGCTGGGCTGTTGGAATGGCAGTCGAAGGCATGCCAGACGATCCGCGTCAGGAGCCACTTACGCATCTTGCGAGCCGCCGTGAGGGGCATCACTAATGTGTGGCATCTGCGGCAAGCTCAACTGGGATCAACGCGAACCGGTGCCACCATCGCTCGTTCGCGAGATGACGGACGTCATCCAACATCGCGGACCGGATGGAAGTGGCACATACGTGTGGGGCCCCATCGGCCTGGGTCACCGTCGGCTGAGCATCATCGACCTCGACACTGGCGCTCAGCCGATGTGCAACGAGGACGGCACCGTATGGGTGGTGTTCAACGGAGAGATCTACAACTTCCCCGAGCTGCGGTCCAGGCTGGAGACCCTGGGGCACAGGTTCAAGTCCACCAGCGATACGGAGGTCATCGTTCACGCTTACGAGCAATGGGGAGAGCGAGCAGTCGAGGAGCTGCGGGGGATGTTCGCGTTTGCCCTCTGGGATCAGCGGCAAGAGTTGCTCCTGCTGGCGCGCGACCGCGTGGGCATCAAGCCTCTCTACTATACGAATACGGGCAACGCTCTGCTATTTGGCTCGGAGATGAAGTCACTGCTGGTCGATCCAACAGTGACGCGTCGAATCCACCCGCCTGCCATTGACCGATTCCTGACATTCCACTATCTCCCGGGTCAGGAGACGCTCGTCGAGGGTATCTACAAGCTGCAGCCTGGCCACCTCCTGACTGCCAGCAAGGGACAGATCAGGACGAGCCAATACTGGGATCTGCGCTTCGAGCCATCGGAGCGCTGGCGCACGCTCGAGGATGCGGCCGAGGCGTTGGGCGATCTCCTCCGCCAGACGGTCAAGGCCCACATGATCAGCGACGTTCCCGTGGGCGTGTTGCTGAGCGGCGGGGTAGATTCGACTGCGATCCTGGGACATGCCGCCACCCAAACCGCGTCGCGATTGCGCACGTTCACCGTGGGGTTTGGCGATGGCCAGGTCGCAGACGAGCGGCCCTACGCGCGCAAGGCGGCGAACCGCTACGGGACCGAACACCATGAAATCACGGTGACGCCGGAGGATTTCCGTGATTTCCTGCCGAAGTTCGTGTGGCATATGGAGGAGCCAGTCTGCGAACCTCCGGCGATCGCTCTGTACTTCCTATCCAGGCTAGCGCGTGATTCCTCGACCAAAGTCCTGCTCTCCGGCGAGGGCGGCGACGAAGCGTTTGGCGGATACGAGACCTATCGAAATCTCCTGCTGCTCGAACGCCTAAAGAGCTCACTCGGTCCCGCCAAGCTCCTGCTCCAACTTGCCCTGAAGAGCCGCGCACTCGCTCGGTGGCGTCGAGCCAGCGAGTACGGGGACCTCGTTCAACCCGCGCTACGAGACTACTACCTTGGACGCACCGCGACACCGCGAACCATGCTCAGCCGCTGGAGAGGTGCGCTGTACAGGAGCGAGTTCGCCGACTCCCTCCGCACGAGCCAGCCCAACGGAGACCTGCCCAGCGTGTTCCGTCCCGCGGCGTCCATGTCGCATCTAAGCCACATGCTCTATGTCGATACGAAGTCGTGGCTGCCGGACGACCTCCTGATCAAAGCGGACAAGATGACCATGGCGGCATCCACGGAGCTCAGGGTTCCGCTGCTGGATCATTACATCCTCGAGTTTGCGGCATCATTGCCGTCGTACTTCAAAGTTCGATTCGGATCGACGAAGCGTGTTCTCAAAGCGGCCATGACGCAGATGGTGCCTGTTGAGATTGTCAAGCGGAGGAAGGCTGGCTTTCCGGTTCCTTACGAACGGTGGCTACGAACCGAGTTGAGACCGTTCGTCGCTGACACGCTCTTGTCCACGAACAGCGCTCTTGGTGACTACTTCAATCGGGATAAGGTTCGGGACTGCGTTCAGAACAGCGCACAGGGGGCCCAATCGTCGAAGGCCATCTTCTCGCTCCTTGTTCTCGAGCTCTGGCACCGCCAATTCGTCATGCATGCCCCACGCTCGGCGATGACTGACCGAAGCAACGAGCGTCGGCCCCATACCTCGCCCGCTCTCGCCTATGAAGGGCAGCGGCCGTGAATGAGATTGCGATTGGCCTTCTCGTGGTGTGCGGCCTGGCGATTCTAGTCTTGCCCAGGCGCTTGGTGCCCGTTGCGATCTTGATCGGAAGCTGCTACGTCACACGCGCACAGGGAATCGACTTCGGACCCTTCAGCTTCACGGTGGTCCGCATCCTCGTTGTCGTGGGCGTGCTGCGTGTGCTCCTGCGCGGCGAGTGGCTGAACAGCCGCCTCCACGGCCTGGACGGGTTGCTTCTGCTGTGGGGCACCTGGATGCTGCTGAGCGTCGCGTTCCACCGAGACCCGGCGGATCAGGTCATTGAACGACTCGGCTTGGTCTTCGATGCCTGGGGTGCTTACTTCGTCTTTCGTTACTCCTGTCGAACCTGGCGAGACGTCACTGGGTTGTGCCGTCTCTTGGCCGTTGTCCTCGCACCAATTGCCGTGGCAATGGTGATCGAAAAAGCTACGGCCCATAATCTTTTCGCATTCTTTGGCGGCGTGCCGGCAGTTCCTACGATCCGCAATGGAAACGTGCGAGCACAGGGCCCATTCGCACACGCCATCCTCGCAGGAACGATTGGCGCCGTATGTCTCCCGCTGGTTCTGAGCGTATGGAGACGTAGTCGAGCCGCGGCTCTACTAGGCGCGGCGGCATGCTTGGCGATCGTCGTCTCGTCAACGTCGAGTGGACCTTTGCTGAGTGCCGGGGCCGCGGTAGGAGCCCTACTCTTGTGGCCCTACCGGCAATGGACACGAGTCGTGCGCTGGGGTGCGGTCGTGGCCTACGTCGCCCTTAGTCTGGTTATGAACGACCCCGCCTATTACATCATGGCACGCATCGACCTGTCGGGAGGGAGCACAGGCTGGCATCGCGCTCGGCTCATCGAGTCCTCTATAGAGCATCTCTCGGAATGGTGGATGGCGGGCACGGACTATACGCGACATTGGATGGCAACCGGTGTGTCCTGGAGCCCCGACCATACCGATATCACCAATCACTACCTCCAAATGGGCGTGATGGGTGGCTTGCCGCTCATGGTGCTCTTCATCGCTCTGGTCGCTGCTGGGTTCACCGTCATCAGCCAGTGCCTGCGACAGTCGCCAAGAAGGAATCGTTTCGCCCTATGGGCGCTGGGCGCGTCGTGGTTCGCTCACGCTGTGACCGCCCTCGCGGTGTCCTACTTCGATCAGTCCGCGGTCTTTCTCTACCTCACGCTAGGCCTCATTGGAGCGGCACAGACGTGCACGGTGACAGCCAAGGCCGCGCGCAAATCCTCTACCGAAGTGCGCCTCAAGCGACGGGAATTGGACGAGCTGCCGGCGGATCCCGTCTTCGACACTGGGAGTGCGACGTGAGGACGCGCGCCTCCGACTTACTGAAGCTGTCAGCCCGCGACTCGGACATCGGCGTCTTGTCGGTCGCCGATTTGAGAGCTTCTCCTGCGGCATTTGATAGCTCACATAAGCGCGTGCTCTTACTGTACGGCTTCCGTGACTGCCCGGACGACCGTGCGCTGCTGGCGCGCATCAGTGGGGGTCGCGCCTTGCGTGTTCGGTCGCTGCCACCGTCTCCGACCAATCTGACATGGACGTCGAAGGCAGCGCAACTCGCCCCAGAACTGGCCGGAACGGAGCTCACGCTGTGCCCGTCGAGCTCGTCTTTCTCCCTGTTCGTTCTTCAGAGCGGGCTGCACGACGACACCGTCGAGACACTGGCGCTTCTTGGCGGCCTCCCGTGGTTCCTGCGGGTGAGCGTGCGCGACAAGTGGGTCTATCTTCTCGGGATCGACGAGATCCCGGATCCGGGCGTGGCCGTCTCATCCGCGGTCCAAGAGCTGCCGCTGGTGTCCGCGGCAGTTGCCCTTTTGGTCTTCGTGCGCACGCATTTTCCGGCGGCCTCGTGGTTTTCTCGCGAGAGCTACGGAAACTTCGTTATCGATGATCCGTTGCTGCGGCCGTCGCACGGGTTCGTGCAACACGAGCAGCTCGCGTCGCGAGTCGCTCGAGCCAACGGCGCAGCCACGATTGCGTTCATCCCCTGGAATGCGCGGCGCAGCGCAAAAGAGACCGCTGAGCTCTACAAGGTGACGCCGCAGTTGTCCATTTGCGCCCATGGCTTCGAGCACATAGGGGAAGAGTTCGCTACACCTGATCTCGAGGACCTGCACTGGAGGGCGACGTCAGCCATGCGCGCAATGCGCCTGCACGAGAGCCTCACCGGGGTAGGATTCGAGGCCGTGATGGTCTTTCCTCAGGGAAAGTTCTCGTCGGATGCACTCGGCGCGCTTGCAAGCGCGGGATTCCTGGCGGCGGCCAACTCCACATTCCTTGCGACGGACGCAACAGGGGGTGTGCGTCTCGAGCATCTGCTCGAACCTGCGGTCACCGCCTATGGCCCACTGCCGCTATTTCGTCGCCGCGCACCAGAGTACCTGAGTCGATTTCGTTACGATCTCATCCTCGGAAAGCCGCTGCTGCTGGTCGAGCATCACGAGTATTTCAAGGATCAGGGAGAGGCCTTCGAACAGGTGTTCGAGACGATCCGCGGAGTGGCGCCACTGATCCAGTGGATACCGCTCGGACACATTGCCAAGAGGCTACACCTGATGAGAGCGCCTCGAGCGGGCCACCGGGAAGTCAGGTTCTATTGTCGTCAATTCCGCTTTCGTGTCCCCGACCGTGCGACGTACGAGTTCACAAAGCGAGAGGTATCCTCGGACGTCCGTGCCGTGCACGTGAACGGCCGTCCGGTCGATTTTACACTCGAGCGCGACACGTTGCGCTTCTGTGAAGCTCTCGCGCCCAACGGTCGAGACGTCGACGTGTTCGTGGACACTCAGCCAGGGGCATGGACCGGCAACCCTCGGCGCGGCATGAGCTCGAAGCTGTCTGTCGCAGCAAGACGATACTTGTCCGAGGGCCGTGACAACTACATCGCCACGAACGCACAGTTTCGCTCGGGCTGGTCCCTTGTACGCCGGCTCCTGAAACCGTAGCTCATGACGAGGATCGCAAGTGTGGTCAGTGAAAAGGTGCGTCCAACGATGACTGACCTCAGGCGAAAGGCCTGTATTCTCGGGGCCTCCCTTGACGTGGATAACCGTGGGGTTCTGGCGCTCGGGGTGTCTCTAGCGCGGCTGCTGACCCGCGCATCACCGGAGACAGAGATCTTCTTCCACTATGGAAGCAGCGCTGGTGGGACCAAGCGGCTGGCGGGCTTCGAAGAAGATGTGACGGTTACAGTCCACAACTGCAGGACGTCGCCCAAGAGTCGGCTGGCGCAGCATATCCTGGTGATTCTCGGCCTCGCGCTCCTTCATCGGTTGGGCTGGCGCGTACCGGCGACAGCGAATCCGTGGTTGCGAAGCCTCCTCGATGCGGACTTGATTGGCGAGATCAGGGGCGGGGACAGTTTCAGTGATATCTACGGCTTCAGGCGATTCTTGCTCGGCAGCCTGCCTCTGCTCAGTGTCGCGCTGTTGGGGCGGCCGTATGTCATGCTCCCCCAAACCTATGGTCCCTTTCGCCTGCGAGCGTCACGCGTATTGGCGACTTTCATGCTCCGCCGGGCCGCCACCATTCTCACCCGGGATCGCAATTGTCTATCCCTCGTCGAAGAGCTTTGTGGCCAGACTCCCACCTTTTGCCCCGACGTCGCGTTTACGCTTGAGCCGCTCGAGCCTGAGAAATTGCGATTGACGCCGAGCCACCTCGATCTGAAGCGAGATGAGTTACTGGTTGGGCTGAACGTGAGCGGGCTGCTTTACATGGGCGGCTACACTGGCCGAAACATGTTCGGGCTTCGAAGCAACTATCGTGAGCTCGTGGATCGGCTCATTGTCGCCCTGCTCACGTCAACTGATGCCAGGATCCTGCTCGTGCCTCACGTCTTCGGTTCCGAACAGGAGGAGGAAGCCTGCGTGTCCCTTCTAAGCTCCCACGGAACCAGCCATCCGGGCAGGCTCTTCGCGGTCACACAGCCACTCAGCGAACGCGAGCTGAAGTGGATCATCGGGAGAACCCACTTTTTCATTGGCGCGCGCATGCATGCGTGCATCGCGGCGCTGTCGCAGTTCGTCCCAACAGTAGGCCTGGCTTACAGCGACAAGTTCCTGGGAGTCTTCGAGTCAGCCGGCCTCGGCCGCACGGTCGTCGACTTGAGGAAGAGAGGGACGCCCGAAGTCATCGAAGAGACGCTAGCCGCGCTGGCGAGACGAGACGAGCTCGGCAAACAACTGAGGTCACGAATCCCAGCAGTGCAAGAAGCCATCCTCCACACGTTCCAGCATCTTGCACGTAATGGCTCTGACCGGGCGGCAGCGCACTGAAGCGCTCTTGTCACTCAGGGACCGATGACCCTCAGCCCTGTCGGCGCCGAGGGGGCCGTAGGAGTGGGACCGGGAGCGGGATCAGGACAGGAAGGACATCTTCCGTCATGCTCATAAGCGCCCACATCCCACGCACCGTCGGCACCAAACGTCACACCGTTAGCGTCTCTCTTGAACACCGACGAAAGGTCCGTACCGGCGTTTCGCGGAAACCCCGAACCGGTGGTGGCTACAATGCGGTAGTCCCGCTCGGCGCGGTCCACGAACACGTCGGCCGATTTAGCGGTGACGTTATTGCTCGCCTTGCCACAAGTGCTGTCACCGGCGTCGATGTTGAGATTGTTCCGCCACTCGCCGCCGGTGCAGCTGGAGTTGTCCGAGCGATAGAGCGATCCGAGTCGAATGTTGTCGAAGGTGTTGTTGAAGACCTTGATCGCCCCGACCGCCGAGGAAATCTCAATCGCCTTCCAGCCAACCTGGTCGAGGTCGTAAAAGACGTTGCCATAAATCAGCCAGTCTGTTGACCCCCCAGACTGTTCGAAGAAGATTCCTTCACCAACGCCGTTCCCGTCTGGCCCTTTGTGAAAGCTGGAGTAACGCACGGTGCCACCTGGCGCTCCAGAGGTGTAAATACCATTCGGGTGGTAGTCGGACCAATTGAGCGCCATGATGTCGTACATGTCGATGTGCTCGAAGGTCGGCTTCGACATGCCCACGACGTAGACACCCGATTCCCAGCCGTGGATCGCCATATGACTGAACGTGTGGTTCGTGGCGGATGAGAACGGCGTGTCGTCGATGCCGCGCCCATCCGACGAGTACGTGATGTTGCCCGGACCTTGGAGGTCGATGTACTCCACGAGGATATGGCTGCCGTTCGAATCGTTCGGCCACTCGATCCCGGGACCCGACCTCGCTCCCTGGAAGTCGATCCACCACCCGTAGGACCCGCCCGCTGCAGTCGTTCGCCCCGAGATGGTGATGTAGTCGAAGCTATTGAATGTGAGGCCCGCGCGGATCTGGTGGACGGTGTCGTCGTACTCTGCGCGCCAGCCAGCGGCGCGTGTGCACTCCGCCGCGTCGGCTCGAGCCCGGCGCACCGAGATGGGACTTTCAGCCGTACCGCTCTTGGCCGGCACGAGCCTCCGTGTGTACGTCCCGCCAGCGACCCAAATGGTGTCGCCCGGGGCGACGCGGGCCCACGCGATATTTGCGAAACCCTCGAAGGCGTTCGACCAATCAGCGCCGTTCGCCGAGCCGTAGCTTCCGCCGTCCGGCCGCACGTACCAGTCGGCGGCCTCGGTCGAAGCTGCGCACAACGTCACGAGCACGATGAGCGACAGTCGTCGCATTGCGATCCGGCCACGTCGCGAACACAGAAGTGCGCCGTGCTCCATTCCCATTCCTCAGCTTCCTCGAGCTGCGCCTGG
>WHTZ01000096.1 GCA_009377495.1 Luteitalea sp.
CGAGCAGACGAGCACTGAACGGCTGTTCAAGGGCCAATTCCGAAAGGCATGATCCCCCATGATGAACAGGTTCCACGCTCCAGCATGCCAGGCTGTCCCCATCCCGTGAGCCACTCGATGAAGCGCTCATCATCGTCAGGGTTGGCGCGCCGCCCTTTAGCAGATTGACCTGTCAGCGGCGCTGACGGCCCGGCGGCCCCTCACGATCGCATTCAGCCGCTGAAACGGTACCTCATGCGGTGGGCCGCTTCGATTTGAGACACGCCCAGCGGCTCAAGAAAACTCCTTCAGGAGCAGCTCGCCAGGGTGCGTGGGAGGACGATGGGTCGGCAACATCAGGCCTTCTCCTCAATGGTGATCGGTGCAAGAAACGTCGTGTGCATCTTGCCCTTCGGTTCTGGATGGCCGCGACCTACCTCTGGTGGCCGCGTCCTGCAATCGTTTCACTCCAGCCGGTATCCCAAGTCGAACCGTGCCGTCTGCCCTTCTTGAAGCACCAGGAGCTCGTGGATGTCGTGCGGATGCGTGCCCCCGGTGATCTTGTGCTTGAAGAGGTCCAGGAAGTGGCGGAGGAGCGCCCCATTCTCGTCGATGTCGGCGTCAAGGAGCACCTGGTCAGGGTTTGAGAGACGCGTCAGCGTGAGTTGGAAGTTGCCTTTGCGGTGCGTAGACTTGATGCTGATCATGCTGGTGATGCGGCTTTGGAGGGCGGCCGGGACATTGCCGCGGTGGTTGTCGGCCGGCGTGCGCTCGTAGTCGGCGCGGAACTGGTCGATGTGCGTGTGAATCTGCCGAACGAGCGTCTCCATCTCCGGATCGACGAACGCCAGGAATCGCTCGCGGCCGATGGCAATCACGCTCTCCACGAAAGAGAACCACGTCCGATCGCCCGACACCGGCTCTGACACGAGGTTCAGCCTGAAGTAGGCGTTCAGAAGCGCCGTCTTCGCGAGTGTGATGTGTTCCCCCGACATCCAGTCGAACGCGGCGCCGACAAGCAGATCCGCGATTGGATCAACTTCCCTGAATAGGGTGACCTTCGGCGATTTCGTGAGCACACGCTTGAAATCGTCGAACGCCGTCGCGAGAGCGCTCCATCGCGTGAACCTGGGCGTCCACTCCTTCGGCTCGCGTAGGAGCTGGCACCGCTTCCGTATCGGTGGACCAGGCGATCGAAAGAACACTGGCGAGTGTGAAAAGCGAAACCGCCTCGCGTCTACCTCACAGACCGCAACCTCGCCTGTGCTGACAGGTAGCGTGAACACGACTGGCGCTCCCGTCAACTTGAGCTCCAACTGGTCGCCGATCTGTCTACGGTCCGACAGCCGGCGGAACGTAAAGAAGGTCTCAGGATCGCGAACGGGCCGCCCTGAGACATCCTGAAGGTCGAATGTGACCTGGAGCGTGTCGCCCGCGGCGCCTCCTCTGGCAACGCGGCGTGGCGACGCGGTCCGCGACCCGGCTGGCCTGCCATGAGCAGGCGTCAGTCTTCGCGTTGAGACGCGGCGGGGCGGCTGTCTCTGCTCCGGCCGCTGTCTTCCCCCTGTTCCCGCGTGCCTTTCCCATGTGTCACCTCTGAGTCGTGCGCCCCCCAACCATGAATGCGCAAGAGGGGAAATCCGAACAAGGGCCTCGTCAGACGTTCGATGACATCGTGCAGCGGCTCGCTCGCGCCTCTGGCTTCGGTGTGACTCCTTCCTGCAACGCGTCGGAGTAGACCTCCTCCTCCGACTGAGGGCGCATGGGCAACGCCTCGCGCCACGGCGACCTCACGCGGGCCGAGACCGCCGTCTCGGTGCTCCTCGTGGCCGATGAAGCAGCCGGAACGGCGACGACGCCGGCCGGAGTGCGCCGTCGGCTCTCGCCCAGTAACGACGCCCGGCGTGGGTCATGTACTGACGTTGGCGCTCCAGCCGCTCGTCATTCGTGATCCGCTTGCGAATGACGTAGCGCACCACGCCTTCCGGGCCGACGATGACGGTCGCCCCGCCGGTGAACTCGAAGAACGCGCCGCGCGGCGAGACGCGCCCTGTACGGCGCTGCGTGACCTCGGCGACGAGGTCAAAGACGACCTGGCCGTCGGGCCCCACGCGCCGAAGCGTGCGGATCGACTCGACGCAAGGCGGGTAGATGCGTGCCGAGGGGTCCGGCGCCGCGAGCCCGAACGCGCGCTGCGCGGCATCGCTCGCGACCAGCCACTTGCCGAGCGCACAGGCCTGCCTCCTCAGCTCCTCGATATCGGCCGCCGACGCCGGATCGCCCTTGAACTTCAAGACCGCGAAATCGAGGCCGGGGATGGGCGGCAACGGCTCCGCCGGCTCCTCCCAGCGCAACGCCTCTTCGGACAAATTGGGCACGCCGGCCGGATAGATGCCTCGCCGACGAAACGCGTCGATCAAGGCTTCGCGGTACGCCCAGGGATCGCTCGGCACGAGATCCGCGTCGGCCGTGATGAGCGCCCGCAGGAGCTCTCCGAACTCGATGTCCACGGTCGGGCAGTAGTCGACCGCACGCACGCACACGGTCAGGAACTGCGTGGCGATCCGCCCCACCTTGTCCACCAGCTCGTCGACGAGGTCGACAGGTAGATCGCCGTTTGGCAGCTGTCCCGTGCCTCCTGTGGCCAGCCGAATCACCCGCTTCGTCTTCTTCTGGCAGATCGTCGTGAACGCCTCGTATACGGCGGCGACGAGAATCCCGCCGAGCGCGTGGCTCTCCAGGCCCGGATCGTAGCGCGTCGGCTTGCCGCCGCCGAGATCATCGAGTGTGTGGCGCAGCGCGAGACCCGCGCCCGTCGTCTGCCCGAACTGCTGCGCGAGATCAGCGAGCACGGAGGGCTGGCGCAGGTCGCCCCGACAGCGCTGAATGGCCGACCTCACGACCGGCCGGTACTCGAAGTGCAGGAAGAGCGCGACCAGGTCGGCCAGCGCCTCGTGCACGGCCAGCACGTCGGGCCCGGTCGGTACGGCGAAGTACGCCCGCAAGCCGTCCAGCAGCGCGTGCGTCGTCTCGTGCGCGACGATGTCATGTGACAGGCACGTGAAGATCGTGCCGCCCGGCAGGTTCATCCCGACCACCTCGCTATCGGCCGCGAAGTAGCCGAAGGCGATCTCACCAGCGTCCCTGTCATAGAACGCGTTGCGGCCCACGAACGCGTGCGGCCGGATGAGCAGCTGCGCCTGGGTCTGGTTGGTGAAGCCCCACGCGAGATTGCGGCCGAGCGCCTTTTTGAACGCGACGTAGACGCGGCTGGCCACCGCATAGACCATCTGCTGATGAAATTGAGGATCGGCCGCGGCCGGCGCGCGGCCAGCGTGCATCAGCGGGAACGGATCGTTCAGGTCGAGCCTCGCATAGTGCCGGCCGCGCTCGCGGTCGTAGTCGTCGACCTCGAACAGGGCTCCAACCGGCCCGGGCGCCACGGGCTCGTACGGGACGTTGACGGTCGCGACCGCGCCATCGAGCCTCGAGGCAGCCGGATCGATCGCAAACACGCGAAGCGGGCGGTAGAGCGGCTCGCCGCGCTGACGCTGGTGCGGCGCTACCCGTGCCGCTGCCGCAACGCGCGGGCCGATCTCGAACCGGTCGTCTGCCGAAGTGGGCTCGTCGCTCATGCGCGCCTCGTCAGCGAGTGCCCAGCACATCCGCGATCGCACGCAGCAGGTCCGCCACGTCGCCGGCCCGCCCTGCTGGCGGCGCGGGCACCGAGAGCGCCGCCTCGACGTCGCCACGCATCGTCGGCGTCAGCAGCCCGAGCGCGCCGACGCCGGGGGGATGGAGCTCCGGATGCTGCCGCGGCTGGTCGCCAAACGAGGCCTGCACGCGGGCCAGAAACGCGGCGTTCGTCAAGCCGGCTACGCCGTCCGCGAGCGCGCGCGTCGCATGCCGCGTGAAATCGCCCTGGCCGTTCGACTCCCATGCCACCTCCGTCGACCGGCAGGCGGCAAACAGGATGTCGCGGGCCGCGGCCCGGCTCTCGCGATCGACGAGGCGTGCGCCGCCGCGGGCGGCGCGAAACGCCAAGTGCCCCTCGATGATTTGCTCGTCCGCGTCGATGTATCGCGAACGCTCGTCCAGATCACCCCGGCCCTGCCCTCGTGGCGGGCCTGCGCCGAACCGCGTGATGCTGCCCGAGTGGCAGCAGTCGATGAACGCGGTGACGTGCACGCCGTCGGGGATGCGCTGGAAGATGGCCGCAAGATCGTCGTCGACCACGAGCCGTCCTTCGGTGAAATCAATCGGACAGAGGGCCTCGTCGTCGTCCGGCGAGTCTCCGCCGAGCTCGTCGGCGCTGCGATCGGGCACGGCCGTGCCGTGGCCCGCGAACTGAAACACGACGACGTCTCCCGGGCGACTGCTGCGAACCATCGCGTCCAGATCACCCAGAATCCGATCGCGCGTGGCCTGCTGATCGAGCAGCATCTGAGGCGTGTCGAAACCCAAAGCGACCAGCGTGCGCGCCCACGCCTGCGCGTCAGCCACGCAGCCGCGCAGCGGCTTGCGCCGGTACGCGTTGATGCCGACGCAGAGCGCCCGGCGGCGACCGGCCCCATTCCGCGAGCGATCGGCGTGAGCCGTCAACACCCGGGTGCCAGGCGTGTCCGTGCGGGCGTAGTCGAACGGAACATCTCGTGTGGGAGCGCCGCCCGTCGCGACGTCGAACGCCGCGGCCGGCGACGACCACTCGTCCACGTCCCGCCGCGTGGCCGGCGCGACGAACGGGTCACGCACTGGATCGCTGCCACTCAGCCCCGCCACGCGACGCAGCACGCTGTTCATCGTCGCCGGATCGTCGTCGAAGCCGCCGTGCCGCTCCGATGTCGAGGCCGCGCGCAAATCCTCGTCCGTGCTCGGCGACCAGACCACCGTGTCGGTGCGGCTCGTGACGCGACCCTCGACGCCGAAGAGCCGCTTCAGCCGGATGTCGTCCAGGACCGAGATCTGGAGGCCGAGCAGCGGCATCTCCCTCGCGTCTTCGAGCGCGTGATGGATCAGGTACAGGAGCGACTTTCGATAGATGTTGGCGCAGTTGTCGGCGCGCTCCGACGTGTCCTTCATCGTGAACATCGTCAGCTCGCCGATCTGCCGGATGCGCCGCATGATCGTGTCGAGGAACGCGTCGACCGTGATGGCGGGCGCCAGCAGTTGGAGCGTCTTCACGCCGGGCAGGCCGGCATCGAACAGGACCGGCAGGAAGAACCCATGGAAGTTCGAGCCGGCGCTGTGCCCGACGGCATGCATCTCGACCGCATCGGGGTGGGCCTGGCTGAAGGACGCCAGCTTCTCGGCGACGAAGCGGGCACCGCCCCCCGGCGCCGACGACAGCTCGGCGACGTGCTTCATGTCCGCCCAGAAGCTGCGCGCCCTGAACTCGCGCGCCGCGCCCTCGATCTGGGCATCCGCGAAGTCCGTGAAGTCGCGCTCGGCCCGGGCGCCGCCGCGCGCGAGCGAAGCGAGGATCACGTTCACGAGCGACGAGAGCAGGCCGGTCTCCCACACGAAGTAGAGAGGATAGACGCCGTTGCGCACCCACCAGTGCACGTGCTTCAGCGCGACGCCGAGCCCGTCGCGTTCGCCGACCAGGCCGCCGTGCGCGTATATCACAATCCGGAGCGGCCGCTGCTCCCGCGCGGCGTCGGCCAGCGCCTTCGGCAAGTGCTGCGAGAAGATCGCCTCGACGTCGGCCTGCGACGTCGTGAAGATCCCCTCCGTGGAAAAGCGACCGCGCGTCAGGTTGATCACGTATGGGCGCAGCGCCTCCTTGACGGCCGGCGTGAGCTCGACGTCGACATCGGCCCGCGTGACCGCCGCCGCGTCGACGACCGCGGCCGCCTGGCGGAGGGCCGTCACGTGCTGATCGACCTCGGGCGGCTCAGCGTCCCACGGCTCGTAGAACGCGGCGTCGAGCTCGCGCCACGAACGGGCCGCGCCGTCGCCCCGCAGGAAGGTCATCGCCTGAAACAACGCATCCGCATCGGGCGCAAACGGCGAGGCGGGCGCGGCGGCGCGTGCGCCTCCGGCGTCATGGCCACGGCGCGCGGCGACCTCGTCCAGCAGCGCGTGCCGATCGATGGCCGTGCCCGGGCAGGTCTTGGTGGACATCTCGTTGTGGAAGCGGATGGCCTCGGTCGACAGCGAGAACCGATCGACGAGAGCGGCGAGCACGGCGATGGCCGTGCTCCGCTGCGGGTCGACGAAGGGATCGCCGCCGACGTCGAAGTCGCCAATCATCTCGATCATGAACGGCCCCGCCTGCGCAGACCCGTTGTGTCCCACCGCGCTCGCGGGCGGCAGATCCCAGTGACGCCCCGTCCAGAGCGAGCCGTCGGGCGCAATGGTGAGGTGCTGGGCGATGTCCTTCCAGCCCTGCGTGACGGTGTGGAAGCGCCACATGCCCACGATCGTGTCGTAGCCACGATAGTCGTGGTGCCGCGGCTTCCACGTGTGGTGGAGATGAACGGCGTTGATCTGCCGCGCCGGCGTGACCGACTGCAGCAGTGCAGCGAGCTCGTCGACGTTGATCTTCTGGAACTTGCCGCCGGAGAGCATTGCGGGCATGACGACTACCTCCTGAGCGCACGCAGGGAGTTCTGCAGCTTCGACAGGTCGACCGTGAATCCGACGTTAGCGCGAACTTCCGCTTCATCGATGAGCTCGGTCCGGTTCGCCAGCGTCACCGAGATGGGCAGTTCGAGGCCCGACAGAAAACCAGGCAGCGGAACGGCGACCTTCAGCTGCAGCTTTCCAATCGACGGGCCGTCGTCCGAGTGCCATTTGCCGACACCCGCCACGCTGACGGTGATCGGCTCTCGCCCGCGCGCCCGCACGGCATCGTCCATGGTGGCCAGTCGCCGCAGGTCGAACTGCAGCTCGCCCGCCACCTTGACCGCGGTCGTACTCGCCATCGCCTCGCGGTCGATCAGCACGACGCCGCCGTTCACGACAGCCGAACACCTCGTGCCCAGGCCGACGTCGTAGGCCACCGCGAAGTGGTGCTCGTCCTCGGCTTCCTTTGGGCGGAGGATCGTCTGATAGATGAGGGCCAGCTGCGGCGCGCGACGGATGCGCTTGACCAGCGCATCGAGCTCGGCACGCATGGGCGCCACCGTGAGCGCGTGTTGGAGGAGCAGCTCGTCGAGGGCGGCGCGCTGGCTGTCACTGAGCTTTGCGAGTGTCTCTTCGTAGGTGGCAAGACCGAGGTGGGTCTGCGCGAATGCCGCCGCGGCGGGGTGCCAGGGGGCGTCAGCGCCTGGGCGATGAACGTCGCAGCCTGGTGGAACGCCGAGCCGACGGTCATGCCCTGTTTCGCGAGGATAGCTGACAGCGTGCGAAACCGCTCCGCATTCGCGCTGTCGCCCACGTCACGGTCGTCGATCGGCAAGAACTTGACGCCGAACACCCGCCCGCCCGGCGTATCCGTGCCTTCGCCCTCGGCACGACCCGCGCTGAACGACCACCGCCGCCAGTTGCGGTACCGCTGATAGATCTCCGGATCGACCGGGTTGGCGCCCGTGACGCTGGAGCGCACGGCATACGCCGACACGGTCATCGTGGTCGCGGTCTCGTCCTCGCCCTCGTTCGCCCCGATACCGGCGAGGCCCAGGGCGAGCGAGAAGATGTCCGGCGCGGTGCCCTTCTCGACGAGCGACGTCGATCCGCTCGTCGCGCTCGGCGCTTCGGCTTGCGCGTCGGGGGGCACCGCGGCCGCCGCGAGCTCGCAGAGGCGAGCCCGTAGCCAGTTGCTGAAGCCGCCCGTCGACGGACCGCACTGCGCGGCTGCGGGAAGGGCGGATCCGAGCAGGACCGCCACCGAGACCAGAGCGACCCGAGCGGCACGCGCCGTGAGCTCCATATCGACCTCGTCGAGCTATGCCGTGCCGATCAGGATAGGCTCCGACTGAGTGTCGGTCGGCTCTGCGCTCTCGTAGTCGATGTCCTTCAGCAAGGCAAGACGCGCGCCGAACTCGTCGCAGTGCTCCATGACGTACGTGTACTTGAACGCCCCCACGAACCCGATGCTCAGCGTGTACGCGGCATCAGCCACTGTGAGCGTGCCGGCGTCGTGCGACAGGATCCACTGGTACTTCTTCTTGGGATGGCCCGGAAACGCTTCGGCATCGTGCAGCGTGACGTCGTCCCGCGTGAACACGAACGACGGCCTGCCGCCTTCGACCGTGACCGTGCAGATGATCAACTCGTGCAACGAGGCATCGACAATGGCGCCCGCCTCGTTGGCGCGGACCGTTTCCGTGCCGGCCGTCGGGAATGCAACGATGATTGAGCTAGGCATGGTGCTCCGTTCCGGTGCGCAACGCCTTTAGCTTCTACAACGTCGAATCCCTCGAGACCGCACAGCTCTCTGAGCGACCGGACCGTCCCACCCAGGTCGCGCGGGAATGCGCTACGGTTAGCACCGCGCGTTTGGCGAACGCGCCCTACCAGGGTGGAAGGTAGGGAGGCCTCGCCGAGGCGTCCGCTCAGCACGCGCCAGGTGCCGCGCACGATCGCCGTGAGCTGATTGTGGGGAGGATGGTTCGACGACTTACGGGCGGGCGGGCGCCGTCTGCTCCGGAGTCGTCACGCCTGGCGGCAATTCGAGGATCCGGGCGTTGCGGAAGTGGATTTCCGCGCCCTCGGCCTCGAGGCATAGATAACCCTTCTTCCGCGTCGACTTGCTGATGCCGTTGACGAACTTGCCGTTGACGGCCAGCTTGATCACGCCGTCCACGGCGACGACGTCGTAGACGTTCCACTCGCCGCGGCCCTTTGCGCGGTTTTCAACCGAACTGCTCCGTTCGCCGCGTGGGTTGTCCGGCACCGTCCGGACGCCGCCGACGCCCCAGACCTCACCGTGCACGTACTCGACGGGCGGGACGACACCGTCCCGCGTATGGAGCTTCGGCCAGTCCAGTTCGAGCATCTGGATCTCGACGCCGTCGGGGAGCCGGTTGTCAGGCCGCGGAGCCGCGTTGCTCCACGCGAACACGCCGGAGTTGCCGCCCGCCTCGAGGTGCTTCCACTCGATGTGCAGCACGAAGTTCTCGTACATTCGGTCGGTGCACATCACGCCTATCGGCTTGCCGGTGTTGATCAGCAGCCCATCCCGCATGGTCCAGGTCTCAGGGGCGGTGTTGATGTTGGTCCAGCCTGCGAGATCGCGGCCCGTGAACAGATCGCGCCACTGGCTGGGCGGCTCCGACTGTGCGAGGACCGGCGAGGACAGGAATAGGCTGACGCAGACGATGGCGGGAATGCGCAACGTTGGACTCCGTGTAATCTGCGGCCGGCTCACCGGCCGAACCTACCCGGCGACGTTTTCCAGATTCGTATGATACACGCCATGCGGTAAGCGCGGTTCACCTTGACAGGCGTGCAGGATGGAGCTATTTGTACGAGATCAAATTCTCATATCGAGTCCGTTCTTCCCCATCTGCTCAGGTTACGCAGCTTGATGGTAGTTGAGGGGAACCCATTCAGCAAGCGACTCGACTTAAGGATTCAAGGAGAGACAGCCCATGTGCACGCGACTCTCGTGCCCGGCTCGGTCTAGGGGGCGTCTGGTAGGCTGTGCGGCGGTTGCCGTGGCGCTTGTCGTGGCAGCCCTGGCCCCGGCGGAGGCCCAGGTGCTGTACGGCTCCATTGTCGGCAACGTCACCGATTCGAGCGGTGCGGCTGTCCCAGGTGCGACTATCACGATCACCAACAAAGAACGCAATGTGACGCGCGAGGAAGTGACGGACGACACGGGAAGCTACACCTTCTCCACGGTCGCCACGGGTACCTACAGCGTCCGCGTGACCCTTCCCGGATTTCGGCCGGTCGAGCGTAGCAGTGTGCCCGTCACGCTCAACTCGGTCGTTCGTGTCGACGCGGCGCTCGACGTGGCTGAGTTGGCTGAGACAGTCATGGTGGCCGCCGACACACCGCTCTTGCAGACGGATCGCGCGGAAGTGCGGTCGGAAATCGACACCACGGAGCTCGAGAACCTGCCCGTGCCGCTCGGCAGGAACTATCAGCAGCTCTTCAAGTACCAGCCGGGCTTCGCGCCGCCCAGTGATGCGCATTCGGTACCTTCCAACCCCTCTCGTGCGCTGGTCTTCAACGTCAACGGCGCCAGCCAGAGCTCGAACAACACGCGCATCGACGGTGTGAGCACCGCGAATGTCTGGCTGCCACACGTGGCGGCCTACGTCCCGGCGCTCGAGTCGCTCGAGACGGTGAACGTGGTCTCGAACAGCTTCGACGCCGAACAGGGGCTCGCGGGTGGCTCGGCGATCAACGTGCAGATCAAGAGCGGCACGAACCAACTCACAGGCTCGGCGTTCAAGTACCACCACAACGAGAACCTGCGGGCGAGCGACTACTTCGCGCCGCCGGACACGGAGAAGGGTGACTTCTCGTATAACCAGTTTGGTGGAACGCTCGGCGGTCCTTTCGTCCGCGACAAGCTGTTCTTCTTCGCCAGCTACGAGAGCACGCTCGACCGTCAGGCGGTCAATTCCATTCAGTCGGTGCCGACCGACCCACTCCGGCGCGGCGATCTGTCGGCGTCGCCTACGCCGATCTACGACCCGCAGACGGGCAACCCCGACGGATCAGGCCGCACGCCGTTCCCGAACAACCGGATCCCGCCCGACCGATTCCACCCCATCGCCGAGTGGTTCATCGAGCGCATCCCGCAGCCGAACCTGCCGCGGCCCGACGGAACCATGCCCGAGACCGACAACTACTTCGTGCAAGCGCCGTACAAGTTCGATCGATGGACGGTCGACAGTAAGTTCAACTGGAACGCGACGGACCGGATGAACGCGTTCGTTCGCTACAGCGTGCTCGACTTCTACACGGAGAACGCGACCGTGTTCGGCGAGGAGCTCCAAGGGCCGCCCATTGGCGGTGGGAACCCCGGCATCGGGTCGGGCAATACGTACAACCTCTCGGCAGGTACGACCTACACGCTCAGGCCGAACCTCGTCATCGATGCCAACGTGGGCTGGGTGCGGATGAATAGCGGCGTCGAGATGTCGAACATCGACGTCAATGTCGGGCGTGACGTCTTGGGCTTGCCTGGCACCAACGGCACACGACGCTTCGAGGGCGGCATGCCGGAATTCGACGTGTCGGGCTACACGGGTTACGGCACGACCGAAGCCTACATGCCCTACTATCGCAGCGACGATCAGATCCAATACGTGCTGAACGCGACCTGGCTCAAGGGCAATCACAGCATCCGCTTCGGCAGTGACATCTACCACCAGACCATGAACCATACCCAGCCGGAAATCAGCGGCGGCCTTGGCGCCCGCGGCGGGTTCGAGTTCGAGTCTGGGCCGACGCAGATCGTCGGTGGCCCGTCGGGCAACAACTTCAATTCCTGGGCGACGTTTCTGCTCGGCTTGCCGACCACGACCGGGCGCATCTTCGAGGTGGACGCCCCGTACACGACGCGAAATTGGCAGTACAGCCTCTACGTCCGCGATCAATGGCGGGTGGGCCCGACGCTTACGCTGTCATTCGGCACACGCTGGGAGTACTTCCCCATCCCGCGCCGTGCGGACCGGGGCCTCGAGCGCTACAACGTCGAGACGAACATGATGGAGATCGGCGGCGTCGGGTCGGTGCCGATGGATCTCGGCGTCGAGGTGAGCAAGACCATGCTCGCGCCGCGGCTTGGCGCGGCGTGGCGGCCAACCGAAACGACCGTCGTGCGCGCCGGGTATGGCATTACGAACGATCCGTACGCGCTCGCACGGCCGATGCGCACGAACCACCCGGTGCTGCTCAGCCTGGTCGTGCAGGCGCCGAATACGTACGCCTTCGCCAGGCGGCTCGAGGACGGAATCCCCGAGATCCCCGCGCCGGATCTCGGCAACGGCATTATCGCAGTACCTGGGGACGTCTCCGTGGTCACGTTGCCAGATGAGTTCGATCGCGGCTACGTCGAGTCGTGGAACGTGATCCTCCAGCGCGAGCTCGGCTTGGGCTTCGTGGGCGAGGTCGGCTACGTCGGCACCCGCCAAGTCGACCAGCTTGGCTTCCGCGAGCTGAATTGGTCACCCATCGATGGTGGCCGGGAGGGCCGTCAGCTCTTCGGCGAGTTCGGACGCGATGCCCAGACGCAGCTCGTGGCACCGGTGGGCAACACCAATTACCACGCACTACAGGCGCGCCTGGACCGGCGGTTTGCCAATGGCTTCCAGCTTCAAGCCAACTACACCTGGTCCCGCTCGATGGGCATCGCCGGCAACGACAACAGTGATGGCAGCCCGGAAATCAACATTCCGGAGCTCTACCATCTCAACCGGGCGCTCTCCGGCTTCGACCGCACGCACGCGCTGCACATCCTCGGCATCGCGGAGCTGCCCTTCGGCAAGGGCCGTCGCTGGCTGAGCGAGAGTGGCGTCCTCTCAGCTCTCCTCGGCGGCTGGCAGGTCAACAATGCGGTGAGCTTGTACAGTGGAACGCCGTTCAGTATCGAGGCAGATGACACGTCGCTCAACGCGCCCGGTAACACCCAGATGGCCGATCAGGTGAAGTCCGAGGTGGACATCCTCGACGGCGTCGGCGAGGGTAACCCGTGGTTTGACCCTCTCGCCTTCGCGCCAGTCACCGAGCCACGCTTCGGTGATGCGGGGTTCAACTCGATGCGGGGGCCTGGCTACGCCAACTGGGACTTTGGCCTGTTCCGGGTGATGAGCCTCGGCGGTCGGCGCACGGCGGAGCTGCGCTTCGAGGCCTTCAACGTCCTCAACACGGCGCACTTCGACAACCCTGGAACGAATGTCTCAGACATCCTCCTCAACCCTGATGGCTCGATTCAAGATCTGAATGGCTTCTCGGAGATCACCGGTGCGTACGGCGAACGTTTCATACGGCTCGGCGTGCGCTTCGCGTTTTGACATGAATCGACGGAAGGTCATCGGGTACGTCGACCAGCCGCGCTCGACACATGAGGCGGGGGCGCCGTGAGACGCCGAAGCTCCTCGAGATATTTGGGGACCGCGATCTTGGGCTCCTCCTCAGCCGAGTACTCCAGCGCGAGCCACCCGCGATAGTTGGCGTCCTGGAGGATCTTGACGACCCGCGGCAGATCGGCCGGCTTCGACCCCTCGGGCGAGCTGACTCTGGTCTTGACCTGCGCCGTGACCGCGTACGGCGCCGCCATGGCCAGCTCGGCGTACGGATCGCCGCTGCGGAAATTGCCGCTGTCCCAGGTGACACCGAACCACTCGGAGTCGATTTCACGGACGATCGAGACCAGTTGCTCAGCCGTCGAGACGATGCCGCCGTGGTTCTCGAGGGCGAGGATCACGCCTTTTGATCCGGCATAGTCGCAACACTCACGAATGGCATCGAGGCACCACTGGCGAGCTTGGGCTTCGGTCGTGCCCTTCTGAACGTTGCCAGCGAAGATCCGGATCGTCGGCGCTCCCATGTCGACGGCCCGGTCGATCCAGAGCTTGGTATAGGCGATCTCGCGGTCACGATCAGGGCCAGGCGGATGCGTGAACGTATTGCCAATCGCCGTGCCCGACACCGTGAGGCCAGCCAGGAACGCGCGCCGGCGCAGTCTCTGGAGATACCCGTTCGGCAAGGGTTCCGGGACATAGTAGGACGTGGGCTCGGTTCCGGGCAGGCCGTACTCGGCGCACAAATCAATGAAGTCCTCGAGCGTCATCTCACCCGGCGCGGCGCCGGCACCTTCACGCCGGTAGTCTGTGAGGTACTTGCGGAACGAGTAGGCGGCCAAGCTGAGCTGCATCTGCGGCCCGCCACGGCGTCGGATGGGATCCATGCCTGCCGCGGCGCCCGGTAATGTCGCCACAGCAGCCGCCGCCCCGAGCGTTCTCAGAAACGTCCGTCGCGATTCAATCATGACGTGCTCCCTATGGTCACTCTGGTCGTCATCGCCGGGTGTCGAGTCCTTTCCATTCGGAGGCGTGAATCCCACCGAACTGTGAAGGCATCGACGTTGCCAACGTTACTTGGCAGGTCCATCAGTTACGGAGCGTTGCAACAGGATCCAGCCGCATCGCTCGACGGGCAGGTAGAAGGCTGGCGATGAGTGCGACCGCAATTACGAGAGCCGTCACGGCCGCGAGCGTCGCTGGATCCGTCGCGCTGACCTCGAAAAGGAACGCGCGCAACGCGCGCGTCGCGGCAAGTGCGCTTGCGATTCCCACCACCACCCCCACCAGGACGAACGCCACTGACTCTCTGAGCACCATTCCCATAATCTGGTCGGGCCGCGCTCCGATCGTCACCCGAATGCCAAATTCCTGCTCGCGTCGGCGGACGGCCTGAGTAGCGACGCCGTAAACGCCGATCGCGCCAAGCAACAGAGACGCGGCCGCTGCAACGAGGAGCAGCGCGGCGAGGAATCGCTCGATCGCGACGGACGTTGCGAGAATCACGTCCATCGGCCGAATTCTCGCAACGCTGAGCGAGCTGTCCACCTCGCGAATCGTCCGCCGCACCGCACTGGCCAGCGAGGTTGGTGGCCCGTCGGAGCGAATCACGAGGGCCATGTTCGTCGGAACGATCGAGCGCTCGACCGCCGGATCGCGAACAGGAATGTAGACCATCTCCTTGGGCTCGCTACGGAGCGACTCCTCACGCACATCGGCCACCACTCCCACGATGGTCCAGGCTGGAACAGGTCGGTCGAACATTTCGACTTCCTTGCCGTCAGCCTCGAGGCGCCTGATACTCTTTCCGATCGGACTCTCCCCAGGGAAATATCGGCGGGCGAAGGCGGCGCTTACAAACACCGCGTTCGGCAGGTCAACGGTTTCGTCCGATGCGAAGCTGGCGCCGTCGATGACGGGCGTCCTCATCGTCTGGAAATACTCTGGCATGACGAACTTCATCGCGATTGGCCGTTCTGTAGGCTCAGCGCCAATCGCGATGGGGAACGCGTAAGCCGTTCCATCGAGCGGCAGCGAGCTCGCCGCTGACGCGGTTCGAACACCGGGGAGCGCTCGAACGCGATCGATCAACTCCTCATAGATCTGTTGGTGCCGGCCGGCCCTGCTGGTCGGCAGGCCGATTTCGACCGTGAGCACGCCTGAGGGGTCGAAGCCCGGATCCACCCGCGAGAGTCGCCAGAAGCTCTGTACCATCAGGCCGGACCCCGCCAACAGCGCCAGCGCAAGCGCGACTTGCACCGCCACGAGCACGCTCCGCATGCGCAGCCGTTTGCCATCGTCTGTGATTCTGGTGGATCCCTTGAGCACGGCTGCCGCAGTCGAGGCTGGCGCAGACTGCCTCAGGAACGCAATCCCAGCAAAGACGAGCGCCCCGAGCACGGCCAAGCTGCAGGCGAACGCGAAGACCCGGCTGTCGAGCCCCACCTCAGATAGACGCGGCAATCTGACCGGAGTGAAGACAACAATGGCCTTCAGGGCCAGATGCGCGAGCAACAGGCCAAGGGCCACTCCGGCGGTGGAGAGCATGGCTGCTTCGGTGAGGAACAGCCTCATGAGATCAGTCGGACGGGCGCCGAGTGCGATCCGGACCGCCATCTCGTGGTGACGGTGCTCCGCTCGCACCAGAGAGAGAGAGGCGGTGTTGGCGTACGCAACCAGCAGCAGGAAGGTCGTACCTCCGAAAAGGAGCAGGAGGAACTTGCGAACATCGGCAATCACGTCCTCTTTGAGGGGCACGACTATCGGTTTCAGTTGCACTTCCGCGAGGCGTTCGGCCGTTGCATCTGCATAGACTCCTTCGATTGAGGGAAGAATCCGCTCGAGTTCCGTTGCGGCTGCGGCCGCACTGACGCCGGACGAAGTCGAGCGACCGCGCGATACTCGAGCTGCCTTGCGAAGCTTGCGGTCTGCTGGGGTGGGACGAAGAGCATCCAGATCTCCGTCTCAGGACGAGGGAAGGAGAACTCCGCAGGCAGCACACCGATGACGCGCCGAGCCCGGTTGTTGAGCGTGATTGTTCGCCCGATGATGCGTGGATCCGAGCCGTACCGGCGCTGCCAGCACTGGTGGCTCAAGAGGACAGGGACAGGCCATGTCGTGTCCATGAATCCCGGTCGAGCATCCTCGTTCGTGAAGAGGCGACCAAGCGCCGGACGCACGCCCAGCACATCGAACAACTCGGGGCCGGCGTACGTGACGTGCACTCGTTCCGTCGCGCTCCCCGGAACCGAGACGTTCAGGACGGTCTCCGAATAGACCGCGAGCGCCTCCAATGATTTGGCATGAGAGCGGTAATGGAAATACGTTCCGCTCGAAAGGCCAGCATCCGCCAGGCCCAGTCCTGGTGCTGCGTGTTTGACGGTGACGAGACGCTCCGACCCAGGATATGGCAGTGGGCGAATCAGGATCGCACTGACGAGGGCGAAGATCGTGGTGACGCCGGCGCTTCCGAGCGCAAACGTGATCACGATGATCACGGCCACACCGGGGCTCTTCACCAGCGTGCGCGCAGCGTGGTGGAAGTCGCGAGCCAGATTCTCGACCGATGCCCCTACTCGCGCGTCGCGGACATTGTCTTTGATCGTTTCGACGTTTCCCAATTTCACGCGAGCCAGGCGGCGGGCCTCCTCACGGGTCATGCCGGCCCGGACGTTTTCCTCGATGAGCAGCTCGACCATGGCACGCAGCTCGTCGTCCAGGTCGCGATCGACGCGCCCGCGGCGGAACAGGTTTCGCCAAAAGCTGGTCAGGCGCGACATGTCGTCACGCCTCCAATAAGGAGATCGAGCGTATCCTGCAGGAGAGCCGCGCGCTGGCTTGGCATGGCATGTCCTATCGTCGTTCTATATGAGCGGCAGTATGGGCCGATCGCTATCGAATGTCAATATGAGCTGTGCCTGCATGAGCTGTGCCTACAGGGCAGGGCGGCGGGTCAGTCGTCCCTGCGGCGTCAGTCAGGACCAATCGCGAGAACCTGGGGTGAACACCACCCGTATCTCGTGTGAGTGCCCGCGTGCGGGAACGCCTTTCGACGTCGGCTGGAGCCTGAACGTACGATGAAAGCGCTGATTCGCGACCGATACGGTTCTCCCGACGTGCTCGAAGTTCGGGAGGTCGAACGGCCAGTTCCACACGAAACCGAAGTCCTGATCCGCGTGCATGCGGCGTCAATCAACGATTGGGATTGGGGGCTGCTCCAGGGCCCGACGCTTCCGTTCCCCTTCGGTCCGCCGAGACAGCGTATTCTCGGTTCCGACGTCGCCGGGCGAGTCGCCGCGGTGGGCAGCGGCGTTCAGCGCTTTTGCGTGGGGGACGAGGTCTATGGCGATTTGTCTGCCTTCGGCGTTCGCGGCTGGGGCGGCTTTGCGGAGTCTGTCTGTGCTCCCGAACGCGCCTTGGCGCCGAAACCCGCACGTATGACCTTCGAGCAAGCGGCCGCGCTACCCCAGGCCGGCCAGCTCGCCGTGCAAGGCCTCTTTGCGAGTGGGCCGCTGCGAGCGGGTCAGCGAATCCTGATCAACGGCGCCGGGGGCGGCGTCGGTACGATCGCCATCCAGCTCGCGAAACTGCAGGACGTCGAGGTCACCGGAGTCGACAGCGCCGCAAAACTGGAGATGATGCGGAGTCTCGGCTTCGACCACGTCATCGACTACACGAAGGAAGACTTCACCAGAAACGGACGGCGCTACGACCTGATGCTCGATACGAAGACCACGCGCACGGCATTCGAGTACGCGCGCTCGCTGAATCCACGCGGAACGTACGCGACCGTCGGAGGACCGGAGATCGCACGACTGCTGCGGGTGGCCTTCGTTGGCTGGTGGATTGGCGTGACCACAGACAAGGCCGTACGACTCATCGGTCTGCGACAGAACCGGGACCTGCCGTACTTGAACGAGCGTTTCGAAGCCGGCCAGCTGGTGCCTGTCATCGACGGCCCTTATCGACTCAGCGAGGCGCGCGATGCCTTTCGGCATTTCGGTGCCGGGCATCACAAGGGCAAGGTCGTGTTCACGATCGACTGACGGTCCGTACGAACTCGAGCGAACGCGGCTCGCGCGCGAGAAGACGTTGCGCTCTTCGCCTCGCGGTAACATCTGCGATGATCTCCCCGCGTCTGCTCGCCTGCACCGGGACGCGAGACTCCCGAGTAGTCGCCAAGTGTATTTCCACCGGCTCGACCGCGGATGGAAAGCCCCTTCGGCGTTACCGAGGGCCCATTTAGACTGGTGAGCCGCATTTTCACGAGTTGGAACCAGACAGTCGCCTGGCTGCGGCGACTAGACGCGCTCCGGTTGACAGCTCGTCGATTGGTCGCCGCGGCCCCACCGCCGGTCGCGGGCGCTCGCCGCGGTTCACAGAGGTGCCCTGGCAAGTGCTCTGGGGCGCTCACCGTGGCCCCTGCTCCCGCTGCCGTTCCGCCTCCTCCAGCCACTGAGCCATCTTCTGGTCCTTCTTGCCGTAGAGCGCCCAACCCTGTGCAGTACTGTTCCAGCGGTAGTCCTTGGTGGTCATGTCGATGCCACGGTCGATGAGAAATCGCATCGAGTCGTAGTTGCCCTCAAAGACCAGATGGTGCAGGATGCTCGCCGGCTCATGGGAGTTCCGGGTGGTGTTGATATCGGCGCCGTGTTCGAGGAGGAAGTCCGCCACGTCGAAGTGACGGTTGATCACGGAAAAGGCGAGCGCCGTGTCGAGCACCTGCTGCGCCGTGGGCGGATCCCAGTGGAGGTGCCCCCGCGCGCGGGTCGTTGTAGGGATAGTGATTGTCAAGATCGCCCAGCGCAGGCGCGCCGGATTCGTCGAACCAGTGCGTCACCCGCGAGAGGTTGCCCATGCCTGCCGCATGCGGCAGATCGTCCGGCACTGCCCAGATGCGGGTGAGTAATGGAATGAGGTGCGTGTTCCTGTACGTGAATGCGAGCTCGATGGCTTGCGATGGAGGCGGCGGCTGTCGCCGCAGGAGTGCGGGATCGAGGTCGAGCAGAGCGACGATGAATTCTTCGCGATCGTTCAGCGTTGCGCGCTCGATGAGCTCAACTTGAAACCACACGCAGGCTTCACCAAGCAGCCACGGCTCACGCTGCAACCCGCTGACGAACGCCGTCAGGTCGCCGTCGTGGACGACGCGCATGACCTGCCCCATGAGAAAGGCCTGCCACGGTCCGGCCGCTGTAGCATGCGCGAAGTCCAGCGATCGGTTTTCGATGAAGTACTTGACGAAGGAGAGGCGGTCCGCGGTTTCGTCGATGTGTTTGCCGAGTTCGGCATCGAGCGCGATGGATCGCTTCAGCAGAAGTAACGCGACGGCCTCGTGCTCGAAGCGGCAGGCGCAGATGAATGCTTCATTGACGGCCGCCAGATCGTTCTCGTTCTCATCAAGAGAGCTGCGAACATCGTCGAGATCACCAAGCGCCGCAAAGAACTTGAGCGTGCGCGGAAGCGGGCCTTTACGCTGAAACAGCTGCAGCAGCCCCCTGGCGCGGGAATCGATGAGACCCTCGCACACCGATGGCGTCACGACCGCGCCGGCGTCGATCAGCAGCTCTGCGCACGCCGCGCGAGTGAAAATCTGTTCCCTGTCCGCGTCGAAGGTGTCGCCGTAGGCCCCGGTGGCGATTCCCAGGAGACCGCCGTCACCGTTGTTGCCTTGCCAGGAAAGCAACGCCGGGTATTCAGCCAGCAGTTGCTTCAGGCGTTCGACGTCGTTGTCGTGAATGACGCGTCGAGCCTGTGTTACCGCCCACTCGAGACCCTGGCCGAGGCGCTTGTTCACCTCGGCGGTGAGGTCTTGCCAGCCGGCATATCCGTACTCGCGCGCGATCACGAGTTGCGCGTTGCGCTGCGTCAAGGGCAGGTCAACATTGGGCAGTTGCACCCGCGCACGTGCGATGGCACCGGTGTCACCGGCGGCGATGTCGCGCGCGAGCTTCTTTGCCTGTTTACGGAGGGACTCGCGAGACGGACGAGCAGGGAGAGACTTCGAAGCGGTCATTGCGACCTCCTTTCACGAATCGCCTGTACCCCGCTGAAACCAGGCTGAAAGAAGGTGCACACGCACACGACTCAGACCGAACAGGTGGGAGTGTTCCCTTGCCGCGGGTTGGTGGCGCCCTGTCAGCGCGCTCCCGGCAGTATCAAGGGACTGCCGCTTCGGTGTCAAACGCGGCGAAGGCGGGAGTGGGAGTGTCGCTCGAGGCGACAGGTGTGGTGCTGATCGCGCGAGTCGCATTGTTCGGTTGAAGCGGGCGAGATCGTTTCCCTGATCATCATGGCGTTTCCGAAGAGCGTCGACGTCACCGGCATCACCGGCGCCGCGGTCGTGGGGCCGCCCGTCAGTTGGCAAACACGGAATGGCCCCTTCAATGTCGAACATCTCGCCGCGACCAGCGCCGCAAACGAGTTATTGACCTTCTGGTGGTCTCCGCAACACGACTGGCAGGTCGTCAATGTCACGGCCAAGACCGGGCAGCACGCGACTGGAGCCGTGACCGCGTGGCAGACGCGCAACGGTCCCTTCCTCGTCGAGCACCTCGCGGCCCGTTCGCCCGCTGGCGACCTCATCGTCTACTGGTGGTCGCCCCAGCACGATTGGCAGGCGGTGAACGTCTCGGCGAAGACTGGACGGAAGATCGCTGGCGCGCCGGTGAGCTGGCAGACGCCCAACGGCAACCTGACCGTCGAGCACCTGGCAGCGCGAGGGCCGGGCAACGAGCTGCTCGTGTTCTGGTGGTCGCCGGCGCGTGACTGGCAGGCGCTCGACGTCACCGCGAAGACCCGACGTGCGATTGCCTACGATCCGACTGCCTGGCTGTCGCACAACGGCCCGCTGCTTGTCGAGCATCTCGCTGCGGCCTCGCCAGACGGGACGTTGTCAGTGTTCTGGTGGTCTCCGGCGCATGACTGGCAGGCGTTGAACGTCTCGGGCATAGCAGGCGGCAGCGCCGCGGGCCGCGCCGTGAGCTGGCTCACGGCCACCGTCGAACACGTCGCCGTACGCGGATCACAAGGCCAGCTCTTTACGTACTGGTGGACGCCCGCGTCGAACTGGCGGGTCGTCGATGTCACGGCGATCACCGGCGCAACGATCGAGGACGTGAGCGACGTCTATCAATTGAAGGAGACGAACGCCAACGCCGAGATTCTCGGCGCGCGCGGTACGGATGACACGCTCCTGCGCTTCTGGTGGCGGCCCGATCGTGATTGGCAGGTGCAGGACCTGTCTGCGGCCAGCGGCGTTGCCGCCCATGCCGCGCCCACGACCTGGCTGACGCCGAACGGGCCAGCCACGATCGAGCATTTCGCCACGGTCACGCCGCGCCGCTCGCTGGTGGTGGTGTACGACGATGGTGAGAGTCGTCGTCTGACCGATGCGGCCGGCGAGCCCATCGCCCCGCTGGAACGCCTGACCGGCCGCGCGCCGATCGTCGCGCTCCTCTGGGACCCGCACCGTCCGTCGGATCCCGCGCCGTCGTCGGCCGCGGTCGACGACAAGATCTTCGGCGCGACCAACAGCGTCCGCGACTATTACCTGCAGCAGAGCGGCGGCGCGTTCACCATCGAGCGTGCGGGCGTGCTCGGTTGGTTCGATGCGAGCCGGCCGCCGGAGTATTGGTGGGGGCCTCCGGATACGAACGACACGGATGGCGACGGCTGGGTGAACCCTCACGTCCAGAAGTGGGCCGAGGCGATCCGCATGGCGGACGGCCAGTTCAACTACAAGGCGTTCGACCGCGATCCGCTGGACGGTGCGCTGCGGCCGGACGAACTTGGCGTGCTCATCGTCATCCCGCAGAACGGTCCGTTCGGCACCAATCGCGGCGTCGTCGGCCGCGAGTTCCCGAACCCCATGCCCCTCGTGGTCGACAACGTCACCATCTCGACCATGGCAGAGGCGTATATCGGCGCCCCGCCGAATCTCGGTGTCGTCGCGCACGAACTCGGGCACCTGGTCGGCCGCCTGCCCGACCTGTACTTCAGTCTGCCCAATGACGGGATGTGGGCGGGCATCCCGTTCGACAACCCTTTCGCCGCGGGCGACTACTGCCTGATGGACGCGACCTACAACGGCGCGCATCTCTGTCCCTTCCTGAAACTGAAGCTGGGATGGCTGCGCCCGCGGCTGATCCTGCGATCGGGGCGCTACGAGCTGAAGTCCGTCGAACGCGACCGCGAGGCCTGGATCCTCATGCACCCGCAGCGCGGCACGCGCGAGTACTTCATCGTCGAGAACCGGTTCCCCGACAACACGTACGACATGAACCTGCCGGATCGCGGGCTCGGTGTGTGGCACATCATCGAGGATCCCGCGATCTACAGCGTCAACATCCCGCCCGTGCCGCCGAACGCGCCGGCCGCGTCGCGCCAGGACTGGTGGGCGCAGAAGTGGGCGCTCATCGCGGCCAACGACTGGGGGCGCCGTGGCATCCGCATGATTCGGCCGGTGTGGGACACCTTCCGTCCGAGCCAGTCGCTGTGGGACGGGTCGGACCCGGCGACGGGCTACGACCTGCTGCCCGACGCCCCGCCGCCGCAGGCGAGCCTGCGCTGGGCCGACGGCACGCCAAGCGGGTTCGCGATCCGCGGCCTCTCACCGGCCGCGACCGTGATGACTGCGACGGTCACCGTGCCGTGGTGAGGCAGACCTGCGGGTGACGATCAACGTCATGTGCTCTTCGAGCAGCTGATACACGGGACGCCAGTAAATCCCCGTGCTCTCCATGGCGACGTGCGTGCAGCCGGCGGTGACGCGCCAGTCCGTTCAGCGCTGTCAGCGTACGCGTGGTCGTGGCAAACGTCCGGACCTGAGCTACACGCTGGCCGCCCGGACCGGGGGCTCCCAGGCATGCAGCAATGCTCTTCTTGTGGACGTCCAGTCCACAACACACGGCGTAGCAGAGTTGCATGGCCAACGTCCCGTACCGATCCGGAGCCGTGAGCTATGAGGAGAGTATCCTCCGCGTGCTGTCCGTTACCGAACGCGACAATTCGAGGTGCCTCAATCACGCTCAGGTCATAATTTCCTCGGGTTCTCGGCACCATTCTGAAACCGCGACCTCCGCCGGATCGATACCGCAGCAGCGGTACCGCTTTCATCCGTTCGGGGTGGCGGGAAACCGTCATGCCTAATTTCCGGAAAGGATGTGATCAGAATTTTCGGAACCCGCAGCGGACAGTCGCCCGCTTTCGAACTCCACCCTGTGGCCGGGGGCGAATGTGCGACCTTCTCGCGCAATCGACCGACTGCCTGCGCGTCAGCGCTGTGGCAGCTGCGATGTCGGCCATTCTTGCGCGCCGTGCAGGATTCTCAGCACCTTGAACCTCCAGGGTGTGGACCTCATGAACGGCGAATGAACGGAGGAGAGCCTTCAAGTAATCGAACCGGGGCTCGGCCGAGACGGCTGCAGGCTTGGTGGCAATCGAGGCGTCACCTCGCATCACCCCTCAAGAGCCGGGCCGTGGCGGCCGGCAGGGCGAGCAGCGGGTCGGTCGTCCCTACGGCGTTTGAACGAAGCCGCTGGCGCGGCGGACGCTACGCGTGAGCCACGGCCGATCGTTCGG
>WHTZ01000097.1 GCA_009377495.1 Luteitalea sp.
ATCCAATCGAAGTCGTCGCGGTGTAGCGTGATCTTGAGGATGTGCTCTTGGCCCGACTTCCGGCCCCAAGCGGACCGGTACATCATCCACAGAAACGACGGCTTAATCCACGTCGTACGTTCTAGCCGGAATGGTGGGACGAGGCGCTGAGCCTCCAGTGCCGCTAGAGCGATCGATCTTGGATACGCTTGATATACGACGATTGATCTCGCCGAATACAGCGCTCGGAGTTCCCGTAACGTTCGCTCACGCGGCTGTTCCGGTGCAGACATCTCGGTCCTGGTCCTCCAGGTTCGGGATCCATCTCGACGCCTGGGTCCGGTCCAGTGGAAACGCCGGCTGAAGTGGACATGACGAGACGCATCCGGATGATCCCTGGGTAAGGTAGGTCGAACAAGCGCGACGAGCTCCACGTCTCGGAAGCGCATGCGAACCGTTCGGCGACGTTATAGTACGATCCGCCGCTGAATCGTGCGGCGGTGAACCATACGCCCCATGATGGCAAGGTGTCACCTGCCACACAACGTACTAAACTACAAATCGCGGTGATACTTTGATCTGACTCGTACCCAACTCGTGGCCCGCCTTGGACGCTATTTGCTCTGTGCTTGCGACGTGTTAGTCTCGGCACAAGAACGGCATATTGTCTGAAATGGAGTAGAGAGATGGGCGACGGTCTTACTCCTGCACCTGCCAACGAGCTCGGCGAACCCATCACGATCGATGAAGGCACCTTGCCCCGCACCAAGTCGCCGACACCCGGCCCGATCGGGCTCGACGCAAAGGGCGGCAGTCCGAAGCAGACCCAGGCCAGCATGGCCGACCGCATCGTGAGCTTCCCTCGTCAGCGCGTGGGACAGCGCGTTGGAGACGGCGAATGCTTCACGTTGGCCGATCGCGCGCTGCGCAGCGCCGGCGCGCGGAGCGCTGCCGACCACGGAACGGTGACGCCCAACGCTGATTACGTGTGGGGAACTAGGGTCGGTCTGGCCGACATCAGGCCAGGAGACGTGATTCAATTTCGCAACTACGTCTACGAGCGCGAGATCGACATCACGAATCCGGACGGATCAGGTCCCACCGACACCGCGGTCCAGGAGCGCCCACACCATACAGCCATCGTCGAGCGCGTGGAGGGGAACGGCGCCATCACCGTGCTCGAGCAGAACCATCCGGGAGGCTCGCCGGTCGCCCGCAACGAGCTGTTCTTCTCGAACAGCACGCGCAAGGATGGCAACCAGACGACGACGATCAGGGTACGCGGGACGTTCTGGTTTTATCGCCCTCAATCACGTTGAGCTACAGATCGGCGGGGTGGCGCGGCTAAAGCCGCGCCCTACTTCGGCTTCAGCTCATCGGGCGGGGCTCGTATCAGCTCGAGACGAGCTCGGGCGCTTGCTGACGGCCAATCTCCAGCAGTCGCTCTTTCAAAGGATCACGCAGAGTCGAGAGATCCGCCACGTTGACCACCTCTTCGAACGCGTCCATTCCCGTGAGCTCCGCGCTCTCGAGGATGACCGCGTCCGAGGGACGCGCAGTGGAGATTCCAACGCCGATGCGCGTGATTGGCAGAGCGCCGAACTCCGGAGACGTGCTGGTCGTGATCGGAAAGTGCAGCGCGTCGAACGTGTGCATGAGCCCCCGCGAACTGGTCGTCACGACGTGCATGAGCAGGTAGCTGAGCACGAACCGCTCCAGCTCGTCACCAGGGCGCAGCTTCGCCTTCAGTAGGTCCGGCAACCGCGAGGGCGCAAAGCCCGCATAGGTCAGCACCCATGTCAGCGGAGACCGCACCATGATCGTCCTCGTGTCCGAGCCCGATTGCACGGTGTGGGGATAGTCAACCGCCGTGATTTCGAGGCCGACGCCAGAAAAGGTGAGCGGCGGCGTCAGCTCTCGCGCCAGATTGAACGGCTTGGTGCCGGCAACCTTCTCGTAGAGAGTCTGCAGCTCCTTGAAAGCCTTGTCGGCCTTGCGCGTCGATTCCTTCGAGCCGCCCTGAATATAATCGCCGAGCACGATCTTGGGCTGCAACAGCGGCGCCAGCGTCGCCAGATACTCGGTCATCTGCGCGCGGACCGCGTCGGTGATGGCACGCGTCAGTTTCCTGAGCACTAAAAGCGACGGAATGCTGTCGCGTCCATCCATGTGCAAAAGGCTCCATTCCTGGTTCGCGCCTGGCCGTGGGGACGCGCGGACCTCGAAGACGGGCTCAGATTATCGGCCGGTGCTGGGCTTGTCAACGAAGAGGGCGTCCGCCACCCCACGGGAGCTGCTCGCGTCCCTCGCCCCTTTCGGGAGCCTCAGGTCGCCCCCGCACCCAGTCGACGGGCGAGAAGCTCAGGCGCCCTGAGCCTTGGAGAAGGCGTGAATCCGGGAAGATCCGGTCAATTTCGGCCAGAAACCATGCTCAGGTTGGAAACGTCGCACCTGTTCGGGATAGGGGCTTGGCTCGTTTAGTCTTGTGTGTTCGCGAGCGGCGTCCCCCGACACATCGGCCGCTATGCAATCAAGAGCCCTATTGGTGCTGGCGGCATGGGCACGCTGTTTCTGGCTCGCGACACGACTCCCGACACGAATCGACTCGTCGCCCTCAAGCTGCACGGAAGATAAGCTTGCGTCATACTATTGCTGAGCTTCTGTCACTGGTAGGGCGGCGTCGTCGTGCTGCCGTCCCTTCCGGCCCTTTCCCTTGCTGTACTAACCGTCGCGTGCTGTACTAAGCATTCTCGCGATTTTGTTTCTATGTTTCCGCACGTCGTTCCCGACACAATCGGCCGCTACGAAATCAAGAGCCTGATCGGGACTGGCGGCATGGGCACGCTGTATCTGGCCCGGGACACCAATCCCAACACGAAGCGACTCGTCGTCCTCAAGCTGCTGAATGCGACCCTCGATTTCGGTGATCTGCGACAGCGGTTTGCGCGTGAAGCCCGAGCACTGGCCGCGCTGACCCACCCCAATATCGTGGATATCTACGACTCTGGCGAATATGGCGGCTCGCCGTTCATCGTCATGCAGTACGTCCGGGGCGAAACGCTGGCAGAGAAGATCAAGCGGCAGGCCCCGATGTCGCTGGCGCAGAAGCTCAAGCTAATGGTGGAGCTGTGCTCTGGGCTCGCGCACGCGCACGAGGCCGGCATCATTCATCGTGACGTCAAGCCGGCCAACCTGATGGTGGATCAGCACGGACGGCTGAGGATCCTCGACTTCGGAATTGCACGCGTGTCTGAAAGCACTCTGACCCGGGTGGGCATGCAGATGACCGAGGTGAACGTGCGGATCGGCACGCCCGGCTACATGTCGCCCGAGCAGATCGAAGGCGGCGAGATCGACCGCCGCAGTGACCTGTTCGCCGTCGGCTCGGTGTGCTACGAGCTCCTGTCGTATCGCGAGGCATTTTCGGGGACCAACACGCGCGAGGTCGAGCATAAGGTGCTGCACGGCCAGTCAGCTCCCCTCACCTCATTGATCGAGGGACTCAATCCAGAAATCGAACAGATCATCGCCCGCGCGCTCGAAAAAGATCCTGGCCGGCGCTATCAAGACGCCGTGACGCTCGAGGAAGACCTCGAGCGCCAGCGCTGGCGGCTGGGGCCCTCGGATACGGCTCCGCCGCCCGCGGCGCGGCCGACGCCCCCACCGTCGGAGAGCTCGGGACGGAAATCGCGCGACTCGCGCGCGGATGCCGCGTACCACCGCGCGCTTGCGGCGTATGAAGAGGGCGCACATGAGGTCGCGCGACGATTCGCGATCGAAGCGCTCGCGGAAGATCCGGAGCACAAGGGTGCTCGAGCCTTCATCGAGCGCCTCGAACGCTCTCTGCGGCCGCTGGCACCGCCTCCCGCGTTCCCGGCGCTCACGCCCGCGGCGCCAACGGCGCTCGGAACGGCTGCAGCTCCCGCAGAGGCGGCGACCGTGCTCAGGACCGCTCCGCATTCCGCGGGGCCGGTCGCGGCCGCGCCGCCGACCGTGCTCAGGACCGCTCCGCATTCCGCGGGGCCGGTGACGCCCGCGGCGCCAACGGTGCTGAGGACGGCTCCCCATCCACCAGGGCCGGTATCGGCCGCGCCGCCGACCGTGCTCAAGACTCGTGCCCACCCGAGACGGCACTCTTCGTGGAATCGCGCCGGAGCTCTGTCTCTGTGGGCTCGATCCGGACCGCGGTGGAAAGGTTGGAGGCGGGCACTCCAGGTCGTCGCGATCCTCGCCGCGATCGCGCTCCTCGCGGCGATTGTCCTATTCTTATGGCGTTGGGCGTGGTGGTCCAGCCAGTCGTTGACCATCACCAGACCGGAGGGTGGCACCGTTTCGGCCAGTGGTATCACGTGCGGCACCGTCGCCTCGGACTGCACGGCCACGCTAGCCGCTGGCCAAACCGTGCAGCTTCGCGCCGAGCCTGATGCGGGGTTCGCGTTCGGCGAGTTTACCGGCGACTGCGCGCCAAACGGCCGGACGACCATGGACGCGGCACGAACCTGTGGGGCGACGTTCATTCCGATTCCTGAGACGCTCGAGACGCCGGTTCAACTGCTCACCATTGTCCGGCCGGAGGGTGGCACCATCGTGGGCGCGAGCATTCAGTGCGGCACGCTCGGCTCCGAGTGCTCGATAGAGCATCCGGAAGGTGACGAAATCACACTGGATGCTCTGCCTGATCAGAGCTACACGTTCAAAGGTTTCACCGGAGACTGTGCGACGATGACAGGTGAGACGGTGATGACAGAGCCACGCACGTGTGGCGCGACGTTCGTTCGTGACCGTCCCACGAGCCCGGCACCGGTCGAACCGCCTCCGTCGCCGCCCACACCCGCTGGTCCAAAGCCACAATCTACGACGCCAGACACTCCGGACCCTGACGCGGAGAAGCCGTCTGAGCCGGAGGTCCCGCCGGAGGCGGTGGCCAAAGAGGAAATCCAGAAGGTTCTCGATGCGTACCGCGCCGCCCATCGCCGGCTCGACGTGCAGGCGCTTCGGCGCGTCTATCCCGGCGTAACGGAAGCTTACGGAAAGCAGCTCAAACAGTACAAGGCTCTGGACTACGCGTTCTCCGGCGAGCCGGAATTCATCGACCTCGACCCTGCGCTGGGGAGCGCAACCGTCAAAGTTGACGCCCGCCTGGCACCTCGAGCTGTTGTGGGCTCTCCGAAGCCTTATGAAAGGACCGACCTGTTCACGTTGGAAAGGCGAAATGGCCGCTGGATCATCCGTGCAGTCAAATTCGAGCCCAAGTAGGACAAAGGCATGAACAACCGACGCCTCGTTGAACGAATCACTCGTTCGGCTCACGTCGGCGTCGCGCTCCTTCAATCAACGGCCACCCGTCCCGCCGCGCCCCTCAAGCTGAACTTCTGCCTCACATACTGGTGTCAGTATCGATGTAAGACGTGCAACATCTGGAAGCGCAGGCCGACAGACGAGCTGACGACCGACGAAGTGATCGCCATCGTTCGCGAGAATCCGAACATCACCTGGGTGGATCTCACGGGAGGTGAGATCTTTCTTCGTCCGGATATCGACGAGATTCTCGACGCGGTCGTATCCGGCTGGCACCGCCTTGCGCTCCTGCATTTTCCCACGAACGGCTTTCTGACCGATCGCATCGTGAGAAGCGTCGAGCGTATCGCGGGACGAGGTCCTGCGCAGACCGTCGTCACGGTCAGTCTCGACGGCGACGAGCAGACGAACGACAGGATTCGTGGAATCACAGGGGGCTTCAGGCGTCAGGTCGAGACGTTCAACGCCCTTCGGCGCATTCCGGGGATTGTGACGGTCTTCGGGGTGACGCTCTCGTCCTATAACCTCGGGCGATTCGCTGAGACGTTCGAGGCGTGCGCCCGTGAATGCCCAGGGCTCACGATCAACGATGTTCACCTGAATGTGGCCCAGGTGTCCAGCCACTACTACGACAACAGCGGATCGAGCACGATGCAACCCGACCCGGTGAAGGTTCGCCGGGAGCTGGCGGAGTATCGGAGACTGAGAGGACGTCCACGTTCAGCGACCGAGCTCCTCGAGAGCACGTATCTCGGACGTCTGGACGAGTTTCTGCAGACCGGACGCACACCCATGCCGTGTCATGCTCTCCGAGCGAGCTGCTTCATCGATCCGTGGGGCGTCGTCTACCCCTGTATCACCTACTCAAAGCCGATCGGTTACTTGCGCGACACCGGGATGCGATTGGATCCCATCTGGAATAATCTCGATACCCAGCAACTCCAGGGCGAGATCTGGAAGGGACAGTGCCCCCAGTGCTGGACCGCCTGCGAAGCGTATCAGAGCATCCTGGGCAACGTTCTGGCGGGGCGCGGCCGAAGCCGACACCGCACGGCACTGCCATCGGCTCAGGGGCGTGCACGATGAACGTCACCTGTTTCACCGACGCGACGATGCAGGCGCACTTGGATTGGGCTGTAAGCCATCACGTGGCCACCGACGTGTCGGTGGTGATTGCGGCGAAGCAGGAAGCGCCGAGCATCACAGAGGTCATCACACGGACACGCCGCTACGCAGCCGAGGTCATCGTGGTGGTCGGACACTCGACCGACGGGACGCGCGATCTCGCCGCGCGAAGCGGCGCCCGCGTCCTGATGGACGGCGGCCGAGGAAAGGGAGAGGCTATTCGTCGAGCCATTCCGTGCATCCACGCACCCATCACGGTTCTCTTGGACGCTGATGGATCGCATGACCCTGAGGACATTCCGCTGCTGGTGGAGCCGATTCTCACCGACCAGGCGGATCACGTCTCGGCGTCGCGGCTGAGGGGTGGGTCGAGCGAGTTGCACGGCGGGTTCGATGAGTTCCTCCGCCTCGCCGGCAGCTCGTTCATCACGGCATGCATCAACTGGCGTTTCAACTGTCGACTGAGCGAGAGTCAGAACGGCTTCCGCGCCATCAGGACGAGCGTGCTCCGGCAACTGGACCTGCGCGAGAATGTGACAACGATCGAACAAGAGATGATCATCAAGACTCTGCGACGAGGCTTCCGGATGGGCGAAGTCCCGAGCCACGAGCACCCCCGGGCTCACGGCGCTTCACATATTCGCGTGTGGCGGAGTGCGCCGCGCTACGGCTTCTCGCTCGTCAAGTATCTGTTCTTCTGACGAAAAACGGGGACAGCCCTCGTTTTCGGGAACCCTCGAGGCACCGAAACTTGACTTTCGGTGCCTCGAGTGAACGTCGTGGGGCGCGGCCTCTTGGCCGCGGCCCGCAAGACCTGACGCTGGCGACAACGAGGGCAGTCCCCGTTTTTCGTGACGACACCGTGAACGTACTTGGCATCTGGGACGGGCACGATTCGGGCGCCGCGTTGCTGCAGGGAGGTCGGCTCCGCTTCGCGGTGAACGAAGAGCGGTTGAGCCGGCGCAAGCTCGAGGTTCGCTTTCCCACGCGCTCGATTCAGGCGTGCCTGGCGTACGCGGGTCTGAGGCCCGACGAGGTCGATGTCGTGGCGGCCTCCACTTCCGATCCGGCCAAAACACTGGGCCGCTGGTGGCCGGGAAGCAAGGAACGCTATTATGCCGTTCGTCGGCGCAAAGCCCACCCCGGCTCTTTCGCTGGACTGACTCGTGTTGTGAAGTATCGGATGACCGAGTGGTCACCCGGGCCGGTCTCGAAGGCGCTCAGCCACCTCGCGCTCCGACGGCAACTCGCTCAGCACGCACTTACGCGGGCCGAGCTCAGGCTCGTTGACCACCACGAAGCGCACGCGGCGGCAGCGGCGTGGGGGGCAGATTTCGCACCGTGCTCGGTGCTGACAATCGACGGTCTGGGCGATGGTCTCTCTGCAACCATCTCGGCGTTTCGCGACGGCCGGCTGGAGCGTGTGGCGGCGTCATCGGCGCGATCCTCGCTGGGCGTGTTCTTCGAGCACGTGACGAACCTCCTGAACATGCGCGAACTGGAGGACGAGGGCAAGGTGATGGCGCTGGCGGACTACGCGGCGCCGATTGCAGACGAAGAAAACCCGCTGCTCGCCTGGGTGCGCGTGCGTGAGGGCGTCATCGAGACGGCGCGTCCCGGTCACGCGTTGCGGCGAGCACTCGCGCAGATCCATTGGCGATACGCAAATGAGCAGTTTGCATATTTGGCGCAGCGCGTCGTGGAGCACACGTGTGTGGCGCTCGCTTGCGACACCGTTCGTCTGACCGGACTCGCACGGGTCGCCCTGGCTGGTGGCGTGGTGTCGAATGTGAAAGCCACGCGACGCATCCGTCTGCTACCAGACGTGGAGGATGTCTACGTTTTTCCGCACATGGGCGACGGGGGGCTCGCGCTCGGGGCGGCCGTTGTGGCGGCGTCGCGGTCGGGTACGGCCGTTGACCTCGGGCTCGGTGGTCTCGATCTGGGTCATGGCTACGAGACACCAGCCATCGAGGCAGCCCTGCGAGTCGCGGGCGTCTCGGCCGAGCCTGTCGCGAACCTGGCCACTCGTGTCGCCGACGTCCTGGCCGAGGGGCAAATCGTGATGTGGTTTCAAGGACGCATGGAGTATGGCCCCCGAGCGCTCGGGAACCGGAGCGTGTTGGCGCGCCCCGACCGACCGGATTTGCGAGACCGCCTGAACCTCGTGCTCAAACGACGCGTGTGGTATCAGCCGTTTTGTCCAAGCATGCTCGAGAGCGAGGGGCCGCGGGTCCTCGCCGACTGGACGGGTGGCCGTAACCGGTGGATGACGATGGCCTATGAGGTATCAGCGTGTTACCGGGATCGTCTCGCTGGGGTGATGAGCGTCGACGGAACGTGTCGTCCGCAGCTCGTACCCGACAACGACCCGAGCGACTTCGCCAAACTGCTGCGGGAAGCGCGCAGTCGCTGGAGCGTCGCGGCCGTGCTCAATACGAGCTTCAACATCCACGGCGAGCCGCTCGTCTGCTCGCCAGCCGAGGCCATCGATGTGTTCCGGCGTTCTGGCGCGGACGCGCTGGCTATTGGTCCGTTCCTGATCAACAAGCCCTCTGGCGACAGGGTCACATGATCCCATCCGACAGCGACGCGAAGGTGCCTTCACGACGAGCATGGGTCCTGGTGGCCTCGGCCTGGCTCGCAGCTCTCGTGGCGCTGCTCACGTGGTTGCTGCGAACGCCCGCCGCGTCGCTTCGTGAACAACTGAAGAGCTTTCAGTTCTGGTCGCTGGAGATCACGGTTGTGCTGGGGCTGGCGCTTGGCGCTGTCATCCTGCGGGACCTCGTTCGCGGGCTCGACCGACGTGATGGGCTCAGGATGACCATGCTGGCGGCCGTGGCTGTCGGGCTCACGCTGCTCGTCGCGCCGCGCACCAATCGCATCTACTACGACGAGCACATTTACCAGAACGTCGGGCAAAACCTGGCAGATCTGAAGCTGGCCCAGATGTGCAACGACGGCACCGTCGAGTACGGTCGGCTGGAGTGCTGGAGTAGCGAGTACAACAAGCAACCGTACGCGTATCCGCACTTGTTGAGCCTGGTGTATCGCGCGTTCGGCGTTGACGGCACGGCGGCTTTTACCGTGAACGCAATCGTGATGGCGGTAACGGTCTGTTGCGTGTTTCTGCTGTCGTTCATCCTGTTCAGTGATCGTGTGGCGGCGTTCTTTGCTGGACTTCTGATCGCGCTCACACCAGCGCAGCTCGCCTGGTCAGCGACAGCGGCTGTCGAGCCCTCAGCCTCGCTGGCGTCGGTGGTCGCCCTACTCTGCGCCGGGCACGCCTCGCGCTCGACGAGCACGGTGGCGCTCGCGGCGACCGGTGTCGCGTTGGCGTATGCGGTCCAGTTTCGACCTGAATCGTTCTTGATTGTGCCAGTCATGGGGTTGTTGTTGTGGCGGCGTCGCACACGTGATGCATTCACACGCCCAGGGCACTGGTGGGCGGCGCTGTTGTCGTTTGCGCTCGTTGCCATCCACGTCGGTCACATGTTCGCGGTGAGGAGCGAAGGATGGGGCACGAGCGAGGCACGGCTGTCACTCGCGTATCTGGTGCCCAACCTGCGCGTCAACGGCGGATTTTACCTGGGAGACGAGCGGTTCCCCGTGATCTTCACCCTCCTCGCGGTCGTCGGGCTGCTGGGCCGGTCGTCCAAGGTGGAGCGCATGTCGCTCGGGGTCTACTTCTTTTCGTTCTTCGGGATCTATCTCCTCTTCTATGCGGGGAGCTACGATTACGGTGCGGACGTCCGTTATTCCCTCATGACCTATCCCCCGCTTGCCGTGCTCGGCGGGCTTGGCGCGGCACGCGTGGTGCGGTGGCTTGCCCGCGTCAAGGCAGACCTGCCTGCGCAAGCGGCGCTGACGGCCGGCCTCGCGTTCCAGTTTCTGTGGTACGCCCCGCTCGTCCGCGCGACCAGCGAGGAAGCGTGGGCGGCACGCGCGGATGTGCGGTTTGCGCAGTCGCTCGTGCCTCAGCTCCGAGGGAACTCCTACGTGCTGACGCACAACCCCGGCATGTTTCACGTGTGGGGGATCAATGCCGGTCAAATGTCTCAGGTTGTCGCGAACCCAAGTTCTCTGGATTATCTCACCGCAAGGTACGCTGGCGGCGTCTACCTGCACTGGAACTTCTGGTGTAACGTCCACGATCCGGTCCAGCGAGGGTTCTGCCGCCAGGCGCTCGAGGTCAAACCGGTCGAGACCGTGCGCGAGTATCGGGAACGTGATCAGCGCTATGCACTCTACCGTGTGCTTGACTAAATCCAGGGACGATGCTATACACGACGCCGACGAGTTGACATGATTGCTACCCCTCAGCAGAGCCCTGCAAATACCGAACCCACAAGAAGTTCTGGCTCGGTCATAGACTTCCACGAATCCATATGAGGCGCCTGGCGAGTGTTTCGCTCATCGTGCTCGCGGCCGTGTGCTGTGCCCCGGCCTCGGTTCTGGCTCAGGCGGTCGAGACGACTGAGGGACTCTCGCTCTACGAGACGGTTGGGCAATTGACTCAACAAGTCGGCTCGATTCCCGTCGGCGAGGCCATCGCGTTGGCCACGGCGCTCGAGACAACCACAGCACCGCTCGGCGCCATCTCGGGCGGCTTCGGCTTCGAGCTGGATCCCAACACGGGGCTGCTGGTGCGAAGGGCGACGACGTTTGGCCCATCGTTTGCCGAGAGGGCGTTGACAAACGGCGCGGACAAGATCAGCATCCACGCGAATTTCAGTAGTGCCACCTACGACAGGCTGGGTGATCTCGAGCTCGACCAGATGCAGCTCGCCTCCTCCACCGGCGACTCACCGGAGGCCTCGCTGACGGGAACCACGAGCCTGGAGATCACATCCCAGACGCTGGTGATGTCGGGTGTCATGGGCCTTACAGAGAATATCGATGTCGGCGTGGCTCTACCCTTGATGAAGGTCAAGGTGGAGGGCGTCACCGAGGTCGTGAACGGCGACGGTGAGTTCGTTCGGGATGCAGTGGGTGCTGGGACCTCCTCGGGCCTGGGCGACATCGCCGTGCTCGCCAAGTATCGCTTCCTTCGATTCGGCGATGGCCTGCCTGATCCTGGTGGGCTGGCCGTAGCGGCAACCGTGCGGCTCCCGACAGGAAGTAGTGAGAATTTCCGCGGCTTGGGTCTCTACCGGGCACTTGTCTCGGTCTTGGCCTCCACCGGTCGAGGACGACTACGGCCGCACGCCAACGTCGGGTTCGAATGGTGGGACAAGGGCGTCGCAGTGCAGACGGGGTTTGCGCCACTTCCTGAGGAGACCAGTTTCGAGCCGGAGATCACCACGGTCGAAGTGCGGCACCAACTTCAGTACGGCGCTGGACTGGAGCTCGAAGCCGCGCCGAAGCTGACCTTGCTGGTCGATTTCCTCGGACGGCACCTTCAAGGCGGGGGCAGAACGGGTTTCAGAAGCTTCACCCCCGCGGACAATTCTCTTGGCGTGACCTCTTTCGAGTCGCTCGTCGCGCTGCCGGAGGGGATTCGAAAGCTGACGCTGGTCCCTGGCCTGAAGTGGAACATCAAGGGCAACCTTCTGTTTTCGTTGAACGCGCTGATACCTGTTGACGACCAGGGCCTTCACGACCTCTTCACGCCGGTGGTTGGCCTCGACTTGACCTTCTAGCGGGCGCAGCGGGCTACTATGAACGAACGCATGCATCTGTCGAGGGGACGACTGACCGGTCGGACATGGCGAGCTCGATATCTCATCGGGTTCTGCGTCGCGTCATTGCTCGCTGTGCTCTTCGTCGCCTGCGAGGACGAAACGCCGACAGGGCCGGGCACCGTCACCGTCACCAAGACCACGACGTCGACCACCACGTCGACAACGACCACGACGACGACGGTGCCGGGGGACGAGGCGCTACGGTACGTGGGCCTGCAACCGCCGCCCGAGGCGCCCAGCGATATGACATTGGTTGTGCAGCTGATCTCCGGTGACGGGCCCGAGAACCGATACAGCGTGCAGGGTGTCTACCAAACGGCGAGCGGCATTACTGGGGAGGTCAGCGGGGAGCTAGGCGGGTCGCCAGACCCCCTGGAGGCCGGCGGGCAATTCGAGGGGACGCTCACCGCAAATTTGCCAGACTGCACGGCGGAACGGCAATTCTCGGGACCGACGACACGCGTGTTCCTCGAATGGACGGGAGGGGAGACCGTACGAGATTGCCCAGACAGTCCGTTGTCGTTCCCATCGTTCAGACTGGTGCACACCGACGCCCCGCCTCCCACGATCCCTCCATCCACCACCACGAGCTCGTCTACCAGCACCACGACGACGCCTCTCGTGTGCGACTTTTCGCTCAGCCCAACCAGCGCGACGATCGGACCCCAGGGCGGTTCGGGGGAGGTCGTGATCGCCACGACGGGCGGGTGTAACTGGACCGCGCAATCGCTCGTCGAGTGGATCACGGTGCGGCCGCCGGTGAGTGGGAACAGACCAGGTAAGGTCGTCTACGATGTCAACCCGACCACAGCGGAGCGTAAGGGCACGCTGCTCATCGCTGGCATTCCGTTCGTCGTGACGCAGACAGCCCCGCCCTAAGCCGTCAGTTAGTGTTTCAAACGACGCTACGTACAGCACCGTGAAGGCTGTATCCCGTTCCGGTGATACAAAACTGGCGGCTTCAGTTAGCGTTGATCCTACTCTCAGCCGTGGTGCTGCGAAGCCTCTTCTTTGTTGGCTTCGGGTTGGGCGATGACCTCGGCTACCTCGCCCACGTCGACGAAATCCTCGAAGGTCGCTACCCACCACTCGAGCCACTGAACCAATACGCTTACCGCCCGCTCTTGCTCTTCCTCTTTGCGGGCGGCGTGGCGCTGTTCGGCCACACCGATTTTGGTGTCGTGGCAGTCGTATGGCTTTCTTCGCTGGTGACCACCGCGCTCGTCTTTGCATTCGTGCGGAAGCTCATCCACCCACAGGCAGCCTGGTGGTGCGCCCTGCTGTATGCGTTCGAACCGTTCAACGTCGTCAACAGCACCACGATGACCAACGACGTGATTCTCTCCTGCCTGACGTTTGCCTCCTGGGGGGCGTTTCTCGTCGCTGACCGCGCCCTCGCACAGCCAAAGAGCATCCGTTTGTTCGTCGCAGCAGGTGCGCTGATGATTGCGGCGTTTCTCATCAAAGTCGCGTTTCTCCCGGCTCTCTGCGCGATCACGTTGTATTCGCTCGCGGCGCTCAGGAACAGACCTGCAGTGGTCGCGCGCCGACACGCCGCCTTCTATCTCACGTTCCTGCTCGCTCTGGCTTCGGTGTGCTTCACGTATTACATGATCAAAGGAGACTTCTTCTGGCAGTTCAAGTCTGAGGCGTTCTACTACCAGACGTACCAGCCCGACTGGTATCGCGCCGGCATCGTCAATTACCGGGAGCTGATGTGGCAGTACCCGCGCAGCCTTTTCGGGCTATCCGGCTACGAGACGTTCCGCTATCTCGAGCACGGTCTTCTGTTTTGGTTGTTCGTGCCCGCGAGCATGTTCTCGATGTTACGCCCAGGTAACGGTGTCACGAAATTTCTAATCATCTCGACGATCGTGATCTTTCTGTTTTTCGAGCTCTACCCGCAGCACCTCTCGCCACTGTATCTGCCGCTCGTCCGTCAGGAACGATATCTCGAGATGTTGCTGCCGGGCGCCGTCATCGTTGTGGGAACGGCGCTTCATCGGCTCCATCAACGGCACCGCATCGTGGTCATCGCTATCTTGTGCCTGCTGTTGGGGAACTTCGTCGTTGAGGCGGCACGGCGGTCGACTCAGTACCATGACAGCCAACAGGACGTGCGAGAGCTAGCCCGTTACGTGAAGTCAACCATCGCTCGAACAAATGAGCCGCTGGCCGTGGATCTTCCAGCGAGGAATGCGCTGCTGTTCTATGCGAGGGACGTGCCCGTCGCGATCGAGCGAATCGGACCGAATCAGCACACGGACGTGGAGGGGGGCTACATCGCGGTCGGTGGCGCACGAAGCTTCTGGTGGTCGCGGGAATTGGTGCTCGATGTCGAGCCAGAGGCCGTGCCACGACACTGGATCCTGACCTACGAAGTCGCCGGTCGGAAGCGGCCGTGGCGTCCCTCCAATCTGCGCGTGTACTACGTGAGAGAGAAACCACTCCCGGTCTCGCTTGCTCCCCGGGGCCTGGCCCCCCACCCTCGTTGAGCGCCCGACACGGTGGCGGCGGGGGCAAATGGGGTGTCTAATAGGAGAAGACGACAGCGCATGAGCGCACCTGAGCACACGCCTGATCCGCCAGTCGTTCCGGTACTACGTGTCCGCACGCCGGACGGGCGTACGTTTCGCTTTTCGCAGCCATTTCACGTCGGGCGTGAATACGATTGCGAAGTGCAGGTTCAGGACGTCCACGTCAGCCGGAAGCACGTGGTCGTGTCCTTCGGTCGTGGGCACTGGTCGGTCCGCGATCTCGACAGCGCGAACGGTGTGTTCGTCAACGGGCAACGTGTGACGACGGCGTCCGTTGACGAGAGTCTGACAATCTCGCTGGGAGTCGATGGTCCCGCTTTGACGATAGAGGTGGAGGCACGGCCGCTGCCAATGAACCACCCCGTGGCGCCGACGCAGCATTCGGCGAGCGACACGAGGCTGCTGGCCAGCTACGAGGAACGCTACTTCGGGTCGCGGACGAGCACAGAGCAGGTCGGCGGCCGGACGTTGATGATCCGCAGGGCGTTCCAGAACGTTCAGAGGAAGCAGAGGCGGAAGTATGGCTGGATTGTTGGGGTGATGGCGCTGGCGGGGCTCAGTGCGGGCGGTTACGCGTACTACAAGCATCGACAGATGAGCCAGCAACAGGCGGTGGCGCAAGAGTTGTTCTACGCGATGAAGTCGCTGGACGTGGACATGGCCAACCTGGAGCGGCGGGTGGCGGAGTCGGGCAGCGCGAAGGGCAAGGAGCTGGTCACGCAGCATCTGGCCAGGCGCCGTCAAATGGAGAGCACGTATGACAGATATCTTTCCGTGCTCAATTTGTACGACCAGCGGTTGAGCGCAGAGGATCGGCTGATTCTACGGGTGACGCGCCTCTTTGGTGAATGCGAGCTGGCTGCGCCACCCGATTACCTAAGGCAGGTCAAGAGCTATATTCAGAAGTGGCGGTCGTCGGGGCGTTACGCGCGAGCGGTGAAGCACGCGCAGCAGATGGGGTACGCGAAAGCGATTGCCGAGGCGTTTCTGGGGCAAAATCTGCCGCCTCAGTTTTTCTATCTGGCGATGCAGGAGAGCAACTTCGACGCCTTCACAAGCGGACCACCCACCCGGATGGGGATCGCCAAGGGCATGTGGCAGTTCATTCCGGAGACCGGCGCCAGGTACGGGCTCACTATCGGGCCGTTGGCGCAGTTCCGAAGGCCAGACGCCGAGGACGAGCGGCACCACTGGCAAAAAGCCACTCGGGCGGCCGCTCGGTACATCAAGGATATCTACTCCACTGACGCGCAAGCGTCCGGCCTGCTCGTGATGGCCTCCTACAATTGGGGAGAGAACCGCGTCATCGACCGCGTACGGAGCATGCCTGAGAATCCGGCGGAGCGAAACTTCTGGAAGCTACTCGAGAAGCATCGGATTCCTAGAGAAACCTACGATTACGTGTTCTATATCGTGTCGGCCGCGGTGATTGGAGAGAATCCTAGGCTGTTCGGCTTTTCGTTCGATAATCCGCTCGCGTTCCTGGAGAGGCGGTAGTGAACGAACTATGACTGCCAAGCTACTCATCTTTCGAGGGGACGAGATTGATCGGGTCGACCTGACGAACCGCGATTTGCGCATCGGGCGCGCGCCCGAGAACGACATCGTGCTCCAGGATCAGGACAAGACCGTGTCGCGCTATCACGCAGAGCTGCGCCACGAGCAGGGCAACTACGTCCTCATCGATGTGAACAGCCAGAACGGTATCTGGGTTGATGGGCAGCGGGTACAGCGCACGAAGCTCGAGCCCGGCCGTCCCGTCGTGCTCGGCAAAGTTCGCATTGAGCTGGAGGAGGCCGGTGCCGATCAGACGGTCGTGGCGGCGCCCGCACCCCCCCGGCCATCGCCATCCACGCAGCCCGCGAGTGCAGGCGTCGAGGAGCGCACGGCGTCGACGCGCTCTGATGCGACCGTGACAACCGCAGGCTTCGTGTCGAAGATGGCGAAGCCAAAGATCATCGCGCTCCTGCTCGGCGTCTTGGTGCTGGCCGTGATGCTCCGCTTCCTCTTGACGCCACGCGATCCCTCGAGCCAGGCCGGATCGGGCTCGTCATCCGGACCGGAGAAAGCAAGCGCGCAGGTGATTGCGGCAAAGAGGATGCCTGGTGCCGAGCTGGTGGCGGCCGCATTGTCGGCCGGGCAGATCGGTCGGTCCAACAGGACAGACGTGGCCGCCACACTGCACGCCACCGTCACGCCCGATAAGGGGCGAGCCGCGGCGCGAGCCGCGCGGCAGCAAGAGATCACCCGCGCGAAGCTCGCGGCGGCGCGCGGTGACTACAACGAAGCCATTGACGTGCTGGAGCAACTGCCAAGCGCACCCGACGTGCAGCTACTGCTCGAGCAGACCCGAACCGAGCGGCGACAGCGCGCCGAAGGGCTGATGCGCGTGGGCTCACAGCTCGAGCAGAGCGGATCGCTCGACACCGCACATCAACGGTATGTCGAGGCCCGCGCGCTCGATGTCTCGACGCCGGACGTCGACGAGGCGATTGCACGCGTCGAGGGCAAGATGCAGACGGAGGGCGCAAATGCGTTTAAGCGTGCGCAGGTGTACTACGCGCTCGGGAAAAATGCAGAAGCGATTGCACTCTATGAGAAAGCCGTGCAATTGTTGCCGCCAAGCGACCCGAACCGCAGCGCGGCCCAGGCACGCCTCGCGGAGTTGAAGAGCAAAGTCCCATGACCAACGCCGATCTCGAATGACGAGGAGGTATTCCGTGAAGTGGCCGACAGAAGCAGCGTTCCGGCGAAGAGGGGTCGGGGACCCTTTTCACGGACATCTACGGCAAACAGGTTCCCGGCGTCCTTTCGGCAGGCTCGGACTGGCCGTCATCGTCGCCATCGTGGCCGTGTCGCACGGGTGCGCCTCCAGAGGCGAGGCGCCGGTCCCGCCCGAACCTTCCAAGCCGCCATCGCCTGTCGGACCCGTTTGGTTCGCGCGCGCCAGCGAGCCCGAGTTCGTCACATTTCGCGATACCGCGGGTCAGGTCTCCATCGAGCACCCGAAGCAAGACTGGCAGAGCGCGCCCGGGGGGCAGACCACCCTTGCCACCTTCACGCAGACGAGCGGTGAGGCGACCGTGGTCTTGGAGCAGACACAGCTCAATCAGGCCCTCGCTCCCGACGAGGTCACCGACGTCTTCGGCGAGATCGAGCAGGAGACGATCACGGAGCGTGAGCCGGACGCGTCCGGCTTCCAGAGGCAGCTCATCAACGCCGGCGATCGTCGAATCGTTGGCATCCAATATCAACGGCCCGGCCCACAGGGCCCCGAATGGGTGCGGCAGTACTCGTTCCCCGTCGCGGAGACGCTTTACCGCCTGACCTGTGTCATCGAGCCGGACAAGCAGGCCCAGTACGAGCCCATCTGCGCGCACATGGCCGCATCGTTCACGGTTCTTGGTTCTTAGAAGTCGCCCACGCGGACGCGCGGCCTTTCCGCCTTCGCGCTTCGCGCTTCGGCGGACCCGCCGTAGCCTTGGCGAAGGCGGGCAGGCCGCGCGGCGCCCTACTCGGCGGCCCGAACCCCGACATGCCGAGTGACACGTTCCACATCGAGCACGCCGGGTACGCCTTTGATGGCCGTGATGACTTTTTGCAGGTGCTTCAGATCGTTGATCTCGACGGTCATGTCGATGCGACCGCGCCCCTCGCCGGTCGTGGCCTCCATCGAGCGGATGTTGGTGTTGATACCGGAGACCTTTGAGCTCACGGCTGCCAGCATCCCCCTGCGATCCTCGACGATGACGTTGAGCAGCACCGCATACGTCGCGGGCGCCTGCTCGCTGCGCGCCCACTCCACCTCGATGCGCCGTTCTGGGTCGTACATCAGGTTCAGGACGTTGCGACACGTCGCCGAGTGCACCGACACGCCCTTGCCACGGGTGATGTAACCGACGATCTTCTCACCGCGGATCGGATTGCAGCAGCGCGCGCAGAAGACCAGCAGGTCGTCGGCGCCGCGCACGGTGATGCGGTCTTCGCCCGTCCGCAGGACGCGGCGCATCATCGACGCGAGGCGCCCGGGCTGCTCCGGCTCGCGCAGCCGCTCAGCGGGGACGGCTTTCTGCAGCACGTGCCGTGCAGACACCTTGCCGTACCCCACGGCGGCCATCAGGTCGTCCACCTTCTGGAGCCCATGCTCCTGCGAGACCTTGGTGAGCGCATCAGCAGCGAGGGTCTTCGGATTGATGCCGAAATGGCGCGCTTCCTTTTCGAACAGTCGCCGGCCGATCTCGAGCGCGCGTTGCTTCTCCTGCGCGTTGATGAAGTGCCGGATCTTCTGGCGCGCGCGCGAGGTCACGATGTGCGCGAGCCAGTCCCGACTTGGCGAGCGACCGGCCTGTGTGACGATCTCGACGATGTCCCCGTTCTTCAGACGGTGTCGAATCGGCACGAGCTTCCCGTTGACGCGCGCGCCGATGCACTGGTGACCGATGTCCGTGTGAATGGCATAGGCGAAATCAATGACCGTGGCGCCACGCGGCAGCGCCTTGACCTCGCCGCGGGGAGTGAAGGAGTACACCTCCTCGGGATACAGATCGATCTTGAGGCTCTGAATGAACTCGCCCGGATCGCGCACCTCTTGCTGCCATTCGAGAAGCTGTCGCAGCCATTTGAAATACTGCTCGTCACGCTCGGCGCCGACGCGCCCTTCCTTGTACTTCCAATGCGCGGCAATGCCCTCTTCGGCGATGCGGTGCATATCCTCGGCGCGAATCTGGATCTCGAATGGCATCCCGTGCTCGCTGACCACTGAGGTATGCAGCGCCCGGTAGCCGTTCGGCCGCGGCATGGCAATGAAGTCCTTGATGCGCCCCGGTATGGGTGACCACGTCTGGTGGACAATGCCGAGCGTCGCGTAGCAGTCCTTGACCGAGTCCGTAATGACGCGCAGCGCAATCAAATCGTAGACCTGGTCCAGATCGATACGCTGCCGCTTCAGCTTCAAATGAATGCTGTAGAGGCGCTTGATGCGCCCTTCCAGCGAGATCACCGGCACCTGTGCCTCGTGGAGCTTGGACGTGAGCGTCGCCTCGAGCTCGGCCATCACGGCCTCCATCTGCTTCCGGCGGCTCTCCACTTTCTGGCGTAGCGTCTCGTAAGCCTGCGGCTCGAGCGCACGGTAGGCCAGCTCCTCGAGCTCGTTCTTCACCTTGCTCATGCCGAGGCGATTGGCGATCGGCGCGTAGATGTCGAGCGTCTCCTGCGCCACGCGCACGCCGCGCTGCTCCGGCAAATGGTCGAGCGTGCGCATGTTGTGCAGCCGATCCGCCAGCTTCACCAAAATCACACGCACGTCGTCCACCATGGCGAGCAGCATCTTGCGGAAGTTCTCCGCTTGCCGCTCCTCGCTCGTTGAGAAGGGGATGGCACCCAGCTTGGTGACACCCTCGACGACGTGGGCAACCTCGGCGCCAAAGACGTCGCGAATCTTGTTGATGCTGGTAAGCGTGTCCTCGACCACGTCGTGGAGCAGCCCGGCGGCAATGGCCACCACGTCGAGCCGCTGCTCGGCGAGGAGGTTGGCCACCTCGAGCGGATGGACGAGGTAGGGCTCGCCCGAATGGCGGATCTGACCCTTGTGCTCCAGCGCCGAGAAGACGTAGGCCCGGCGGAGCAACTCGATGTCGGCCTCTGGGCTATAGGCCCGGACCTTGTCGACCACGTCCTCGAACCGAATCATGCCCACCGGTGTCTATGTACCTAGGGGAGTGGCAGGTCGTAGGGCGCCCCTTTAGGGGCGCCATGGACGGCGTTTGCCATAAACTGCGCCATAAACTGCGCTTGTCATGCGCTTTTTTGGCGCGGCTAAAGCCGCGCCCCACCTGTCAATATAGCGTGCCTTGACCGTCTCGGCAGCGATGACTATACTGGGCGGCGCTTTTCCAGCCGGCCAAGGTGGGGTGTTCGCAGCGACAGCGCGGCCCCGTTCCCGAGCACAAGGAGAGTCTTCATGGTTATCCGGTTCCGTTCGTTGGGCCGCCTACTTCTCGTGGCTGGTGTGGCTGTGTCGGTTGCTGGCTGCAACTTTGCGCGGTTGAAGGCAAATCGCGCGTTCACCCAAGGCAATGAGGAGTACGCAACAAAACAGTATCGCGAAGCCATTGAACAGTACCAAGCCGTCTTGGATAGCATGCCAGAGCAAGAGATCGCGCAGGATGACGTGCTCAGCAGCGTCTGGTTCTTCCTGGGGAATTCGTACGAGAACCTCTACAAGCCGGCTCTCGAGAATGACCCGGACAACCAGGAATTGGCGAAGCAAGCCGTCAGGAACTATGAGATCGCGTCGAAGCAGGCGAAAGACCCACAGTACCGCAAGCTCGCCCTCCAGTGGCTCTTCGGTCTGTATGGGCCCGACAAGATGGATCGACCGGATGAGGCTGTGCGCATTGGGAAGGGTCTGATTGCTAGTGATCCTGACGAGGTCGAGTCGTACCTTGGGCTCGCGCGCCACTACCGGAGCATCGGAGACCCCGAAGCCGCGGTGGCCACCCTGGAGCAGGCGCTCAAGCGCAGTCCGGACGACATCAACGTCATCGGGGAGCTGGCCGACACGTACGCCAAGGACGGTAAGTTCGACGACGCCATTGAGCAGCTCGAGCGGGTGGCGGATCTCCAGCCCGAGGATCCAGAAGCGCGCCTTCGCCTGGCGGTGTACTACCAGGAATGGATCGACCAAAATAAAACACTGAGCCCCGACGTGCGTGGCGAATATATCGAGCGCGGCATCGAGGCAACCGACGTCGCACTGAAGGTGAGGCCAGACTACTTCGACGCCTTCGTTTACAAGCGGATCCTGCTGAACTTTCTGGCCGAGCAGACGAAGGACCGGAAGGAGTACGACGCGATCATGAAGCGGCTGGAGGAGATCGACAAAAAGGTCGAGGAGATCCAGCCGTCGGAGGGCGCCACACAAGGATAAAGGGGTAAAGGGGTAAGGGGGTAAGGGCCTCGCACCTTGCCCCTCGCCCCTGACCTTCCCCTTTATCCCTTTACCCCTCTACCCCTTCGCTCCTTGCCCCCTTGCACCCCGCCCCGTTTTACGCCACTGTAAAACAGTCTTGTTAGACTGCCCGGCTTGGGGGACTTTCCATGCAAATCTGTGCTCGATGTCTGTCTGTGTTGGCGCTCCTTTTTTGTGTGAGCGCGCTCGCGGTGGCGCCAGCGGCCGCCCAAAACGTGACAACTGGTGCCATCAGTGGCACGGTGGTGGACGAACAGCAAGCCGTGCTCCCTGGAACCACGGTCGTCGCCGTCCACGAGCCCACGACCACCACCTACGAAACCGTGACGCTGGAGGATGGACGCTTCCAGTTGTTGAACGTCCGTGTCGGCGGGCCCTACGAGGTGACCGTGAGCCTGCCGGGCTTCCGGGACGAGCAGCGCACAGGCCTCTCGGTCGCGCTCGGCTCCTCACTCGCCGTGAACGTCACGCTGCAGCTCGCCAGCGTCACCGAGACGGTTGAGGTGATCGCGCAGGCCAGCGACATGTTCAGCCCAGCGGCTCAGGGCACGGCGTCCAACGTCCCGCAAGAAGCCCTAGAGAACCTGCCCACCATTGCGCGGCGCCTCGACGACTTCGCGCGTTCCAATCCTTTCTTCGTCCAGACGCCGGCCGGCGCGGAGGGCTCTGCCTTGTCGGTGGCGGGTCGCAACAACCGCTACAACAACATCCAGGTGGACGGGGCGGTCAATAACGACTTGTTCGGGCTGGCGGCCTCCGGCGTGCCTGGTGGACAGGCGGATGCGCAGCCGGTCAGCCTCGATGCCATCCAGGAGCTGCAACTGGTGGTCGCGCCCTACGACGTCCGCCAGGGCGGCTTCTCCGGCGGCGGCATGAACGCCATCACCAAGAGCGGCACCAATAGCTTCTCCGGGACCGGCTACTACTTCGGCCGCAGTCAGGCGCTGGTGGGTGACGGCATTACCGACGAGCCGGTATCAGACTTCGACGATCAGCAATTCGGCGCCAGCGTGGGCGGCCCGATCGCTCGCAACAAGGCGTTCTTCTTCACCAACTTCGATTTCGGCCGACGCGACACGCCCGTGGGCTTCTCGGCCGATGGCAGCTCAGGCCAGGACTGGACGGCGGTCGGCGACCCGAGTCGACGGGAGGATGTTGCGCGGTTCCAGGACATCCTCCAGAACACGTACGGCTACGATCCCGGTCCCGCGAGTGAGTTCTCGCGCGCGATCGACAACGACAAGTTCTTCGTGCGGGGCGACGTCAACCTCTCGTCCAACCACCAACTGACCGTCCGCCACAATTACATCGACGCCATCTCGGACATCGGCTCGATCTTCAACAACTCGTATCGGTTCCCCGACGGCTTCTATCAGTTCAACAGTGGCGTGAACTCGACCGTCGCGCAATTGAACAGCAGCTTTGGCGGGATGGTCAACGAGCTCCGCGTCACCTACCAGCGCATCAGGGACCGCCGGGGGGGCTCCGACGATTTCCCTGGTCTGTTCCCGAACGTTACCGTGGCCATCGGCGACGGCGAACTGAATGCCGGACGCGAGCAGTTCTCGACAGCCAACGCGCTCGATCAGGACATCGTCGAGGTGACCAACGACCTTACGTTCGTGCGCGGCAGCCACACGTTCACGGTCGGCACGCACAACGAGCTCTTCCAGTTCCG
>WHTZ01000009.1 GCA_009377495.1 Luteitalea sp.
TGCATCGGCGCCAACACCGCGATCTTCAGTGTCGTCAACTCGGTGATTCTCAGACCGCTGGCTGTGCCGGAGCCCGATCGCATCGTCGCAATGTGGAACACCTACCCGAAAGCCACCGCAGGCGGCTCGGACAGCATGATTGACAACAGCGCGCCGGACTTCTTCGATCGGCGCGCGCTCGTCGACGTGTTCGAGGAGGTCGCCGCGTACGGTCAGTACGGTAAGGGCGGGTACAACATTGGCACTGCGGCGGAACCCCGCCGCGTCGTGGGTCTTCCCGTCACGCCGTCGTTCTTCCCCCTGCTGAAGGTCCGGCCTGCCATTGGCCGCCCCTTCACCGACGCCGAAGGGGAACCTGGCAACAATCAGGTGGTCGTGTTGAGCCACGGCCTCTGGCAGGAGCTCTTCGCCGGTGATCCTGGCGTCCTCGGCCGCACGCTACAGCTCGATGGCCGCCCGCACACGATCGTCGGCGTCATGCCCGAAGGGTTCATGTTCGTCGATCCAGAGGTCCGACTGTGGACACCGCTGGCGTTCACACCAGAGCAGCGGCAGCAGTACCACAACAACGAGTGGGCGATGATAGCCCGCCTCCGGCGGGGTGCGTCGGTCGCGCAGGCACAGTCTCAGATCGATGCGCTCAACGCGCGCAACATGGATCGCCTGCCGGAGTTGAAGCCCCTCTTGATTAACATGGGGTTCCACACGCCGGTCGTCCCGCTGCAGGAGGAGCTCGTCGGCGAGATCCGCGGGATCCTCTTCCTGTTGTGGGGCGGCGTGACCTTCGTGTTGCTCATCGGTGCGGTCAACGTTGCGAACCTCGTGCTGGTGCGGGCCACGGCTCGCGCACCGGAGCTGGCGACACGGGTTGCGCTCGGTGCCCCTCGGGGACGTCTTGTTGGACAGATGTTGATCGAGAGCCTGCTACTTGCGGTGCTCGGCGGCGCGCTCGGCCTCGTGCTCGGGTGGGCGGGCCTCCACGGCCTGGCGGTTCTGGGCGTCGAGACGCTCCCGCGAGCGGCCGAGATCCGGCTCGATGTGACGGCTCTGGTCTTTACGGTCGGTCTTGCACTGGCGGTCGGCCTCCTCGTGGGGTTGCTCCCGGCCGTGCGTGTCCTTCGACTACGGGCGACGTCGGTCTTGCGTGAGGAAGGACGGTCCGGGACGGCGAGCCGCGGCGTGCGGCTGGTCCGTCAGGGGCTCGTCGTGACGCAAATGGCCATGGCGCTCGTGCTGCTGGTCGGGGGCGGGGTCTTGCTCGCGAGCTTCCGCCAGCTCTTGGCGATCGATCCCGGCTTCCAGCCAACGGGCGTGCTCACGGCCGCCGTCAGCCTCGCAGGGAGCGCATATCCGGACGACGCGGCCCGTCGGGCGTTTGCCGACCGGGTGCTCGCGCGCGTTCGGACCCTGCCTGGCGTCGAGACCGCAGGCATCACGAACCAGATCCCGTTCGGTGGCGTGGCCGGTGACTTGGCCGGTACCTCGGGGCTGCACGGCACCTACAACAACAGCACGATCTTCGCGGAAGGCTACGTGCCGCAGCCGGGAGAGTCGCTCATAACAGCATCGCGGCATCATGTCACGCCAGGATATTTCGGCGCCATGGGGATTCGCGTGATCAAGGGGCGAGACTTCGACAGCCGTGACGTGGCCGGAGGACGCCAGGTGATCATCATCGACGAGCGGTTGGCCGAGCGCTTCTTTCCCAAGGGCGATGCCGTCGGTCGGCGGATGTGGCAGGGGGATCCGGAGAACCCCCGGTTCTTCGACATCGTGGGTGTGGTCAGGCCGATTCACATGCGGGGCGTCCTCGTGCCGCAGGATCAGAACGGCGCCTACTACCTTCCGTTCATGCAGCGGTACGCGCCCGGGGACTTCGTCATCACCGTCCGGACGGCAGGCGATCCGCAGGCGCTCGCCGGGCCGATCCAGAAGGTCATTGCAGAGATAGACGCCGGCCTCCCGGTCTACGACATCCGTACCATGGAGGAGCGCATCGCTCGCTCCTTGACCGACCGGCGCATGCCCATGTTACTCACGGCCGCGTTCGCCCTGCTGGCGCTCCTGCTCGCCGCAGTCGGCATCTACGGCGTGCTGGCCTCCCTCGTCCAACGGCGCACGCGCGAGATCGGCATCCGCATGGCGCTCGGGAGCGACCGCCCCGCCATCTTCCGCCTCGTCCTCCGCGAAGGCGTCGTCATGCTCGGGCTCGGCCTGATCTTCGGCCTCTCAGGAGCGGCAGCATTGCAGCGCGCCATCGAGAACCACCTGTACGGCGTTTCGCCGCTCGATCCTCGCGTGCTCGTCCTCGTCGTCGTCCTCATGAGCGGCGCGGCGCTTGCCGCCTGCCTGGTGCCGGCCCGCCGCGCGACCCGCGTCGACCCTGCCTCCGCGCTCGCCGAGCCGTAAGACGAGGAGGGAGCAAGCCATGGGTTGGCGACGCTACTTCGAGCGGGATCGGCGCGATGAAGACCTGGCGCAAGAGATTGCGTCGTACATCGAGCACGAGGTGGAGGAGAACCTGGCGCGCGGGATGAACGTGGATGAGGCCCGGCATGCCGCGCAGCGCAAGTTCGGGAATAGCACGATGGTGCGAGAGGCGGTGTACGAGATGAACACGCTGACCTTCATCGAATCCGTCTGGCAGGATCTCAAGCACGGGGTCCGCCAGCTCCGCAAGAACAAGACCTTTCTCTTCACGGCTGTTCCGACGCTGGCCCTGTGCATTGGCGCCAACACCGCGATCTTCAGCGTCGTGAGCTCGGTGATCCTGCAGCCGCTCCCCGTGCCAGAGCCGGAGCGTGTCGTCACCATGTGGAACGCCTATCCAGGCGCCCTCGGCTCCGATCATGGTGCGTGGGATGCGGAGAACAGCGCGCCGGACTTCTTCGACCGGCGAGCGCTGACCGATGTGTTCGAATCAGTTGCGGCGTACAACGCCGAGGCGTACAACCTCGGCCGCCCAGGAGGTGCATACCGCGTTGACGGACTCCGGGCGACACCGTCGCTGTTTCACCTGCTGCGGGCTCGGGCCATGCTCGGCCGAACGTTTACTGACGCGGAGGGCGAGCCCGGTCAGGGTCAGGTCGTGCTGTTGAGTTACGGTCTCTGGCAGGAACTCTTCGGCGGCGACCCGGCGGCGGTGGGCCGGGAGCTGCGTCTCCATGGCAGGCCGTACACGATCGTGGGGGTGATGCCGCAGGACTTCACGTTCTTCGCGCACCAAGACCAGGACGTGCGCTTGTGGACGCCGCTCGCATTCGCCGCGGAACAGCGGCAGCAGTATCACTTCAACATTTGGAACATCATCGCGCGCCTCCAGCCGGGTGTGACCCTTGCGCAGGCGCAAGCGCGCATCGACGCGCTGAACCAGCGGAACCTCGATCGCCTTCCGGACCTGAAGCCGCTGCTGCTGGACGCCGGCTTTCATACCCCGGTGCGCTTCTTTCAGGAGGAGTTGGTGCGCGACGTGCGTGGCATGCTCTTCCTGCTGTGGGGTGGCGTCACCTGCGTGCTGCTCATCGGCGCGGTGAATGTGGCGAACCTCGTGTTGGTGCGCGCGACCGCGCGCGGGCGCGAGATCGCCACGCGTGTCGCCCTCGGCGCATCCAGAGGACACATCCTCCGACAGGTCTTGACCGAAAGTCTGCTGCTCGCCGTGATGGGCGGCATCCTGGGTTTGCTGATCGGATGGGCGGGTCTTGGTGGCCTCGATGTCATCGGTATTGAAACGCTGCCGCGATCGGGTGAGATCCAACTCGACGGTGCAGCGATGGTCTTCACCATCGGCATCGCCCTGGCCGTTGGCCTGCTCATGGCGTTACTCCCCGCCGTGCGTATCCTCCGCATGAGCCCGACCGCGGTGCTTCGCGAAGAGGGACGATCCGGTACGGCCAGTCGGGGCGTGCGACTGGCGCGGCAGGGTCTTGTGGTGATCCAGGTGGCCATGGCACTCGTGTTGCTGGCGGGCGCGGGTCTGTTGCTGGCCAGTTTTCGCGAGCTTCTCGCCATCGATCCCGGCTTCGAGCCGCGCGGCGTGCTCACGGCGCAGGTCGACCTGCCTGCGAGTCGATATGCGGACGCTGCCGCGCGCAGGAGTTTTGTTGAGCGCACGCTCGCACGTCTTCGCATCTTGCCCGGTGTCGAGAGCGTTGGGATGACGAACAAGATTCCCTTCGGCGGCAGTTATAGCGACAGCGTGATTTTTGCTGAGGGCTACGTGCCACGTCCGGGCGAGTCCTCCGTCTCGCCATCGCGGAGCGTCGTCACGCCCGGGTACTTCGAGTCGATGGGTATCCGTGTCATCGAAGGCCGCGGCTTCGATAGACGCGATACGGCTCAGGGACGCCGTGTCATCGTGATCGACGAACGCCTCGCGCAACGCTTCTGGCCCGAGGGTGGCACCGTCGGCCAGCGCATGTGGCAGCCAACCGACATGGACGATTTCCGAGATCCAAGCAACGCCCGTTACTTCGACATTATCGGCATCGTCGGGTCTATTCAGATGCGCGGGGTGCTGTCGCCCGAGGATCAGATCGGCGCGTACTATTTCCCGTTTGCGCAAGAGCAAGGTACGTACGACGACTTCGCGTTTACCATCCGGACGTCGCGCGATCCGCGTCGCTTCGTCGAACCAGTCCGCCGCGCCATCGCGGAGGTCGATGCTGAGCTGCCGATTTTCGACATCCGCAGCATGGACGAGCGGATCAGCCGATCGTTGACTGACCGCCGCACGCCGATGCTGCTCACGGCTGGATTCGGGCTCCTGGCGCTCCTGCTGGCAGCTATCGGCATCTACGGCGTGCTGGCCTCGCTCGTCCAGCAGCGCACGCGCGAGATCGGTATCCGCATGGCGCTCGGCAGCGACCGCCCCGCCATCTTCCGCCTCGTCCTGCGCGAAGGTGTCGTGATGCTCGGCCTCGGCGTGCTCCTCGGCCTCGCGGGCGCCGCGGCGTTGCGGCGCGCCATCGAGAGCCACCTGTACGGCGTCTCGCCGCTCGATCCTGGCGTGCTCGTCCTCGTCGTCCTCCTCATGAGCGGCGCGGCGCTCGCCGCCTGCCTGGTGCCGGCCCGCCGCGCGACGCGCGTCGATCCCGCCTCCGCGCTCGCCGAGCCGTAGACGGCCGTCAGGGTGCTTGACGGATCTGGGGGGCGCAGCCTGGCATCTTGTTGTAGGCCTCGCGGCTCTCGGGCGCGTGCAGGATGCTGGGTGCCGCTCCTCCTCTGAGCTTAAGACGTTTCTCACGTCGACCTCACTTTCTGCTTGACACGCATTTTTCGACGGGTTGCCCGTGCTCGGGACCCCGTGCCTGGATGCCTCCTGGCGGCCCACACGGTCCGTCTGGCGCCCGTACTCCGTCGCGGGAAGGGCGCGGAGACCCTCGGACCGATTTCGCGGCGCCAGATGGCGTACAAGGCGTTGAAATACAGAGGGTTATCATGGTCCATGTCTTCTCCAGAACGTCTACCTACGACTCCCGGCGCCTCGATCCTGGCGCCGCTGGCCCACGACTCGCGCGCCGCGGATGACGAGGAGCTCGAACGGCTGGCCGACGCCATCGCCGAGCTGTCGGCCCGTATCCAAGCGGCGATCTACGACCTGCTGGTCTTGATTCGGCAGTTCGATGCGCGCGCGGGCTGGCACACCGGCTTCACCTCGTGTGCGCATTGGCTCAGTTGGCGCACGGGCCTCGAGCTCGGTGCGGCCCGCGAGAAGGTGCGCGTCGCGCGCGCCCTGGCGACGCTGCCCGTGGTGAGTGCGGCGATGCACCGTGGCGAGCTCTCGTACTCGAAGGTGCGCGCCCTCACGCGCGTCGCGACGCCCGCGAATGAGACGCGGCTCGTGGACGCCGCCCGTTCAGGCACCGCCGCGCACATCGAGCGCCTGGTCCGCGCCTGGCGGCGCGTCGATCGGCAGGCCGAAGCCCGGGAGACCGCGTGGCGACACGAGCAGCGACACCTCGCAACCTGGGTGGATGAGGACGGGATGGTGGTGATTCGCGGGCGGCTCACGCCGGAGCTCGGGGCGGTGGTGCAGCGGGCGCTCGAGGCCGCGGCCGACCAGCTGTTCCGGGAAGAGGCGGCCGTCCCGAGCGACGACGGCCCAACGGAGGTCACGCCGGCGCAACGCCGCGCCGACGCCCTTGGACTCGTCGCCGAGAGCGCGCTGGCCAGCGACCTGGATCGCGGGACGGCGGGCGATCGCTATCAAGTCGTCATTCACGTCGACCAGGACACGTTGAAGGAAGATGCTGGGTGGACCGGCAGTGTCTCCGTCGAGCCCGACACGGGACAGGCGGTGCTGGAGGACGCCGACGGCGCGTACGTTTCCGCGGAAACGTCGCGGCGGATTGCCTGCGACGCGTCGACCGTGGTAATGCGGCATGCGTCAGACGGGACGGTGCTCGATGTCGGCCGGAAGCGGCGGACGATTCCGCCGGCGATCCGGCGGGCGTTGGCCGCCCGCGATCGCCGCTGCCGGTTTCCGGGCTGCACGGCGCGGCACTGCGAGGCGCACCACGTTCAACACTGGGCCGATGGGGGGCCCACGCGGCTCGAGAATCTCGTGTTGCTCTGCAAACGCCATCACAGGGCCGTGCACGAAGAGGGCTTCACCCTCACGCGGCGTGCCGATGGGACGGTGGGCGTCTGCCGGCCGGATGGCCGGCCGCTGCCGGCCTCGCCGCCAGTCCCGCGCTGGGACGACGGTGACCGCCATGTCGGTGATCCACTGGCGCCGATCGCCGCGCAGCTGGCGGCTGCCGACATCCAGATCGGCCCGCAGACAGCCACGCCGCACTGGCATGGCGAGCCGCTCGACGTGGGCTGGGCGATCGACGTCCTGTGGGATCGTCCGGGAGGCGTGGCGGCAAGCGGCGACGGTTCTGCGGACACGTGCGTCGGGACGTAGCTGCGCGACGTCCGCGCTCACGTGCGCGTGAACTTCACTCTGTGGGAGCCCTGGAACGGCAACGCCCCGGGGCCACCCGACACCCCGGCCGTCACTCCTCGTGCTGTATCGCCCCATCGCCTGCTAGACTGACGCCTACACCGTATCACGCACCCACCCTGGATCGACGAGCAGTCGAGCGTGCCACGAGGAGACGCATCTTGAAAACGGTGGAAGCGATCTTGGCGCTCGTCGTGGTTGCGTTGTCGATTGGCGACCCGCCGCCGGCACGGACCGAGCTTGCCGATGATCTCCGGGCGACGCTGGAGTCAAACCGGCGTGTGTTCTCGATCGAAAATGGATCGCTGGCTGGGCCAGGTGGCGACTGGCTGCTCGAGCGAGCCGGCAACGCGCGATTTACACTCCTGGGCGAAACTCACCACAACGTCGAAACACCGCAGCTCACCGGCGCACTACTGAAGGGATTGAAAGCCGCGGGCTACGGCACGTATGTGCTCGAAAGCGGGCCGGTGACGACGCGCTTGGTCGTCGACGCCGTGCAAAAGGACGGTCTGTCAGCCGCCCGGGCCCTCCTCACGGAATTCCCCTTCAGTATCGCGTTTCTGGACGTGCCGGAAGAACTGCGAGTCGCCAGAGACGCATTGGACATGGGCTACGTCGTCTGGGGCATCGACCAAGAGTTTGCCGGCGCCGCGCCGTTGCTCCTGCATCGCCTCACAGAGCTAGCCAAGGATGACGCTTCGCGGGCTCTGGCTCGGTCCATGTTCGAGCGCGCTCGGGGCGACACGGAGCGATTCAAGATCGACGGCGACGACTCGGCCCTGTTCATGGCTTCTGCGACAGCGGATGAGTTCCAGAGACTGGCGTCATCGTTCGCGGACCAGGGTGGTGAGGCAGGCGACATCATCGACCAGTTGGGCCGCAGCGCCGCCGTGTATCGCGCCCACTACCAAGGTCGCTCCTATGACAGCAACGCCGCACGCGCCGACCTGATGAAGCGCAATCTGCTCGACCACATGCGGCGTGCGGGTGAAACCGTCCTTTCACAGCGCAAGGTGCTCTTCAAGGCCGGGGGCAGTCACATGGCCCGTGGGCGCAACTCACAACACGTCCACGACGTCGGCAACTTCGCGGCAGAACTGGCAGTGGCTACGGGCGCGGAGTCGTTTCACATCAAGGTGCTGGCGGCTGGATCGGCAGAAGACCGCGTCGAGCCCGATGAGGCGCTGCCCATCTTCGCTCTTCCGGCCAAGGGGATCCCGGCCGTGTTCGACCTGGCGCCCCTGCGTCCGCTGGTGACACAGCACGCTGACCTGCCGGACGAGTACGAAATCCTCAGGGACCTCTACGTTCTGCGCTACGACGCGCTCGTGCTCTTCCCCCGCTTCCACGACACGAACCAAATCGTGCCTATCCCCACGCAGGACCCTTGAGCTTGACGTTCGTGTTCATCATTGACAGGGCGAGTCATGTGGCGCGATGATGTTGCCATATGGCGCAGCCTCTCTTGAAGCACACGGACCCGATGACGCGAATCGCCGAGATTCGGGCTGGGCTGCCCGTCGCCGAGCTGGAGCGACTCGTGAAGACGCTCAGCCTCACACGCGACGAGGTGGCGCGCGTCCTCGGCGTGTCGCGCCGCACCTTGTCGCGGCTGCAGGGACGGCAGACGCTCGACCCGGTCGCATCGGACCGGCTCGCGCGCGTGTGGCAGGTTGTGGACCACGCAGTCGAGACGTTGGGCGGCGTCGACGAGGTAGCCGCCTGGACGCGCGACCCGAATCCCAGCCTCGGCGGCGCCACACCACTCACGCTGCTCGACACGGACGTCGGCGTTGACGCGGTCGACCAGATTCTGCGCCGCATCGACTATGGGATCTACGGGTAAACGTGACGTAGGCAATGGTGGACCGCACGCTCCATTCAAGGTCTGGCGGCTCGTGGCGGCCGATCGCTTCGCTGACCGCCAGCCGCGTGACGCATTTCTCGGCGAAGACTCAGACACGACACCCGGGCGGTGGCACGACGTCGGGATCCGCGTCGCGTACTGCTCACTGTCCGCGGCGACGACGATGCTCGAGATGCTCGTGCACAGCTCGCGGGCGCGGGTTCGACGAGCGTTTCTTGCGATCGAAGCCACCGTCAGCGACAGCGCCACCGTCGAATCTCTTTCATTGCGAGCGTTGCCTTCTGAGTGGAATCGACACCCGCCCACAGTTTGGACCCGAGAGTATGGCTCCGCGTGGGCGCGAAGCGGCCGTAGTCTCGCCCTCGCCGTTCCCTCGGCTGTGGCGCCCGTGGAGTGGAACGTCGTGCTGAATCCTCAACATCAGGAGATGAGGCTGCTGACGGTCGAGCGCGTTGAGCGGGTGCGTTTCGACCCGCGGGTCGTCGCCGCGTGGGGCGCTGACGTGAAGGCGTGAGGCGGACGGTCGATGGCGCGAGGGATGAACGCGAGCGAGGCCCGGCGTGCCGCGCAGCGCAAGTTCGGCAACCGCACGGCGGTGCGAGAGGCGGTGTACGAGATGCTCACGTTGGGATTCGGGCTTCTGGCGCTTCTGCTGGTCTCCGGACCCGCACGGACGTTCGAAGCCGCTCCAAACAGGCTGCTGCAAACCGATGTCTACGTGGCTGGCCGAGACGGGTACCACACCTACCGGATTCCATCGGTCATCGTGACGCCGAAGGGCACGTTGCTGGCTTTTGCCGAAGCGCGCCGCGAGGGAGCGGAGGATGCCGGTGATATCGATTTGGTGCTCAAGCGCAGCACGGACGCCGGCGCCACGTGGTCGGCAATGCAAGTGATTGGCGACAACGGCCGGAACACGTTCGGGAATCCGTGTCCGGTGATCGATCGCACCACCGGGACCATCTGGCTTCTCACCACGCAGAACCTCGGCGAGGACAGCGAGCAAGAGATCATCGACCGAACCGGGAAGGCGAGCCGGACCGTATGGGTCCTCAACAGCACAGACGATGGTCGCACCTGGTCGGCGCCGGCCGAGATCACACGGAGCGTCAAGCGCTCCGATTGGACCTGGTACGCAACCGGACCTGGCGTGGGCATCCAGACGAGGAGCGGGCGCCTCGTCATCCCTGCGAACCATGCCGTGGCCGGCAGCGCTGTGCATCGCTCACACGTCTTCTTCAGCGACGACCACGGCGCCACCTGGCAGCTCGGGGGTCACTCCATTGACGGTACGAACGAGAGTCAGGTCGTGGAGCTCGCTGATGGCCGGCTCATGCTGAACATGCGCAACCACCCGAGGAAGCGCGAGAACTTCCGAGCCGTGGCGCTCAGCGGAGACGAGGGTGAGACCTTCGCCGAGCCCCGCTACGATCGCACGCTCATCGAGCCGCCCGCGCAGGCGAGCCTCCTGCGGTTCTCAACCGCCACCACCGAAGACCGCAACCGGCTGCTGTTCGCCAATGCCGCGAGCACGACGCGCGAGCGGATGACGGTGAGGCTCAGTTACGACGAGGGAGAAACGTGGGCCGTGTCCAGGGTGGTTCACGCGGGGCCTGCGGCTTACTCGAGCTTAGTAGTGCTACCAAATCTGACGATCGGTCTGCTCTACGAGCGCGGTGAGGAGCGCCCGTACGAGAGGTTAGCGTTCGCGCGATTCAGCTTGGAGTGGCTCACGACAGGACAGGATGACGGGGTGGGTAACACGGCTGCAATGAAGATACCTACCGGCGTCCTTCCTGCTGTTGTCACGCCCTTCGATGAGAATGGCCGCTTCGCCCCCCATCCGTTCGAACGCCTGTTGGAGCGGTTGTACGGCGCAGGCGTGCACGGCGTATATCTCTGCGGCACGACCGGCGAAGGCTTGCTGCAACCGCCCGATGAACGGAAGCGGGTGACAGACGTGGCGGTCGCGTGTACACCACCGGACCGCGACGTCGTCGTCCACGTGGGCGCCGCCTCGATGGGCGAAGCTTTGGAGCTAGCGGCCCATGCCTCTCGGGCCGGGGCGCGCGCCATCAGTAGCCTGCCACCGCTCGCAGGTGGCTTCCACTTCACTGACGTGCGCGAGTACTACCGCAGACTCGCCGCGGCCAGCACGATTCCGCTCATCGTCTATTACTTCCCGGCGTCCTACCCGACGATCACGAGCGTCGAGCAGCTCGAGGAGCTCTGCGCCCTCCCGAACGTGGTGGGCGTGAAGTTCACGGACTTCGATCTGTACACGATGGCGCGCATCACACAACCTGACCGGTGCATCTTCAACGGTCGAGACGAGGTTTTCGCGGCCGGTCTTCTCATGGGCGCCGATGGGGGTATCGGTAGCTTCTACAATCTGGTACCAGAGCTGTTCGTCCGCATCCACACGTTGGCTCGAGAGGACCGCTGGCCAGAGGCGCGTGCCGTTCAGCGCGAGGTGAACGAGCTCATCACGTTGACGCAGCCGTTTCCGCTGTTCCCAGCGATCAAACAAGTGCTCACATGGCTCGGCATCGACTGCGGCCCCTGCCTTCCTCCGCGGCGGCGCCTGAGCGACGCCGAGCGCACCACGTTACGTGCGGCGTTGGTCGACAAGGGCTTCTGGGTGCACGACAGGATGATGAGATGACATCACGAGGAAAACGGGCACGGCTCGCTTACGCGCAGCCGCTCGTCGTCCCGCAGTTCGCACACTTGTAGCACGCGCCGCCGCGGATCATGATCGACCCACACGACGGGCAGGGGGGCGCGTCTTCCTGACTCTGAATGACGGCATAGGCGGCATGGCCGCGGCCGTTCGTGGCAGGTGAGGCGGGGCTAAAGCCCCGCCCTACCGAAGGGCTCGCACCCGCGTCGACGCCGTTCACCCCGGCTCGGAACTTCTCGTCCTGCGAGAGAAACTTGGCCGCCATCCAGCGGAACACGTAGTCCACGATCGACTTCGCGATGCGCACCTGCGGGTTTTTCGTCATCCCGGCCGGTTCGAAGCGAACGTGGCTGAATTTGTCGACCAGCACGTGGAGCGGCACGCCGTACTGCAGGGCGTACGAGATGGCTTGGGCGAACGCGTCGGCAAAGCCCGAAATGGTCGATCCCTCCTTCGCCATGACGAGGAAGATCTCGCCTGGCCCGCCATCGTCGTACAAGCCGACGGTGATGTAGCCTTCGTGGCCGGCGATGTCGAACTTGTGCGTGATCGACTGGCGCTCGTCGGGCAGCTTGCGGCGCACGGGTTGGGGCGCGACCGCAGCAGTCTCGCCAGCCGCGGCGGCAGCGGCGAGTGCGGCAGCCGGCGCCGATTGCTCTTCGTCCCTGGCGGTATTGAGCGGCTGCGTCCGCTTGCTGCCGTCTCGGTAAATCGACACAGCCTTGCAGCCCAGCCGCCACGACTCGAGATACGCGCGCTCGACCTCCTCGACCCTCGCCTCCTTCGGTACGTTGATGGTCTTGGAGATCGCCCCGGAGATGAACGGCTGGGTCGCGCCAATCATCCGGATGTGCCCCAGGTAGTGAATGGAGCGTTCCCCGCTGCGTGGCTTGAAGGCACAGTCGAAGACCGGGAGGTCCTTGTCTTTGAGGTGCGGTGCACGCTCGATCGTCTCGTGCTCGTTGATGGCGCTGACGATGTCCTTGATTTCCGGCGCACTGTAGCCGAGCCGCGCGAGCGCCATTGGGACGGTCGTGTTGACAATCTTCATGAGCCCGCCGCCGACGAGCTTCTTGTACTTGACGAGCGCGATGTCCGGCTCGACACCGGTCGTGTCGCAATCCATCATGAAGCCAATGGTGCCGGTCGGCGCGAGCACCGTGGCCTGCGCGTTCCGAAATCCATGGTCCTCACCCACCTCGATCGCCGCGTCCCAGGACTGCTTGGCCGCCTCGTACAGATCGGCTGGCAGATGGCGACGATCCACGTCGCCGAGCGCTGCGCGGTGCTTACGCATCACACGGAGAAACGGCTCGCGGTTCCGCTGGTAGCCCGCAAATGGGCCGCCGTGGTCGCGTGCGATGCGCGCCGACTGAGCGTAGGCTTCACCGGTCATCAACGCCGTGATGGCGGCCGCGTAGTCACGGGCCGCGTCGCTGTCGTACGGCAGCCCGCGCGCCATCAGCAACGAGCCAAGGTTCGCGTAGCCCAGGCCCAGCGGCCGGTACGCGTGACTGTTTTGTTCGATGGCCTTGGTCGGGTAGCTGGCGTTGTCGACCAGGATTTCTTGCGCCGTGATGAGCGTGCGCACGGCGTGCCGGAAGGCGTCGACGTCGAGCTCGCCGTCGCCGCCGACGAACTTCATCAGGTTGAGCGACGCGAGGTTGCACGCTGAGTCGTCGAGGAACATGTACTCGGAGCAGGGGTTGCTCGCGTTGATGCGGGCGTGCGCCGAGCAGGTGTGCCACTCGTTGACGGTCGTGTCGAACTGCATGCCCGGGTCGCCGCACACCCAAGTAGCCTCGGCTATCAGATGCATCAGCTCGCGCGCCCGATAGGTGTCCATGACCGCGCCGGTCATCACCGACCTGGTCTGCCACGCGCCATCGTCCAGCACGGCCCGCATGAAATCGTCGGTCACGCGGACGCTGTTGTTCGAGTTTTGGAAGAAGACCGACGCGTAGGCCGGGCCGGTGAACGACCCGTCGTACCCGGCATCGATCAATGCCCAGGCCTTTTTCTCTTCCTCGACCTTGCAGGTGATGAAGTCCACCACGTCCGGATGATCAGCGTTCAGGATGACCATCTTGGCGGCGCGCCGCGTCTTGCCCCCAGACTTGATGACGCCGGCAAAGGCATCGAATCCTTTCATGAACGACACGGGACCAGACGCGGTTCCACCGCCGGCCAGTGGCTCGCGCGACGATCGCAGCGACGAGAGATTGGTGCCCGTGCCAGAGCCGTACTTGAACAGCATGCCCTCGGTCTTGGCGAGCGTGAGGATGGCGTCCATCCTGTCCTCGACCGAGTTGATGAAGCAGGCGGAGCACTGTGGCTGCTGCTCAATCCCGACGTTGAACCAGACGGGGCTGTTGAACGCCGCCTTTTGATACACGAGCAGGTGCTTCAGCTCGTTCCTGAATGCCTGCAAGTCCGCGTCGCTCGCAAAATACCGCTGCTTGCCCGCCCACGCCGTCACCGTGTCCACGACGCGGCCAATGAGCCGCTTGACGCTGCGCTCCCGCTCCGGCGTGCCGAGCAAGCCACGGAAGTACTTCGAGGCGACAATGTTCGTGGCTTGCTGCGACCAGAACGCCGGCACCTCGACGTCATCCTGCTCGAAGACCAGCTCGCCTTTCTCGTTACCGATGGAGGCGGTGCGCGGCTCCCACTCGATCTCCTCGAACGGATCGCGGCCGTCCTTGGTGAAGCGGCGCTCGAAGTCCAGCCCTGGGATGATGGACGCCGCCTCCCGCCCCGGCGCGGCGTGCGTGCCCGGGGCGTCGGCTTGCAGCGCGCGGCGCACGTCTCGATCGACTTCGGCCTGCTGGACAACCCCTCGCTCCATGGCCCCTTGCTCCATGGCCTCCTCCAACGCCCCGTTTTGCTAGGTTTCTTTCGGTAAGCCGATCGCCCCCGAAGCCCGCCGCCGACGCTGGGAGGCATGCGGCCAGGACTCGGTTGATTGTGCGATTCGGGGGACTACTATGGACCCAGGTTACGCGTTTGTCAAGCGGAGACCTACCACATCTGGTGCTAAGAGCCTGCGTGGGGCCCAAGATCAAGGGGTCAGGGGCCCTTCGACTCGCTTCGCTCGCTCAGGGCATTTGAGGGACGAGGGGAACGACCCGAGAAGGTCGTTCCCCTGGGGGTTGATTCGGGGACTTTTACTGAGGGAAAACTACGCTTCACCACAAGGGCGAAGCGTGGGGACGCCACACTTAGCTGCAAGGGTTGTACCAAACCAAGCGGATCATGAGAATCGCCGAAATACGGTGAAAATAGGCTGAAGTCTACCCAGGGCGTGGCCAAGGCCGTGCGTACCGGCGGCAGGACTGCACGCAACGTATGAAGGCGCTACGTAGCTCTTACATACTGCCGCTGGATCGCTGGGTCAGGCCGCGGGCCAACTTCTCGGCCTTGTCGGCTTGGTCGCTCGCCATCGACAGATTGCGCTTCTCGAGAGCCGACTCGGCCTGCTGGAGAAAGCCTTGTGCGCTCCTGTAGTCCTTCTTGGCGTTGTCGTTCAGCGTCGCAAAATTCAGGCGCCCAAGGTCAGTGCTCGCGCGCCGCAAGGCCTCCCGAATCCGCTTCTCCGTTTCCTTGTCGTCCACCGTTTCCGCCGTACGGAGGATCGATTCGGCCTCAGGCTTCTTCTTATCGGCAGCCGCCCCTGAATCGGATGCCGCTCCCGGCTTCGGCGCCGCTGCTCCGTCCGGCTCCCTCGGCGGGGGTGCGCTTCTCGAGCCTCTGCCCCTGGTCGACGGTGCCTTGGCCTCGGGCATCTCGACCCGGTCCGCGGGCAAGGTCACCTCCGGCTCCGCTGGCCCGGCGATCTCCCGGGACGGCACGCTAGGCACCTGTAACGGCTCCGCAACGGGCGCGCGCGTCTCCGCTCGACTGCGCGCCGCGCACCCGGCGCCGAGCAAGACCCCGGCCCCTATCACGAGGCTCAGCACACCACACGCGCGGACGGCGTTTCGAGGCATGAAGGACCACCTTAACAGCATTCCGGGTTCTCAAGCCACCTGGCGCGCCGGCACCTCCGCGCGAGGCAGGCGCAGCCGGAACGTCGCGCCCGAACCAGGTACGGATTCTACTTCGATACTGCCATTATGGAGATGAACCGTGCGGTAGACCATCGACAGACCCAGCCCGCTCCCTTTGTCCTTGGTCGAGAAGTACAGATCGAACAGTTTTTCCATGTGCTCGGGGCGGATGCCTACGCCGGTGTCCGCCACTTCGACGACGACGAAGCGCGAGCCGTCGGGCACCGCAGCAAACCGCAACACGCCGCCCTGGGGCATGGCTTGGCACGCGTTCAACGCCAGGTTGAGAAACGCCTGTCGCAGCATCCCGCGATCGCCACTCACCTTGGGCAAGGTCGGCTCACACTCGTTGACAATCGTCACGCCGGAGGCATGGGCCTGGGGACCCATGACCTCGCTGACTTCCTGGAGCAGGCCGTGCAGCTCGACGGGTTGCAGCAAGAGCTCCTCCGGCCGGCTGAACTTCAAGAAGCCCTGTACCACCTCATCGAGCCGGCGGATCTCCATGCTGATGATGGACACGTGCGGCATCACCGGCGGCACGTCAACGGCGGCCGGTTCAGCTCCCAACTCGCCGCCACTCGCACGCAGCTTTTGCTTGAGCAGCTCGAGGTGAATGGTCATCGCGTTGAGCGGGTTCTTCACCTCGTGCGCGACGCTCGCCAGCAAGCGATTGAGGGCAGCTAGCTTGCGCGAGTAGCTGAGCGTGTTCTCCACCCAGCTGAGGTAGCTCAGGTTGCGAGCCACGACCATCACGCCCATGGGTCGCCCGGTCGCCTCGCTCAGTGGGTGAGCCGTCACGGACTGTTGCACCGTGCCCTCGGCGGCCGGCACGTCGATGGCCAACGGTCCCTGCGGTTCGCCGGTCTCGAGCACGCGTGCCACGAGACGCCTGTATGGGAAGTCATCGGCGAGCGTTTCCCCTTCTGCGATGTCCGCGAGGCCGGGTACGTTACTGCGAAAGGCGGCGTTGGCGAAGACGAGCTCGCGTTTGGTGTTCACCACGGCCACGGCGTCCTCGAGCTGGTCGACGACCGACTCGACGCCGGGCGCGTGGCCGGCAAGCTTTGCGCGCACCGCCGAGAGCTCGGCGCTCAGGATGTTGAACGAGCTCCCGAGATCGGCAAACTCATCACCGGGCGGCAGATCGAGCTGGACGCCCTCCTCGCCCTTCCCCAACCGCGCCAGGCCCGCTTTGAGGACGTGGATGGGACGGAGCATCCAGTTTGAAAACACCATGGACACGACAACCGCTACAACGAGGGCAGCAAGCGCAATCCAGAGCGTCGGCTGGAGCTGGCTCTTGAGGTCTTGCCAGATCAGCAGCGTGGAAACGCCAATGCGAATCGTGCCGAAGGGCTCACGCCTGATGAACATGGGCAGCTGCACCTCGAACGGACGGTCCGAGAGCACACCCTGGAGCTGACTGAAAATGCCGCCTTCGAGCAGCTCGTCAATCTGCGACTGCGGCTCGAGCATCTGACCTTCGGGGTTGCGAGCCCTAAGCTGCGGGTCTCGAACGTCCGGGTCAGGCTCGGGGCTGTAAGCGACGACGACGTTCTTGGCGTCGACGATGGCGGCGTAGCTCACGTTCCTTTCGTAGGCGGTGGTGGAGTCCAGGAGGTCGCGGATATGCGGGTCTGTGCGGAGCTGCTCCACACCCTGCTCGCGGCTGCTCACGACCGTTTCGGCGCGCCGGAAGATGAACGCCGCGAGCATCTCGTTGCGCATCTTGCTCTCGGCCAGGCTCACGCGCGTCAGTGTGGCGAGGTTGATGAGGCTCAGGATGCAGACCACCACACCCACGGTAATCGTGACGCCCAGCGCCTGCTTGGTCTTGAGACTGAGGCGCATCCCCCCACCCTACTTCTCCGCGTCGCGCAGCTTCAGGCGATTCAACTTGTTGTGCAGCGTCTTCAAACTGATCCCGAGCGTCTCCGCCGCGCGGGTCTTGTTGAAGCCCGTGTGCTGCAATGTCAACTTGATGAGCTCGGTCTCGGCTTCGTCGACCGACATCCCGGGCCTGAGGGTGAGCGTCGACTCCTCGCGCTGCACCTCGCGCGTCTCCAACATGGCAGGCGGCACATGCGAGACTTCGATGAACTCGCCCGGCGCCAGAATCACGGCCCGCTCGATGACGTTACGTAGCTCACGGATGTTGCCTGGCCACGGGTAGCGCTCCAGCACACGCATGGCATCGGGGTGAACCGCGGAGACGGCCTTCGCATTACGTGCGTTGAACTCGCCCAAGAATGTCTGCACCAACAGCGGGATGTCCTCGTGCCGCTCGCGCAGCGGCGGGAGCTCAATGGAAAAGACGTTGAGGCGGTAGTACAGATCCTCGCGTAGCTTCCCTTTCTGGACGGCCTCGGTGGGGTTGGTGTTCGTCGCCGCAATGATCCGCACGTCGACGGCTTGCTCTCGTTGTCCGCCGATGCGCCGGAACGTGCGCTCCTGCAACACGCGCAGCAGCTTCACCTGTGTCGACGGCACCATCTCGGCGATCTCATCGAGGAGCAGCGTGCCGCGGTGAGCCAGCTCGAAGCAGCCCTGGCGGCGATCCACGGCGCCCGTAAACGCGCCTTTCTCGTGACCGAAGATCTCACTCTCGAGCAGCGTCTCGGGAATGGCGGCACAGTTGATGGCAACAAACGGCTGCTGCCCGCGCTGGCTGAGCTGATGGATCGTCTGGGCCACGAGCTCTTTGCCGGTGCCCGACTCGCCCCAGATGAGCACCGAGGCGGCCGTCGGCGCAGCTTGCTCGATGACGCGATAGAGCTTGCGGATCGCCGGCGTGTTGCCAACGATGCGCCCGAAGCTGCCTTGATCGCGAAGCTGACGGCGGAGCTGTTTGACCTCGCGCAGCGTCTGATGGCGCTCGACCACCTTGCTCAAGAGGATTTCCAGCCGCTGCGGGTCGACCGGCTTCGTCACATAGTCGTAGGCGCCCTCTTTGATGGCATCGACGGCGGTCTCAACGGTGCCCTGCGCGGTCAGAATGATGACGCTGATGTCGCGCAGTTGGTCGTGCAACGCACGCAGCAGGGCGAGGCCATCGAGCCGCGGCATCACCAAGTCGGAGACCACGATGCCGGGGCGAAAGGTCGTAATCTTGCGCAGCGCCTCTTCGCCGTCGACGGCACCCTCTGTCACGAACCCCCAGGCCGTGATGAGCTCGGTCAGCCCGATGAGCGCCGCACGGTCATCCTCGACGACCAGGACGCGCTCACCGCCACCCGGTGTCGCTGCCGGTTCCGGCGTCGCCAATCCTTCACTTTCCGGGGAACCCACCTGATGGCACCTCCCTGTAGGACAAACGCGTGAGAGCTTGGCTGGCTCGGACGCGCTCCGGCAATCCTTGAGTTTAGCACTTGTGCTACAGTCGAATCATTCTAACGCCGAGCCCGGGTGCGGCGCGCCAGAGGCGCCGGGTCCGCTGCCGTTGCTGCTCCCGTGTCCTCCGATAAGCTACCCACCATTCCGAATTCCGCCGAACCTGATGCCGAGCGATCCGACGTCGGGGCCCTCGCCGAGGTCGCCGCGGCGGCCGTGGCGGCCCATCCGCCGCAGCGCGTCCCCGCGCACCAACGCTGGCTGTCGCTGCTCGAGGTGCTGCTTTGCTCCGGGTACCCCACGCAGGTACTGTTGGCGTTCATCCTCCTCACCGTTGGTATCACGGCTGGCGACGAGCGTGGCGACATCCGCCTCGACTTCGTCCTGCTCCTCTCCTTCGCGGATGCCGCCCTCGTCGTTGGCCTGGTCTGGGCATTTCTGCGGCTTCGCGGTGAGGAGCCCGCGAGGGTGCTGCTCGGCGGGCGGCGGTTCTTACGTGAGGCGCTCCTCGGACTGAGCATCGTGCCGATGCTACTGGCGATCGCGGCCCTTCTGGCGCTGATCGTCGAGCGATATCTACCATGGTTACACAACGTTCCCACGAACCCGTTCGAGGCACTGCTGGAGTCGGTTGGTAGCGCCATCGCGTTTGCCGTCGTGGCGATCGTCGCAGGCGGCGTGCGTGAGGAGGTGCAGCGAGCCTTCGTGCTGCACCGCTTCGAACAGCACCTGGGCGGAGCGTGGCTCGGCCTCATCATCTTCAGTCTCGCCTTTGGCCTTGGGCACCTCATTCAAGGTTACGACGCCGCCTTGCTGACAGGCCTCTTTGGCTTACTTTGGGGCATCGTATACCTGCGACGGTTGAGCATCGTCGCACCGGTCGTGTCTCATGCGGTTTTCAACACCGTTGAGGTGATCTTGCACGCCGTGGATCTCGCGTAGGAGCGTCATCAACACGCGGGTCCACATTCTGTTTTATGATCTGACCCGTGGCGGAACGCGAATGGCGGGAAGCCAGTGATATGCGAGTGTCGGTGGTCAATCTGGCGCTCGTCTTGCTGTGCGCGCTACTCCTGCGGCTGTGGTCGCTCGGTCACGGCTTGCCAGGCGGGTTGCTCGACGATGAGCGCGAGGTGCTCGCACGGGTGATCGCGGCGCTCCAGAACAACGTCTGGCACCCCGGCAGTCTCGACCCGGCTCCGCTGTTGTCGTACCTCCTCGTGCCAGTGGCGGTGGTTAGGTTCTTGGCTGGCGTCGCGAGCGGCACGTTCACCTCGGTGGGAGAGCTCACACCCGGGGCGCTCGCGTTCTGGGGGCGGCTCACGGTCGCCCTCTGCGGCACGGCCACCGTGTGGATCGTCTTCCAAATCGGCCTCCGATGGGGTGCCCGACACGCGTTACTGGGCGCAGGCTTGATGACGGTGATGCCCTCGCACGTGCGCGCATCCCACTTCGTGACGCCGGATGTGCCGGCCGTCTTCTTGCTCGCGCTAGGCTTCTTGCTCTCGCTGCGCGCGGCCGAGCGGCCCACATGGCCGGCGTTCGCGTTGGCGGGCGGTGCCGCCGGGCTCGCTGCCGCCATGAGTCCCGTCGCCGCGCTCGCGGTTGCGCTGCCGCTCACCGCGGCCTGGATGACGCTCACCGCCGTGCCGTCGCGCCGCGTCTGTGGGGCGGCAGCCGTGGCGGCAGCCGCGGCGCTTTACCTGGCGAGCTGCCCGTTCGTTCTGCTCGACCTGCCGTGGTTCTTGAACGATGCCGCGCAGCGCGCCGCCGCGCGCGCCGCGACCGACCCGCCGGTCGCCTGGTGGGTACCGGTGGGCCACCTGACGACCGAGCTGGGCGGGCCTGCCATGCTGCTGATGATTGGTGGCACGATACTGGGCGTGGTGCGCGCCGTCAAAGGTCCGGGCCGCACGCGCTGGACGCTCGCGACCGGTTTTCCGATCGTCGCCCTCTTAACCGGCAGCACGTTGTCGCTCGTCGATGTGCGTGTGCTGACGCTGCTGCCCGCGGCGTGCCTGCTGGCTGCCATCGCCGTCGTATCAGGTGTGAGCCAGCTCCGCCGATTCGAGATCGCGCGCGCGCCACGGACCGCGCTGATTGCCGCCCTCACCGTAGCCGCCGTGCTGCCACCGCTCATTGGAGCCCTCCAGGTCGCCCGCGCACTCGCCCAACCTCCCGTCGTGATACGAGCCGTTATCGATCACGAGTAGGGCGCCCTACTCCACCTCGAGCTCTCCGAGGACGACGCCCAACGCCCGGCCGTGCCGATCGGGCTGCCACGTTGGCGTGACGTCGATCCGCACGTAATGTGGCTGCCACCGGTCACTCCGCGGAGGCACGAGATAGCGGAGCGACCGCCATCCGTCGGCCGAGACGACTGAGTCGTCGACGAGGCGGCCATCGAGCTGCACCCGAATGCGCTGCGTGATTGGGGCGAGCTTGCGTATGCGAATCGTGACACGGCGCGCGTCGGGGCGCACGGGAACCATGGCCGCGCCGCTGGTCCAACGAAACTCGACCCCGCGATGGTCTCGTTCGAAGCCGTAGACGCCGACCGCCACATCCATCACCTCGACGCGCCGGCTCGCCATCACAGCCGTGCTCGCCCGTATCGCAAGCACGACGAGCAGGGTCATCGCCACCACCCGGCGAGCTCGGCTCACCCATGCTCCCGTCGCGCTCACGGCGGCCAGCCCGCCCATCGCGGCAAATATCGCCACATCCTCGCGCAGCACGGTGCGATCACCCGTGATCATCGTGAAACCGTACGCGGCGAGCCCCGTCGCCAAGCCGAGTGACGGCCATGTCGACGAGGCGCGTGCCACGAGCGTGCCCGGGTCGAACGCACTCCGATACACGGCAAAGAGCAGCAGCACCCAGGCCACCAGGCCCGCGGCGCCAAGCTCCGCAGCCATCGAAAGGAACGTATTGTGCGCGGTCAGCGACGTCCCGGCCGAGAACCTGTCGTCCGGCGTCAGATAACGCGGGAACTGCTCGAACAACTGTCCGGGGCCGACCCCGGAGATCGGGTGATCGGCAATCATGCGTCCGACGATGCTCCAAATGGCGAGACGCCCCTTCGCAATGTTGTCGGGCGGCTGACGCAGGTTGAACGTGTAGAGCCAGGTACGGGCGTACGACGTCTGCTCGCCGTGCCGCACGTCGAGCGTGGTGCCTACAACAACCGCCGTAAGGATGAGGAGGACGAGCACCACCGCCGCGGCTGCCGCCATCTGTCTGGTATAACGACGTACCACCGCTAACGCATCGACGCGGTCGAGCTCTCGTCTCAAGGCGCCGACTACCAACAGCGCCAGACCCGCAATTGCCGCGAGTAGACCCATGCGCCCGGCCGTCATCACGAGCGCGACCAACACGAGGACAACCATCGCCAGCCACACCGCGCGGCGCCACCCGACCGCGGCGCCCGCGAGCCCCGCGATGACGGACACGAGCAGCGCGAAGTACGCGGCTAGCGCATTGGGATCCGTGTAGGTTGCGTTCACGCGGACGATGCCGGGATCGAAGAGCTGCCAAAGTGGCCTCAGCCCCACGAGTGTCTGCGACTGCACGATGCCCACCGACGCCACAATGCCGGCACCTACAGCCGCCGCGACGAGGATCGACCGGCGACGCTCGGCCGAGGTCAGGGTGCGCACCATCGCCGCGACGAGCAAGCCGTCGAGCAGCACCGAGCACGTCACGGCGCCCCCCAGGAGCAGCGAGGGCGCCGACTCGAAAGCGTAGGCCGCGGCCTTCACTTGCGCCTCCAGCCACCACGCTTCGAGCGCTCCTCCCGCGAGTAGGTACGCGGCGTACGGGCTGGCCAGTGTCAGCGCCGCAACGAGCACGACCAGCGCCCAGGATGCGGTCACGGGATCGCGGGGCAGGGTCCGACGCCCGACGACCAGGCGGGCGAGAAACGGCAGTGCCTGACTCACGATCGTGAGGTGCACGAGGCTCGCGGGAATGGCGGGCCACGCCACGGGCAGGATCGGCGAGAGCGGCGTGGCCACGACGATGATGGCAGGCGACCACGCGGGTCGTAGCACGCCAACCGTCACGAGGCCCAGCCAGGCGAGCTTGAACAACCAGGCGACGCCGGCCGTCACGAGCACCGCGCGTACGGGGAACGCAACCAGGAAAGCCAGGAGAAGAGCCGCAATGACCCGAGCAAACATAGGGGTCAGGGGGTCAAGGGGACACCTTGATGTCGGTTCGCCGCCGGAGGCTCGCGACCCACTCGTCAATGGCCTCGGCTCGCCGTGCCTCGGCGGTCGAACCAAAGCGCTGCTCGAGGTAGGACGCAATGCGCACCTCGTCTCGCATCACGGCACGTACCTGCTCCACCCTGAGACCGGCCGATCTGACAGCCGCCTCGAAGGCGTCAGGCGTTGAGAATCCCTTACGCGCGGCCGCAATCCGTGCGTCAATCGCCTCGGCTGGGGGTTCGGCGACGGTAAAGCGGTCTACCTCGATTCGCATGAGCTCACGGTCAATCAAGCGTCCGACCAGCGTCGCCGTGTCTTCAGCGTCGGGCACGAGGCCCAGCACGCGCGCAGCGCGTACATCGGAGAGCGTGACCGGGTGGTCGCCAACGATCGCGAGTAGTCGATCGAGAACCATGACAGGCGGCTCGTGGCGTCCACTTTGCGGCAGTGCCGTTTCGTCGGCCAACGCATCTGCCGGGACCGCCCGACCGACGACAGCAATCGCGCTGAGAGTTACCAGGCCGATCGAGCATACGCGCGTCAATGCCCGCATCACGCTTCTCGCGCCGGCCGGCCGTGTGAGGACACACCGAAGAAGGTCAACGCCCCATACGCAGCCAGGATGAACAGGTACGGGCTGAAGGCCAGGCGCATCCGGCCGGAGCCCTCCATGAGCGACGCGCCCGCCAGGTACGCGCATACTAGACCAAGACGCCACGACTCGGCGCGAGGATTGTCTCGCCACAGCCGCCAGATCCCGTAGATCGGTGAAAGAACGATGGTCCGACGCGAAGCAGCAGCGCGACGGCGAACAGCGTTGCAACCGAGCGCGCGTGCGCTGATCCACAGACCATAATTGACAGGGTGCCTCAGAATGCCTGCCCAATGCTGACGTGCCAGGCCGTGCGGTCCTCACGCTCGCCGCTGGCAAACGTCTGGCGATCGAGCTTGAAGCCCAAATCGACGCGCACGGGACCGATTGGCGACCGGTAACGCACACCGAACCCGACGCTGCCGCGGATCTCGTCGAGCGCAAGCTCCGCCGCGCGACGGAACACGTTGCCTGCGTCGGTAAACAGCACGCCGCCGAACGAGCGCCAAACAGGAAACCGGAGCTCCGCGTTGAGCACCACCAGCGCGTTACCTCCAGTTGGAAAGCCGTTGCGATCGAGCGTGTTCGGCGCGCCAAGTCGGTCGAGCGTGAACCCGCGTACGGTCGTGTCACCCCCAGCAAAGAAGCGTTCGCTGATCGGGACGTCGCGTACTTCCTCCTGAACCGGGGTGTCGTCCGGACCCACAACGATGTTTCCATCCGCGTCGGTCACGGGCACGAGTCGCGTGAAGCCCTCGGCCAAGCCGAGTCGCGCCCCGAGCGCCACGACCGTGCGGTCCAGTTGCGGAAGCCGCCGATAGACAAAGCTCTGCCAGAAGCCCTTCACGAAGCCGACCTCCGACCCGAGGGCGCGCGCCGACAGCTCACCATCCATGCTGAGAAGGGCGCCCGCTGTCGGATCGAGCGCGTCGTTACGCGTGTCGTTGAACAATGAGAACGAGACCGTCGACAACCGAACCTGGGGAAACAACCGATCGACCGTGATCTGGTCTTCCGGCGCAACGCGCACGTCGAACAGCTCCGTACGCCCAAAGCCGTACCGGCCAACAACGGTCAGTCGTCTCGTGAGCTGCCGCGACAGGTCGACCCGCATGCCGCCTCGACGAAAGTTGAAGCTCGATCGGATGGCCTGCTCGGCAAACGCTAGCACATTGAGATCGGCACCGAGATCTAGCACCCGCGGTTCTCGGTACGTGCCAACCACACGATACTCGTTGAACGCCAAGCCGCTGCCGTCGCGTGCCGGATCCTCCGGCGCCTCCCGCGGCCTGAGGCTCGCCCGCAGAAACAAATTCACGGCGCGGTTCTTACCCCAGAGGTTGCGCCGGCCGATCTCGAAAAAGCCGCGGGCCGCGAGCTCGAGCGCCGTGCCGACGCCACCCTCGCCATCATCCACGCGCCGCAGCCGTTCACCGGCCTCGATACCCACACCGTACCCAAGTGTCGTCGCGGGCGCCTCTTCGACCATGACGATCACATCGCGGCGGGCACGCCCGACATCACCAGCGTCCGTGATCCGGACGCTGCGGAAGAGCCCGAGCGCCGAGAGCCGCCGCTGACTCTCCACGACATCGGCAAAGCCAAGCGGTGCACCCGGCTCGAGCGTCACCTCTTCTAGGATCGTGTCGGCGTTCGTCCGCGTGTTACCCGCGACGAGGATGCGATCGACGATCGTCTGCGACCCTTCGTTCAGGCGATACGTGACATCGATGCCCGTCGTGTTCTGGACGCGCGTGAACACCGCCTCGACACGCGCCTGCCGAAACCCCCGATCGAGATAGAGACGTTCGAGGGCATCGCGATCGGCCGCGGCGCGCGCCACCGAGAGCGGGGCGCCGGGCTTCGTCGTGAGAACCTTGCGCAACTCCGACTCCGGCAGACCGTGCGCACCCGTGATCGCGACTCGGCCAACGGTTGTTTGGGGCCCTTCACTCACGCGAAACCGCACCGCCACAGCACCAGTGGCCCCCGGTCGCGCCCCGTTCGGCGTCACGTCGTCGACGCTCGCTTCGACCCGCGCGGCCGCAAGGCCGCGGCGGTGAAAGTACGCGGTGAGCGCGGTGGTGGCGCGGTCGACAGCGGAGGCAACGAATGGCTCGCCTTCCTCCAACGTGACGAGCGGCCGCAGCTCTGCCTCTGGCACCGTGTCTCCGCCTTCGAACATCACGCGTCGTGTGACGTACGCTCGCCCCTGCCGCACCGTGAAGACAATGTCGAGATCATTGCCGCGGCGTGTGCGTGCGTAACTCACCTCGGCGCGCCAGTAGCCCTGGTTCCGGAGGTACGCCTCGATGCGGCGCTTCGAGTCCTCAAGGAGGTCCTCGTCGGCTGCACCCTCGCGCTCGAGCGGTACGAGATCGCGCTCCGCATCGTCCGGCAACGGATCGCCCGCAAACCGCAAGGTGACCAATGGCCCTGGACTGACGTCCAGCGAAAGGTCGATCGCCGCCTCATCGGCGCCCCGGCTCGTTGCGAGTGAGATGGCCGCGCCGTAGTACCGACGGCTCCGCAAGTCGGCCACATAGTCGTCGATCCGCGCCTCGATCGCCTGACGGTCGAAGGGCTGACCGCGGGCCAATCGCAGCTCACGCAGCAACTCCGGCACAGGCACGAGCGGATTGCCACGAACGCTGATCTCGCCAACGCGCGCACGCACGCCGGCATCGAGGTTGAACACGAGCGCGAGCTCCTCGCGGGCGGCCGTGGGCTCGACCTTGGTTTCGATAGACGCATCGAGAAAGCCGTGATCGACATAAGCGGTGCGCAGCGCCTCCACGGCTTCTTCGATGCGACCGGCGGGCGGCGATGAGCCGAGACGATCGGTGATGGCACGGCGCAGCGTCTTTTCGGGTAGGCCGTCGGTCCCGACGAAGCGCAGGGTTGTAATCGCGCGAGTCGGGACGAGGATGTAGGTCAGCCGAACGCCGCGCGCGTCAGGCCGGGCCTCTACACGGATGTCGTCGAAGCGCGCGAGATGGACGAGGTGCAGGAGCGACTGGCGCACCGCGTCGAGCGCAAGCCGCTGTCCAGGCGTCGTCTGGACGAGCGAGTGAATCTGGGGGTCGTCGACCTCCTGGCCATCGCGCTCGATGCGAACGCCCGTGATTGGCTTCCCGACGAGCTGCGCGATCGCCTCGTCCTCATCCTGCTGCGCACGCGCGTCTCTGGCTCCGGTCAACAAAAGCAGGAGCAGGAGCAGGAGGACGGGGCCTTTAGGCCTCGCGCCAGACTGCAGAGCGGACATCAGAACACGTGCCTCACACGAACGTCGACGGCGTATGTCTCGTCCTCGTTCTGCGACAGCACCCACGACAGCCGATCGCTTTGGTTGTACTCGAGCAGGATGAGCTGATCGCGCCGCGAGGAGGTCAGCAAGCGCCCGTAGGTCAAGTACACGCGATCCGAGAAACGCTTGCCGATGGTCAGTCGCGCACCCGGGTCGAGGCCCGCTGCGGTCTCGGCAGACAGATCGCCCAGCGCCGGGGTAATCTGCACGCTATCGACGCCAAGCGCGACCTCGGCTGCGCGTCCCACCTCCGACGAGACCGGGTTTGCGAGCAACCGCAGCGCTCGTGTCGCGATCAGGTCGCGCTCCGCTTGGTTCGGCTCGCGCAGTGCGCGCAGCTCGGCGTCCTGAGGATCGGCCGTGTCGCCGAACAGCAGGCCGAGGATGTCGACCTCGGCAAGCGGCGGGTCCGAGCTGAGGTTGAAGACGAACCGCTCGGGTGTGCCGGAGGCGCGTAGCGTCACGCGGTAGACCTGACCGGGCACCTGGGCGCGTGTCTCCGCCTCGACGTCGAAGAAGGGCTCGATCTTCGTCGGGTTGGAGAAGCTCACCACGCCGCGCGTCACGTCATACCGCTTGCCCTCGGCAAAGATCTCCCCGCGGACGATTTCGCCGTGGCCGAAGAGCTGGGGCTGATCGTAGGTACCGCGCAGCGTGAGATCCGTATTGGCCGCGAGACGCATTTCGCGGTTCTCGACCCGAATCGTGCCTGGTGCCTCCACACGCACGTCCAACTGGAGCGGCACGCTCTTCTCGGTCTTCTCGGTCTTCTCGGTCGTCGTCGGGGGAGGCTGAAGCGGCCCAACGGCGGTGAGACCAAATACCCCCGCCCCCGCGGTGTCGAGCGCCTGCACGAGCACGGCATCGCGGACGCTGACACGACCGGACAATGTGGGCGCGGTGGCGGCACCTCGGAGCGCGAGCTCGGCGTCGACCGTCGACCGGAAGCTGGAGGGAAACCGTACGCGCATGTTGGTGCCGGACGCCGTGAGGCCGTACTCGGACAACGCGAAATCCTGAAGGCCGATCCGCCCGCCAAAGCGCACCGGGCCACCGCCGACCCGCCCCGTCAGCCCGTCCACGAGCACGCCGGTCGCGTCGAACGTGACCCGCCCGTTGAGCTGCTCAACCGCGTGCGGCAACGCGAAGTGTCGCACGCGCGCGTCGGCCAGGATGGCGCTCCCGACGATCTCTGGCTGATCGACCACACCGCGCACCGTGGCCTGCACCTCGGCCGCGCCGGAGCTGCGCACGTCGCGCACGAAGCCCGGGAGGATGCTCAAGTTCGCGTCCCCGAGCAGGCCCAGGTTCACGCGCCGGCTGTCGAGCCGCACATTGCCGGCCACTTCGAGGGCGGTGCCGTCGCCCACCACCCGCAGCCGGTCGACGCTCAGGACGTCTGGTCCCAGCGAGAACCGCAGTAAGCCATCGTTGTGGACGCGATAGTCGAGCACGCTGAGGTCGAACCGCTCGATCTTCGCCTCGCCGCGCAGGTCAGGCAGGTGCGCGAACGCCCCAACCAAGCGGATGGTCCCGCTGGCGACGGCACGTGCATCGGCAGACAGCTTCGGGAAGAGCAATCGCGCGTACGGATCGAGCGACGTGTCGTTGAACCGGAACGACAGATCGCCATCTGCGCGATCGGTCAGCGCGATGTGGCCCGCACCAGAGAGTGCCAACCGCGCCGACGCCACCTCGAGCTGCTTGATCGCGAGCGTCCCATCACCGACCGAGAGCTGGCCGCTCACCTGGCCTACGGTTTCCTCACCCGCGTGGAGATCGTCGATGCCTGCCCGTACGACGTAGCGCGGCGACTCGAACGTCCCGCTCCCCGATGCGGTGAACCGCAGTTGACCTGTCAGAGGTACTCGTGCCTTGGGCAGCCGCGTGATGGCGTCTATCGGAATCTGCCGCGCGTCTGCGTTGAACGAGTACGTGCCGTTCCATCCGACATGGGCGGCACCGGTTATCCGTCCCTTCGCCTTGCGCATCTCTATGCCGTCGAGACGGACAGCCGTGCCTTCGAACCGGAGGCCTGCCGAGGCCGCGTCGAACGGCTCACGCCAGGCGGTACCGCGCTCGATCGTCATCCGGCCGTAGCCGAACGGTGCCTGATAGCGACCGTAGAGATGGAACTCGCCGGAAAGTACGCCGTCGAGTGGGTAGTCGTCCACACCAAACGCGTGCCGTAGGTCTGCGATGGGACGCCCCGCCACTCGGAACCGCGCGTTGATGGCTTCGCGACCATCCGCCGGTTCGAGCCCGAGCGCGAAGCGGCCGTTCACGTCGATGGTGGCGCCGTTCTGCCTGACGCGGCCACCCTTCACGGTCGCGTAGCCATCGTCAACCACGACATCGCCGGTCGTGTGGCCCCACACGACATCCCATGCGCGCACCGCGTAACTATCGAACCGACCTTCAATGCGCGGTCGCCCGATCGCGCCCGTGAGCACACCGTCGAACTCGCCTCGGCCGCCAATCTCGATGGCCTCCCTCGGCCGGCCCGCCGCCGTCATAATGCCCGCGAGCAACCGATCGCTTTCCTGCCAGTCACGACTCGTGACGTGAAATGGGATGCTCGACTCATCGCCCCACGCCGTGCGGCCGGCAAAGGCGACGTACGTCGACGGTGTGGCGAGCTCTCCGCGCTCGAAGCTCACCCAGTCTGGGCTGTAGCGATAGGCGAGCGCGCCGGCAAGCGGGACGCGGCCGAGCGGCCGATCGCGGTCGAACGAAGGCGCGTCGGAGACCGTGTAGGCCCGACCTTCCGCCTTCTCGCTTCGCGCTTCGGCGGACTCGCCACGGCGGCCCGCGAGACGCGGGCCGCTAGCCAGCCCTGGCTTGTCGGGTCCCGACGGGACCCGACCGGGGCGGAGGCGGTTAGGTCGGGCGTCGAATCGGCCCTGCATCGAGACACCCGGCGGCGCCAGCACCTGGATGCGTCCTCCACCACGACGCTCGTTGAACCGTCCGAGCGGATACTCGAGCACGTTCTCGCCGCTGGCGCGACCCGCTAAGCGCAGTCCGGTCAGGTTGATGAGATCCGAGTAGGCTGCGAGATCGACGTCTCGGTACGCGGCTTCAAAGCGCGTGAGCCGCGGCACGCCGACGGCCTGCCGCCACATCGCGTAGTGGAAGCGTGTCGTCCCTCCGAGGAAGTTGGAGGTCGCGTTGGTCACCTGGAAACGGTCGGAGGTCCACATCAGCGAGCCGCGCAGGTTGCCAAACCGGTAGTCGTTCAGGCCGGCTTCTTGGCTGGCGAAGCGACCCTTCAGCTCGTGACCACCCTTGAAGAGGCGAAACGTGCCAGAGAAGCTGCCGTTACCGCCCACCCTGAAGCGCTCGTGCGCGAAAAACAGCTCACGCTGTCGTCGGAAGTCGACGCGCGATTCGACACGGTATACCTGCTCTGGCCACCGGCCGAGGTTGACGCTACCCACGAGCCCAGACCGCGCGCCGTCGGTATCGAGATCGATCCGGTCGAAATGAACCAGGCCTCCCTCGATCGTGAAGCTGGCGCGCATGGCCGCGGACATCGGCACGAAGTCTTGAATGCGCACCTGCCCGTCGTGGAACGTCGCCCGACCCCGGTACTTGTCCGACTTGGTCACGACGATGTCGAGGTTGGCGGCCTCGGTGCTCCACGGCGTGCCGTGGTCGGCGAACGTGAGATGGCCGTCGACCGCGCGCACGAGTCGCAGCGTGGTAACGATTCGGCGCGAGTTGCCCTGTGAGGCGCGCGGCTGCGGAGACGTGAACTTCGGGAAGTTGTGGCGGCCGCCTGGAAACGTTTCGATGAGCATGCGCCAGTCGCGCATCTCGACGGTGTCGAGCAGCAGCTCCCTACGGAAAAGCGTCCACCATGGCAGGCCAACTTCGATACGCTTCGCCACCAGGAACGGGCGCGCCTCTGGCGTCAGTCCCTCAATCACGACGTTCTCGAGCAGGAAGCGACCGGTCAGCAGCCGAACGGACAGTCGACCAATGTGCATGGGCCGTTGAATGCGACGTGACCCCTCGTGCTCGGCGCGGGTCCGCAGCGAGGGTCCAAGGTCAATCGTGACGAGCGAGACGCTCGCCGCAGCCAGCAGTGCAATCGTCAAGAGGAGAAGCGTGCGCGTGACGCGCCAGATCCGCTGTGGAGCTGGAGACCGCTCCGGAAGTGCGGCTGCAGACTCCTCGCTCTTCGCCTCTTGGAATGGTGACGGGACGTGCTCGTGCATAACCTATCTCTTACTCCATCTCAATGAGCACGCGGCCCGCCTCGACCGATTGCCCTTCCTCGACCAAAACCGCTTTGACACGGCCCGCGCGTGGCGCCGACAGCGCGTTCTCCATTTTCATGGCTTCGACGACGACGAGCGCCTGTCGCGCCGCGACCTCTTCGCCGCCCGTGGCGAGCACGCGCAGCACTTTGCCCGGCATGGGAGCCGTAATCTGCACGATACCGGCCGATCCAAGCGCCAGACTCCCCCGCCGCAATCGTCTACCATTGACCAGAAGATCGACGGCTGCATTGCCAAGGTGCGCCCGAACGAGGCCGCGCGCGTCGCGTGGTCCAAAGCGGACCTCGCGGCTCGCGCCATCTGGCAGGAGCAGCGACAGTGCGGCGCCATCGAGCCGTACGGCCCCGACAACCCTCGGCTGACCGTCAACTGTGACGCGATAGTAATCGGGGGGGCTGGCGAGACGTTCCACCGCCACGGTGCGGAGGCGACCGTTCACCTCAATCTCAACGATCATCGGTCACGCAGCGCTTCATACCGCCCCGTCACCTTCCACCTATTGACGCCCATCGATGACGGTCGGCCGTCTGGCCCCGGCCCAGGTGCGGGCAGTGCGGCAGCTGATGCGTCGAGAAACGCCTGCAGCGCCGTGGCCACCACCGCGGTCTCTTCGGCGTCTCCTGGTGTCTCCGAAAACGGTCGGCCGCGGCGCTCCGTGAGAATCGCGTCGAGCGTCGTCGTGTCGAAGGCGCCGGATTGAAACTCGGGCGTCTGCAGCATCCATTGGAAGAACGGAATCGTCGTGTTGATTCCGCGGATGTCGTACTCCGCAAGCGCGCGGCGCATGCGCTCGAGCGCCTGGGTGCGATCGTCTCCCCATGCGACCAGCTTCGAGATCATCGAATCGTAGAAGATGGGCACCTCGGAGCCCGTCCTGACGCCTGAGTCGTCACGAATGCCTGGGCCGGCAGGCGCGACAAGGGCTGTGATGCGGCCCGGTGAGGGCAGAAAGCCGAGGTCCGGGTCTTCCGCGTAGATCCGGCACTCGATGGCGTGGCCATTCGGCACGAGCGTCCGCTCGGGCGCGGGCATCACGCGCTCGCCCCGCGCGATCCGCATCTGCCACACGACGAGGTCGACGCCCGTAACAGCTTCGGTGACCGGGTGCTCCACCTGCAAGCGCGTGTTCATCTCGAGAAAATAGAAACGTCCTTCGCCATCGAGCAGGAACTCGATCGTCCCAGCGCTCGTGTAGCCGACCGCGCGCGCGACGGCCTCGGCCGCGGCCGCCATCCGCGCGCGAAGCTCGGGCGTGACCGCGACGGACGGCGACTCCTCGATCACCTTCTGGTGCCGCCGTTGTACCGAGCACTCACGCTCGACGAACGGCACGATGGTGCCCTGCTCGTCGCCAAGCAGTTGAATCTCCACGTGTCGCGGCCGGTCGAGCCGTCGCTCGAAGTACACATCTGTATCGCCAAACGCCGAGCCTGCCTCCGAGCGCGCGGCGCGCATGGCGTCTGGAAGCTCATCCCGTGTCTCTACGGACCGCATGCCCTTGCCACCGCCCCCCGCGACCGCTTTGACGAGTAGCGGGTAACCGACGCTCGCAGCAACGCGGGCGACGTCGGCATCGGAAAGCTGCGGATCGAGAGCCCTGTCGGTCCCCGGCACGACGGGCACGCCGGCCGCCCGCGCGATCTCGCGCGCAACGGTCTTACGGCCCATGCGCGCAATGGCGTCGGGGGACGGGCCGATGAAGACGAGGCCCGCCTCACGACACGCCGTGGCAAACGCGGAATTCTCCGCCAAGAAGCCGTAGCCCGGGTGTACGGCGTCCGCACCGCTGCGCCTGGCGATGTCCACCAGACGGTCGATGCGCAGGTAGCTCTCGGCCGGAGGGCTCGCGCCCAAGTAGTGCGCCTCGTCCGCCAACCGCACGTGTAGCGCCGCGCGGTCACAGTCAGAGAAGACGGCAACGCTCCGAATACCGAGATCCCGGCAGGCCCGCATCACGCGGACGGCGATCTCTCCACGATTCGCGACGAGGATCTTACGCACGTCGAGCAGGCTCATGCGGTAGCCGCGGCCCAGAGCAGGTGGCAGCGCCACGGCCACGGCCGGCAAGCGCCGAACAGTGTATTCTAACGTCTTCTGACAGCATTGAGCATTGACATGTTCTCAGGAAGATAGCCATGCTCACCTGGCTCGAAACGCTTGCCCAAGACTTGCGTTACGGCTGCCGCACGCTCTGGCGCCAGCGCACCTTTTCGCTAGTGGCCATCGGCTCGCTGGCCCTCGGCATCGGCGCCACCACGATCATCTTCAGCGCTGTCCACGCCATCGTCCTGGAACCATTCCCGTACAAGGACCCCGATACGCTCGTCAGCATCTCCGCCTCGACGCCCGGTGGCGGGAGCACGTCGTACTATCTGATCGACGAGTTCCTCGAGATCACCGAGCGCAATCGTGTGTTCACGGACACGATCGCGTCGACGATTAGCGACGTGCTCATGACAGGCACCGGCGAGCCGGAGCGACTGCGCGGGAACTACGTCACGCTGAACACTTTCGAGGTGATGGGCGTCCCACCCTTGCTTGGCCGCGGCAGCACCGCGGAGGATGCGCGCACGGGCGCGAACCCGATTGCCGTCCTCGGGTACACATTCTGGCAAAACCGCTTTGGCGGACAGGCGGACGTGCTGGGACAACAGTTGCGGCTGAACGGCAGGGTCCGAACGGTCGTTGGCGTGATGCCGCCCAGATTCATGTGGCGCGGTGCGGACGTGTACCTCCCGGAGGTTTTTCGTCGCGGTCAGGCGATTGATGGCGTCCGTGGCGTGCACCTGATGGGGCGCTTGAAGCCGGGTGTCACTCGACGGCAGGTCGAGGCGGATGTTCGACCGATCATCGAGGATCTCCGTCGCCGTGACCCCGAGCGCTTCGCCGCCAACGCGCGCGTTCAGGTCTCGACATTCAAGGAAGCGTTCGCAAGCGGGCTGCGTGATTCGCTCGTCGCGCTGTTGGGTGCTGTCGGCCTGCTCTTGCTGATTGCCTGCGCCAACGTGTCAAACCTGTTGCTGGCGCGGGCCAGCGTGCGCGAACGAGAGATGGCCATCCGCACCTCGCTCGGCGCCGGGCGGCGCCGAATCGCGCGACAGCTCCTGACGGAGAGTCTGGTGCTGGCGGTCGCTGGCGGCGTTGCCGGCGTCGTGCTCGCTTACGTCGGCCTCAACGCCGTCACCACTTTGCTGCCCGACAATCTCGTGCCGGATGAGTCGGAGCTCGTCATCAATCTGCCGGTCCTCTTCTTTGCGTTGAGTCTCTCGATGCTGAGTGCTGTCGTGTTCGGGCTCGTCCCCGCCCTGCAGGCAGCGCGCACGGCCGTGGCGAGCGCGATGAGAGAAGCGGGCCGCGGCCTCGCCGGCGCCGCCCGGCACACCTGGGTGCGAAACGGACTCGTCGTCACGGAGGTTGCGCTCGCGGTTGTGCTCCTGGTCGGGGCGAGCCTCATGATGCGGACCATGATCAGCCTGCAGCGGGTGGAGCTGACCTTCGAGCCGGACCGCATCCTCACGATGCGCGTTCCCTTGCCGGAGGAGCGCTATCCGACGACAACCGATCGCGCGCGCTTCTTCACGGCGCTCCTCGAGAACGTGCGTGACCTGCCTGGCGTCCGGGCGGCCGCGGTCAATAGCTCTATCCCACTCTATGCTGGATGGGGATCGCGCGTGGAGATTCCAGGACATCCAACCGACCGGCGCGGTGTGGCCGTGCAGGAAGCCAGCCCAGCCTACTTCGACATCGTCGGCACGTCGCCGGTGAGTGGCCGGCTCTTCGATCAACAGGATGTCACAGCTGCGCGACGCGTGGCCGTTGTGAACGAAGCCTTCGTCGCGCGATATTTTGCACGCCAGTCACCGATCGGCCGGATGGTGCGACTGCTCTATCTCAGCGAGCCGATGGTCAGCGCCACAGACAACGGCGTCGAGATCATCGGCGTGGTCAGAAACGTCCGCAACAGGGGCTTCAATGAGCAAGACGAAGTCTGGCCCGAAGTCTACGTCCCGTTCACGCTCAGCGCCGTGCGCGCATACGTGGTCGTTCAGGCTGACCTCCCACCGATGCAGCTCCAACGCAGTGTGCGGGGTCAGGTGTATGCCATCGACAAAGACCAGCCCGTCACCGAGGTCCGGACGGTGGACATGGCGATGCACGAGTACTCGCTCGCCGGGCCACGTTTTACGTTCGTGCTCTTCGCCATCTTCGCTAGCCTAGGGCTACTACTCGCGACCGTGGGCGTCTATGGCATGCTCACGTACGCGGTCACGCGACGAACACAGGAGATAGGCGTGCGCGTTGCGCTCGGTGCGCGTTGGTTCGACGTCATACAGATGGTCATGGGTCTCGGCTTGCGGCTCGTTGGGGTCGGCCTCGTGCTGGGCTGTCTCGGTGCGCTCGCCGCCTCGCGTCTGCTGGCGAGCCAACTCTGGGGCGTCTCACCGTTCGATGTCCTGTCGTTTGCCGTCATCACTGCCCTCTTGCTGGCCGTTGGCCTACTCGCGTGCTTCTGGCCCGCACATCGCGCCGCGCGCATCGATCCCGTGGTGGCCCTTCGGGCCGAGTAAATGAGGGCCTTGACGGGCGGAGTAGCGCACGACCCTCCATGGTCTGCGTGTTCCGCGGTTGATGTGGCACAAACGTTGTGCCGAACTCGTTCCAGCACGAGTTCATTGAGTCGATCCGTGTCAACTCTCTTTGGAGCGAGGACATCAGAAGGAATCCCGTAGCGCAGGCCTTTAGCTGCGTTCTCTCTTGTGATCTCTGACTCAAGAGAGTATTCTCTCCTGAAGCGGAGAACGCCATGGCACTCTATGCGGAATACCCAGCCACGCGCTACGAGCCATCGCCGCTCGTGGACCTCACGGCCAAGGCCGAGAGGGAGCGGCTCAGCCCGTCAGCGGTGCGGGCGTTCTTCAACATCATCGCCCGCTGGAGCATCCGCGACGAGGACGCTCGCGTGCTTCTGGGGGGCATGTCGAACGGACCCTACTATGAGATGAAAAAGAACCCTGACCGTGTCCTCGACACGGATCGACTGCTCCGCATCTCCTATCTGATTGGTATCTTCAAGGCGCTCAACATCCTCTATTCGAAGAAGTTGGCCGATCGGTGGATCCAGCTGCCCAACAGCAACCGCATTTTCCGAGGCCAAACACCGCTCGTGTATCTGATCAAGGGTGGCCTCCCGGCGATGGAGACGGTGCGGCGCCTGCTCGACGCGCGCCGGGGCGGTGTGTGACGCTACCAATCGTCAGGCTGATCCGGCAATACGACACCCATCGTCTGATTTCGTCAAAGAACAGCGACGGCGGCGAGAGCGTGCTGACGCGAATCGCCGATGACGACGAGCACCTCGAGGACATCATCGACCTCGATCATGCCACCAACGAACGGCTGCTGCTCGAGAACGATCTTCGGCCCGCCATCGGCATCCACGAGCTGGTATTTGGGGTGCCGTTCTCCCAGATCGTCAATGCAGCCTTCTGTGATGCGCATCCGCTCGGCAGCCGGTTCAACGGTCCAGAGCGCGGCGCGTGGTACGCGGCCTTCGAGCTGGAGACCACCCACGCGGAGGTCGCGTTCCACAAGTGGCTGGAGCTCGCAGAGGTCGGCTGGTTCCACGAGGAAGTCACCTATGACGACTATCTCGCTGACTTCAGCGCCGAGTTGCACGATATCCGCCGCGACAAGCGGTTCGCTGACTGCCTCGCGCCCGGCAGCTACGTGGCGTTACAAGGTCTCGCGCAGCAATTGCTGGAGCAGGGCTCGCTCGGGGTCGTCTATCCGAGTGTGCGCAGGCGGAAAGGGACCTGTCTCGCATGCTTCCGACCCGCGCTCGTCATGAATGTGCGCAAGGCAGCGACATATGTGTTTCGATGGGACGGCGTGCCAGAGCCCACCATTGGCGCAGCAGAATAGGACTTCTTTAACAGGCTGCTGAAGAACGCAGCTTGAATGCAAAACGCACGATGAAGCATGCAAGAATTGGCTTGAATATGTCTCGCCTGCATGTCTCTCTGGCCCTTCTCGCTATGCTCGGCCCTGACGGAACGTCGAGGGCATTGCAGCCGGCCAGCGGCGATACACCCACCGCGCCAACCCTTCACGCTCACACCTACTCCATCGTCGCGCGCGATCTGGTCACCGGTGAGCTCGGCGTCGCCGTGCAATCGCACTGGTTCTCAGTGGGATCGGTGGTGGCATGGGCCGAAGCCGGCGTGGGCGCCATTGCCACGCAAGCACTCGTCGATCCCGGCTATGGCCCCAAAGGATTGGAACTCATGCGGTCCGGAACTCCAGCACCTGACGCGCTTCGTCAGCTCCTGGCCAAGGACACGGAGCGCGACGTGCGACAGGTCGCCATGGTTGACGCACAGGGTCGCGTCGGCGTGCATACGGGTGCTCGAGCCATCGCGGCAGCGGGCCATCACAGCGGCTCGCAGTACGCCGTTCAGGCCAATTTGATGACGAACGATCGTGTCTGGCCTGCGATGGCCAAAGCCTACGAAGCCACGAAGGGGGATCTCGCCGAGCGCTTGCTCGCCGCGCTCGACGCGGCCCAAGCGGCCGGTGGAGACATTCGCGGCAAACAATCCGCCGCACTCCTCATCGTCAAGGCCAAGTCAACGGCCCGACCTTGGTCTGGCGCTGATCGCGTGTACGACCTTCGTGTCGACGATGCCGAGGAACCGCTCGAAGAATTGAGACGACTCGCTCGTCTGCAGCGTGCCTACAACCACGCCAACCGGGGCGACGAATTGATGGCCGAGAACAGGATCGAGGAGGCATTGACCGAATACGCGGCGGCCGCCAAGCTTGCACCCGAGATCGAGGAGCTCCCCTTCTGGCAGGCTGTCACGTTGGCTTCTACGGGCCGCATAGACGATGCGCTGCCAATCTTTCAGAAGGTCTTTGCGCGAAATCCCGATTGGGCGGAAGTGGTTCCCCGGCTGCCTCCGGCGAAGCTGCTGCCGGATGATCCTGCGCTGATCAAGCGGATCGTCGACCTCCGGTTGAAACGTGATCCTTGACAAACCCACCCTCGTGGCGCGGCCCTCGAACTGGCCGCGCGGCCAGTTGCCGAGGCCGGCGGGGTCTCGGGTGGAGTGGCGGCGTTGCTCTGGCGCGAGCGGTCGGCCCGCGTCAGATGCCACGAACACGGCACGCACGCAGACGCGGCGTGCGTTCAGCCAGCGGCGAATCTCCAGATGGCGTAAACAACAAAGACAAGCGCCGCGGCAACTATCATCACGAGCTCTGCTCGATACAGCCAGCTTTTGGGTTGTGACACTCAACACCTCATTGAGCTATCTGGATAGTCCGATCCTATACGAGCTCGCCCGATTCAGGTTGCGACTCGCTCCCGGGACGTGGCGTCCCATTACCGGACGGTCGCCAGCCTCAGACTACCGGCCTGCGAAACCTTCAATGATCGCACTCCTTCGGCGGCACTGGGCTTGCTCAGAACAAGGCCGCCCTCTGCGGATGCGGCTCAGGAGTGATTTTTTTCACAAGAGGTGTCCGGACCCGACTTTTTGCTTGACCAGAATTTTGTGTGCGGCGGTCCGTGGTCGGGACCCCGTGCCTGGATGCGTTCTCGCGGCCCATACCGCCCGTCTGGTGCCCGTTCTTCGTCGCAGCAAGGATGCAAGGCGCCTCGGACCGCGCGCGCGGTGACCTGAGGGCGTCTGGTGATCCGCGGCCGGCTCACGCCGGAGCTTGGGGCCGTGGTGCACCGGGCGCTCGAGGCAGCGGCCGACCGCCTCTTCCGAGAGACCGCGACCGTACCACCGAGTGATGATGGCACGCCGGAGGTCACCCCGGCCCAACGCCGCGCCGACGCCCTCGGTCTTCTGGCCGAGAGCGCGCTGGCCAGTGGCCTGGATCGCGGGACGGCAGGCGATCGATATCAAGTTGTGATTCACGTCGATGAGGACACCCTGAAAGACGGGGCCCGACCCGCCGCGGACCCGGTCGAGCCCGATACGGGCCAGGCGGTGCTGGAGGACGCCGAGGGCGCGTACGTTTCCTATGAAACTCGCGGCGGATCGCCTGCGACGCGTCGACCGTGGTGATGCGGCACACGCCGGACGGGGCGGTGCTCGATGTTGGCCGGAAGCGGCGGACGATCCCGCCAGCGATCCGCCGGGCGCTGGCCGCCCGCGATCGCCGCTGCCGGTTTCCGGGCTGCACGGCGCGACACGGTGAGGCCCACCACGTTCGACACTGGGCGAATGGCGGGCCGACGCGGCTCACCAATCTCGTCTTACGGTGCAAACACCATCACCGGGCCGTCCATGAAGAGGGCTTCACACTCACGCAGGGCGCCGATGGGACGACGCGGGCGACCAGGTCCGTGACCCGCTGGCACCCATCGCTGCGCGGCTGGCGGCCGCCGACATCCAGATTGGCCCGCACACGGCCACGCCGCTGTGGCTCGGTGAGCGGCTCGACGTGGGTTGGGCACTCGACGTCCTGCGGGATCGTCCGGTGGAGGGTACCCCAGGCGGTGGCGTTCCCGCGGAAACCCGAGTCGGGACGTCGCAGCGCTGCGCCGTGTCAGGTGGGACGTGACCGGGTGAACATTGGCGCAGTCGCAGCAGACCGGCCGACGGTAGACGCGTGGGCAGATCGTCTTGTGGACGCGAGCGGGATGCGGCTCGACGCGCGGCGCATCACCGTTCGGTCAGCGTTGGGTCCAGCGGCGATCAGGCTCGGCGGTATGAGGCTGGCTCGCTACGACTGGTGGCTTGTATCAGCTGAAGCGATAGCGTGCGTGGATACAGGTTGCGTAGCGAGGGGCCTTCCGCCTTCGCGCTCCGCGCTTCGGCGGACCGCCGTAGCCTTGGCGAGGGCGGTCAGGCCCCTCGTCGCGCGGCCTGAAGGCCGCGCGCTACGTACATCGGGTGAACGAGCGCGCTGCGACACCGTTACCGATTCAGCGCTACATGCCACTAGCCTTCAGTCACGTCGCGCCCCGCGCGGGTGATGAACACTGAATCTGCTAGGGCACCAGGCGAAATTGCTCGACGTGCTTCGGGCGCACCAGCGTGAAGTCCCGACGGTCGGTCGTCGCCAGCGTGACGAGTCCTAGCCGCTCGGCCACCGCGACGACCGAAGCATCGACGAGACCAATAGCAGGGTACTTGCCCAGCAGCTCCTCGCAGCGCACGAGGTCCTCGGTGGTCACCGCCTCGACCATCACCTCGCCCATTGCCAGCGAGTGAGTGAACTTGCGCTCCGCGGCCGGGCCGAGACGCGTGTGGAGCAGATACGCGACCTCAGGCAGGATGGTGACGGGCGCCGTCATCAGCTCGCGAGTTTCCTCGAGGTAGGTGCGCACACGCAGGTGCCACTCGTCGCTACGGTCAGCAAGTGCGTAAATGACGCCCGTGTCGACAAGCAAGGACATTAGCGCTTCGAGCCTCGGCGGCCCACGAAACTGCTACCGCTCCGCGCGGAGCGCCGAGCCGGCGCCCGCTTCCCAGGTGTCCGGCGAGCCGCGTCGTCATGCGGTTCCAGATCCTTCCACAACCACTCTTCGTGTCGCTCGGCGACATCACGTTGACCACTCGCGCCAATCGCAGTAAACGCCGGCAACCCGAGGCCTTGCTGCTTACGTTCGACTACGTACACCGCGAGCGCCTCACGCACGAGGGAGGCTACCGGCCGACGGTCGCGCCGCGCGAGCGCCTGAAGGTCTCGTTCTGTATCAGGGTCCAGGAAGATCGTCGTACGCCGCATATGACGTATGCTAGCATACGTGCGTCAAGATCACAGCGCAGCCCAACCACCGCCCCGTCGTGGCGACACACGTGGGCCTAGGGCTTAAAGCGGGATGTTCCCGTGCTTCTTCTTCGGTGAGGTGTCGCGCTTGGTCTCGAGGCTGGTCAGGGCGGCGACGAGCCGGCGGCGGGTCTCACGGGGCGCGATGACGGCGTCGATGAACCCGCGACTCGCCGCAACGTACGGATTCGCGAACTTCTCGCGGAACTCGGCAACGCGAGCCGCGCGCCGCTGATCACGATCCTCCGCCGCGTCGATCTCGCGCTTGTAGAGCACGTTGACAGCAGCTTCAGGCCCCATGACGGCAATCTCTGCGCTGGGCCACGCGAAGTTGACGTCCGTGCGAATGTGCTTGCTCGCCATCACGCAGTAGGCACCGCCGTACGCCTTCCGCGTAATCACGGTGACCTTGGGAACCGACGCTTCGGCAAACGCGTAGAGCAGCTTCGCGCCGTGGCGGATGATGCCGCCATACTCTTGAACCGTCCCCGGCAGAAAGCCGGGCACATCCTCGAAGGTGACGAGCGGAATGTTGAAGGCATCGCAAAAGCGGACGAAGCGCGCGCCCTTGACCGACGCGTCGATATCCAGGCATCCGGCAAGGTGCGCCGGCTGATTCGCGACCAGACCGACCGTTCGGCCCCCCAGCCGTGCGAAGCCCACGATGATGTTGCGCGCGTAGTGCTGATGAACCTCGAGGAACGTATCGCGATCCATCACCGTCTGCACGAGCTCGTGCATGTCATACGGCTGGTTCGGAGAGGCCGGTACGAGCGCATCCAGAGGCGCATCTTCACGATCGGGCGGGTCACCTGAGTCGACCACCGGTGGATCGTCGAGATTGTTGCTCGGCAAGTACGAGAGCAGGTCGCGGATCAGGGCGAGGCAGGTGCGATCATCAGGCACGGCAAAGTGCGCAACGCCGCTCTTCGTGTTGTGTGACATCGCGCCACCGAGCTGCTCCTTGGTCACCTCTTCGTGCGTCACGCCCCTGATCACGTCCGGTCCGGTCACGAACATGTAGCTCGTGCCGTCGACCATGATGTTGAAATCGGTCAGCGCCGGCGAGTAGACCGCCCCCCCGGCGCACGGCCCCATGATGGCGGAGATCTGCGGAACGACGCCGGACGCGAGCACGTTTCTCAAGAAGATATCGGCGTAGCCACCGAGCGAGAGGACGCCCTCCTGAATACGCGCGCCGCCCGAATCGTTGAGCCCGACGATCGGCGCACCCATCTTGACCGCGAGATCCATGATCTTCACGATCTTCGCGGCGTTGGTCTCCGAGAGCGAGCCTCCAAAGACGGTGAAGTCCTGCGCGAACCCGTAGACGAGACGGCCGTCAACGCGGCCGCTTCCGGCGACCACACCATCGCCAGGCACGAGCTGCCCCTCCATCCCGAAATCACGGCAGCGATGGACGACGAACTTGTCTATCTCTTCGAACGTGCCAGGGTCGAGCAGGAGCTCCATCCGCTCGCGCGCCGTGAGCTTGCCCGCCGCGTGCTGGCGCTCGATCCGCGCCTCGCCGCCGCCGATCTCGGCCAACCGTTCGAGCTCGGCGAGCTTGTCCTTTGGGTTCATGGGCCGCGTGATGCTCAGGCCTTCACCGCTTGAGCCTTCTCCCAGTCCTTCAAGAAGCGCTCGAGACCGATGTCGGTGAGCGGATGCTTGAAGAGCGCTTCGATCACGGTGGCCGGACACGTGCAGATGTCGGCGCCCATCCGCGCCGCCTGGACGACGTGCATCGGGCTGCGTGCGCTCGCCACGAGCACCTCGGTGGCGAAATCGTAGTTGTCGAAGATCTCGACGATTTCCTCGATGAGTCGCATCCCATCCGATGCGATGTCGTCGACGCGCCCGACGAACGGGCTGACATAGCTGGCGCCCACCTTCGCCGCGAGCAACGCCTGCGCGGCCGAGAACACCAGGGTCACGTTGACGCGATGCCCATCGGCCCTCAAGCGCCCGCACGCCTTCAACCCTTCTGGGCCGAACGGCACCTTCACAACGATGTGCTCGTCGATCGCGGCGAGATCGCGACCTTCGCGCACCATACCCTCGGCATCGGTCGCCACAACTTCCGCGCTCACGGGGCCGCGTACGAGATCACAGATTCGCTTCAAGATCTGTCTATGGTCTTCCTCCTCCTTGGCGAGGAGCGATGGGTTGGTCGTGATGCCGTCGATGATCCCAATCGGAACGAGCTTCTCGATGTCCTTGAGGCTGCCGGTGTCGATGAAGAGTTTCATGACCTGCTCCAGTGTTTCCAGTTGTCCAGTGTCCGGGTGGCGCCCCTAAAGGGGCGCCCTACGCAAGGCCAAATCGCTGTCCGGCCACCACGGGATTCGTCAGTTCCCCGACGCCCTCCACCTTTATGGTGACACGATCACCCGCCTGAAGGGGACCAATGCCGGACGGCGTGCCTGTGGAGATGATATCGCCGGGCAGCAGCGTCATGATGGCGGACACGTACGCCACGAGCTGCGCGATGGGAAAGATCAGTTGGCGCGTGCTCGATGCCTGTCGCCGCTCGCCGTTCACCCAACCCTCGACCTCCAGGGCGTCCAGGTGCAGGCCGGTCGCCAGACACGGTCCCACGGGCGCGAACGTGTCGAAGCCCTTCGCGCGGGTATAACGGCGGTCCGTCCGCTGGATGTCACGGGCGGTGACATCGTTCACACAGACGGCGCCGAGCACGTACTCGAGCGCCTCGCGCTCGGCAACTCGCGTGGCACGCCGGCCGACGACCACGCCAAGCTCCGCTTCGTGGTCCACGCGTCCCACACCGGTGGGAATGACGACACGCTCGCCCGGCCCCACCACGGCCGTTGATGGCTTGAGGAACACGATCGGCTCGGCGGGCACGGTCTTGCCTTGCTCGGCGGCGTGGTCCTTGTAGTTCAGACCGATCGCCACGATCTTCGAGGGCACGACCGGCGCGAGCAATCGCTCCGGCTTCGCGATCGGCGCCACCTCACGCCAGTCGCCGAAGATGTCTCCCTCGACGAGATGGCACACCCCATCACGCTCGACCGCGTATCGTGCCGCGCCGTTGTGATGGAATCGATAGAATCGTGCAGTGCTCAATCTTGTCCCTCGATGGCGCTTGATCCTTCGATGGCGCCCCTAAAGGGGCGCCCTACAAACGGGCGCCCTACTGCGCCATGTCCTCGACGCGATTCGACTCGTCGCTCCGGTTCCCGTCGACGTCGACCGCCACCACCGCATACTCGTACGTCACACCGGGCTCGGCCGTCGTGTCGCGGTAGGTCGTTTCCTTGATCGGTGACGAGGTAATCGGCTCGAGCGGTTGGCCTGGCTCGCCGCGCAGCACGACGTAGCCCGCGAGGTCCGGCTCCCTATTCGGCTCCCAGATCAAGCTGACACCACCCTCGCTGCCCACCGACGAGAGGTTGGCCGGCGCCGCCGGCGCGAAGGTGTCCTTCGGCGTGACGCATGTCGCGGGCGAGAGCGGGCTCTCGAGCGTACCGCTTGGAAACGCCTGAATCGTGCGAACCGCGTAGCAACGTTGCCGGCCGAACTGGAGTCGTGGATCTTCGAACACAGGGTCGGTTGGCGACACCGGCACCGGCGTCACCAACCGCGCCGCGGACGCGGGCGCACTGGGGCCGGGCAGCTCATAGATTGCGAAGGCGTGCGGCGGCACACCGGGCAGGGCCGGTCGTGCCGGTAGCCAGCCTTCTTCCGCCCTGGCTTCGTTGACCGGTCGCTGAACGGGCATCCGAATGCGCGCAGGCACTTGCCACTTCAGTGTGAATGCGTCCGCTGTATACGTGACCTCGGGTGGCCGTGGTGCAGGTGGTGTGGCGGCGAGCGGGATCGCCGCGGCATTCGAGACCGCGGCGACCCGGTTGCCACGCGCGAACGGAATCGCCACGTAGAACCGCTCGAGCAGCCGCTCAGGGGCCGGCCAGACACCACGTGCCACGGTCGCGACAAGGGCGGCGGGATCAGACGCCTCTTCTGGGCTCGCCGGAGGCGACGTCTCGGTGGGCGGCGGCGGGCCACCAGCACCGCGTGGCGGTCGACCAGCGCGCGGCCGTTCCTCACCACGCGGCGAGACGCCAGCGGCGACATCCGGGTGCACGAATCGGGTCTGCGCCCGCGTGTCCAGCGTCTCGGTCACCGTCACCGACTCGCCCTGCGCCGGACGCGGATCCTTGGCTAACGCGGCCCGCGCGGCGCGTTGCGATGCCGCCTCCTCCTCGTCCGCCTCCCCTTCGTCTGGTGGCGGCGGCAGGGCGACGTCGATGCGTCCGACCGGCGTGGCGAACAGTTCCCACTCGTCAGCATCGAGCGCCCGGCTGGCGGGCCCTACGGGCTCGCCGGTGATGCCGTACACGAGGACGTACGCGATATCGGCTGGTGTCGTCCCGTCGGCGTTCTTGTTCGGAATCGTGAAGGTAACCCGCACCGTGTTTGCTTGCCGGGTTGCGCGCACGTCCTCGATGCGCACGGGGAGCAACCGCAACGGCGCCAGCGGTGGTCCCTTCTTCCCGCACCCACCCAATACGCCCACCAGCACGAGGGCCGCCGCGTGCGTCGCGATGGACGCGGTCCGAAAGCGGTTCACAGGATGTAACGTGACAGGTCTTCGTCCTTGACGATGCCGCCGAGCATCCGATCGACGTAGGCGGCATCGACACCGAGTGTCTTGTCGACCAAGTCCGGCGCGTCGAACGACACCTCGTCGAGCAACTTTTCCATCACCGTGTGCAGCCGACGCGCGCCGATGTTCTCTGTGCGCTCGTTGACGAGCGCCGCGATCTCGGCGATTCGTCGTACGGCATCGGCCGTGAACGTGACATCGAGAGCTTCGGTCCCCAGCAGCGCCGCATACTGCTTCAGCAGCGCGTTGCGCGGTTCGGTGAGAATGCGAACGAAGTCTCCTTCGGTCAGCGCCTCCAGCTCCACACGTATCGGGAATCGCCCCTGCAGCTCGGGAATGAGATCGGACGGCTTGGCGATGTGAAACGCTCCGGCGGCAACGAACAGAATGTGGTCGGTCCGCACCGTACCATGCTTCGTGTTGACCGTGGTCCCCTCGATGATCGGCAAGATGTCGCGCTGCACGCCCTCGCGGCTCACGTCCGGCCCGTGACCGCCTTCGCGGCCGGCGATCTTGTCGATCTCGTCGATGAAGATGATGCCAGACTGCTCGACGCGGTGAATTGCGGAACGCGCCACGCTGTCCATGTCGATGAGCTTCTGCTCTTCTTCCTCACCGAGTGCTTCGAGCGCGTCTGGCACCTTGAGCCGGCGCGTCCGCGTCTTGCCCTGGAAGAAGCCGGGCAGCATCTCCTTGAGGTTGATGCCAATCTCTTCGACCGACGAGCCCGTGATCACCTCGAACGCAGGCATCGCGCGTTCGGGCGCCTCGATCTCGATCTCGCGCTGATCGAGACGACCCCCTTTGAGCTGCTCGCGCAGGCGCTCGCGCGTGCGCTGCGCGTGCTCGGGTGGTTCGATCGGTTCGTCCGCCTTCGGTGTCGGAACCACTGGCGGCAAGAGGCGATCCAGCAGCCGCTCCTCGGCGTGCTGGCGCGCTTTTTCCCGCACACCGGCACGCTGCTCTTCGCGAAGCATATTGATGGCGACTTCGAGCAGATCGCGCACCATCGACTCGACATCGCGGCCGACGTAGCCAACCTCGGTGAACTTCGACGCCTCGACCTTGATGAACGGCGACTGGACGAGCCGAGCCAGCCGGCGGGCAATCTCGGTCTTCCCGACACCCGTCGGACCAATCATCAGGATGTTCTTCGGCGCAATCTCCTCAGCCATCTCCGTCGGCAGCTTCTGACGCCGCAGCCGGTTGCGCAAGGCGATGGCGACCGCACGCTTGGCGGCGTGCTGCCCCACGACGTATTTGTCCAGCTCGGTGACGATCTGCCGCGGCGTGAGCGCCTCGGTTCGGGACGCGGTCGTTTCGGGAAGGTAGATAGGCATGAAAGGAACTGACGCAGATCGCTTGTCAAGGCACAATGATCAATGCCCAATGCTCAATGGGGGGTTCGCGAATGCTGGGGTGCTCCTCTCAATGCCCAGTGCGCATTGGGCATTGTTCTACAGCTCTTCGACCGTAATCGTGCGGTTCGTGTAAATACAGATGTCACCCGCGATCGTCATGGCCTGCTCGGCAATCGCGCGCGCATCGAGCGACGAGTGCCGCACGAGCGCGCGCGCTGCGGCAAGCGCGTACGCTCCTCCAGACCCAATCCCGATCACCCCATCGTCCGGCTCGATCAGGTCGCCCGTGCCCGACAGCACGAACAGGTGGTGCTGGTTCATCACGAGCATCATCGCTTCGAGACGGCGGAGCAGGCGATCCGTGCGCCAGTCGCGCGCCAACTCGACGGCAGCTCGATCGAGGTTGCCCCGGTACTCTTCGAGCTTCGCTTCGAAGCGGGAAAAGAGTGCGAACGAGTCGGCTGCAGAGCCCGCGAAGCCTGCGAGGACGCGGTCGTGGTAAAGCCGACGAATCTTGCGAGCCGACTGCTTCAGGACCGTCTGACCGAACGTCACCTGGCCGTCACTCGCCATCGCCGCGCGGTCCTGATGTCGGACGGCGAGAACGGTCGTGCCGTGCATCATCGCTGTCGTCAGCCTAACATATGTCCGCGCAGTAGGACGGGCCCGACCCATGACGCGGACGCCGGCGGCCGGCGACCGCGGTCGAAGGGCCTGTTTCGCACCTTCTGCCGCATGAGCGTGACTGGCAACATTGTTGCAGTTATCATGAGGTAAGAAGGAGACACCCATGAAGGCACGGTGGCTACTCTCGGTTGGCGCTGTGACGGTCGCGCTCGCGTTGCCCGGCACCGCCGTCGTGAATGCCGACCAGGCCCGGCCGCGGAACTCCGAGGCGGCGGGTCGGTCGTCTGGTGGCAGCTCGTCGGGAAGCGGAACGGCTGCGCCCCGAAGCGGCGGCGGCAGCGGGAGCGCGGGCAGTAGCAGCCCGCGTTCGGAGCCAAGCCGACCGCGGACGGCAGTGCCGCGCGGCAGATCCGGGTCGGTCACCAGCACAGGCACCGCCCGGCGCAAGGCTCCAGAGTACTCGCGGCCGCGCGGAAACAGCCCTGTGGTCGGTCACGCTGTCCCGCGTCGTGGCGTCTCGGGTGGTGGCGGCTCGACCATCATCGTCAGGCCCAGAAGCTACTACCCGTGGGGCTTTGGCTGGGGCAGCGGCTACTTCTATGACCCGCTCTGGTGGGGTGGTGGCTACTGGAATCCGTATTGGGGACCCGCCTGGGGCGGTTACTGGGGTCACGGCTTGGGTCCCGGGTACTCGGGCGGTCCCGGCTACCATGGTGGATACGGAGCCTACGTCCCCGATGACCGCGGCTCGCTCCGCCTCAAGGTCAGGCCACGCGAGGCCGAGGTCTTCGTCGAGGGCGACTTCGTCGGCCAGGTGGATGACTTCGACGGTGCGTTTCAGCGACTGCACCTGCCGCCCGGCCGGCACGAGATCCAGGTGGAAGCACCCGGCTACGCGCCGCTCGAGTTCAGCGTGCTGATCGTGCGAGACCAGACGGTCACCTATCGCGGCGAGTTGAAAACCCAGTAGAGCGCGAGGGGTCTGAAGACCCCTCGCTACGTAGTGTGCCGTCGGCTCGGTAGGGCGCGGCTTTAGCCGCGCCGTCGGCGCCCCTGAAGCGCGAGGGTCTGAAGACCCCTCGCTACGTGGTGTGCCGTCAGCTCGGTCGGCACCCTAAAGGGGCGCCCTACAAAAGGGGGCGCCCTACACAGGGGCGCCGCTACCGCTTCGTCATCGCGCGCACGAGAAAGTAAAGCGGGATCCCGAGGCCGAGGATGCCGAGGCCCGCAAGCGACTCCCACGGCGTCCGCTGAATTGCGTTCACAACCATGGCGGCGCTCGCCAGCACGAACAGGCCAGGCGCAACCGGATAGCCCCAGGTGCTGAACGGCCGCTCCTCGGGTGGGACGCGCCGTCGCAGCACGAACAGCCCGGACACGGCAATACCAGCAAACAGCACAATGGCAAACCCGGTGTAGCTGACGAGCTGCTGGAACGTCCCGGTCAGCACGAGCAACCCACTCCACAAGCTCTGCGCGGCAATCGCAAAGGCCGGCGTCCGGCGTGTAGGGTGGACGCGTGCCGCAGCCGGCAGGAAGAGACCATCGCGTGCCATCGCGAAATAGACGCGCGGTCCCGCAAAGATCATGGCGCTAATGGTCCCGGTGAAGATGAACAGGGTCACGACCGTGAGCACATCGCCGACCCTCGGCCCGAAGAGCACGTCGGCCGCGACATCGACGACGCGGCCACCCTCGGTCGCGGCAAGCTTCGCGAGCGACGAGACCGGCAACGCATACAGATACGCGACGTTCATCAGGACGTAGAGGATCACGACCGCCGTCGTACCCAGGACGAGCGCTTTCGGGACGTTGCGCGCAGGGTCGCGGATCTCCTCGGCGATGTAAGATGCCGCATTCCAGCCCGAGTAGGCGAGCATCACCGGAATGAGCGCGAGCAGCATCCCCGAGGCGGCAGGGGTGGCTTCGGCCGTGAAGTGCGCAACGTCGCCGCGACCAAGCGTCAGCCCGCACGCCACGAACGCGACCAGCGCCAGGGCTTTCGCGAGCGCCAGCAGGTTCTGCACCACTCGGCCAGGACCGATCCCGACGATATGGACAATCGTCAGCGCGAAAATCGCGGTGAGCGCCACGAGCGCCTGCGGTGACACGGTCAGTGTGACGATGCCTAGCGGAAGGCTGAAGAGCGGTGTCGCATCGCCAGCAACGGGAATGAATCGGCCCAGATACACGGCGAGACCGACGGCGCTCACGGCAATGGCACCAGAGAAACCTGCCACGAACGACGTCCAGCCCGTGAGGAACGCCGCGAGCGGGCCGAACGCCTCGCGCAGGTACACGTACTCGCCGCCTGCGCGTGGCTTGAGCGCCGCGAGCTCCGCGTAGGCCATGGCACCAGCGAGCGCCAGCACGCCGCCGCCCGCCCAGACGGCGAGAATGGCCATCGGGTGCGGCACCATCACGGCCACAATCGCAGGGAAGATCAAGATTCCAGTGCCAATGACGTTCGAAACGACGACCGCGGCAGCGTCGTAAGGACCAAGGCGCCGCTCCAGAGCGTGAGACTCGTGATGCGGGGACGTGACGGTGGGTGATCGGTTATGCACTGCGTGGGGCGCGATGAGGTCAGGTGCCGTGACGACTCGTGATGAGTGTCAACGAGTTTCCGATTCGGGACACTATGATGGCGCCCTGAGCAGTTGTCGCTGGATGGTGAATTCGGCGACCCTTTGCCACGCCTGCGAACGAAACTTCGCGAACACCTCGACCCTCATGTCGCGAAATTGGCGGTGCCGGAACATCTCTCCGGGCGGCTGTTCGCCTGTGTAGCCCCTCTGAGCCTGCAGCGTGTACGCCTCACTCGCCCGGCCAGGCTCCAGCGGGTCCGGCGAGACACTTCTGATGAAACCAGATCCACGATCGTCGTTTGGCTTATCGAGGATGCGAAACACGGCGTTGAGTTGGAGTGTGTCGAGCTCCTCGGCTCCGACGTTCCTCAGGCGCAACGAGATCGCCGGCACGATCTTGTTCTGCCCCCCTTCCGGCCGGGCGGTCATGAAGCCGGTGGTCACGTTGGTCACCTCGATCGCTTGCGCCAGATCTCGTGGCGGCGCGCACGCTCCCGCCCCGGTCGCAAGCGCTGCGACCAGCAACACCACGAACGACAGACGACCGTGTGGCGACCGATCGCGTCCTCGCGTGCGCATGGTGGCATTATGCACCAGGAAGGGCCAGGGTACAGGGGCAAGGGGTCAGGGGCCTCGCTCCTCCCCCTTCAGAACTCGCGGATCTCGACGCGCTGGCGCGCCTCGTCGCGCGAGAGGCGGCCGGCACGGAACGCTCCCAGATCCGCCCCACTGATGCGCAGAATGACGGTCACGGCCTGCCCACCCGCGGGTGCCATCGTTTGGTCGGCGTCACGCGCGGCAACCGTGAACCACTCGTTCGGTCCCACCGGGATGGTTCCCGCGTAGTCGAGCACGGTATCGACGAGCGTGCCTTTGACCTCGCGCTCGTAGGCCTCGCTTGGGTTTCGCAAGAGCTCGTCTGGCACACTCTCGGCCGTTACGTTCGACGCGAGAGGCGCGGACGTTGCCTCCACGCTCGCGTCGGACGTCGGGTTCGTCGCCGCGGGGCTCGCCGCATCCGGCTGCGGTTCCACCGACGACGCCGATACGGGTGTCGTCGGGCCGCGCGCACCCGTGTCCCGCGAGATGTACGACGCTGAGGGCGATTGCGGCGGCCGCACCTGTATCTCGATGGTTTGCAGCGCGAGCTCCGCGTCAGCACGTGCCTTGGGATCGTCGAGCGTGGTCACGCTGCGCCGGAGCCGGGTCAGCGCATTCTCCACGCCGAGATACTTCTGCGCGAGGATACGCAAGCTCCAGTTGATGCTTGGGCTCATGGCCGGCACTTCGACGTTGAAGAACGCCCCGTACCCGTCGAGCATCACGCCCCGCGCCCGCGGCGTGCCGGTCAGCATGACAACGTCTGGCGAGACGGTGCGCATGCGGCGGGTGAGACGATCCGCTGCGTGCTGGACGGCATTCACCAGCATCGACTCCATGTTTTGCACCTGATAGCGCAAGCGACCAGCCGCTTCTTCTTCGACGATGACTTCCTGCGCGGGACGCGCGCTCGGCTCGTATGGCGAGTCGAGGCGCGTACCCTGTGCGGAACCGGTCAGCGGTTGCAGCGGCAGAGTGGAGCCGGTACGGGGTGTCGGCAGTGAGGTCGTAGGCGCGGCCCGGGGAGGCGTCTGCGGCGGTGCAGGCTGCTGCTCCGGTTGTGGCTGTTCACGTGTTGACGCGGCCGCCGCGGCGTTGGCCAACGTGGTGGGACCGCCCATGAGAATGAGAAGCGCGGTACCTCCTGCAATGCACGGGCTGGGAACCCTGCTCTTCATACGTCTCCTCCGCGTCACGGTACCGACTGATGCGCCGACACGACACGCACGAAGTTATTCAGCATGCGCTGGTCCACGCCTTGCCGTGATTCGAGCCGGCCGAGGCTCTGTGTGATGTACACGAGATCCTCACGCCGCTGAATTTGGAACTGCGTAGCCAGATCCGAGATCTGCGCTGCCAGTTGCTCCTGCTGTCGCGTCTCGCTGCGATCGATGAGCACCCGCACGCGCCGCAGTAAGTCGGCTGACGCGCGGTCGGCGGCCGCCTGCTCGTCGTTCACGGTGGATCTCGCCGACGCGGATGGCGCCGACCTCGATGTTGCTGACACGGGCCCGGCGGCAAGCTCACGCCGGAGCTCTTCCTTGAAGGTCGCCAGATCGGCACGCCATGGAGCGGTTCCACCCTCCTCGCTCGCGCGCGCGCTGGCTGACTGAGCCGTGTCCTCCCGGGAGTCGCTCCATCCGGTCTTCACTGTCAGGCCGTCAGCGTCGACGCGCACCTCCAGGTTCGCCAGTGCTGCCGCCGCAGCCAAAACGAGCACCGCCGCCGCCGCGAGCGGTGCAGCCCCCCGCCACCGGCGAGCCGGCTTCGCCGCGAACTCGCGAACCACGCGGAAGCCGAGCGGGACGTTGGGCGCCGTCCAATGCGCCAACGCTCCGCGCACGCTGCGGAGACCGTTGAGCTCAGCCGCACACGCCTCGCAGACGAGGAGATGACCCTCGAGCCGCCGACGCTCGTCCGTCTCGCTCCCCTCAGCGTAGAGAAGCGTCACGAGCGACGCTTTATCCGGGCATTCGAATACGTTGACGTTCGTGCTCATCGTGTTGCATCTAGCCGCATTATTGCAGCATGTGTCGATGGGCCGCTTCGCGGCGGCCGAGCTCTCGCGCGATCATCTCGGCGTCGATGCCTTGTCGCTCCAGCTCGCGCCGCAGCACGGCCAGTCCTTGGTACAGCCGCGTCTTCACGGTGCTCAGCGGACAGCCGAGCAGATCCGAAATCTCCTGAAAGGTCAGACCCTGATACTCCTTGAGCACGATCGCGCTGCGCTGGTCATCGGTGAGCGCAACCATCGCGCGCGCGACGATGGCCCCAAGATCGCGCCGCGCAACGAGCTCGTCGACCGACTCCACCGGTCCCTGCTCGCCGGCCAGCTCGACGATATCCACACCCTCAGGTGCCTGAACCAGTGGCGTCCGCTTTTGGCGCCGGATCCAGTCGCGGCAGAGGTTGAGGGCAATGCGGTAAAGCCACGACGAGAACTTGGCTTGGCCGCGGAAGGCGCTGAGCGATCGGAACGCGCGGAGAAAAGTTTCCTGGCAAACGTCGCGGGCATCTTCTTCGCGGCCGATCACCCGGTACGCGAGCGCATAGATCGGCCGTTCCCAGCGCAACACGAGCTGGTTGAAGCTCTCCAGATCACCCCCGGCCGAGCGGGCGACCAGTTCCTCATCAGATGCCATGTCGGGTTGTGCGCGCACCCCAAGTGGTCTCAGGCACCGCGTCTGACCCTGTCGCTGTTGCGTCCCCCTTCAGGCCCGTTACTAGTGGGTTAGACGCCTGCGCGTGTCGGTCGGTCGGTGGCAGCGAACACGACCGCGACGCACCGTTTACCAGACTCACCACGTTCAGTATAACGCTCATTCGCACAGAGGGTTAGCCAGGGGCTCGCTGTCGGCATGATACAGTAGGGCCGAGGGGCGAGGGGCAAGGTCCAAAGGCTGTCTCAGGGACTAGGCTTCGCGTCCCTGACTCGAGATGATACAGCTTCAGTCCCTCAGCAAGGCCTTCGGCGATCGGGTCCTCCTCGACAATGTGACGTGGCAGGTTGCCTCCCGCGACCGGGTCGCACTCTGCGGTCCAAACGGCGCCGGCAAGACGACACTGCTCCGAATGCTGGCGGACCTCGAGGACGTGGATCAGGGCACGATCGTGAAGCCCGTCTCCCTCACGATCGGCTATCTCCCGCAGGACGGTGTGGTGCATGCGGGGCGTGCCCTCGTCGAAGAGGTGAGCCTCGCCTTCGCGCCGCTCCTTGCCATCAAAGCAGAGATGGAGGCGCTCGAGGCGCGGCTCGGCGATGCCACGATTCCCCAAGCCGAGCACGATGCCATGCTCCTGCGCTACAGCGATCTTCAAGACCGCTTCCGCGCGCAGGACGGATACACGATGGACCAGCGCATCGCGACGGTCACGAGCGGTCTCGGCTTCGCCCCGGACGACTCGACGCGTGCCGTGGACACGTTCTCGGGCGGCTGGCAGATGCGCATTGCCCTGGCGAAGCTGCTCCTGGGCCAGCCGAATCTGCTGCTGCTCGACGAGCCCACGAACCATCTCGATCTCGAGGCCCGGAACTGGCTCGAAGAGTATCTGGTCGGTTATCCGCACGCCGTGATTCTCGTCTCGCACGACCGGTACTTCCTCGATGCGGTGGTGACGCGCATCGCGGATCTCAGTCTTCGGACACTCACCGACTACCGTGGCAACTACAGCGAGTACCTGCGCGAGCACCAGGCACGCATGGAGCGACTGCGCGCGCGCAAGCGCGAGCAAGACGAGGAGGTCGCGCGCATCAAGCAGTTCATCGATCGCTTTCGCTATCAGGCCACCAAAGCGGCCCAGGTGCAAAGCCGCATCAAGATGCTCGCGAAGGTCGTCCCTATTGACGTGCCACCTGAGCGCAAGCGCGTGCGCTTCACCTTTCCCGACTGTGCGAAGAGCGGGCGTGCCGTCATCGAGCTCCGCGCCGCCTCGAAGGCCTACGATCGGACCCGCGTCTTTCGACACCTCGACCTGCTGGTCGAGCGCGGTGATCGCTTGGCGCTCGTTGGTCCGAACGGCGCCGGCAAGTCGACGCTCATGCGCCTCCTCGCTGGGGTCGAGCCGCCCGACACCGGAACGCGCATCGAAGGCCACCAGGTCGTCATGCAGTACTTCGCGCAGGACGAGGCCGCACGCCTCGACCCGAATCTCACGGTCTACGAGACGCTCGCCGCCGGCTCGCCCATGCACATGGTGCCGATGATTCGCAACATTCTCGGCGGCTTCCTCTTCAGCGGTGACGACGTGCAAAAGAAGGCAAGCGTGCTCTCGGGTGGCGAGCGGACGCGGCTCGCCGTGGCGCGCTTGCTCCTGAGGTCGTCGAATACCCTGCTGCTCGACGAGCCCACGAACCACCTCGATCTCGATTCGAAGGATGTGCTCCTGGAAGCGCTCGAAGACTTTGGCGGCACGCTCGTCCTCGTGTCGCACGATCGGTACTTCATCGACAGACTCGCAACGAAAATCGTGGAGGTCGGTCACGGCGCAGGTGTCGTGTATCCCGGCACCTACGAGGAATTCCGTTGGAGCAAACAAAACAGGGGTCAGGGGTCAGGGGTCAGGGGTCAGGAATCGGGAGTCGGGAATCGGGAATCGGGAATCGCGAAGGGTGGAACGCGCGGCGTGAGCGCGGTTGCCAGCGCCGCTCAATCGCGCGACGAGCGGAAACGCACCGAAGCCGAAGCGCGGCGAGTGCGACGCGCGCGTGACGCGCAGCGCGCGCGCGTGGCGACGCTCGAAAGCCGAATCGCCGAACGGGAACAAGCTATCCGCGATCTCGAAGCACAGATGACCGCGCCAGGGTTTTACGAGAGCCACGAGACGTCGCGCCCCGTGGTCGACCGACACCAAGCCCTCATGTGGGAAGTCGGCGAGCTGCTCCATGAGTGGGAGGAGCTCCACGGGCGTAGAGGGGCCGAGGGGTAAAGGGGGCTCCATGCTCCCTGTTCCCTGAGACAGCCCTTGGACCTCGCACCTTGCCCCTCGCACCTGCCCTTCACCCTTTTACCCCTTTTCACCGATCAATTTGGTAACCTATCCATTGGCTGAGCTTGTTTCTCCAGGCGGGCTGCTGCCGTTTATCATTAAGCACTGAGGTTTGACGTCACAATTTGGTAATCTGCATACAGTACTGTGGGTACCGGTACCCGCTTGCCGGTGCGTTGCACAGAGTTTTCGGCCCAATCTCGCCCTGTGGCGCCTCCCTAGATTGCGGCATGGGGCTTGCGCTGACGGCTAACGCCGGCCATCGAGGCGCGGTTGGCACTCTCATGTGGTGCTGGCCGACCGCTCCGACAGGCTCTCTGGCGTGCGCACTCTCGCCCTTCAGAGCCGTCGGAGAGGAGCTGACGCCTTGAAGCCACGGACGTCGGGCAGGGGGCCGGGGCGACGAACCGCCCACGCGTCGCGATCTGCGGAGGACCGCGCCGCCGGGGTGGCCGGACGCGCGCGGACGAACCAAGTCCCGGATCTATTCTTCCGCGAGCTCATCGCCAACTTACAGAACGGGATCATTGCCATCACGCGTGACGGTCGGCTCGCGCTGATGAACGAGGCCGCTTATCGGGCACTCGGCATCCCCGTGCGCGCGGCCGACACCGGCCGGTCGTTTGCCGAAGTGCTCCGCACCGTGCCCGAGGTCGTGCGTGTGCTGCGTGGCGCGTTCGAGCTGAATCACTTGCCCAACCGCGCGGAGATGCGGCTGAGCCGAACCGGCAAGGCGATTGGCTACACGCTCTCGCTGGTGCGTGACGGTCGAGAGACGCCGCTGGGCGCGGCACTACTCTTCCGAGACCTCACACGCGTGGAGCAACTGGAAGAGCGGGAGCGGCTGCGCGATCGGCTCGCGGCCCTCGGCGAGATGGCAGCGGCCATCGCGCACGAAGTGAAGAACCCGCTCGGCGGGATCGAGGTGATGGCGGGTCTCCTGCGGCGGCGCCTGGCGGACCATGGTGACGCCCAGGCGATGCTGAGTGACATCATCAAGGAGGCGAAGCTCGCAAACGCCATCGTGGTGGAGGTGCTCGAGTTCGTCAGACCGATCCGGTTACAGGTCGAGCCTGTCCACTTGCCGCGCGTCATCGTCGACGCACGCTCGTTGGCGGAGCGCTACGCCGCACCCGGCGCCATCGATGTCGCGCTGCACCTCGCGCCCCAGCTCCCGCCCGTCGTCGGCGACGCGAATCAGTTGCGGCAGCTCTTCACCAACCTCTTGGCGAATGCGTTCGAAGCGCTGGGCGGCAAGGGGCGCGTTGAGGTGACGTTGCGGCTCGAGAAGCCGGGAGAGGCCACCGGGCCAGGGGATCCGCCACACCGGATGCTCGTGGCGGAAGTCGCTGACAATGGTCCGGGCGTGACGTCGGAGGAGAGGGAGCGGATCTTCAATCCGTTCTTCACGACCAAGCCGAGCGGCTCCGGTTTGGGGCTGGCCATCGTTCGGAAGATCGTCGACGCGCACGACGGGCGCATTGACGTGCGAGCAGGGCTCGATGGGTTGGGTGCGTGTTTCCGGGTGTGGCTGCCGCAGGACCCCGCGACGCTGCCGGTCGCGTCCGGGTGAGGATCACCGGCTCCGGAACGGACCATGGGACGCATACTCGTCGCAGATGATCACGACTCGCTCAGGCGCGGGCTGACGCAAGCGCTGGCCGATACCGGCCATGAGGTTGTCGAGGCGCCCAACGGCAACGACGCGCTGGCGCGGCTGCACGAGCGCCACTTCGACGTCGTCGTGAGCGACCTGAAAATGGGTGGCTCCGATGGTCTGGAGGTGCTGCGCACGTCGCGGACGCTGCACCCGTCGTGCGCCGTGATCGTCATGACGGCCTTTGGATCGGTGCACACGGCGGTGGAGGCGATGCGGCACGGCGCCTTCGACTACGTGCCGAAGCCGTTCGAGATCGAGGAGATGGAGGTGAAGGTCGAGAAGGCCCTCGAGCACCGGCGCCTTCAGTACGAGGTCGACTATCTCCGGCACGCGCAAGGCGATATTTACGACTTCAACCACATCATCGGCGCGAGCGGCGCGCTGCATCGCGTGCTGGACGTCGTCCGCAAGGTCTCGAAGAGCAACGCCACCGTGCTGATTCGCGGTGAGACGGGCACCGGCAAGGAGCTGATCGCCGGCGCCATTCATCACGGCTCGACGCGCGCCGGCCGCAACTTCGTGAAGGTCAACTGCGCGGCGCTTCAGGACAACCTCCTCGAGTCAGAGCTGTTCGGCCACGAGCGCGGAGCGTTCACCAGCGCGGACAAGCAGCGCATCGGTCGGTTCGAGCAGGCCGACAGTGGCAGCTTGTTCCTCGATGAGGTCGGCGACATGAGCGCCGGCACGCAAGCCAAGGTGCTACGCGTTCTCCAGGAGCAGGAGTTCGAGCGGCTGGGCGGCACGCGGACGATTCGCGTCGACGTCCGCCTCATCTGCGCAACCAACCAGAATCTTCAGCAGATGGTCGCCACGCACGCGTTCCGCGAGGACCTCTTTTATCGTCTCAACGTCGTCACCGTCGACATGCCGGCGTTGCGCGATCGCAAGGAGGACATCCCCGCCCTGGCGCAGCACTTCATCACACGGTTCTCCGGCGAGCTCAAGAAGCGGGTCGTCGGGCTCGAGTCAGAGGCGCTCAAGCTCCTCATGCGGTACAACTGGCCCGGTAACATCCGTGAGCTGGAGAACGCGATCGAGCGAGCCACGCTGCTGTGCGACGCGCCGCATATCACCGCGACCGATCTGACCCTCGGTGAAACGGGCCTCCCGAGCGGCGCAGACGCGGGCCAGCCCATCATTCACATTCCCCCCACTGGCATCGCGCTCCAGGACATCGAGCGGCGGGCGCTCATCGAGGCACTGAAGATGGCCAACTGGATCCAGAAGGACGCGGCCGATCTGCTTCATATCAGCCCGCGGGTCATCAACTACAAGATCAAGACGCTCGGTATCGACTTCCCACGCGGCCGCCGCCAAATGCTCAGCGAGCTGGTCAAGTAACGTTATCGAGTAGGCCACGCTCCCCAGATGCTGCAATGGCCGCCGTTGTCCGTGCCTGTCAATGTGCGGTGCGTACGGGAATATGCGGCGTTCATCACCGCGAACGGCGCGAAGTGGAGCTTGCCGTTCGCCTCGGTCCTGAAGATCTTTCCGAAGTGCGCCTGGCTCAGTCCGTGCCCGCTCTCGTGCAGCGCGACGGTCTCGACGTCGACGTTCCCGCCATCCACTCGCCACTCGAAGTTGTCGTTGTAATAGATCTCGCGGAAGGCGGTGTCCAGCTTGCCGTTGCCGTCGAGGTCGGTGGGGTCGGCCGTGACCGGATCCACGAAGATGAAGGTGAACGTCACACCGAGGATGGACGTGCTGCCGCCTGGCGCCACCAGGTCGAAGAAGGGCGCGGGCAGCCAGCCGGCATGGCTCACGTCCGCCGCGATATCGGGAGAACCGCCAAACCCGAGCTGGAACTGAACCAGACCGAGGTCAGCGTCGACGGCGCCCAGCGAGGTTAGCGGAATGGTCGAGCAGTTAGCCCCCTGCCAAGTCGCCATCGCGCCGTCGATGGCGGCAGTCGTGTCGTCGGACGTGAGGCCACTCGCCGTGACGCCGTCGACACGGTCAACGATCCACGCGATATCGGTGACGCCGCCCCTCCGCGGATCACCCGGGATGAAGTGGTGCCCGAGCTGTTTGTTCCCGCGGTCGTTGGCGAAGATCGTCTGCCCTACGAGATCTCCGTCACCGCTCGTGAAGTACTCTGCCGTCTCCACTCGAATCGTGTGCCCCTGTCGAGCGAGCTCTTCGTTGACGGCAACCAGCATTGGATGAGGAGCGACAGACTGACCGGCGAGCGGGGCGGTCAGCGTGATCGACCCGACGACTGCCGCCGGAACAACCCACGCGATGGCTCTACGGGCATGCATGACTCACCCTCCAAATTCCGGGTACCGCCGTTACGGCGCGCCCAGTCTCTTGCCGCTATCAGCGGCTCACATGTCCGATCGCAAGGCGACGATTGGTCAGCACAAGGCGCGGCGAGCGGAAGGTACGTCCGCCTCCGGTGCTTCACCTTACTACATCGGGCCTCTGATGCAACAACACCAGCCCTCGTCACTGACGGAGGCCGAGACTCGCGCGCAGCGCGCCCACCAGGTTGCGGGCGATCGTCCGGTTCGGGTCCAAGTTCGGGTTGAAGATGGTGAGGTCGAGGCCGACGGCGCGACCGCTGCCGATCGCCGCCCTCAGCACCGTGACCAGCTCGTCGAAATCAAGGCCGTCGGTCATCCGATAGTCGACCGCCGGCATCACCGCGTCGTCAAGCACGTCGACGTCGAGATGGATCCAGAAGCCCCGCTTGTCGTCGAGCGCGAGCCGCTTGACAGCCTCGGCAGCCGCCGTCGCTGCGCCCGCCTTGCGAACCTCCTCCAGATCCATGACGGTCATGCCGGTCGCCCGCACGTCGCGGCTACCATATTTGTGTGCCATGGCCGCGTCGCGATGGGCAAAGACGACGATGTCCTCGTCCTGGATATAAGGCTTGCGGCCCTCGAGGTCGACGACGATGTCCGGGCCGTGGCCGGAAACGAGCCCGAGATCCATGTCCGCCGCCTCGCCGGTCAACGACGCCTCCGGTTGATAGAAGTCGGCATGACCGTCGAGGAAGAGCAGGCCATAGCGGCCGCGTCGTCTGAGCGCCAGCGTGCAGCCGAGCAGGATGCTGCAATCGCCGCCGAGCACGAGTGGGAACTCGCCCCGGTCGATCACCGCGCCGATGGCGGCGGCTAGCCGCGGCGAATACTCGGCGAGGCCGCGCGGGTTGAGCATCTTGGTTTCGGCGTCGCGCACCGGGTCGTAGTCGGGCGGCTCGACGCGCCGGTCGCGGCGCGCACCGAGTGCGCGGGCGAGCCCCATCTGCAGCAGCACCTCGGGCGTGCGCTCGACGCCACTCGGCCACAAGCCAAGGGGCGAGGGAGCCTCGATGATGGCGTAGCGCGTCATCGAACGCGGCCTTGTCGCCAAGCGGATCGTGACCGAAGATCGTCAGATCCGCCCCAAGGCCTGGGGCTTCGCTCAACCACGGCGAAAGAGGTTACCACGGCGAACGTGTCGCTCGAGAGCATGGCAGCGGATAGTGACTGTCGCCAGATGATGAGGTATACAAGGTGTGGAGGAGGCGTAGCTGCCGAGTAACGGTCCTTCGCAAGTCGTTGTTCGCGATCTCTGGAAGCAGTACGGCGGCATTCAGGCGGCGTGTGGTGTCAGCTTCGAGATCCAGCGGGGCCAAACCCTCGGCCTGCTCGGTCCCAATGGTGCGGGCAAGACGACGACGCTCGAGTGCATCATCGGTCTGCGTGAGCCGGACGAAGGACATATCGAGGTTTGCGGGATCGACGCGCGCCGGCGGCCGCGTGACGTGAAGCAGAAGATCGGCGCAGTGCTGCAGACAACGGCCCTGCAGGACAAGATCACACCGCGCGAGGCGCTGCGGCTCTTCGGTTCCTTGTACCGCGACAGCGTGACGCCAGGGGCCTTGCTCGAGCAGTTCGGACTCACCGGGAAAGCGGATGCGGCGTTCGACACGCTCTCGCGCGGCCAGCAACAGCGGCTCGGTCTTGCCCTGGCCTTCGTGAACAAGCCGGAGCTCGTGTTCCTCGATGAGCCGACCACAGGTCTGGATCCGCAATCTCGGCGCGAGCTGCACGGTATGATCGCGCGGATGAAGCGCGACGGGCACACGGTACTGCTCACCACACATTACATCGACGAAGCCGCACACCTGTGCGACCGCATTGCGATCATCGACCAAGGTCGTATCATCGTCGAGGGCACGCCTCGCGAGCTGATCGCGCGTTCGATGGCGTCGCCGTCGATCTCCCTCGAGACCGTGCAGCCGATTGATGGCGGGTGGTTGACGGCTCTACCTGGTGTGCACGACGTGACATGCGAGCCGACCAGCGCGCACTTCCGCTCAGCCGATGTCGGGCGGACGCTTGCCGAGCTGATGCACTTACTGGAAGCGCAGCAGATCGAGATCGCTGAGCTCCACGTGCAGAAGGCAACACTCGAGGATGTGTTTCTGGAGCTCACGGGCACGAGGCTCAGCGACTGAGGCAACCGCGTAGCACAGGAGCATGCCGCCGCTCGACTTCGGCACGCTCTGGCGGGAGTGAGCTCATCGAAAGGGCGACGCGCGAGGCCTCGTGTAATCTGATGTACGGATTGCTCTACCAGCTTGGCATCAGCCTTCGGCTGCATTTTCGGAACAGGATGGCGCTGCTGTACAGCTATCTGTTCCCCACGATCTTTCTCGTGGCATTCTGGGTGCTCTATCGCCATGAGCTCGTGCCACTCGTGCGGCACATGGGCGAGCTGCTGACGGTCACAGCGCTTGGCGGCGCCTGCTTCGGCCTGCCGACCACCATGGTGAGCGAGCGCGAACGCGGCGTCTGGCGCCGCTATCGGCTCGCGCCAATTCCGACGTGGAGCCTCGTGGCGAGCACGGTCGCTGCCCGCTACGTCCTGTTGATCCTCGCCGGACTCCTGCAGGTCGCACTGGCGCTGGCAATAGGGATGCCGCTGCCTCGACATCCGCTCGATCTCTGGCTCGCGTTCACGTTCGTAGCGTTCGCCTTTCTGGGTCTGGGCCTCGTCATCGCGATGCTGGCCGACAACGTTCCGGCAGTGCAGGCCTTGGGGCAGTGCATCTTCTTGCCGATGTTAATCATTGGTGGCGTCGCGGTGCGGCTCGAGAGCCTCCCGGCGTGGGCGCAGCACGTATCGGCGTTCTTCCCCGGGCGATACGCGGTAGAAGCGCTGCAGGTCTCGGTCACGGGCGACGGCTTGGAAGGCGCGCGCTTCAGCCTGGTCGCTCTCCTGCTGATCGGTGGAGCGGGCTGCCTCGCTGGAGCAAAGATGTTCCGCTGGGAAGCGGAGCAGCGGTTCGCCACGCGCGAGGGCAAGGGGTGGGTCGTGGTGGCGTTGGCGGCTTGGGCGGCAGTTGGGCTTTTGGCTGAGTCCCGCGGCGACATCGCCATGGTGAGGCGTGCCATGCTGCCAGATCAACCGTCAAGTACTGCGAGCCAGCCCGCCGTTCGCGCCGAGCCGCCGGCACCCGTTTCCGTGTTGACGGAGCCGCTTTCCTCTGACAGTGCATCCGACCTTGCCGCGCTTCCGACACCCTCTCCGCCGGAGGCGCTGCCTGAGACCGCCGCGAGCTCCGATGTCGAGGGCGCGCCTGCCGCTCCAGCGCCGCCCGTCACCGCTCCGCCAGCCGCGACTCCCGAGCCCGCGCCAACCCCCGCACCCTCGGCGCCCGCGTCGTGGCAGGAGGTGACGCTGAAGCATATCGAAGATGACTTCGCCTTCGAACGCTTGCCTCCCGATGGGGGCGTCGTGACGCCGATCGCGTCTCTGCAAGAGGACCCGGATCCGCAGCTTGCGGATGAGCTCGAAGGCATCCGCAGCGCGCTTCTTTCGTGGAATCCGGGGTACGTGGAGGACCCGGTGCAGCGTGTGCGCAATTTGCTCTTTGTCGCTGCCGTTCCGGATGTGGTTCAGGTCGAACCGCTCGAGCGCTATGTGCCGTTGGTCGTGTTCGAGCAACTGCAGGAACGTATCCCGCGGAGTGAGCTCATGAAGCTGCTCTATTGGGTTGCGAGACACCCCTCTGAAGGAGACGACACGGCAGTCGATCAGCTTCGGTTCCTCGGCCTCGCCGGACCGGCCGACACGGCGATGACCCGCGAGCGTGTGACCGTCTACGCGCTCAAGCTCCTCGGACGGTTGGCGGGCAAGATCGAGTCGCAATGATTCCCATGCGCTGGGCACTGATATGGCTGCTGTTGATTGGGCTGGTGCTGTTGCCGTTCGTGCTCTGGGACGAGCAGTTCAATCGATTCGCCGCAGAAGTGACGCAGGACGGAACATCCCTCTGGATCGCGGCGTTGGCCATTGCCGGACTGTTGACGGGCGACGTCTTCCTGCCCGTGCCGTCCAGTATCGTCTCGACGGCGGCAGGGGTGCTGCTCGGCTTCTGGCGCGGTGCCGCGGTCGTCTGGGTAGGGATGATGGCCGGCTGCGCGCTGGGATACGTGGTCGGTGCGCGCGGATCAGGGGTCGCGCGGCGCTTCGTCGGGGAGGAGAGCGTCGAGCGCGCCGCAGCGCTCGCACGTCGATACGGCGACCTGGCCATCGTTCTCTGCCGACCCGTTCCCGTCCTCGCCGAAGCGAGCGTTGTCTTCGCGGGGCTGGTGCGGGCGCCATTCGGGCGGTTCGCGCAATTGACGGCGTCCGCGAATCTCGGAATCGCGCTGGGCTATGCGGGTTTCGGCGCGTTCTCGCTCCGCATCGATTCGTTTCTGGCGGCTTTCGTTGGGGCGCTGCTCGTGCCGGCGCTGGCGCTCCTCCTGTCGCGGCTGACGTTCGCACGCCAACGAGACCGTCGCTGACGAGAGCTCAGATTGGCGCGTCAACGATGGTACCGACGTCGATGAGATACATCTGCCGGCCGTTGCTACCGTGCGGCGAGTCGATGACGACCAGCCGACCGTCCGGGCTCGAGCGCGGGTGGAGATCGCAGCGCCATTCGCCCGCATACTGCGGCGGCGAGTGGAAGCGCCCCAGGTCGATCCGGCGATTCGTCGGGACGTGATAGAGGTAGAGTGTCTGCTTGCGATCCGCGCGATCGGGATAGGTATCGTTGAGGATCCACTCGTTGTTCGTCCGCGGCACATAGGTCTGGTGACCGTTCCGCGTCATCACTCCTTCACCTATTGCCTGCACGTTCCGGGTCCCGTCCTCGAGCAGGTAGAAGCCGTCCTTGCCCGCCACGCGCGTCCAGGCCAGGATGTGTTGCGGGTCGCGCCAGATGAAGTGGGAGGTGTGACCTGACGGATCGATCACGTACACGTTGGCTCCGTCTGGATCGGCCGTCAACATGCGTGTGACGAAGCCTCCGCCTGCGCGCTGCGCCCGCTCGCCCAGCTCCTTGCGCCAGCGATGAAGGAACGTGAAGCGAGAACCATCGGTGTTGACCAGCAGATGGTTGAACCAGTGCCAGCTCTCGTCGAGCCGTTCGTCGCCGTGGGGAATCCGGAGGATGCCGCCGAGTGAGACAATCTGCCGATGTTCGCCCGTCTCGAGATCGATGCGGTAGATGCCAGAGCCGGCCGGCGCCCTCACGTCGGCGCTCGGGTCGTCGATGCCCGCATACCCGTAGCCAGGGCGAAGGTCTTGGATGCGGGCGAACTCGGTACCCACGGCCCAGCGGCCACCTGGATCGAGCGCATAGACAGCGCGCGGCAGCGTGCGCTGCTTTCCGCTACGGACGTCAAGCACCCGACAGACGAACCGCGCCCCCTCACGATCATTCCAGAGGACTTCCGACGCGGAGCCCGGACGCCACTGCAGCATACAGCCCTGCTGCCAGCCCCACGCGCGACTCTCCCCGAGCTCGATCCAGCGGTCGCCATCATGCAGGTCCACCATCCCGACGCGGATCACGTCGTCCGGCCGCGGCGACCGATGCTCGAAGTCGACAGCCATCCCAAGCACGTAACGGCTCGTCGGGTCGAACTGTTGCTTGTCGTAGTAGCCGAACCAGTGGAACCTCGGGCCGCGGGTGATCGCGCGCACCGCCGGCACCGTGCCCTCCGCGCGCAACGAGACTTTGCACACTCCGCCTGCAACGAGCAGCGCTTGCAGAAATCGGCGGCGACTCGGGTGGATCAGTTGCGGATCGATCGTTCCCTCCTTGATCCCACGTAAGAACGCAATCCAGGCAGCCATTGGCGTCACGCTATCACCGTGGGGAATTGGATCTCAAGAGACCCGAAGCTGTTCAACGTCGTCGAAGAGGGTGATGTCGGTGCGGAGCGTGGCAAGCGTGCGGAACAGGACGGCGCGGTCGCGCTCGCGGGATAGCGTCCGCGCAAGCGTGCCTCGGTTCGCGACGTTGACATGCCACTCCTGCCAGTTCTCGGGGATCGACTCGAGATGGCCGTAGCGTGCCAGAACGGCGGCGGTCGACTTCGCGCCCCAGCCAGGCAGGCCAGGGTACCCATCGGCCGCGTCACCCACCAAGGCGAGATAGTCGGGTATCGAGCCGGGCGGGACGCCGAACTTGGCAATCACCCCGTCCTCGTCGTACGTGACGCGCGTGCGGCGATTCAGTTGCACGATCCGCGTGCCGCGCACGCTCTGGGCGAGGTCCTTATCCGGCGTGCAGATGATGACCCGCTCCACACGCGTGTCGGCAGCCGCGGCCGCCGCAGCGGCTGCCAGCGCATCGTCCGCTTCGAATTCGACCATCGGCCAGACCACGACGCCCGCCACCGATAGTGCCTCTTCGAGCAGTGGGAATTGCGCCAGCAGATCGGCCGGGACGCCTTCTCCTGTCTTGTACTCGGGCCACAGACGGTTACGGAACGACTCAATGACATGATCCGTCGCCACGCCTACATGCGTGGCGCCGGCACTGATCATGCCCTGCACGGAGACGACGACGCCTCGGACCGCTGCGGCTTCGCGACCATCCTGGTCGCGCGCCGACGGCAGCGCGTAGTAGTGCCGGAACAGCTCGTACGTCCCGTCGATGAGATGAACCTCCACGGCGCGCCTCCGGGTCAACACTAGCGGACCGGCGACCGTCTAATCAAACCTGACCCGGTTCCTTTTTCCGACCGCTGAGAAATCCGCTGAGAAATCCGACTTGACAGGTCGCCTTTCGGTGCATAGCCTATCAAAGGCTCAGTTGAGACTGAGTCTCAATATCGAACGGCGTCAGGTCAACTGCCCCGAGGTTCCTCCATGTCGATCGTCTGTCTCCTTCTTACTCTCGTGATCCCCGATCTTGCACCCCCGCAGGTTCCGGCACCGGACACGGCGGCGATCAGCGGGCAGGTGACCGACGAGGCTAGCGCCTCTCTGCCTGGCGTGGTCGTCACCGTCGACGGCACGTCCAGCGAGACGACGACCGACAGCGACGGCCAATTCCGCATCGACGGGTTGCGGCCAGGCCGGCATGTGATTCGCGCCACGCTTTCGGGCTTTGCGCCCGCTGAACAGGCCATTGATCTCACGGCCGGCGAGACCAGCTCGCTCGCGCTCACGCTCGGCGAAGGCGCCTACGTCTTCGAGCGCGTGGTCGTGGTCGAGGACGGTTACGCGGTCCGCCGAAGCGTCACCTCCACACGTACGTCATCGGAGCTTCGCCGCTTGCCCCAGTCCATTCAGGTCATCAACAAAGATCTGACGCAAGATCAGGGTGCCGTCTACCTGAACGACGCGCTCAAGAACGCCAGCGGCGTCACGATGTTCAGCGAGTATCTGGACTTCAACTTCCGGGGCTTTCGCGCGCAAGACGAGTCGGTCAAAGTCGACGGCCTGAATCAGGTGCACGACTTCTTCGTGAAGCCGCGTCTGCTCAACGTCGAGCGCGTGGAAGTCGTCAAGGGACCTGCGGGCGCGCTCTACGGGCAGTCGAAGCCGGGCGGCTTCGTCAACATCATCACGAAGCAGCCGAGCGCTCAGAGATCCACAACGGTGACGGGACACCTGGGCTCCTGGGACAAGTCCGAAGCCCAGGTCTCGTCGACTGGTCCGATCCCGACGATTGAGAACCTCTTCTACCTCGTCGACGCCGCTCGCATTGACAATCAGGGTTTCAGGCGCCACGAGCAGGCGGTGTACACGGGCCTTTCGGGTCTCGTGACCTGGGCGCCAGGCCCCGACACGTCCATCACCGTGGGCAGCGACTGGCTGAACGACCTCGCGAGAGGTCATCGCAACCGTGGCATCCCGTTCTACGACCACCAACTGGTCAACGTCCCTGCGAGCTTTACCGTCAACGAGCCCGACGACCGCGTCGAGATCGACGCCACGACGAGCCGTGCACGTTTCAACCATCATGTCACCGACACTTGGCACATGGACGCCAGCGTCAGCCACCTGACCAATTCGAGCTTCCAGCAGTACCACGAGCCGATGGGCCTCCAGCCCGACGGGCGTCTGATGCGGCGTGAGTTCCGCGATCAGTACCGTGAGAAGGAGCAAACCGCGCTCAACGCGAATGTCGCATGGACGCCCACCTGGTCGGGCGTGCAACACAGCCTACTGGCCGGCACCGAGTACACGCTAACCAACGGCCTGCTCCGTCAAGGGACGGCGAGCGACTCGAGCCTCGGCGGCCCGGTACCGGACCTCGACATCTACGCACCCGTGTACGGCAGCGAGAGCGCGCCGCTTCGTTTCGGCTACTACGGCCCGGACGTGGCCGAGGGCATCAACGACCTGTTGATATCTACCGACAACCGCGTACGGGCGGCGGGCGTGTATCTGCAGGACCACGCCCAGATCGGCTCGCGTGTCAACCTGCTCCTCGGCATACGCTTCGATCACTTCCGCGATGACACGCGCAGCGGTCCCGCGCGGTCACGAACCGGACAGGCCGTGTCGCTTCGCGGAGGCGGCGTCGTGGCACTGACACCACAGTGGTCGGTGTATGGCAGCTACGCCGAAGGCTTCGAGCCGCCATCGGCTTCGCTGAGCCTCGATCCCGAGCGGTACGGCGGCCCGTTCGACCCGGAGACGAGTTGGTCGGCGGAAGGCGGCGTGAAGGGCTTTCTCTTGGGGGATCGGATCACGACGACGCTGGCCGTGTACCACATCACGAAGCACGACATGCTGCTCCGGAGCCCGACGCCCGAGCTGCCGGATCGCTACGCGCCGGTGGGGGCGTTCGAGAGTCGTGGTGTCGAGCTCGACGTCGCCGGACGCGTGACGCAAGCGTTCAGCGTGTACGCGAACTATTCGCACAGCTTTCGCGCCGAGGTCACGCGCGACGTCGATCCCGCCAACCTTGGCAAAGCAGCGGAGAACAATCCGCGGGACGCCGCGAATCTCTGGGCACGCTATGACCTGCTCGCGGACGGGCGTTGGCGCGTCGGCGTCGCGGGCGGCACCACCTATGTCGGCCGCCGGCTGACGTTCGAGCAGGGAGATGTGCTGCCCTCGTACACGAAAGCTGACGCCGCGCTCTTTGTCGACGTCGGTCGTTTGGGCCTCGCCCTGAACGTGTTCAACCTGACCGACGAGCGGTACTTCACCGGCGGCTACGGCGGCCGGATTGGAGGCTTCCTCGGCGCGCCACGGAGTTACGAGCTCCGCGCGACGTATCGATTCTGACGCTCATGCCGCGGCGGGCCACGTTCTTCCGGCTACACTCCTGGCTTGGCGTCATCACTGGCGCCTTTCTCCTCCTCGTCTGCTGGAGCGGCTCAATCGTCGTCTTCAACGACGAGATCGCATGGCTCGTCACGCCGGAGGTCAGAGCCGATCCCGCTCGCGGCGTCCGTCCGATTGACGAGGTCGTGGCAGCCGTACGGGCCCACTATCCCGAACAGCAGATCGCCATTAATCTGCAAGTGGGTCCCAACTGGGCGCACACCGCCTACGTCCAAGACCTCTCGCCACGTCGGTTCCTCTTCATCGATCCGGCGACAGCCGAGGTGCGCCGCGACGACGCGATGCAAGGCTATACGTGGAACGTCAGTTATTTCCTTCGACAGCTCCATGTGCGTCTGCTGATGGGACTCTGGGGACGCGTCTTCGTTGGCCTGCTCGGCGTGACGCTCCTCCTGTCCATCGTGACCAGCCTCTGGATCTATCGCGAATGGCTCCGGTCTCTGTTCCGGCTCCGTCGCGATGCTGCACGCCGCATCTTCCACATGGATCTGCACAAGGCCGTCGGGTTGTGGGCGCTCGCATTCAACGTGGTGTTCGCCGTGACGGGTGCGGTACTTGGGCTGGAAAATCTCTACTACCAGGTGTGGTCCCGAGCCGCACAGGAACCGCCGCGGGCCGCGGCGGCAGGTGGGTTTATCGCAAGCGCTGGTCGAAGCATCTCGCCGGGCCAAATGGTAGCAGCGCTGGCCAGCCTCGATCCCGCGTTCATATCACGCGTCCTCGAGATCCCGCGTCCGGGCGATTCTGGGCCGATCGTGATCCGCGGCGACCATCGCAACGCGCTGATTGCGAAGAACGCAAGCTCGTACTCCGTTGACCCGACATCAGGCACTACCGTCGGCTCCATGGACGCCCGGCGGGCGCGCTGGGGTACGACTCTCTACAATGCAATGGACCCGCTGCACTTCGGATATTTCGGCGAGGGCTGGGGACTGGTAGCAGGATACCTTGTCAAGGTTATCTGGTTCCTGGCGGGTCTCACGCCGGGCGTGCTCAGCCTGACCGGAGGCATGATGTGGCTTCTGCGGCGGCGACGCGCTCGCGCGGCTGCCGCCGCGGCGAGGTATCGGGCAGCGGATGGCCGTGTCCCGCCACACGATACCGGAGACGAAGCACGAGCGGCACAATTCGCGGCACGACATGGCTTCGCCCTCGGCCTCCTGGCGTTCTTCATCGTCGGGTACTGCCTTCAGGCAACAATCTGGCAGCGCGGCTGGGTCTTGAACGAGGTCATGTGGCAGCACTGGATGGTCAAGCCGATCTGTCTGACGATGGTCTGTTTTCCCGTCACGGCGGCCGCAATCTGGCTCGGACGCATCAGCGTCAACCCGACTGGAGCCACCCCGCGCGCTCGGACGCTCGGCTTGCTCGGCGCCGTGCCGTCCGGCTTGCTGTACCTCGCCGCAACCGCAGTACTAAATTGACAGCTATTCCTCGCGCAGCACGTCGATCGGTTCCACGCCTGCGGCGCGGTGGGCCGGGATCCAACTGGCTAGGAGGGCGCTCGCGCCGAGGACGAATGCGGCGGACGCGAAGGTCAATGGATCGAGCGGGCTGACTTCGAAGAGGAGGCTCCCGAGCACCCAGGTCAGCGCCACCGAGACCACGAGGCCGATCACGATGCCGGACGCCGCGAGCGTGGCCCCATGGCCAAGCACGAGTCGTCGGACGTCGGACGCGCGTGCACCGAGCGCCATGCGCACGCCGAGCTCCCGCCTTCGCTGCCTTACGGAGTAGGAAAGCACGCCGAAAAGGCCGAGGGCAGCGAGTGCCAGCGCCGCCGCGGCGAAGCTGGCGAGCACGACGGTCGTAAAGCGCCGCTGGGCCGTGCCGCGGCCCACGGACGCGGCTAGGCTCGCCGGTTGATACAGCACGAGCCGCGGATCGAGCGCGGCGAGCTCGCGGCGAGCGGCCGGGATGAGCGTCTCCGGCGCCACCGCGGCGGCCACCGTGTACGTCAGAGCCCAGTTCCGGTTGGCGGCGACAGCGAATTGCCGGTGCGGATGAAACACGTAGCGCGTAACCGTTCCTTCAGGGTCGATCGCCACATCACCCGCCACGCCGATAACCTCCGCGGGGTCGCCCCCGATCTCGACGCGTTGCCCGACGGGATCCGTTCCCGGAAACAGGCGCTCGGCAAGCGCACGGCTCACCACGACGCGGCGCGGGGCATCGGCATCGTCGCGATCATCGAAGGAACGCCCTTCGAGGACCGGGATGGCGAGCGCCTCGAAGTAGTCACCCGCAACCACGCGGTGCTGAGCGCCCGTCGACTCGTCTTCTGTGCCCGCGAGCGGTCCGGTGCCCGCGCGCGTGGGCCAGCCGTGGTACGAACCCGTCGCAGGCAGCTTCGAAACGGCGCCCACCTTCTGGACGCCAGGCAAACGCTCGAGGCGCCGGGCCAACTCCTCGTGGAAGCGCGCCCGATTCTGGGCGTCGTAGCGCGCCGCCGGCAGGTGCACCTCAAAGGTCAGGACATCGTCCGTCCGAACGCCGAGGTCCACCTGCTGCAAGCGGTAGAGGCTCGCCATGAACAGCCCGGAGCCAACCAGCAGCACGAGCGCCAACGCGACCTGCGTGACGACGAGGCCCGCACGCGCCCGACCCGATCTTCGGCCAGCCGTGCTCAGACGCGACCACTCGCGCAACGCATCGCCGGGCGCAGCCCGCGAGGCGCCGAGCGTCGGCGCCGAACCGGCAAGGAGTGCGCTCAGAAGGGTCACCGCGGTCGCGAAAACGAGGACCCGCGTGTCGAAAGAGACGCTGTCGACCCGCGGGATGGAGGCGGAACCAAGCGAAACGAGCGCGGCCGTGCCGCTCTTGGCGACGACCAGACCTGCCGCGCCACCCGCGACGGCGAGCAGGAGGCTCTCAGTCAGGAGCTGCCGCACGATGCGACCCCCGCCGGAGCCGAGTGCCAAACGAACCGCGAGCTCCCGGCGGCGGGTCGTGCCCCGCACGAACAGGAGGTTCGAGATGTTCACGCACACCAGCAGCAGCACGAAACCGACCGCACCGAGTAGCACCTGGAGGGTTCGGCTCGCCGAACCGACAAGGTCTTCCTGAAGCGGGAGAATTTGAGCGTGCTCTTCATCCGCCTGCCTCGCATAGCGCTCGGCCAATGCGCGATCGAGCGTGGCGAGCTCCGCTCTGGCGGTCTGGATCGGCGTGCCGCTGCGAAGCCGCCCGAGGACGGTCAGATAGTGGTTCCCCGGGTTGTTCGACCCACCCGGACGCAGGTTCAGCGGCAACCATGCATCCACCTGTCCGATGACCGGGTCTGAGAAACCGGGCGGCATGACGCCGATGACCGTGCGAAGGGCGCCGCTCAAGCGCAACGTCTGCCCCAGGATGCTTGGATCGCCGTCGAACTGACGCCGCCAGAGGCGGTCGCTCAGGATCACGATCGGTGATTGGCTCTCCTCGTTCTGTCGGTCGTCGCTCATCACGGGCGGTACCTCGGTCTCCTCGTCCCGCCGGAACGCGCGGCCACGTACGGGCTGCGTTCGGAGCACATCGAAGTAGCTCGCGCTCGTGTACAGCACTCGAATTCGCTCGGCGCCCTCGTCCATCTCGAGGTCGGCGCCCGTCTCGCGGTAGGTATAGACTGCGGCCAGATCCTCGAAGGAGGCGATCTGATCCCGATAGTGGCCGAAATGCACGCCGGTCACGAACTCGAGATCGTCGGGGTCATCGGTATCGACCTGGTAGAGACGGATGAGCCGACCGGGCTCCTCGTACGGCAATGGCTCGAGGAGGACGCTGCTGACGACGCTGAAGATGGCGGTGCTCGCTCCGATGCCGAGGGCAAACGTGAGCACGACGGCCGTCGTGAAGCCGGGACCTTTCCGCAACGTGCGGGCGGCGTAGCGAAGATCGGTCCAGAGGTCTTCCAACCAAGGCAGCCCGCGCTGGTCGCGCAGGGCGTCCATCGCCTGCGGGATGCTGCCGGCCCGCCGCCGGGCCGCCCGTCGCGCATCGTCGGGCGAGTAGCCCTGTCGTCGTGCCTCGTCGGTGGCCAGCTCCAAATGCAGGCGTAGCTCTTCTTCCAACTCGCGATCCCGCCGACGCCTCCGGAGCGTGCTCCAGAGGCGACTCCCCCATTCGCGGAGCCCGGACATTGGCTTTCCCTGTACTATTCCTGCCCGCGCAGGAGCGTCTGCATGATGCCAGCCATGCGATCCCACTCGGCCTTCTCAGTCGTGAGCTGCCTCCGTCCTGCCGCCGTGAGCTCATAGAAGCGCGCCTTCCGGTTGTTCTCCGTGACGCCCCACTTCGCGCGCACGAGGTTCCGTTGCTCGAGGCGCATCAAGCCGGGGTACAGCGTGCCCATATTGAGCTGGAGGGCGCCGCGGGAGACCTGCTCCAGGCGTGCAGCAATCGCATAGCCGTGCCGCGGTCCGAGCGTGTCGAGCGTCTGCAGGATCATGAGATCGAGCGTGCCCTGCAGGACGTCGGTCTTGGTGCGTCCTCTATTAGGCATACGAACGGACTATACCCTCGATTCTATTAGAGTGTCAAATAGGGCCACTCAATCAGTCGGGGGCCTTCATCGACCAGTGGTGGAAGGGCGAGGCAAGCGGGATACCAGATCCCAAGTGAACCGTCTCGATGATAGCCTCCCAGGTTGGTAACGCCCACGAGGCATCGTCGTCCCAGTAGAAGTAGCGCACCTGCCCCGTGACGCGGCCGTTGGTGCACAGATACCAGCGGCAGTGGGCCGTCCGTACCTCGTCGCCTCGATGCTCGTCGGCCGCCTCGTAGACATCTTCCACCCAGGTGTAGCGCAGGTCTCCACGGCTCCCGCTCTCGGGACCGCGCACGAGCTTCAGCCCGTCGGCCGTAACCGACATCAAGAAACGTTCGACGGTCAGGCCGTCCGGGAGTCCCGTGGGCCAGCACACAACGTCGAGCTGAATGGAGTCGTTCGGGTCCTTGACGATGATCGCCCCAACCTGCCGATCCCACTCGGGCTGAACCTCCCAGTTCTCCGGCAGCCCAACCTCGAGCGCCCCGCGGTCGAGTATCAGATAGCGGGTGATGTCGATTCCATCCATCCTTTGGAGCTTGTCTATATAGTAACTGCCAGTCAACCTGGCCAGCCGTCAATGCCGCGGCCACACCGCGAGGAGAGTGATGACGATGAGGTCACGCCGCTACGCTCCTGTTTTACGGGACCGCGGCCGGGCAACCGGTCTCAGGTGCCTCGCGCTCGTCGGACTGCTCGCGCTTTTCACCTCTCCGCTTGCGGCGCAGGGGCCGGCGCAGGCGACGGCACCCGCGGCCGCCGCTGAATATGCGGCAGCGGTTGCGGACGCTCGCACGCTCAGCGCGGCGCTGGTCGAGGAGGCGAACTTGCCCGGGCTGTCGGTCGCGGTGGGCATCGACGGCGCCGTCATCTGTTCAGAGGGGTTCGGCTACGCCGATGTGGAGCAACGCGTGCCGGTCACGCCGCTCACGCGCTTCCGCATCGGCAGCGTCTCGAAGCCGCTGACCGCCGTGGCGATCGGGCTCCTGCACGAGCGAGAGCAACTCGATCTGGATGCGCCCGTGCAGAAGTATGTGTCTGACTTCCCTGAGAAGCGCTGGCCAATCACGACCCGGCAGCTCGCCGGTCACATCGCCGGGATACGGCACTACCGTGACGACGAGTTCCTGTCTGCTCGGCACTACGACGACGTGCTCGAAGGGCTCGAGATCTTCGCCGACGATCCGCTCCTCTTCCAACCTGGCACTGACTACCGTTACTCCAGCTACGGCTGGAATCTGATCAGCGCGGTCGTGCAAGCTGCTGCCGGAGTCGACTTCCTCACCTTCATGGAGCGCGAGGTGTTCACCGCCATGGGCATGCGCCATACCGCGTCGGACCAAGTCGGCAGCATCATTTCACACCGCGTCCGCTACTACGAGCATGACGAGGACGGCCGGCTCGTCAACGCGCCCTACGTGGACAACAGTTACAAATGGGCGGGCGGCGGGTTTCTGTCGACGCCGGAGGATCTCGTGCTGTTCGGCTTCCGCCATATTCGGGATCCGTTCCTGCGTCCCGAGACGGTCGAGCTCCTCTTTGCCTCGCAGCGTCTCTCGTCAGGCAAAGAGACAGACTACGGGATCGGCTGGAGCATTGGGCTCGACTGGCACGGCCGCCAGACGGTCGGCCATGGGGGAGGCTCGGTCGGCGGCACGACCGTGTTCCTGACCTACCCCGCGGAAGAATTGGTCGTCGCCGTGACGTCGAACCTGACCGGCGCGCCCGGCCTCTCTGGCCTGGCCTTCGCACTCGCCGAGCTCTTCGTACCTCCAGCCGCGAAGGCGACGAAGCGCGAAGAGGTAGCGACCGGACGCTTCACCTTCCGCACAGAACCGACGCAGAAGGGCAACCCGCCTGACGCGACGCTCGAGATCGTGCGCACACCGGACGGCTATACCGGCTGGTTACACGGTGACGATGCTCCGTACGCTCGCGTCGTCTTGGTTCGCCCGGAAGCTGGCGCCATGCGTGTCTTCGCGGTTGGTTCGGCCGGTCTCGTCACGCTCTGGCTGCGGCTTGACGGGACGCGCGTGTCTGGGCGTTGGGTCGGTCCGGATGGCGACGTCGCGCTCGAGGGGCAGCGCGTGGGCGGGTAGGACTGACGCTTAAACCGTGCTCCGACGACTTGACACTCGATATAGTTAGTCGATATTGTCTCTCGATATGCGGAGGAGACATAAGCCGTGTCGTGGACTAGCCGCACGAGGCATCTGTTTCAGCGCTTGCTGCATCGCCAACGAATCGAGGAAGAGCTGGATGACGAGGTGCGGACGTACTTCGAGATCCTGATCGAGCGTGGCATGGCGCGCGGTTTGTCGCGCGAAGCGGCGCAGCGCGCCGCGCGTGTGCAGTTCGGAGGCGCGGAGCACGTGAAACAGCGCGTCAGGGAGGCACGGGTGGGCGCCGGCATCGAGACGACCCTCCAGGACATCCGGTATGCCTGGAGGGTGCTGACAAAGAGCCCGGGCTTCACGGCGTTCGCGGTGTTGACGATCGCCCTGGGACTTGGCGCCAACGCCGCGATCTTCAGCCTGGTGGACGGGGTGCTCCTCAAAGCCAGTGGTTACCCGGAGCCAGAGCGCATCGTGCAGTTATGGGAGACGCGTCCGCGCGGCGGACGAAATGTCGTCGCGCCCGCCAACTACGTCGATTGGGCGGAGCAAAGCCAATCGTTCGAGTCGATGGCGGCGCGGATGATCGGCACCATGAGCTACACGCACGGTGACGACACTCAATCGCTCCGTGTGGGACTCGTTTCGGCATCTTATTTCGACGTGTTCGGTACGAAAGCGGTGCTCGGCCGAACCTTCGCCAAAGACGAGGACCGGCCGGGCAAGGAAAGGGTAGCGGTGATCAGCCACCGCTTGTGGCTGAGTCTCTTCGGCGGCAACCGCGGGTTAATCGGCCGCGCCATCCTTTTGAACGGCGACCTCTACACCGTCATCGGTGTGCTGCCCAGCAACAGCGCATTCAATCGGCACCCACGGGATCTGTGGATCCCGCTCGTCCTTCCCGCGGACGTGCCCCGCGACTACCACTATCTATCCGCGGTGGCGAGACTCAAACGTGGCGTCTCCCTGCAACAGGCACGAGCCGAGATGCGTGGGATCGCGGCGCGCATTGCCGAGCTGTATCCAGCTATCAACACAGGCTGGAGCGCCACGGTCGATCGTTACCTAGATCGCGTCGTGGGACCGGATCGACGGCTCGCTCTGATCGTGCTCATGTCGGCCGTCGTCGCCGTGCTGCTGATTGGTTGCGCCAACCTCGCGAATCTGTTGATGGCGAGGGCGACGCTTCGCTCGCGCGAGATCGCGCTGCGCATGGCCCTGGGGGCCCGTCGCGCGCGCGTGCTTCGAATGCTGTTGACGGAGAGCCTCCTCCTGTCAGCCGTTGGCGCACTGTTTGGGCTTGCGCTCGGCTACGGGCTCCTGCAGTGGCTTCAAACCGAGGCGCCGCCATTCTCTCTTCCGCCCGAAGCGGACATTGCGATGGACGGACGAGTCCTACTGTATCTGGCGACGGTCACGATTCTGACCAGTATGGCGTTTGGCCTTGCGCCGGCGATTCAGGCCTCGCGGCGCGATGCCGCCGAGGCGATCAAGGAAGGCGGGCGATCGAGCTCAACGGGCCGGGGGAATGTTCGAGCGCGTCACGTCTTTGTCGCAGCACAGGTAGCGGTAGCCTTCATCCTTCTCGTCGGCGGCGGCCTGTTGATTCGCAGCTTCCAACGCGTCATGACCGTCGACATCGGCTTTGACTCCGAGGGTGTGATCGCGGCGTCCCTGCCACAGCCGCTGGAGCGCGACCCCAATGTCACACAACTGACTCAATACATCACTCGACTGCTCGAGGAAGTGCGCGCGGTGCCTGGCATGCGAGACGCTGCCGTGACCACTGGGCTTCCGTTAGCCGGCTGGGGAAACGGTGTGCGGTTCCGGATGCCGGACGAGAGAGACCGCATCCTCGGAACTGGATTCAAGATCACCACGCCCGGTTATTTTCACGTGCTCGGTCTCCGGCTGGTGGCAGGGCGGCTTCTCGACGACCGCGATACCGTGGGCGCGCCGCCCGTCGTGGTCGTCAACGAGTCTTTTGTCGAGCGCTATTCACCGGACGAGAGTGCAATCGGCAAACGGATCTTGGTCGAGCGTATTCTTCCGTCGAGGCGAGGGCTGGGACCCGAAGTGGCATGGGAGATCGTGGGCGTCGTGGCCGACGAGAAGGTCAACGGCTTGGAGAAACCGAGCGATGTCGGCGTCTATGCCAGTTTTGCGCAGAATCCCGTGGTCGGTGTGGGCCTGGTGGCGAAAGGGCGCGGCGATGCTGGAGCGCTGATCAAATCCGTCCAGCAAGCCGTGGGGAGGGTGAACGAGCATCAGGCGCTGCATCGCCCGATGACGGTGGAGCAGATCAAAGCAGAATCGACGATGCCCCGGCGGCTGCTGACGCTGCTCCTGGGTGGCTTCGCACTCCTCGCGATGCTGCTCGCCTGCGCGGGCATCTATGGCGTGCTCTCCTTCGTGACAGCGCGACGCACACAGGAGTTGGGGATTCGCGCGGCGCTGGGCGCAACGCGTGGAGATCTGATTCGAATGGTCCTCGGCGGCGGTGCGACTCCCGTTCTCGTGGGACTTGTTGTCGGCTTGGTCGGTGCCATTGGGTTGGCGCGCTTCATCCAATCGATCTTGTTTGCAACCAGCCCCTTCGATGCGCCCACGTTGCTGGGAGTCAGCGCGCTCTTTCTCGTTGTCGCCTTGACAGCCTGTTTCGTACCAGCATGGCGGGCCGCGAACGTCGACCCGATGTCGGCGCTTCGCCACGACTAGGGCCATTCCGCCTTCTTTGGACGCGGATCAGCCTTCGTCGCGAAGCACCGCGATTGGATCGACATGCGCGGCGCGGCTCGCGGGAACGAATCCAGCGAGTAAACCGATCAGCGTCATCGAGACACACGCAACGGCGAGCACGAGAGGGTCGAGCGCGGACACCTCGAACAACAGGCTTTCCAGGACTCTGGTGAGCACAAGCGCTCCAACGAGTCCCGCAGCGAGTCCCAGGATGACCATTGAAAGCGCGTTCTGCAAGACGTGCGAGAGCACGTCGCGTCCGCGTGCGCCCAGCGCCATGCGGATGCCAATCTCCCGGCGCCGCTCGGTCACTGCGTGGGACAGCACACCGTAGAGGCCGAGCGCGGCAAGGAGGACGGCAACCGCAGCGAAGGCACCGATAACCCAGGCCGGCCGGCTGGCGCCCGAGAGCGTGCGCTCCCGGACCTGCTGCATGGTGGCGATGTCTCCGAGCGGCAGGTTGGGGTCGATTTCGCGCACGGCTTCGCGGATGCCCGGCATGACAGAAGCCGGCTCCGCTTGCGTACGGACCATGAGCTTCACTCCAGTGGAAGGAACCTGTGCAAGCGGCACGTAGACGACCCGTGGATCCGGGGCACCCGGGGCGTCGACGCGTTCGCTACGGATGACGCCGACCACTTGCACGTCGGTCATCTCGGACCCGCTCTCGTAGTGGGGAACGCTCAGACGGACGGCTTGGCCGACCGGATCCTGCATGCCGCCAAGGTCCGCCAGCTGCGCAGCCAACGCTTCGTTGATGACGACGACGAGAGGAGCTCCGTCGCGGTCGCGGTCAGTGATGCCGCGGCCGGCTCGCAAGGGAATGGCAAGCATGTCGAAATAACCGGGGTCGACACGCTTGAAGCGCACATTGAACAGTTCATCGGGTCCGGGAATTTGCATTCCCATCCCGTGATTGATCCATTGGAGTGGCAAGTGCGTCGACAGAGCCGCTTGCGCGACTCCGGGCACGCTTTCGAGTCTTTCGGTGACGGCCTCATAGAAGAGGGCAGCGCTCTCCGGCGTGGCGTACGCGTGCACGGGGAGATCGACGGACATCGTTATGACGCTTTCCGTTCGAACGCCGGTCTCGAGTCGCTGGAGGTTGAGCAAGCTTCTGAAAAGAAGCAGGGCGCCGCAAACCAGCACGAGCGAGAGCGCGACTTCGCCTACGACAATGGTGCGTCGAAGCTTGCTGTGCGCGCCGGAGGAACCGCGCGTCGAGAGATTCAGGGATCGCGCGAGCTCACCGAAGGACGTTTGCCAGGAGGGGAACGCGCCAACTAGCAAGGCGACTCCAAGGGCCACGACCGCAGCAAACGCGAGCACGCGGATGTCGAGGCTGACGTCGGCCGTGTACGGAATCGCTTCCGACAATATCGGTGTGGCGATGCGGATGAGAAGCAACGCAACGGTGACGCCTGCGGCGCCTCCTAGGAGGCACAGGACCGCGCTTTCGGCAAGGAGTTGTGCGACCAAGCGGCCGCGGCTGGCGCCGAGCGCGGCGCGGACAGCGAGCTCCTTCTTGCGTGCGGCGCCCCTCGTGAGGAGCAGGTTCGCCACGTTCGCGCACGCGATCAGCAGCACGAGGGCGACGGCGCCAAAGGCGACGACGATCGATTGGCGTAGACGATTGCCAACCAACAAGCGGTCGAGACGTTCGACGACGATGGTCCATTCGCGCTTGTAGTCGGGGGTGACCTCGGTCAAGGCCTCGTCGATGGCGTGCATTTCCTGGCGAGCTTGCTGGAGAGTGGCGTCGCGGCGGAGGCGTCCGAAGACGGTGAGCCAGTGCCCGTCGCGGATGTGTTGCTCGGGCCTGAAGACCAAGGGCTTCCAGAATTCCGCGTCGTCTCGATCGAACGCGCCCGGCGGAAGCACGCCGACGACTTGATGCGGCTCGCCGTTGAGGATGGGCCGGCGATTCAAGATGCCGGGGTCACCGCCGAAGTAGGTTTGCCAGGCGGCATGGCTGAGCACGACGACGGGGGCGGCTCCTGGCTGATCCTCGTCCGGCCCGAATGTACGCCCGAGACTGGCCCTCGTGGCGAACACCTCGAAGTATTCGGCCGAGACCACCTTGCCGGAAAGACGCACCGGCTCGCCGGCGCCGGTCAGCGCCGCCGAGATCGGAGCTTCTGCCGCCAGCGCCTCGAACGACGTGCCGAGGCGTTGCCAATCGAGAAAGTCCAACGTGCTGGTGGCGTTGGTTACACCTGGCCGCGGGGCTTCCCAGACGCGCACGATGCGGTCGGGCTCTGGGTACGGGAGAGGCTTGAGAAGGACGGCGTCCACCACGCTGAACATCGCGGCGTTGGCGCCGATGCCGAGCGCCAACACGCCGATGGTCACCGCAGCGAAGGCGGGGCTCCTCGCAAGCGAAGCCAGCCCGTATCGAAGGTCTCCAAGTAGCATCTCGATCCATCGAGCACTGCGGCGATCACGATGTTCTTCCTTCATCTGATCGATGCCACCGAAGAGGCGGCGCGCTCGGCGGCGTGCCTCGTCGGGCGACATGCCGGCGGCAATAGCGTCTCTCTCCGCCAGCTCCAGGTGCGCCATGACTTCATCGTCTAGCTCCCGCTCGAGACGCCGTGTCCGCAGCAGGGCCACCAAGCGATTCACCAGCAGCCGAAGCTTCACGGCTTCCCCTCCAGGAAGCGAGCCACCAACGCGGTCGCCTCTTCCCAGTTCGCCACTTCCACACGAAGCTGCTTGGCCCCGGCCCGTGTCAGCGCATAGAACTTGACCTTGCGATTCGTCTCCGAGATGCCCCACTCCGTGCGGATCCACCCTTGCTGCTCCAGGCGGATGAGGGCCGGATAGATTGACCCTTGGCTCAGGCGCATGTCACGCTCGGACACCTGTTCGATTCGTCGTGCGATGCTGTAGCCGTGCATCGGACCCATCGTGTGCAGGGTCTTCAGAATGAGCAGATCGAGGGTGCCGTAGGGCACTTCCGTTTTGTGTGTAGACATGTCTACAATCGACAGCTAATGCTAGGCGTTCGATGCCTGTTGTGTCAACAGGTCGTCGACCCTTGGCGCCCCCAGTTTTGTCCTGCCCTCCGCGCGACTCTGGGTAACGGCGCTCCAAAAGGGATAGATCCAGGCGCCAGCCGCCCGCCCGCGTTGGGAGCCGGCGTGGGGATCGCGTGGCGTCCCCTGTCTTCGTCGGAGGAAAGGAGGGCTCGCGAACCGCGCGGGCGAACGCGGTCGACCTGAGAGCCGCTGGCACACTGTCTTGGACGCACGCGCGCGCCGTCGTCACATCGGCGGGATCGTGCCGCGAATGTCCTCAATGACGAAGTCGGCGTCGCGTGTCGAACGCGGAATGCCGTGGAAGGTCGAGGCGAGCGAGCCCACGATCATGTAGGGAAGACCGACAGCTTCCAGCGCGTCGAGCAGCGCGACAACCGCCTCGTCTGCCGTCATCTGCGCTCGAGAGTGCGGAGGCGGAACAGACGAGCCACGAGAAGCGCTCGAACGCCGGCATCGTCCAGCTCCGGATGCTGGTGACGAATGCCCTCCGCCATCAATCGACACGCGCGCTCAAAGAGCCGCGGGCCTTCGAGGAGCTTGTCTCCCGGGCCCATCCCACGAGCTCGTGCGATCTCTTCACTATAGAGCGTGTCGGCCAAGGCCGCGATGAGAGACATTCCCACATTCGCACATTCGATTTTAGCAGACCGTCTCAGACGAGTACGCACTCGGCGCTGTTCCGCCGGTGGACCTAGGGTGCTGCGTCGGTCCGCCACGGGTCAATAAGCGGCACACCCGTCTCCTGCACGTCGTTCGTATTGCGCGTCACCAGCGTGCAGCCGTGCACAAGCGCGGTCGCCGCTATCAACGTGTCGATGACCGGCCGAGTACGATCGGCCGAGATCTCCCCCCATCGTCGTGCCGTGGGGGTATCGATGGGCAGGACGCGGTCAACGAACGACAACTCGATGCCATCCACCCAGCTACCGATTCGGGCGGCGGCGTCCGGATCGGTCCGCCGCTTGACTTCCACACCCTTACGCAGCTCACCCACCGTGAGCACGCTGATGAACAGACTCGATGCGTCTGCCGCTGACAGAAACGACACGATACGTGGATCCGCGCGGACCTTACGCGTCTCGGACACCACCATGGTGTCGAGCAGATAGCGCCGGCTTTCCCTCACAGCGCGATCTTCCGACCGGTATCCCGGTCGCGTTCGATGCTGAAATCGTCCAGCTTCGGGCCGCCGAGGAGATACGCCCTGAAGTCGGGTTTGTGCGCCACCAGCGCGCGATAGTCCTCGATCGAGAGCATGACCACCCGCTCGGCGCCGTGCCGGGTGATTGTCTGCGGCCCCTCCGTAGACGCTCTTTCGACGACCTCCCCGAACCGGGCCTTTGCCTCGTGCACCTGCCACGTTGTCGTACGCCGCTTTCTGACCATAATGACTCATAATTTAGACCGTTTAGACCACATTTTCAAGCAGGCGCCCGTAGCCGGGTGCCCGACTCAAGCCTTCGGGTGTGCCTTCCGATACACGTCCATCAACTGTGCGAGGTTGACGTGCGTGTAGCGTTGCGTCGTGGAGAGCTGCACGTGGCCGAGCAGCTCTTGAATCGTGCGAAGATCCGCCCCAGCCTGCAAGAGATGCGTCGCAAACGAGTGCCTAAGCGCGTGTGGACTGATGCCAAAGCGGGTGCTGCACAGCGCAACGTAACGTGTGACGAGCCGATGCACGCTTCGCGAGCTCAAGCGCTCACCGCGGTAGTTGACGAAAAGCGCCGCCTCCTCTGGCGCGCCGCGCGCGCGCCAGCGCCGCCCACTCGCCGACACCTCCCGTCGCGGCGGGAGCCCGCGCGACACACGCGCCAACTCGCGATCGGCGCTCCGCGCACGCGCCGCCCGAGCGACCTCGCTCACGAGGATGTGCTCGCGATCGCGCAGCCAGTGGCGGAGCGCATCGGCAGCGGGAACGTGGAACGGCACGAGCCGCTCTTTCCGTCCCTTTCCCATGACCCGCAGCATCCGGCTCGCCAGATTGACATCGTCGAGCGTCAACCCGACGAGCTCGCTGAGGCGCAGGCCCGACGCGTAGAACAGCTCGAGAATGGCGCAGTCTCGGCACCCGAGCGGCGTGGACGCGTCGGGCATCGACAGTAGCGCCTCCATCTCGTCAACCGCCAGATGCGCGGGAATCTTCTGTTCTCGTGTGGGACTCGTCACGAGCGCACCGGGATTGCCCGCGAGAGCGCCCTCCCGGCGCAGATGGCGAACGAACGTCCGAATCGCGGATGCCTTGCGCGCCGCCGAGGCGCGGCTGTTGCCGCGAGCGTGCAACTCGGCGAGGAATCCGCGAATGGTCGTGTGATCGATGGTGGCGGAGGGAATCTGGCTCGGCTTGCGACCGGTGGCCAGCGCGAGGTACGTCGTGAACTGGCGCAGGTCGCTCTCGTAGTTGCGAATCGTGTGCGGCGACGCGTGCCGGTTGAGCGCGAGAAACTCGATGAATGCCTTGACGTGTTCTTGCAGCGTCTCGGGCGATCGAGGCGTCTGGACGGCCATGTTCATTTAAGAGACGGAACGCTGGCGGCCGCGAGCATTGAATGGCGCTCAATGGCGCCCCTAAAGGGGCGCCCTACAGCGCATCAACGGTAGGGCGCGGCTTCAGCCTTCGCGCTTCGCGCTTCGGCCGACAAGTTAGCCGCGCCGTTTGGCGTATAAGGAGTCGCGACACCTGATTCTTCCATCCATGACGCAAGGTCTCTCAGTGCACGCTCAGCCAGTGCCAGCTTCTTCGCCTGGCGGTTGCGCAGCCGCCGCTCGAGCGGCGGCATGATGCCGAATGTGATGTTGGTGGGCTGGTAATTCGACGCGTCGGCGTGCGACACGTAATAGCCCAACGCGCCAATGGCGGTGGTTCGCGGCGGTGCAAGCGGCTCGGTTCCCAGGGCAAGGCATGCGGCATTGATTCCGGCAATAAGCCCGGACGAAGCCGACTCCACGTACCCTTCCACACCCGAGACCTGGCCGGCGAACAGGAGATCTGATCGCGTCCTCGTTTGCCACGTCTCACGCAGCACGGTTGGCGCGTTGATGTAGGTATTCCGGTGCACCATCCCGAAGCGCACGAACTCCGCCTGCTCGAGCCCTGGGATGAGGCGCAGCACACGTGCTTGCTCGCCCCACTTGAGCTGCGTCTGGAAGCCCACCAAGCTGTAATGATCCCCCGCGAGGTTGTCCTGACGGAGCTGGACGACGGCGTACGGTTGTGTTCCGGTGCGCGGATCAACCAGGCCAACCGGCTTCATGGGGCCGAAGCGCAACGTGTCGCGGCCACGGTGCGCCATCACCTCGATTGGAAGACAGCCCTCGAAGAACCGCTCTTTGTCGAAGTCGTGCACCGTCGCGGATTCCGCATGCACGATCGCATCGTAGAAACGTGCGTACTCCTCCTCATCGAGCGGACAGTTCAGGTAATCGCCCTCACCTCCGTCCGCACCACAAGCCCGCACCGCGTCGTCGTCAACAGGTCCGTTGGCGCCGCCATCTGCATGTTGCGTTTGGCATTCTGCATTGACAAGCCTCAGAGAATCTCTCCCCCAGCGAGACGCGCGGAACACCTTGTCGTGCCGGATCGTCTCGGCCAAGACGATGGGACTGATCGCATCATAGAAGTAGAGGTGATCAGCGCCGACGAATGCGCGAATGGCTTCGGAGAGCGCCTGCGACGTGAGCGGACCGGTGGCCACAATCACAGGAGCGCCTTCACGTGGCTCAGGGATGTCAGTCCACTCGCGCCGCTCGATCGCAATGAGCGGATGCCCAGCAACCGCCTCCGTGACCGCCCGCGAGAACCGCTCACGGTCAACGGCAAGAGCCGCACCGGCAGGCACGCGACTGGCATCGGCCGAGCGCATGATGAGCGAGCCCAGGCGCCGCATCTCCTCCTTCAACACGCCGACCGCGTTGTCCAACTTGTCGCCGCGGAACGAGTTGCTGCACACGAGCTCGGCGAGGCCATCCGTCTTGTGAACCTGCGTCGGCGTGGTCGGACGCATCTCGTACAGCGTGACGTTCACACCGCGCGATGCGGCTTGCCACGCGGCCTCGCATCCCGCCAAACCGCCGCCGACAATGCGAATCATGCTAGGCACTCTTCTGCTTCCTCGCGCCGCCACGGGCAGGGGTGCGCCGCGCCACGCGCCGGCGCGGTGGCCCGCTCGCGGCGCGCGCTTCGAGCAGTGCGACCGCCTCGTCCAGTGTCACCGCCTTCGGATCGCCGTCTTTGGGAAGCGACGCGTTGGTGGTGCCGTCGGTCACGTACGGACCATAGCGGCCCGCGAGCATCTGAATCTTGGCGCCGCTGCGAGGATGCATGCCCACCTCGCGGAGGACCGTCTTGGCTGCCTGCCGGCGGCGACCGCGCTTCTCCCGCTCGAAGAGCTCGAGTGCCCGTCCCAGATCGACGGCAAACACATCATCATCCTGCTCGAGCGAGCGGAAGTCGCTGCCGTGCTTCACGTATGGTCCGAACCGCCCCCAACCCGCGACAACGGGCGCGCCATCGCTCGGATGCGGCCCCAGCTCGCGCGGCAGCGACAGGAGCTTCAAGGCCTCGTCGCGCGTGATCGTTTCGGGCGCCATCCCAGGAAGGAGTGACGTCCGCTTGGGCTTTGGCGCCTTCGACCCTTTTTCCGGCGACTCACCCAGTTGTACGTAGGCACCAAAGCGGCCGCTCAGCACGTAGATGGGCAACCCCGTCGACGGATCGGTGCCGAGCTGGCGCGGACCCTCCGCCCTGGCCTTGAGCAAGGCGAGCGCGTCTTCCACGCCAAAGTCTGCCGGCTCGACATCGTCTGGAATCGACGCGGCGCGACCTGGTCCGCCCTCGCCGAGCTGCACGAACGGCCCATAACGACCGCTGCGCACGCGCACGGTCTCGCCGCTCGCCGCATCGACACCCAGGTCGACGACCGGGTAGCTGATGCTGTCGTCGTCTCGCACGCGCTGCTCGAGGCCGAGACGGTCGCCATCGCCACGGTAGAAGGCGCGGACGAACTCGAGCCAGTCGCGCTCACCGTTCGAGATCTGATCGAGGTCTTCCTCCATCTCCGCGGTGAAGCCGACATCGACGTAATCGTCGAAGTGCTGCTTGAGCAACTGCGTCACGGCAAAGGCGGTAAAGCTCGGCACGAGCGCCTTGCCCTGGCGAAAGATGTAGCCGCGGCGACTGATCGTGTTGATCGTCGGCGCGTAGGTCGAGGGACGACCGATGCCCTCTTCCTCCAGTCGCTTGACGAGCGACGCTTCGGTATAGCGCGCTGGCGGCTGCGTCTCATGGCCGCGCGCGTCGAGCGCATTCAGCGCGAGCCGCGCCTCCGCGTCCTCCGCGCGACCGACGAGGTCGCCCACCCGACAGGTCGGCAGCAACGTTTCGCGGTCACCGAGCTCCGCGGCCGGGTCATCACTGCCCTCGACGTATGCGCGCAGGAAGCCCGGAAACTCGATCGCCTTCCCGCTCGACGAGAACACGCTGGCCGTCCCACCCTCGTCCTGTGCCGTGATCTCCAATGTGGTACGCACGAGACGCGCGTCTGCCATCTGCGACGCGACAGCGCGCTGCCACACGAGCTCGTACACGCGTGCGGCATCGGCCTCCACATCGCCCGCGGCGTCTTGCGGCGCACGCGTGAAGTCGGTCGGACGGATCGCCTCGTGCGCCTCCTGCGCGTTCCGCACGCGCGTCTGATATTGGCGCGGCTTGTCGTAATACTCGTTGCCGTACCGCTCGCGAATGGCGCGGGCCGCCTCGCGCAGCGCTTTCTCGCTGAGCGTCGTCGAGTCGGTGCGGTGATACGAGATATACCCCTCGTCGTGCAACCGCTGCGCAGCCGACATCGTTCGGTCGGCCGAGAAGCCGAGCTTTCTGTTCGCCTCCTGTTGCAGCGTGGACGTCGTGAAGGGAGGCGCGGGCCGCTGGATCGCCGGCTTCGCTTCGACGGCCGTGACGCGCCACGGCAGCCGGCTCTCGAGCCGTTCTTTGAGCTGACGCGCCTCCGCCTCGTCGAGTCGCTGCACGTCGCTCGCTGCCAACGTGCCGGACGCGTCGAAGTCGCGCCCGGTGGCCACGCGGCGATCGCCCACCCGCACGAGCGTCGCGGTGAACCCACGTCCCTCGCCGGACAGTCGCGCGTCGAGGTTCCAATACGACGCACGGCGAAACGCGCGTCGTTCTTCTTCTCGCTCGACGATGAGCCGAACGGCAATGCTCTGGACGCGACCGGCGCTGAGGCCGGTCTGCACCTTCTTCCACAACACGGGCGACAGCGTGTAGCCGAAAAGCCGATCGAGAATCCGACGGCTTTCTTGCGCGCGCACCAAATGCTCGTCGACGGCGTGCGCGTTCTCGAGCGCGTGCTGCACGGCTTCTTCGGTAATCTCGTGAAAGACAATGCGTCGAACAGGGACTCGTGGCTTGAGGACCTCCGTGAGGTGCCAGCTAATCGACTCGCCTTCGCGGTCCGGGTCGGTCGCGAGAATGACCTCGGACGCGTCCTTCAGTGCCGTCTTGAGCTCCTGAATGTGCTTCCGTTTGTCCGCCGAAATAACGTAGTACGGCGTGAAATCCCCGTCGACGTCCACGGCCAGACGGCCCCAGGGCTTCTTCTTGATCGCAGCCGGCACATCGCTCGCGCGCTCGGGCAGGTCTCGCACGTGGCCATAGCTGGCCTCGATGCGGTACCTATTGCCCAGAAAACGACGCAGCGTGCGCGCCTTGGCGGGCGACTCAACGATGACGAGCGGTTTTGCCATGACCCTCCATTACCAGTATCTCTACGTTAGCACGGGGCCCAAGAGCGACAAGGGAAGGGGCAAGGTGCGAGGGGCGAGGTGCCCTCGCACCTTCACCGTGCCCGGCGTGTAAACCGGCCAGCGGTGCGAACGACGACGCCCGCGAGCTCGAGCGCGAGGAGCCGCTCGAGCACGGCGGCACTTTCTCGGCCGGTGTGGGCGACCAGCGCGTCGATGTCGTACGCCTCGCCAGGCGTCATGACGGCGAGCAACCAATCGCTCACCGCGCGTGGTTCGGCGCCGCTGACCGCAGGCGGTTCGACAACGCTCACCGCAGGCACACGCCAACCGATTTCATCCAACACATCGTGCGCCCCTTCGACCAACCGCGCGCCGTCACGCAGGAGCGCGTGGGCGCCTCGGTTGTGCTCCCCAAGCACGTTACCTGGAACGGCCAGAACGTCGCGACCCTGTTCGAGCGCAAGGCGTGCCGTGATCAGTGACCCACTCCGACGTGATGCTTCGACCACAATCACCGCGCACGCCAGGCCGCTCAGAATGCGGTTCCGGAGCGGAAAGTGATGGGGCCGTGGCGGCGTGCCAGGCGGGAGCTCGCTCACAAGGGCGCCCGCACGAGCGATGCGCCCCGCGAGGTCAACGTGCTCCCTCGGGTATGTGACATCGGCGCCACACCCGAGCACCGCCACGGTCCGTCCGGAGGTGAGCGCCCCCCGATGGGCAGCCGCATCCACCCCTCGAGCCAACCCGCTCGCCACCACGAGACCTTCTGCCGCAAGATCGGCCGCCAACACGTTCGCCATCTCGAGCGCATACGGTGTCGCCGCACGTGACCCGACCACCGTCACGATCGGCTCGGCTAGCGCAGCAGGGTCACCCCGAATCCAGAGCACAATCGGCGGATCGACGATCGCGGCAAGCTGAGGCGGATACCCCGGATTGGTGAGCGCGACCGGCACCAGACCAGCACGCTTCGCGCGAGCCAGCGTCTGGCGGGCCTCCTCTTGGGCGGTTCGACTGAGCTCACCACGGGTAAGCCCCTGCTGGGCGAGCCGCCGCGCCGCCACGGCCGGCTGCGCGCGTCCTGCCAGCGACAATGCCACCGCATCCACGAGGTCGAGCATGACCCCTCCAAATCCTTGCCAAGCGAGGCGAAGCCAGGGCTGGCGGCGGGCCGCCATACGAAAAACGAAAAAAGAAGAGGCCAGGCCCAGCTTCGTTCGCGGGACCTGACCTCTTGACCTCCATTATACGGGGAAAAATCCTTGCGCGGTCTCGCGCCGGCTCGCTATAGTGGGAGGTGGATTCATGGGCATGCGCTCCGCGTTCTGGGCACTGGCGCTCGCGGCGGTCCTGTTACCCGCGTCGGCTCGGGCCGATCCGCGTGGCGACGCAAAGGCGCAAGTGGAGTTCGGGATCCTGATGGCACAAAAGGGCCTCTGGAAGGAGGCCCTGTACCGCTGGGAACGTGCCGTCCAGATCGATCCGACTTACGCGGCCGCCTACAACAACCTCGCTGTGGCCTATGAGCACGAAGGCGCGTTCGGCAAAGCGCGCCAAGCGTACGAGAAGGCACTCGAGCTCGAGCCCAAGAACGTGCAGATTGAGCAAAACTACGATCTGTTCAGAGAAATCAATGATCGCGCGCACAGCAGCTCGACTCGCTAGCGTGCTTCTGCTTCTGGCAGGTGCAGCGTGTACCTCGACCTACGAGATCCCGGTCGAGACGCCGATCCAGCCGAAGCTAGACGTCTCGCCCTTCCAGCGCGTCTTCGTGGCGGGCTTCGTCGCCGCTGGCTCCGAAGATGTCGATTCGAATCTGGAGACCGTGCGGCTGCTGCGGAGCCAACTGCGCACCAAGTCGGACCTTCGCGTCATCGATGCTGACGTGCTCCCGCTCGCGGAGCGTGGCCGGGAGCAGGCGCCCGCACCAACCCGCATCGAGCTCCGTCCCATAGACAGGGACGGTCAGACACCGGGGCCAAGCGGCACGTCTCCCACATCATCCGAACCGGCTGGCAACGGGGGATCGCTCGTCGATGAGTACCAGGATCAGTCCGGCGTCGTCATTCGCGATGAAAAACAGCTCGCAACCTACGAGCCCATTTTCGCGGATGTCAACTTCTGGAAGAAGATCGGCGAAGAGTTTCAGGAGCCGCTCATCGTGACGGGCACGCTGTACTTCGTGCCGTACGCGAGGGCAGGGCCGGTCGTTCAGGAACGCGAGGCCTTCGATCAACTGGGGCGGCGCGTCGTGCGGCCCGTCCGCGTGTACATGGAGCGTAAGGGCTACATCCTGCGTCCGAAGTTCGTCTTCATCGACGGCAGGACCGGCACCGTGATCTACACCGAAGCCCACCGCGAGGAACGGCTCTACATGCCGCAGCAGAACGTCCCAGCGCTCTCGTCGTACTTCGAGATGATGGACGCGATTTTGCCTTCCTTCCTCAACGCGCTGAGCGAACAAAGAATCCGAGGCGTACGGATTCTGCTGAGATGAGGGGGCACGCGCGAAGACGAGAGGGTGTGCTATACTTTTTGTTTCGGTTGGGGGCCGAAAGAGCTCCCGGGCGGAGGAGAATACACGTGTTCGCAGTGATTCAGGCCGGCGGCCGGCAGGTGAAGGTCGTCCCGGGCACGGTCGTCAGGGTTGATCGGCTGACCGCAGAGCCCGGCCAAGAGGTGCAGTTCGAGCGCGTGCTCCTCGTTGGCCCCGACAGTGTTGGCCCCGACAGTGGTGATGCCAGCGCTGAGGTGGTGGCGGGCCGACCGTTTGTTGCCAACGCGCGTGTCGTGGGCACCGTGCAGGGCGAGGTGAAGGGACCCAAGATTCGGGTCTTCAGAATGAAGCGCCGCAAGGGCTTCCGCAGGACCCAGGGACACCGCACCATCAGCACGCGCGTCGCGATTCGAGAAATTTCTCTGACGAGTGACGAGTGACGAGCGATGGCACATAAGAAGGGACAAGGGAGCTCTCGAAACGGACGCGACAGTGCAGCGCAGCGGCTGGGCGTCAAGCGGTTCGATGGCAACGTCGTGACCGGGGGCTCGATTCTCGTCCGCCAGCGCGGGCGCAGGTTCCGACCCGGCCTCAACGTTGGGCTCGGCAAAGACGACACCCTCTTTGCCAAGGTGGCCGGTGTGGTTCGCTTCGAGGACCACGGCACACGCGGCCGCGTTATCAGTGTGCGACCGCCCAACGTCGATTCGGATCAGGCTTCAGAGCCTGATGTTCGTTGACGAAGTCGACATTATCGTCTCGGGCGGCCATGGCGGTCGCGGCTGCGTCAGCTTTCGTCGTGAGAAGTACGTGCCACGCGGTGGCCCCAACGGCGGCGATGGGGGCGCCGGCGGTTCCGTCCATCTTGAAGCCAGCCTTCACCTCAACACCCTCGTGAAGTATCGGTTCCACCCGGAGTTCCACGCCACGCGTGGTGCCCACGGCGAGGGATCCAATCGTACAGGACGCCGCGGCAAGGACCTCGCCCTCGAAGCGCCGGTGGGCACGGTTGCTTATGCCTACACGCCCGACGGGCTGCGGCAGATTGCCGACCTCACCGAACCGGGCATGCGCGTGCCGGTCGCACGTGGTGGACGAGGTGGGCGCGGCAACGCTCGCTTTGCCACACCCACCAACCGCGCCCCCCGGCGCGCCGAGCCGGGAGAGCCAGGCGTGTCGATTCGCCTGCGTCTGCGCCTCAAGCTCCTCGCCGATGTTGGTCTCGTGGGCTACCCCAACGTCGGGAAGTCCACGCTCATCGCACGCGTGTCCGCCGCACGGCCCAAGATTGCCGACTACCCGTTTACCACGCTCGCGCCAAACCTCGGCGTCGTCTCGCTGTCCGACGACCGCAGCTTTGTCGTGGCCGATGTGCCCGGCCTCATCGAGGGCGCACACGAAGGACACGGCCTGGGCGATCGTTTCCTCGGTCATGTCGAGCGTACAAAGGTGCTCGTGCACGTCGTCGATGTGTCCGGAGCGTCGGGTCGCGAGCCGGCGCACGACCTCGACGTGATCCGAGGCGAGCTCGAGCGGTATGTCCCCAACGCAGAGACGCTCGACCCTGACCACGTGCCGCTCGCTCGGAGGCCACAGGTCGTCGCGGCATCGAAGATTGACGTTCTGCAAGACGACGCCCGGCTCGTGGCGCTGCGCGGCCAGGCCGCGGCGCTCGGTCTCGAGTGCTACCCAATATCGGCTGTCACGGGCGACGGGATGCCTGAGCTGATCGAAGCCATGTGGCGCTACGTCGCCGCTGGACGCGCAACAGCCCTCGATCACGAACACCAGGAGATGCGACACCCTGTCCCTGATCCCTGATCCCTGATCCCTACTGACCCCTGACCCCTATGCTGTTGGGCATTCTGGGCGGTACACTCGATCCCATTCACTGCGGACACCTGGACGCGGCAGAGGCCGCACGAACGCGCCTCGGCCTGCAAGAAGTCTGGATGATGCCTGCCCGCGTGCCGCCGCTCCGTGCGGATCCTCCGGTGGCCTCGGCGGCGCATCGATTCGCTATGGCCGCGCTTGCGGTCAACGGCCGCGCGCACCTCCGCGCGTCTGACCTCGAGCTGCGACGGGAAGGCCCCTCGTACACGTGGGACACGCTGCAGCAGCTTTACACCCTGGGCTACAATAGATCGCAGATTTTTTTCATCACGGGCGTAGACGCGATTTTGAAAATTGCCACGTGGTATCGCTACCCAGCCCTCCTCGAGGCGTGTCACTTCGTGGCGGTGACACGTCCCGGCGTCTCGGCAGGCACGTTGGCCGAGGCGCTCCCTGAAGCCGCCGATCGCGTGGTGGCCGCGAGCCTAACGTCCAACCGCGAGACACGAGTCGTCGCGGAACGCTGCCGTATTTGGCTGGTCGATGCGCCAACGGCGGCGGTTTCGTCGACCGACGTCCGACATCTCGCCGCGCGCGGCGAGCCGCTCGATGGGCTGGTCCCCTCCCTCGTCGCGACACACATCCGGCAGCACAACCTGTATCGCTCCACTCCGGACCCGGCAGGCGACTTGCATGACCAAGATTAAGGTGAGCAGCACGACGAAGGGCGCGCAGCCCGACTTCCCGCTCCCGGTCTATGTGTCAGTCGAAGCGGCCCTCGACAAGAAGGCGACCGATCTGACGGTGCTCGACCTGCGACACGCCGGGGCATTTGCCGATTTCTTCGTTCTCTGCTCGGCAGCTAACGCACGGCAGGTCAAGGCGATCGTTGACCTTATCGAGGAGCGGCTGCGCGAGCACGGCGTGCGGCCGTCGCACATCGAAGGCTATGACCGCGCGGAATGGGTCCTCATCGACTGCTTCGACCTCATCATCCACGTCTTCACAGCCGAGACGCGGACGTTCTATCGGCTCGAGCGTCTCTGGGGAAGTGCCACCCGCATCGACATTGGCGACGCCAGCGCCTTGCCCTCCCGAACGGCCGCCGAGCGTTCCGCCAGCCTGCCGTGAGCGAAGTCGAGTGAAAAAGGGGACAGGCCCCTTTTTCACTGCATCCAGTCTGAAAAAGGGGCCTGTCCCCTTTTTCGCTCGACGCGCAATCGACGGCCTGCTTGCGGTGCTCCTCGCACCGCGCTGTGCGTCGTGTGAGGAGCTCCTGGACTCCCCTACCTCCGGCGTCGTGTGTCCCCGGTGCTGGTCCGCGCTGGTCGTCTTCACGCCGCCAGTCTGCGAGCGCTGCGGGCTGCCGGTGCTTCGCACGGGTTCGTGCGGTCCCTGTCGGGCGCGCGCGTTCGCCGCAGAGATCACGCGCCTGCGTGCGGTCGGCCCGTACGACGGTACGCTCCGTCGATTGCTGCACGCCCTCAAGTACGACGGCCGGCGGACGCTCGCGAAGCGACTCGGCATATTGCTCGAAGCGCACGCCCACGACGTCCTCGATGGCGCCCACCTTCTCGTGCCGGTGCCATTGCACGTGTCGCGGCGTCGTGAGCGCGGCTTCAATCAAGCCACGGATCTGGCGTCGGCACTCGACCTACCACGCGTGGACGCGCTCGCACGGGTCGCTACGACTCGTTCGCAGACGGGCCTCTCCAGGGACCAGCGCGTGCGCAACGTGCGCCACGCCTTTGCCGTGAGAACACGGGCGCTCACGTCGGCCGCGCTATGCGACCGTGTCGTGGTTCTCGTGGACGATGTTTGTACAACGGGTGCGACGCTGGAGGCATGCGCGCGCGTGCTGGCACGGGCCGGAGCGCGGGAGGTTCGAGCCGTAACGGTGGCGCGCGCGCTGTTGCACCACCCACAGATGGACACAGATACGCACAGATGACAACGGACGCGGATGTACGTCTACCGCCGCTCGACGCCGAACGGAGACGCGTTCTCGATGCTCGGTCCTCGCCCCTCGTTGATCGTTGGCCAGCCACGTCCATCCCACACCACTTCGTCGAGCAACGCTTGACGACCTTTCTGAAAATCGTTCCGTGCGTAGGCGTGATAGAGGAGAAAGGTACGCCCTCCCTCATCAGACACAATAGAGCCATGCCCAGGACAGCGCCACACGTCGTTTGCCGGCAGAATGGGATTGGCGGCGTTGCGCTCCCAGGGTCCGAGCAGCTTCCGTGATCGCGCAACACCGAGCCGGTAATCGCATCGCTCGCCGCAACAGCCGCGCGCCGAATAAAAGAGATAGAACCACTCGTCGCGACGGAGTATGTACGGGCCCTCGACGAGGTGCCCCTCCCACAGCGCTTCGTTGCGTAAAATCTCTATCGGCGTCCCCTCGAGTCGCGTGGCATCCGGCGAGAGCGGCTGCGCCCACAGCGGAGTCGGCTTCTTCTGGCTGTTGCCGTCCTCCTTCCAGATGAGATACCGCCTGCCTCGTTCGTCCGTTGCCGGTGCGGCGTCGATCGATCCCAGCTCTTGGCAGACGAGCGGCCCGTGATCGGTGTACGGCCCGGCGGGCTCTGGCGCCGTCGCCACCGCCACGCAAAGAGGGCCCTTCTGGTTCCGTGCCGTGTAGTAAATGAAGTAGCGGCCGCCGTGCTCGGCGATCTCCGGCGCCCAGTAGCTGCCCGACGTCCACGCGGGCGGCGTCTCGAACACGTAGCCAACGCGCGTCCAGTTGACCAGATCGCGCGATGAGTACAGCGGGAAGGTCGGCACCCGCTTGCCCGACGTGTGCGTCAACCAATACGTGTCTGTGACACGAATGACCGACGGGTCTGGATGATCGCCGGGAATGACGGGGTTACGATAGGCTGGCCCCTCCGGCGCTCCCCGACCGGCGGCCATCGTCGCGAGGACGATGAAGGAGACGGATGCGAGTCGCATGGCTGTATGCTACCCTCACCGGACGATGACCCGCATCACGATCGCTCGTCTGATGGCGGCCGCCTGTCTCTACGTGGCGATTGCCGCTCCGCCCGCCCTCGCGCAGCAAGCGGCCCGCCCCAATATCCTGTGGATTACAAGCGAGGACAACGGTCCGAATCTCGGTGCGTACGGCGACACGTACGCCACCACGCCGAATCTCGACCGGCTCGCCTCACGTGGGCTGCGCTATTTGAACGCCTGGTCGACCGCGCCTGTCTGCGCGCCGGCGCGTACCGCGATTATCACGGGGATGTATCCCTCCTCCACCGGATCCGAGCACATGCGTAGCATGGTGCGCTTGCCGGCGTCGATGCGCATGTTTCCCGAGCTCCTGCGCCAGGCCGGCTACTACACGTCGAACAACGTGAAGGAGGATTACAACATCGAGAAGACCGGCACGGTCTGGGACGACTCGTCGAAGACCGCGCATTGGCGTAACCGGCCGCAGGGCAAGCCGTTCTTTGCGGTGTTCAACATCACCCTCACGCACGAGAGCCAAATCCGCAGCCGTCCGCACACGTGGGTACATGATCCCGCCAAGGTCCCGCTGCCCGCCTATCATCCCGACACGCGTGAAGTGCGCGAGGACTGGGCGCAGTATCACGACAAGATGACAGAGATGGACCGCGTGGTTGGTGAGCGCCTGGCGGAGCTGGACGCTGACGGCCTGGCCGACAACACCATCGTCATCTACTTCGGCGATCACGGTGCAGGATTGCCGCGCCTGAAGCGGTGGCCGTACAACTCGGGGCTGCGCGTCCCGCTGCTCGTCTACGTGCCGCGGCCGTTCCGGCACCTCGCGCCAGACGACTACGAGCCGGGCGACGCAAGCTCTCGCCTCGTGGCGTTCGTCGATCTCGCGCCGACGATGCTGAGCGTCGCGGGCGTGGAACCGCCTAACTGGATGCAAGGGCACGCCTTTCTCGGATCGTTCGCCACGTCGGCTCCAGCGTTCGCGTTCGGCGTGCGCGGCCGCATGGACGAGCGGTACGATATGGTCCGCTCCGTCCGCGACCAGCGCTACGTCTACATCCGCAACTACCTGCCGCACCGCGTCTACGGCCAGTATCTCTCTTACATGTTCGAGACACCGACAACGCAGATTTGGAAGCGGTTGTATGACGAGGGGAAGCTCGAACCACCGCGGACCTTCTTCTGGGAGACGAAGCCGGTCGAGGAGCTGTACGACTTGGAGTCCGATCCGGACGAGGTGCGCAACCTCGCGACGTCGGCACGTCACCGCGCCGTGCTCGAGCGATTGCGGCGCGCGCTGGACGAGCACGCCGCTGAGGTTCGCGACGTCGGCTTTCTGCCGGAGTACGAGATGCATCGCCGCGCGGCGTCCAGTACGCCGTATGAGATGGGCCACGACCCACGCCGCTACGATCTGGATCGCGTGAGGACGATGGCGATGCAGGCGTCCGATGCGGGCGTGCCGCTCGACACGATCCGGCGAGGGCTGGCGGATGCCGATCCGGCGGTGCGGTACTGGGCCGTCACGGGTATGCTCATCCGCGAGGCGGCCGCGGTCTCAGCCGCGTCCGACGACCTGACGCAGCTGCTCGACGACGAGGCGCCCGGTCCGCGAATCGTGGCCGCCGAAGCACTGGCGCGCTACGGAAGCGAGCCATCGCGACGCCGCGCGATTGACATGCTCGTCGAGACCGCTGACGTCACACAATCTGGGTTCTATGAAAGTGTGCTCGCTTTGAACGCGCTGTGCCACGTGGAGACATTGCCGCAGGACGTCAAGGCCACCATCCGAAAGATCCCCACCGAGCATCCATCGATTCACGAGCGTGAGAATTTCTATCTGCAGCGTCTCGTCGAGGCAATTGTCACGGGGAAGGGGTAAAGGGTAAAGGGGTAAAGGGCCTCTACTCCTTTACCCTTGCGCGAAGCGCGCCTCGAATCGCCATCGCCACCTCGTCTTTCCCCTGCGAGGCGTCGACAGTGACCCACTTCCCCTCTCGAGCTTGGCGGAGATAGCTGTCGCGTACCCGCGCCAGCAAGGGAAGGTCCTGTTCGAAACGGTCTCGTCCACGTTGCTTGCGAGCGGCGGCGACCGATGGGGGGATGTCGAGCAACACCGTCAGGTCGGGCTGGGGAAGAAAATGCTGGATATCGCGCAGCCACGCGGGATCGAGCTCCTGTGCTTCCCCGTATGCGACAGACGAGGAGGCGTAGCGATCACACAGCACGTAGGCGCCCTCGGTCAACCAGGTCTCGATCTCGGATCGGAGCTCGCCACGATTGGCGACGAAGAGGAGCTGCAGGACATCCGGCGGAAAGCTGCGCGCGCCTTCCAGCGCCGCGCGGATCTCGCTACCAATCGGCGTGTTGTAGACCGGAAACTCCAGGGTCTCGACCCGGTGGTGTCGCGCACGCAGGTGGCGCGCAAGCCGTCCCACCTGCGTTTGCTTGCCGCTTTGATCGAGGCCCTCGAAGGCAATCAGCATTTCATAGTTCACCGGCAAGCATGTCATCGATCGTTTGGCGGCGGCGAATCGTGCGCCACCGGCCGTCCTGGACGAGCACCTCTGCCGGCAGGGGCCGCCGATTGTAGTTCGATGCCATGGCCGAGCCATACGCACCCGCATCGAGAATGGCGAGCAGATCGTCAACGCGCGGCAACGGCAGCTCGCGCGCCAAGCCCAGAATGTCGCTGCTCTCGCACACGGGTCCGACGATGTCGCACCTGGCGGCGGGTGCGTGGCGGCGCGTGACGGGGACAATGCGGTGAAAGGCGCCATACAGCGCGGGACGCAGGAGCTCGGTCATGCCTGCATCGAGGACGACGAAGTGGCCGGCCTGGTGCGGCTTCACGTCCACCACGCGTGCAACCAGCGCGCCGGCCGGGCCTACGATGGTGCGCCCCGGCTCGACGATGAGCGAAAGACCCGTGTCGCGCGCCGCCGCCCCGAGGATGGCCGCATAGGCCTGCGGATCCGGTCCTGGCGTTCCGTCGTACGAAATGCCGAGCCCTCCACCGAGGTCCAGATGATCGAGCGGCACACCTTCAGCCTTGAGGGCGCGTGCCACACCCACGATCGCGGCAGCCGCGCGCATGATGGGCTCGAGGCTCATCATCTGCGAGCCGAGGTGCACGTGTAGTCCCGCCACGTGCAAGCCGGCACGCGCATGCATGGCACGTACGAGAGCAGGCGCATCCTCGAGCGGCACACCGAACTTGTTGTGCCGCTGGCCGGTCGAGATGTGAGGGTGCGTCTCGGCATCGACGTCGGGATTGACGCGTAACGCAACGCGCGCCCTGCGGTCCTGCGCACGGGCGATCGCGTCGATGCGCTCGAGCTCACCCGCGGACTCGGCATTGATGGCGTACACGCCGAGGGTGACCGCGCGCTCGAGCTCGGCCCGCGCCTTTCCGACGCCGGTGAACAGAATCTCGCCCGGCGCGAAACCGGCCCGGAGCGCCACCTCGATCTCGCCCACCGAGTTGGCGTCAGCCCGCGCGCCGAGGGTGCGCATCATCGTGACGAGCGCGAGCGTGGAGTTCGCCTTGAGCGCATAGTGGAGGGCGTGCGGGGTCCCAGCCAGGGCAGCGGTGAGCGTGCGCAAGCGGATGGCGATGGTCGCCGCGCTGTAGAGGTAAGTGGGGGTCCCAACCTCGCGCACGATGTCGGCGATCAGCACATCGTCGCAGTGGAGGGCGTCCCGGTCGTATGCAAAACCGACGGCGGTTCGCGGTGCGGCCGTGTGGGGTGATGTCGCTGCCTCAGCCATGCTGCTCAGATCTTATCAGCGTGTGCCGGGTGCCGGGTGCTTGGCACCTCAGCACCTGGCACTTCTGCACCCTGGCACGAAGCACCCTGCCCCCCTGCACCCTGCACCTGCCCAACCCGCCTCCACTGCCGCAACCCACCCGCCCAAGTCCTCTGTGATATCATCCCGCCGCCTCCCGTGCGCGCGCCGCGCCTGTGCCCATGTCACCCGATCCCCAAACGTCCGAGGCAGTTGCCGTCAACGCGCTCATCGAACGCTGCCTGCAAGGGAACCAGGTCGCGTGGGAAGCAATCGTGCGCCAGCACTGGCGCAAGGTCTTCAACGTCGCGTACAAGTTCGTGGGGAAGCATGACGAGGCGGAGGATCTCACACAAGACATCTTTCTCAAGATCTTCCGCTCGCTGGCGACGTTCGACCGACGTGCGAACTTCCAGACCTGGCTGATCAGCGTCGCCCGCAATCTCTGCATCGATCACTACCGGAGCGTGCGTAAGGAGCGGGCGACGATCGCGCGCGAGATCGATGCGTCGACCATGCCAGCCGCGACACCGGATGCCAGTCCATACGCACGTCTCGAGCACGATGATCAGCGAGCCCTGCTCCGCCGTGCTCTCGACCGGCTGGTGCCGGCCCTGCGCTCGGCGGTGCTGCTGCGCGACATCCAAGAGTTCTCGTATCAGGAGATCGCGGAACACCTCGATCTGCCCGAAGGCACGGTAAAATCGCGCATCAACCGCGGCCGGCTCGAGCTGACGCGGCAGATCAAGCGGCTGCAGGCCGAAGCCGCCGCTCGCGCCGCGGCGGCGGCTAGCGCCCGTGAAACAGGAGCACGCGAATGAACCTCACCACCGAGGATCGAGAGGGTATCAGCATTATCCGTGTCGCCGAGACGCGGATGATGTACCCGCTGCTCGCAGACTTCTCGGCCGCCGTGACCACATTAGTGGAAGACGGTGCCCGGAAGGTCCTCATCGACCTCTCCCCGGTCGACTACATCGACAGCGCAACCATTGGCTGCTTGATGGATCTGTACCGGCAGATCACGGCTGCGGGGGGTGCGCTGCGCCTGTGTGGTGTCCAGCGGCGTGTCGAAACGATGCTGACCATGACCGGCGCCCAAAACTTCATCCCGCTCCACGCGGATGTTGCGAGCGCCGTCCAGAGCTTCGGGGGGCCGCATGCGCACAATTAAGACCGGAGCGGGCGCCGAAATCGGCCTCGACGGAGACCTATTGACGATCCTCGAGACGCTGTTTCAGGAGGTGACGGTCCGCCACGAGCTCGAGCGCACCTTCGAGGACATGATGCGTGAGATTACACACCTCGTCGAGCAAATGGACCCGGCTGACCAACGTCGCTACCTGGTCGAGAGTCTGTTCTTGAACACCGTCACCTACGAAAACGAGCGCCTCGCCGCCTTCATGCGGAAGCTCCCGCAGGAGGGTGATTCGACGCGAGGGTGACAAGGTGAACGGGGTTTACTCGGCGACTGGGGTCACGCGTTCGCCTTGACCGTGACGGGCAGCCCGATAGCCGAGGGCTGTGCCTTGGGTGAGTCGGCCGGGCTCGCGGCAGACGCTTCAACCAAGCACCAGGCGTCACGCTCGGCGAGAATCTTCGTCGCAAACGCGGTGTGGAGCGCGTGCCCACCCCGCTGCGCCACGACATGGCCGATGATCGGATACCCGACCAGCGCGAGGTCACCAATCACGTCGAGAATCTTGTGCCGCACGAACTCGTCCGCGAAGCGGAGCGTGTTGTTCAACACACCGGTCTCGCCGAGCACGACGGCGTTGTCGAGCGAACCCCCTAACGCGAGGCCGCGCTGCCGCAGCATCTCGACCTCCTTGAGGAAGCCGAACGTGCGGGCCGGCGCGATATCTTCGGCAAACGACTCCGCCGTCACCTGTATCGACCGCGCCTGGTGCCGGAGTAGCGGGTGATCGAAGCTGATGCTATAGCTGACACGGAAGTCGTCTGCCGGATAGAGGACAATCTGTTTGTCGCCGCGGCTGAGAGAAATCGGCCGCAACGCTTTCAGATACTTCCGAGGCGCCCCAAAGCTTTTGAGGCCGGCCTCGTGGATGAGATAGACGAACGGCGCCGCGCTGCCGTCCATGATCGGGACTTCGGGAGTGTTGAGCTCGACGCTGACGTTGTCGATGCCCTGACTCACGAGCGCCGCGAGCAGGTGCTCAACCGTGTCAACACTCCCCTCGTCCCGGGCCAGGCCCGTTGCGTAATGCATGGTCGCCACATTGGCGACCGTGGCTGGGATCTCAAGACCTCTGAGATCCGTGCGTTTGAATCGAATACCGTGATTGGCGGGCGCCGGTCGAAGGGTCAAGGTAACCCGACTACCCGAATGTAGCCCAATGCCGGCACACGGAATGGCTCGACGAACAGTCCGCTGAGGAATCATCTCCCCTCGTCACAAAAAAGGACAAAAGCGGCACGCCGCAAAATATCGCCTGCCGCATAAGCAAGACAGATGCCCAACACCGCCTGATGGACCGAACCGCACACAACCTGCTGATTCTTCACACGTTTGAGCCCACATGATCCAAGAAAGCCCAACTCCGCGTCCAAAAGCCTGTTGCACGCGGACCACGCTCAACAGGCCGACGACTGTGTCGGAATTACCACAGACTGTCGTCATCCTACGCGGTCCGTGTATTGCCGAGCTTGCGACGATTGGCGTCGAGGTCAGCCAGACATCGGCCGGTATGGGACGCCCGGACGCGCATGACGTGCTCGGGCGTACCCTGCGCGACGACTCGCCCCCCACCCTCTCCGCCTTCGGGCCCGAGGTCGATGAGATGGTCCGCCGAGCGGATGACGTCGAGGTTGTGCTCGATGATCACGACGGTGTTCCCTTGATCGACGAGCTGGTGCAGCACCTCGAGCAGCTTGCGAATGTCCTCGAAATGGAGGCCGGTCGTGGGCTCGTCCAGCATGTATAAGGTGCGCCCCGTGCTCCGGCGGGACAGCTCTTTCGCCAATTTGACCCGTTGGGCCTCTCCCCCGCTCAGGGTTGTCGCGGACTGGCCCAGCTCGATGTAGCCGAGGCCGACTTGCTGCAACGTCCGCAGCTTGCTCGCAATTGGCGGAAAGCTCTCGAGCAGCGGCGCGGCTTGATCGACGGTCAGGTCGAGGATGTCCGCGATCGACTTGCCGCGGTACTTCACCTCGATGGTTTCCTTGTTATAGCGCCGCCCCTTGCACTGCTCACACGTCACGTACACATTCGGCAAGAAGTGCATCTCGATGGCCATCACCCCGTCACCCTGACACGCTTCACACCGGCCACCCTTGACGTTGAACGAAAAGCGGCCAGGTCGGTAGCCACGCGCCCGCGCTTCCGGCAGCATCGCGAAGAGGTCTCGAATGAACGTGAAGAGGCCGATGTAGGTCGCCGGATTCGATCGTGGCGTCCGCCCAATGGGCGACTGGTCGATCTGGATGACCTTGTCGATGAGGTCGAGCCCTTCGATGGCGTTGTGCGCGCCCGGCTCGTCGGTGGCGCGATAGAGCGCACGCGCAAGCGCCTTGTAGAGAATCTCGTTCACGAGCGTGGACTTGCCGGAACCGCTCACGCCCGTCACGGCCATGAATAGGCCGAGCGGAAACGCGACATCGAGGTTCTTCAAGTTGTGCGCTCGCGCGCCGCTGACGCGCAAGACCGCTTCGCCTGGCGTGCGTCGCACGGGTCGCGCGGGAATCACGCGGTCGCCGCGCAGGTAGTGGCCGGTGAGCGATTCGACGGCGCTCGTCCCAAGCGCTTCACGGACGCCGACGGCAGGCGCCTCGGCCGTTCCGTTCGCCAACACCTCGGGGTGTCCCTGGAAAATCAAGTAGCCACCGTGCTCACCGGCGCCGGGCCCGAGATCAATCACCCAGTCCGCCGTCCGAATGGTCTCCTCGTCGTGCTCGACCACCACCACGGTGTTGCCCAAGTCGCGCAGCCTGACGAGCGTCTGGAGCAGGCGGCGGTTGTCGCGGTGATGGAGGCCAATCGACGGCTCGTCGAGCACGTACAACACGCCCGTCAAGCTCGCGCCGATCTGCGTCGCGAGCCGAATGCGCTGGCCCTCGCCGCCCGAGAGCGTCGTCGCGGATCGGCTCAGCGTGAGATAGCCGACACCAACGTCGACGAGAAATCGCAATCGCTCGCGGATCTCGCGAAGGATGCGACCGGCAACGAGCATCTCGCGTTCCGTCAGTGCCAGATGCTCGACCAGCTCCAGGGCCCGGGTAATGGGGCGCGCCGTGATTTCCGGCAGCGTGTAGTCCTTCACCCGCACCGCGCGGCTCTCCGCGCGCAGCCGCTCGCCTTGACACGCTGGACACGCCGCCAGCGCCCTGTAAGCCTCGAGCGGCTCACGCTCGGTCCACGAGCCCGCCTCGTACCGTCGACGGAGATTGGGCACGAGACCCTCGAAGTTGTGGCCGAACGGATCCGTCCGCCTTCGCCTCGTCGAAGCTTTAGCGGAGGCAGGGGCCCGCGTCGCCGAAGCTTTAGCGGAGCCACGGGCCTGCCCCGCCGAAGCTTTAGCGGAGGCGCGGCCGTTCATCGCGGCGCCCCAGAACACGACGTCGCGCGCCTTCTTCGGCAGCTTACGGAACGGCACGCCCGGATCGATCCCGAAGACCTCCTGGAGCCGCGTGAGGGCCTGGGCCACGAATGCGCGGTCGCCGTGCATCCACGGCGCGATGGCGCCCTCGGCCAGCGACTTGCGGTCGTCCGGCACGAGACGTGCCGGGTCGAAGTCGTACACCAAGCCGAGACCCTGGCACAGGGGACATGCCCCGTGGGGTGAATTGAACGAGAAGGCGCGCGGCGTCATTTCCGGCACGCTGATGCCGCAATCGACACACGCCATCTTGCGCGAGAAGAGTCGATCGCCGCCGTCCAGCGTGTTGATGATCACGAGGTCGTCGGCCAGCGACAGGGCGAGCTCGATCGATTCCGTGAGTCGACGCTCGATGCCCGTCTTGATGACGAGGCGATCGACTTGGACCTCAATGGTGTGATTGCGGCGTCTATCGAGCTTGATCTCCTCCTCGAGCGATCGCAGCCGGCCGTCGATGCGAACCCGCGTGAACCCGCGCTGGCGGAGCGCCGCGAGCTCCTTCTTGAACTCACCCTTCCGGCCGCGGACGATGGGGGCGAGCACGTTGAGGCGCTCTTCGGGCGGGTAGGCGATGATGAGGTCGACGATCTCCTCGGCTGACTGGGTCGCGATGGCGCGGCCGCACTGGGGGCAGTGTGGAACCCCGACATTCGCGAAGAGCAGCCTCAGATAGTCGTAAATCTCGGTGACGGTGCCAACCGTTGAACGCGGGTTGGAGGCGGTGGTCTTTTGCTCGATGGCAATGGCCGGCGAAAGGCCAGAGACGAGGTCGACATCCGGCTTTTCCATCTGCTCGAGGAACTGTCGAGCGTAGGCGGACATCGACTCGACGTAGCGCCGCTGCCCTTCTGCATAGAGCGTGTCGAAGGCCAGAGAAGACTTCCCGGATCCGGAGAGGCCGGTGATCACCACGAGCCGGTCGCGCGGAAGGTCGACGTCGATGTTCTTGAGGTTGTGCACCCGCGCGCCGCGGATGGCGATGCGTTCGTCGTCCATGCGGGAGTTGCCTGCAGGCCGACCGTGACCCCTCTCTCGGGCACACCGATCGACGTTCAAACCCGCAATTGTACCATGCTTACGCTCGGGCGCCGCCGGTCAGGCGGTACACGGTGTCGGCGGTCGTCACGGCGAGGCCACCTTGCGGATCGAAGGCAACGCCAATGAGGTTGGCACCGGAGAGGATCAGCTCTGCGCCGTCGGCCGCGGCTGCGAAGCCGGAAACCCGATAGAGGCCGCTGCGACCCGCGAGCGCCTCGGTCACGTAGAGCACGCCGTTCGGGTCGAATGCCAGTCCCTGTGGGCGGCCGAATCGGAGAGACAACGTGTCGACGTGCCCGTCACGGTCGATGCGGTAAACCGCGTCGCGTGAACCGAGCGTGGGGGCCGTGGCCGCGAGAGTGCCGTCGGGCGCGAGCGCAAGATGGAACGCCGCAACGCTTGGCGGCAGCGCGGCCAATGTCTGTGCTCGACCACCCTCCTCGACGCGGAAGATGTTGCCGGTGCGGTCGCCCACGTACATGACGTTGTCCTCGTCGAACACGAGGCCACAGGCGATGCCGAGCTCCGAGGCGACCGGCGTGAAGCCACCCTCCTCGTCGATGCGATACACGGCGCCGTCGAAGCGGCTCGTGACGTGCAACCGGCCGAGGCGGTCGACCGCCAGCGACGTCGGGTTGGTGATGCCCATGACGAACGGCTGCCGCCGACCGTCGCGTGTCACACGGAAGATCGACACGGGCGCCTGCTGGCCGCGGCTGCCACTGTCTGTGACGTACAGCTGCCCTTTGCCGTCGAACACCGGATTATCAACCTGGTGGATCCCGGTGACAAACGGCGCACCGATCTCGACGAACTCTGCCTGGTCGGCGTGGCCGTCAACGGTCACCGGCTGCACGCCGCTCGCGGCTCCCGGTGGCACCGTCACGACAAGCATGGCCGACGAGGCGCGCGCCAGGCGCGCAGGCCGTCCAGCAATGGAGACTGTCGGCAGCTCGCTCCCGGTGAGCAACCGCTCCCCCTCGACCAGCAAGCGGCCGCCTTCAATCGCCATCGAAGGCGTGACACGGTGGACGCGGGGGGACATCAGCAGGGGTCAGGGGTCAGGTGTCGTCGAGCTCCACGTGCCAGTAGAGGTAATCGCGCCAACTATCCGGCGTGTTGCGCAGCCCAATCGTAATGCGCAGCGCCGGCGCATGCCTCGGCCGCCGAGGTGGGCGCACGAGGTGCAGACCGGCCTGTGCGGGTGTGCGTCCGCCCTTGGCCCGATTGCACAACACACACGACGTGACGATGTTTTCCCACGTCTTGCGACCACCTTGCGCAACGGGAATGACGTGATCGAAGGTGAGATCGACGGTCGGGAAGCGCTGACCACAGTACTGACAACTGTAGTCGTCGCGCGCATAGATGTTCGCGCGAGAAAACGGCACGTCGTCGAATTTGCGCTTGATGCGAATGTGACGCAGCAGGCGGATGACCGACGGCAGCTTGATGCTGAAGCTGACCGATCGGACCTCGCGGTCATAGACGGCGACCACCTCGACCTTCCCTTGGAACCAGAGGGTGATCGCTTTCTGCCAGTGGACGACCTTCAGGGGTTCGTAGGTCGCGTTGAGAAGGAGCGTCTGCTCCATACATGCCTGCTCGTCCTTGATAGTGTCGTCGGACTCGCATGCACCTGTCAAGCAGGGGAGGCGCGTAACGTGCCTGCAACCAACAAGTTGTGCGGGGGCTGGCGGTCTCTACGTTTCGGTGGCTTCAAATGTCGGGGTGGCGGTCGGGCGCGGCTTCCGCCTTCGCATAAAGCTTCGGCGGACCGCCGTAGCCTTGGCGGAGGCGGTTAGCCGCGCCGGCAGGCTGGCGATTTATCATGACTTGGCCGATACGAGGACCGTGAGAATCCACCACCTGACCGCCGTTGCGCTGCTCGCCCTGCTCGCCGCCTGCGCGGGCAAGGGCTTCGAACCAAGGCCCTTTCCAGGCGCTCGCCGGACCCCAACCGCACCTCCCACCTCCACTGGCACACGAGGCGTCGTCGGCGCCTCGGTCGTCGAGCGAGCTCAGGCGCTTCTCGGCACGCCGTACCGCTCTGGCGGCGCGACGCCCTCGGGGTTCGACTGCAGTGGCCTCGTCCACTACGTCTTCGGTCAGGCTGGACTGCAGGTCCCGCGTACGGTGCGAGCGCTCTTCGAGGAAAGCCTCAGCGTGAAGCCCGACGCCCTTGCCGCCGGCGACCTGGTGTTCTTCCGCACGCGCGGCCGGCACATTTCGCACGTGGGCATCGCGAGCGGCGACGGTCGGTTCATCCACGCCCCCACGTCACGCGGCGTGGTGCGCGTCGAGCAACTGTCGTCCGAGTATTGGGCGAATCGCTTTGCGGGTGCGCGGCGCTTGCCTTACGCGGCGCGTGACGCGGCAGACGAGGGCACGCGGCGGCAGCCAATCACCGAGAACCGGCGTAATGCGAGGTCTGCGTCGGTGTACTGAGTACGGCGCGGAGCAACGTTGAGCGGGACGACATCCAGCTCCGGCTCCGCAGGCTGGTTGGGCAGCACCTCGAGATAGCGCTGCGGGTGTGACGTTCGGAACGTCGTACCGACCACGGTGCCGTAACGTGCGACCAGCTCATTGAAGTCGTAGCGTAGGAAGTCGTACACGGCTGGGTCCGGCTTCGACACCATGTAAGCCCGCACGAGCTGTGCCACCCCGTCGAGGAACGCTGCTGAGTGATAGCGGCATCCGCCGTTCATCATGCGGAGGCCCGTGCCCGACGGATCGACGTGATAGAGCTCATGCACGATGGTGTCGAGCTTCGCGATCCAGTCCTGCGCGCCTGCATAGAGCACCCGCTTGCGCGGAGACGAGGCGAGGCGCTGGTCGCAGAAGCGCGGCAGGGCAAACGACAGCATGTAAGGAACCGGCTGGCCACCGATGATGACCGCCGGCGTCTTGGCCACGAACCAGACAGAGCGCCGCAACACGCGTCCCGTCTCCACATCCTGCCAGAAGTAGTAGCCGGGCTCGCTTTCCGGCAGCGTCAGGCAATGACACGTGGCGATGGAGCCGTCCGCTCCCGTGCGACCCAGGCGGGCGAACACCAAGAGGCGCGACTCGTCTATGTGGCCGAGCGCCGGCACTCGGCCAACGACGTCGCCGATGAGGCGACGCAGGCACTCCGTATAGTTGAGCATGAAATAACGAGGACCAGGAGCGTCGGCGTGCGCAGTCCCCTCCGCGCCGGAACCGCCGTCACTCCCCCATCTTCTCCTAGATTACAACGTGCCTTACAGGAGTCAAGACGAAAAAGCAACGGCTGACGTTCGCAAGACGCGCGCTCATTGCCCTCTTCTGTGTAGAACGATCCACGAGCCTCGACCGAACAGCCGTTTTCCATCTAGAACGTCATCCGAAGGCCGAGCTGGGCCTGTCGAGGATCGCCGAAGCCGCTCTGGACCGTGCCATCGAAGTCCAGCTCGAGGCCTTCCTGCACATACGTGCTGAACCCGTCGAGGGCGGCCGTGAGTGTGTAGGTGCCCAGCGGGAGGAGCAGACCGCGGAAGCGGCCATCGGCGTCGGTCGTGATCTCGCGCGTGAAGTTCGTACCGGCGTTCACCAGCGTGACCGTGGCGCCCTCCAGGCGACCTCCCTGCGCGTCCGACACCACGCCTTCAATGACGCCGGTCGTGGCTTGCGACTGGGCCGCCGCAGAGCCCGCCAATAATGGACACGGCACCAGCAGCACTGCGAAGACGAACCACCTGTGGGGCTGCACCATCGTCCCCTCCTCGCTTTCCGGTAATGGCGGACAGATACCACAAGGATACAGGTAGCAACTACTTGGATCTTCCAAGGTCCGGGTTGTCCGTGATGACGCCGTCGAGTCCGAGCGTCGTCAACCCGCGCTGCATGGCGGCGCGCGCAGCGTCGCGCTCGGAGGCAGAGTCGGCGCGGAAGGTCCAGGCGAACACGAACAGACCGAGGTCGTGCGCTCGGCCGACCAGCTGGGGATCCGTGTCGAGAATGTCTTTGTTGGGGCCGATGCCGGTCGCAAAGCTCGCCACTTCCTTCAGGCCGCTGGCACTGGTCCAGCGAGGCGCCGCGGGCGGTGAAAACAGGAGCACGCGCGGGACGTCGGGCAGCAGCTTCGCGAGCTCGCGCACACCACCCTCGTCGAACGACTGCACGATGATCGGTGCCCGGCTGTCGTTGGGTTTCCCGGCCAGGCCGCGCGCTCGCAGCACCTCCGCCACGAGCGGCTCCATCGCCCGCCCGGCTTCCCGCTCCTTGTCGGGCGCTTTTAGCTCGATGAGCAGACCGGTATGCGGCGTCACCGCACCAACCGCTTCTTCAAACATCGGGATGCGCTCGCCGGCAAAGCGCTGGTCGAACCACGAGCCCGCATTAAGGCGCCGAACTTCCTCGAGGGTGAAGTCCTTGACCGGCCAACGCTGCTCACGGCTCCCCGCCTTGGCCGGCTGACCGCGATCGGGGAAGACCTCCTCTACGTTCGTCGTGCGCTCGAGCGAGTCGTCGTGCAGCACCACGAGATGGCCGTCGCGTGTGAAGGTGATGTCGATCTCGACGTAGTCCGCCTTCTGCTCGGCGGCGAGACGAAAGGCGGCCAGCGTGTTCTCCGGTGCGTAAGCCGAGGCACCGCGGTGCGCGATGACCACTTTCGACGGACGCGCCGGGGCGAGCGTGGTTGCGAGAAGCATCGTCACGATGGCAAACGACTTGGTCATGGGCTTACCTGAGAATCACGGGCGCGGCGATGAAGATATGCTATGGTCGTAGGTCAAGCAGCATCATGGCGAACGGCTCACACCACGGCGTCCCGCCGGCTGAGCCCGGGCAATCGACCGAATCGGCGGCGATCGAGGCTGCCCTTCAACGGGTGCTCGCCAGTCAGACGTTCAGCAAGGCGCCGGTGCTGCGTGCGCTCCTGGAGTACCTGGCGCACCTTCGGGCTGAGTCGGTCAGCGAGTACGCGATTGCCACCGAAGCTCTCGGCCGACGCGCGGACTTCGATCCCAAGACCGACGCCACCGTGCGCGTCCAGATCTCGCGGCTGCGGACGAAGCTGAAACAATTCTACGATGGGGAAGGCGCTCAACACGCGGTTCGCCTCGACCTCCCGCTTGGCGAGCATCGCATCGTCGTGCAGCGGGTTGCCCCGTCCGTTGAACCGGCCGCATTGCTGGGGGCTGTCGAAGCGCGCCCCTTACCCCTTGCCCCTCGCCCCGTGGCCCGGTTGAAAAGCTGGCCGGGCGTGACGGCGGCTACCATCGTCGGCCTCCTCGTGGCGATCGGTGCATGGAGCGCGGCCGTCCGCGACCCGTTCGGAACTGCGGCGACGCCTGTCGAGTCTCCCCGATTCTGGCGCGCCTTCTTCGACGGTGGCCAGCGGGCCCGGCTGATCTTCCCGACACCGGTCTTCTACCACTGGCCGAAGCGGTCGCTGCGAATCCGCGACTTCGCCATCAACGAGTACGCCGACTTCGGCAAGTCGTCCGGCCTGCGACCGCTCGTCAATCGCTACGGCAAACCCGAGCTTTCCCAAAGCTACAGCGTGGCCTCGGACACGACCGCCGCCATCCGGCTCACGCAGCACCTGACGAAGCTCGGCTATCCGCTGCTCGCGGGCGCCACAGGCGACCTCCCGCTCGAGGCATTTGGAGACGACCACATCATTTTTCTCGGCATTCCCGCCACGACGTCCCATGTACACGAATCACTGAAGCGCACGAACTTCTGGATGGAGCCGAGTGCCACCGTCGTGCACAACCGCCGACCGCTCGCTGGCGAGCGCACGGCATACAGCTCAGTCAAGCTCTCCGACCGGCGCCGGCGTGAGCTTGGCGTGGTGGCGCTGCTCCCCGGAAAGGCCGGAAGCACCAAACTGCTGGTGATCGCGGGTGACAACACCGCCGCTGTAAGCTCTTGTTTGATAGCCGTGCCCAGCCTCGAGCTGCTCGATCGGCTCTGGACACGTCACGGTCCCCAACCCGTTCTTCGGCGTCTTACGACCCACGAGCACCCTCGGCGCGAGCGACACCAGCGTGCAACGGCAATTCTGGCTGGTCTATCCGCAATACACGTCGGTCACGATCAACGGCGCCAACACCGGCCGGGCGAAGTACCATGGGTTGCAAGCGGCATTCGAAAAGCGGTTCTCGGATGGTGTGAGCTTCATGGTCAACTACACGTATTCGCGCACGGTCGACAACAACACGACCAGCCTCGTCAACGACCGCTCGTTCTATCAGACGGTCTCATCGCGTGATCGGACGCACATCCTGCGCGTCGCCGGCAATTGGGAGCTGCCGTTCGGGCCCGGCCGCAGATTTGGAAGCAACCTCGGCCCGGTGCTTCGCGAGCTCGCGGGCGGCTGGTCGCTGAGCGCGCGATATCAGCGCGAATCTGGTGTGCCGTTGAGCATCACGCATCCCAATGGCAGACCCGTCCTTCTGCGCAATCCCGCGCTCGATGGCTCGGTGGGTGACCGGCTCGGTGATCAGCTCGATGCGGAGAGCGGCGTGCCGCTGAACCCGTACTTCGACATTACGGCCTTCGAGCCGCTCGCATCGTCCTACATCGTGTCGCCGGAGCCTCCGGTGCTGGACGAGCTACGAGGACCACCCTCTGCCCTGCTTGATGCGGTGCTCACCAAGGAGATTCCCATCCGCGGTGGTCTGCGCGCGGCGCTGCGCCTCGAAGCCTATGCGCTGACCAACTCCCCGATCTTCAGCCCGCCGGGCACGAACATGGCCGATCAAGCGAACTTCGGCGTGATCACGAGTGCAGGCGGCTCGTTTGCAGGCCGTATCATCGGCGTCGACGGCGCGCGGGTCGTGCAGATCGCGCTCGAGGTGCGGTTTTGAGACACGTGGCGTGGATGCTCGCCGCGGGCGTCCTGAGCACGCTCGGCGCCATCGACGATCGGACAGAACTGGCGAAGGAAGACGGCTACCGGGGTATCTGGTACTCGAACCAACCTACGGGTGATAGGTACGCGTTCAAGTACAGCGGTGGCATGGCGACCTACCCCCAACAGCACGCGCCGATCGCCATCTACGCCCCCGCGGTCGACAAGACGTTTTTCGTCTACGGCGGAACGGTCGAGGGAGAGCAGCGGCTGCTGCACATGGTGGCCTACTACGATCACCGGACCGGCACCGTTCCCCGTCCCACGCGGCTCTTGGACAAGGACACCACCGACGCACACGACAACCCGACGTTGGCCATGGATGCGGAGGGGTATCTCTACGTGTTCTCGAACGCGCACGGTCGGGTGCGACCCACCTACATCCACCGCAGCCGGCAGCCCTACTCGATTGACGCGTTCGAGCGCCTGGACGCGCCGTACTTCTCGTACTCGCAGCCCTGGCGTCTCGCAGAGCGTTTCCTGTTCCTGCACACGCGTTACGAGAACGACGGCCGCAGCCTGCACGTGATGACGAGTCCCGACGCCCGGACATGGACGAAGCCACGGCTCTTCGCCAGGATGCGTGAGGGCAGTTACCAGGTCAGTTGGAGTGACGGCCAGCGCGTGTCGACCGTGTTCGATCTACATCCAGAGCACCCAGACGAATCCGGACTGAATCGTCGGACCAACCTGTACTACGCCGAGACCACCGATGAGGGCACGAGCTGGCACACGGCGGCTGGCCAGACGTTGGAGCTGCCCCTGCGATCTCCGCGCAATCCCGCGCTGGTGCGCGACTACGAGTCGGAACGGCGGCTCGTGTACTTGAAAGATGTGACGTGGGATGAGGATGGCTCACCGGTGATCCTGTTCTTGCTCGCGCGGGATCATCGGCCCGGACCCGATGGAGGTCTGCGGGAGTGGCAAACCGCACGGTGGGACCCGCAGACCGCGACGTGGTTGATTCGCCCCATGACCACCTCCGATCACAACTACGACCATGGATCGCTCTCCGTCGAAGCGGGTGGCCGTTGGCGGGTGCTGGCACCGACAGACCCGGGCGCGTACCCGTGGGGCACCGGGGGCGACCTCGTGTTATGGGAGTCGCGCGATCGGGGTGCCACATGGTCTCGACTCAAGCGCGTGACCCACGGCGGGCGGAACCATTCGTATGCTCGTCGGCCGCTTCGCGCACACCCTGACTTCTGGGCCCTGTGGGCCGACGGCAATCCCTTGGAACCGTCGGAATCTGCGCTCTACTTCACCGATCGCGACGCCACGCACGTGTGGCGGCTGCCGTCTCGTATGAGCGGCGATACCGCGAAGCCGGACGTCGTGTGGTGATGTGAGCCGCTTCTACCTGGCAATCGGCCCCCCGAGCTAGTCGTGTCGCGGAAGATTGCTGATCAAGTATTCGAGGACCTGGCCGCGACGGGTCGCGTCCGAGTTGATCGCCCGCTTCGCCGGGACCTTGTACGTCGACAGGCCCACCGCTTCGGCCTCGCGATTGCCGTCGTACAGATCCGCGATCTCGGGCGCCGTCGAGTTGCTGAGGAGCACCCAGCAGCCTCGGCGCGTCAGCTCGAGCGTCACGTGTTGCAAGCGCTGCTGATCCGCCAAGGAAAATCCATCTGCCGTGTACGATGTGAACAACGCGGTCCGGCTCAACGGTGCGTACGGCGGGTCGAAGTACACGAAGTCCCCAGGTCGCGCGCTCTCGAGGATGGTCTCGACAGGCGCTCGACGGATATCGGCCCTCGTCTCAGCCAGGGCCAGCGCGACCCGCTGGAGATTCTCCCGATCACAGATCTGTGGGTTCGTGTAGCGACCGAGCGGAACATTGAACTGCCCTTGGGAGTTCACCCGGAACAGCCCATTGAACCCCGTGCGGTTGAGATAAATCAGCTTGGCTGCCAAGGCCGGCGTATAGCAGGAGCTCTTCGGACCATCTCCGTTGAAGATCCGCTGCCGTTCGGGATTGAACTGCTCGTCGCGAATCGTGTAGTAGTGCGCGCTCGGATCTGACCGGTGGCCGAGAGCCAGCTTCCTCAGATGTCGGATGACCGCGTCAACCTGATCACGGACCATCAGGTAGCAGCCTACCAGGTCGGCGTTGTTGTCGATCAAGACGGCCTGCCGGCCGGCCAGGAGTCCGCGGGTGTAAAGATCGAAGAAGACCGCGCCGCTGCCAACGAACGGCTCGTAGTACGCGCCGAAGTGCTCTGGATAGAACCGCCGAATCTGCGGCAGTAGCTGTCGCTTACCGCCCGCCCACTTGAGGAAGGGACGGACGCGGGAGTCCACGTGAGGTGGTTTGGCTTCCGCGGCTGGAGGGGTCGTCTTCTCTTGCGCCATGTCAGCGACCTCTATCTGAAGCCTTGTCGGCGCGCCTCGAGAAAGGCGATGTCTTCGGCATCACCGGGCGCGGAACGTCGAGTCTGGGCGATCTTCTTGAGATGCAGGAGATCGGGCTCCGATGCGACGTAAAACACGTGGGAGCGCACCTTGGTTCGCGTGGCGCCGTCCGCGAGGGTCGCCGCCGGGATCGGGAAGTCGAACAGCAGATCGATCCGAAGACCCGTCCGCGGGTTGAAGAAGTAGGCGCTCGAGGGAACGTCCAGGCGGAGTCTATTGGACGCCACCCTGCGATTCCCGATCGTCGCCGTCACCTCTCCAGTGTCGTTCAGGCGGGACACGAGCTCGAGACCCCGGTCGTAGAACACATCGAGCATGTCCTGGAGGCGGTCGGTTGGCTGTGCAATCACGAAATCGAAGTCGCGCGTGACCCTTCGCGATCCCAGTATCACGAGGGCCATGCCACCCACAAGGACCGGTTCGAGCCACAGATCCCTCAGCCCCTTGATGATTTCACCGACCTCGTCGAGATAGTCCACCGAGTCGGACACCTCAGTGATCGGCAGGATAGATTCCGGGCAGGCGACCGTCGAAGGCGCTCAGGCGCATCACCCGGGTTGATGGTCCTTGCAGATCGCGCAGCGCCGCAACGTATCGGAAATTCTCGGCAATGCGCCGGGCCGCGTGGAGCGAATGCGCCCGCGCCTGGCCCCCGAGGGACGCAATGCGCTTCCTGTCCTCGGTGGGCAGCCGACTGGCACGCATTCGTCCTCCTCGACGCCCCAACGCTTTGGCCATCTCGCGCGCATTCATGAGAGGAGTATACTTAGCGCTAAGCAATTGCGCAACCGACCACATCTTTGACCCAACGACTGCAAACCGGAGCACCGCATGGAACTCACGCAGCTGTTTCTCGCAGAGCTCGATCGTGAAGCCCCTCGCACCCGCCGCGCCTTAGAGCATGTGCCGCTCGGTCGTGATGACTGGACGCCTCATCCAAAGTCGATGCCCCTTGGACGGCTCGCAGGGCTCGTCGCCTCGATGCCCTCCTGGGTGTCGCTCATCATCGACCAAGACGAGCTCGATCTCAATCCACCTGAAGGGCGTGGACAGTATCAGCAACCGCCTACCGACAAGCTGGCGGAAACGCTCGACGGTCATGTGATCAAGGCGCGAGAATCATTGGCCAAGACGAACGACGAGTTCCTCCTGACAACGAACTGGCGGCTGCTTGTCAGTGGAAACGTCGTGATGGAACAGCCTCGGCACGTCGTTCTTCGGGACACGCTGAACCATCTCGCCCATCATCGGGGACAACTGACCGTGTATCTGCGGTTGAACGATCAACCCGTTCCGGCGATCTACGGGCCATCGGCGGACGATCAGCAGTTTGTGTAGCTTGTCACTCAACCGGCGAGCCAGGCGGCGAACGCGAGCCAGGCGCCAGTGCCTGCAATCGCCAGACGCAGCGGTTGTGAGACGACCAGGAAGAGCCCGCCCCAAAGAAAGGCGGGATGAACGTGGCCACGCGTCAGACGATCGTGGAACAGACAACCGACGACAAAGAGATCCGTGAGACCGAAGAAGACGAGCGGGCCCGTCCCCGCGACGAAGGGCAGGCGGGCAATGGCCGCGGTTAGCAGACCGATCGTCGCGAGCAACATCAGTCGCTTGTGGGTATCGGGGCGGCATCTGTATGAGATGCCGCACCCGACCAGCGTCGAGAACACCACCAGGTCGCCGACCGGGATCGCGAAGAACACCAACGGGGGCGGGCCGCCCGGCGGCGTGAATCCGCGTCTCACGGACCACATCGCCGCCGCCGCGCCCGCCACGACCATCGCCACGGCCAGCAGCCCGCCGATCACGCCGAGCCGACGATGGATGTCGGTCCGCTTCGCCGCAATGAGTGACGTCTGCAAGATGAAAAGAAGGATCCAGCCGGTGAAGAGAGCGCCGTGCAGATGCAGGAGCGGCGTCAGCGGCGGCCCTTCGAACGCCCCCTTGAGATAGTACGTCGGCGCGAAGCCGAGGAAGACGGTCAGGGCGGCCGCGGCAGCCATGCTGGTGAAGAACAGGTGCTCGCCGCGCGGCTTCCGCGCCGCCAGCGTCCCGGCAACAGGTGCCTCTTGCGCGATTTCAAGCCCGACGCCCATAAGCTTTGCCAGTAACGCGACTTCGCGTGCTGATTCCTCCGTATTGCTAAACGCGAGCCGCCCGCGGACCGAACGCGCCGGGTGCGCACACCAGGCCACCGACTGGTCAATTTCTTACAAGGCGCCGCGTCTCGGTCGGTAGTAGCATGCACTCGGCGGATCGCGTGCTCCAAGGCGCGATCGCGACTGGAGGGACGGATCGTGCTGCGGCGTCTCAGTGAACGCAACGAGTGGAAGTTCTTCAGCGTGCTGCCGAGGGCCGACGGCCCCCTCGCCATCGCCTGGTGGCTCGTGCTGCTCCTACGGGGCGCGCTGCCTGCCCTGTTCGCCATTGCCATGGGCGTCCTGGTAGGCGCCGTGCAAGGCAGAGAAAGCCTCGTCGGCCCACTTGCGTTCGTCGGCACCCTGTTCGTCCTGCTCCAGGTGCTCACGCCGCTCCACCAGGCGTTGAGCGCAAACCTCGGCGACCGAACCGCTGCCTGGCTCTACGACCGGCTGACCGAGGCATGCGTTCGTCCGCCGGGCATGGGGCATCTCGAAAACCCAAAGCTCACCAGCGATCTGACCGTCGCCCGCGATTTCGACCTCGGCATGACCGGTCCGCCGCTGCACATCTCCATGGAGTTCATCGCAAGCGGCTTGGTCGAGTTGATCGGCGGTCTCGCCTGCGTCGTGGTGCTCTTCGGCTACGCGTGGTGGGCACCACTCGTGTTGGGCAGCGCATGGCTCGCCACGCACTGGCTCCTCCGCGAGAGCGCGATCTGGCACGACCGCAACACCGACGTCGTCCGCGCCGCGCAGCGCGACGCCGATTACACCTACCGACTGGCGGTCGATCCGGCCCCGGCCAAGGAGCTGCGCCTCTTCGGCCTTGCGGCATGGACCATCGATCGCTTCGTGGCCCACCGGACACGCCTGCATGCGCTGCAGTACGAAGCAACGCGGCTTCGTGAGAAGCCGATGCTGTGGAGCCTGTTGCTCGTCGGCGGCGCGAATGTGGTGTTGTTCTGGTCGCTTGCGAACGCAGCCGACAACGGGAGCCTGAGCCTGGCGCAGCTGGTCGTGTTCGCGCAGAGTGCTGTCGGCGCCTCAATGATCGCGTTCGGCGGTCTCAACTGGGCGCTCGACGGGGCTTCTGCGCCGGTCGCCGCCGTGTTGCGACTCGAGCCGGCGATGGCCGCCGCGGGCGCGCTTCGCCTGGGCAGCCGTCCCGCCGCCGAAATGCCGGCGCGCGAGATCCGCTTTCGTGACGTCACCTTTGCGTACCCCGGTGGTGGTCCGGTGCTCGACCGCTTCGATCTCACCATTCCCGCCGGATCCTCTCTCGCGATCGTCGGACAAAATGGCGCCGGCAAGACGACGCTCGCCAAGCTCCTGTGCCGGCTGTATGACCCGCAGTCGGGCGCAATCGAGGTCGATGGCGTCGATCTCCGCGCGCTTTCCGTGGAGTCCTGGCGCGAGCGTGTGACCGCCGTGTTCCAGGACTTCACCCGCTTCGAGCTGCCGCTCCGCGACAACGTCGCTCCCGCGGGTGCACCCGATGACGTCGTGCGCCGCGCGCTCGTCGCTGCGGGCGCAGCCAACATAGCCAGCCTGGATACGGTGCTGGCCCGCGGCTATGAAGGTGGGACCGATCTCTCGGGCGGCCAGTGGCAACGCGTCGCGCTCGCGCGTGCATTGTCGGCTGTCGAGCTCGGTGCAGGACTCGTCTTGCTGGACGAGCCGACCGCACAGCTCGACGTGCGCGGTGAGGCAGAGATCTTCGATCGGATCCTGGCCGCCACACGTCGCTGCACGACGATCCTCATCTCGCATCGCTTTTCCACGGTGCGCCACGCCGACCGCATCTGCGTGCTCGAGCAGGGCCGCGTGATCGAGCTCGGGACGCACGACGAGCTCATGGACAAGGGCGGCCGCTATCGCACGATGTTCAACCTGCAGGCACAACGCTTCAGCGCGGCGGAAGACGAGGAGGGAACCACGTATGACGTCCTCGGCTGAGCACGCTGTCGACACCCCGCCGACAAGGCTCGACGAGCTGCCACCGGCGCTCTCGTCGATGTGGCGGCTGTGCAAGCTGGGCTATCGCCAGGAGCCGCGGCTGATGCTCGCGGCGTTCGTGTTGTCGCAGCTCGCGGCGCTGCCCGACGCCCTGATCGCGCTCTGGCTGATGCTGCTCGGCGAGGGCGTGCTCGAGAACAGACCCCGGCTCGTCCTCGCGGCGGCCATCGGCCTCGCGGTGTCGGCCACGGCCACGTGGTTTCTTCGTACGGTCAGCACCCGGGTGCAGCGACGCTTCCGAGACAAGGTGACCATCGCACTCGAATCGCACGTTGCCCGCCTCCAGGCTTCGATTGCGACCATCGCACACCACGAGCGTCCCGATTACCTCGATCGGCTCGCGATGCTCCGCGATCAGGTATTCGTGCTCGATCACATGTACATGTCGCTGTTCTCGACGTGCGGCTGGATCCTGCGGCTTGGTGTGACCGTGGCTCTGCTCGCCTCGATTCATGTGGCGCTCGTGCTGCTGGCGGTCTTCGCGCTGCCCACCGTGCTCACGTCGACCTGGCGTCCCGTCGTCGAGCGCGCGGCTCACGAACGTGCCGCGCAGGCCAACAGGTTGGCTCGGCACCTCTTCACAACCGCGACGACGGCGCCGCCAGGGAAGGAAGTCCGCGTCACGCGCATTGGCAATCGACTGGTGGCCGAGCGCCGTGCGGCATGGGAGCGGGCGTATGCGGCCGTGTCGGCAGCGCGGTGGGGGTCGGCCATGTGGCACACGCTGGCTTGGGCGCTCTTCGGCGTTGCCTACGTCTGCGCTGTCGTTTTCGTGTCGTCCGGCCTCGGCGCTCCGGCCGGCGACGTGCTGCTGGTGCTCGCGGCGGGATCGCGCCTGTCAGCGTACATCGGCGCGACGGTTGGCGAGATCGGCTTCCTGCGCGGCTTCTGGATGGACGGCTCGAGGCGGCTCGCGTGGCTCGAAGACTACGCCGCGTCATGGACGGCGTCCGCCGATCTGCCGGTGCCGGCTGCCCTCCGCCGCGGCATTCGCTTCGAGCACGTATCGTTTGCCTATCCTGGCACGTCACGCCTGGTGCTCGACGACGTCTCGCTGTTGCTACCTGCGGGCACGGTGGTTGCCGTCGTTGGCGAGAACGGCGCCGGTAAGACAACACTGGTCAAGCTGCTCGCAAAGATGTACGAGCCAACGGCGGGCTCGATTCTCGTGGACGACACGCCGCTGGCCCGGATTCCGGCCGACCAGTGGCGGGCGCGGCTGGCGGGAGCGTTCCAAGACTTCTTCCGCTTCGAGCTCCGCGCGCGTCAGACCGTGGGCGTGGGAGATGTGCCGCGTCTCGAGGACGAGCCGGCCATCGTCACGGCGATCGGGCGGGCGGGCGCCACCGACGTCGTCTCACGTCTGACGTCTGGTCTCGACACGCAGCTCGGTCCGACATGGCCCGGCGGCGTCGAGGTGTCGTTTGGTCAATGGCAGAAGCTCGCGCTCGCACGCGGCTTTATGCGGGACGACCCACTGCTGCTCGTGCTCGACGAGCCCACGGCCGCGCTCGATGCGGAGACCGAGCATGCGCTGTTCGAACGCTACGCCGCTGCCGCGCGCGACGAGCGAGAGGACGGCCGGCTCACGATTCTCGTCTCACATCGGTTCTCCACCGTGCGCATGGCCGATGTGATCGTCGTCTTGGACGGCGCACGGGTCGTGGAGGTGGGCACACACGAGCAGCTCATCGCGACGGGCGGACAGTACTCGGAGCTCTACGGCATCCAGGCCGCGGCGTACCGTTGAGCGCACTGCGAAGTGACGCGCTCGCGATGGAGCGCGAGGCGTGAGGGTCACGGTCTGGGCCGATGATTTTCTCGCACGGACCTCACTTTTTCCTTGACAGGCATATTTCAACGGGACGCCTCGTGCTCTGGACCCCGTGCCAGGATGCCTCCAGGCGGCCCTACGGTCCCTCTGGCGCCCGTTCGCCGTCCGGGCAAGGCGTGGACGTGTCTCGGCCCGCGCGCACCACACCTGGAGGCGTACAAGCGATTGAAAATCCAGGGGTTATGATGGTGCATGTTTGCCCACGAAACCCTAGATGCCACCCCCGACACGTCAATCCTTGCGTCGTTGACTGATGGGCCGACGCCTGCGCCCGGCGAGGAGGTCGAACGGCTGGGCGATGCCATCGCCGAGCTGTCGGCCCGCATCCAGGCGGCGACCTACGAGCTGCTGGTCTTGATCCGGCAGTTCGATGCGCAGGCGGGCTGGAACGCCGGCTTCACCTCCTGCGCCCACTGGCTCAGTTGGCGAACCGGCCTCGATCTCGGCGCCGCCCGCGAGAAGGTACGCGTGGCGCGCGCCCTCGCGACGCTGCCCGTCGTGAGTGCGGCGATGCAACGTGGCGAGCTCTCCTATTCGAAGGTCCGCGCGCTGTCGCGCGTCGCCACACCCGAGAGTGAGACACGGC